>CAYODX010000053.1:0-2514 GCA_964402795.1 uncultured Terricaulis sp. | reverse complement strand
CCGTGGCGGCCGACCCCGACGGCCGCGTCGCCGAGATCTACCGCGGCATCGCCCGCCGCGTCGCCGTGAAGATCGCCGACAAGGCCCGCGACATGACGGCGAAGTTCCCCAACATCGTGATTCAGAACACCTGAGTGCCGATCCTCCTCCCTCGAAGTGGCTGAGGGCTACGGCTTGGAGGGCCAGGCAATGTGCACCTGGCGGTGCTGCATGACGCAGTCGCGCAGATAAAGATTGATGAGGCTCTGATACGGGACCCCCGCCTCGGCCGCCATGCCTTTGAAGTAAGCGACGACATCCTCCGACAGGCGCATCGTGACCGACCTTTTTAGCTTCGAGGCGTAGGGGTTCCTGCGCGACTTCATCTTGGACAGATCGTATTCGGCTTTCATGGCTTTCCGTCTCCATAGCAAGCGCTTTCGCGCCTGGTGGCCTTGCGCGCGGAAATGATGCGGATGATGTTTCCCGCTTCGCGCTCGCAGTGGCATACGAGGAGAAGCCGCGCGCCCGCGCTCATGCCGAGCAGCAGGAAGCGCGCTTCGCCCACCGAGTGGTCTTCGTCGAAGAACTGAACGGCGAACTCATCGTAGAAGACGGATTGCGCCTCCTCGAAGGAGACGCCGTGCTTTTTCAGGTTCGCCGTCGACTTGGCCGCATCCCACTCGAATCTAATCATCAATACATTGTATTGTTCGCGAGGCAGATGTCAAGATAACGGCTGGATGGAGCCTTCGGACCCATCCAGCCGTCCCGCCTATCTGATCAAATAACCCTGAATCAGATCCTCGCCGAGGCGCTCCACGTAAACATCGGTGTCGGCGAACATGCCGCGCAGGCGCGCCCACGACGGTGTCCGCTCCAGCGCGGAGCGGAAGGCGCCGAAAATCGGCTGCCCGTCCAGATCCTTCGCGTTCGACAGATCGAACCCCGTCATGGCGACGGGCAGGAAGCCGCTCGCCAGGCTGACGCCCTGCTTGTCCACCATGCCGAGGAACAGCCGCCGCTTGCGGAAGCGTTCATCCTGGCTGTTGATCGCCTCGATCAGCTTGTCTCTGCCGTTCGCAGCGGCGAACGCCTTCGCCTCGCCCACCAGCTTGACGACGTCCCCTTGCGTCGGCGCCGGCCGCGGCGTCCACGGGCGCACGCTCGCAGGCGCATCGCTCCGCAGCCGCGCGGCGAAGAAAGCATCGGTGGCCTCCTCGGCCCGGCTCGTCGCCGCGGGGTTGTAGCCGATCGAGGCGCCGCAGCAGAACTTCGGCTTGTTCACGTTGCCCCAGGCGGCGCCGTAATAGTGGCCGGGTGCGTCGGAATTGTCGAAAGCGTGCAATGCGTTGGGAATCACCTCGATATCCACCGGATAACCTTCGGCCTTGCGCAGGGCTGCCTTCGCCTGGCAGGGCGCTGCCAGCGTCCAGTCGTCGCGCGCCGCGCTCAGGATCAGGGTCGGTGCGGTCACATCCACCTCGCTGGTCAGGCAGTCCGGATACACCGCGACCGCTGCGGCGAAGCGCGGCGCCTCGCCCAGTGGAAACGGCGTGGTTTCCGAGATCGTCTTTAGCGTCGTCATGCCGCCGTGGGAGAAGCCCATGAGGCCGATGCGCCGCTTGTCCACATTGGGCAGCGATTGCAGATATTTCAGCGCGCCGTAGGCATCCCCCACCCGGTCGGCCAGGGTCAGCCGCGGCGCGGTGCAGATCTCGGAAATCGAGCGCGAGGAAAAACTGTCCAGCACCAGCGCAAGATAGCCGCGCTTTTGAAGGAACGCTGCCCAGTTACGCACGTTCTGCCCGATGCCGCCGCAGCCGTGGGCCAGCACGACCGCAGGAAAAGGCCCCGCACCCTCGGGAGAATAAACGTGCGCGTTCAGGCTGTCCGGCCGTGCCGCCGCCAGCGAGGGAAAATTGACCGCCGTCTGGGCAGTCGCGCTGTTTACAGTAGCGAGAAGGGAGATTCCGATCAGCAAGAACGCAAGCCCGTGCATGCCAGCCTCCAAAGAAGAGGAACGCGGGCCGATTATTCCCCTTTCCGCGCTTGATGACTACCAGCGTAACCAAGGCACGCACGCACCTGAGAGAAGTCATCGCAAAAACCGGCGCCCGACGGCAGGCGGATCTGGTGCGCTTGCTGCACTTGGGGCCGATGTGTCGCCCCTCTGGTTTTACGGGCCAGGGAACGTAGGTTTTCCGATCGGGAGCTTGGGCGCACTGCCTGCTGCCGTTGGGTACAAAAAGCGGTGCGACTCCCGCTGGAACGATCTCCGCCGGGTGCGCTAGCGCAGTGCCCCGTCTTGTCGTATCCTTGGCGCCTTCGCGACCCAGGGGTACGCCCGCAATGAGCATCAAATCCGACAAGTGGATCCGGCGCATGGCGCTGGAGCACCGCATGATCGAGCCCTTCGAACCCGGCCAGGTACGCGAGGTCGACGGCCGCAAGATCGTCTCCTACGGCACCTCCAGCTATGGCTACGACATCCGCTGCTCGAACGAATTCAAGCTGTTCACCGACATCAACTGC
>CAYODX010000052.1:0-2554 GCA_964402795.1 uncultured Terricaulis sp. | reverse complement strand
CAAACCCGCATCGCGCCTAGGGAAACCGCCCTCAACTACGACAGGACCGTGTCGGGGCCGTTTCTCTACAACTATCTGCGTGACGGCTACTTCCCCGACCTGGGCCGATATGGGCAATCCGATCCGATTGGGCTGCGAGGGGGCATCAATACCTACGCGTACGTAGACAGCAATCCACTTAGCCACACAGACCCCACCGGAAAAATCATTCCACTACTTGCTCCGCTCATTCAGTTGATTCCGTATGTCGGCGCGGCATCGGTCGGATGGGCAGGTGGGTTCTTTGGCACGAGGTTCATTCAATCCTTCCAGGCGGCATCCGAAGTTTGCACTGCGAGCAGCATCGCACAAGCCGCGTATTACAACTGCGCCATAAAGCACGGAGCAGAATGTCGAAGTCAGTACGAGCTCTGGCAAGGGCTGGCAAGTGACTGCAGGGCCCTACAAGGGGCGTGCGTCGGTAACGCCGCTTGGGGAGTTGTCGGAACATCTTGGCGTGTGCTTCCGATCTTGCTGCGGCCATGAACACGACTGTCAAGAACACCTTTTGGATTGTCGCAGCCGTAGCGGCTTTGACGTTGGCGATCAACTATGAGAAAACCATTGACCTCATTGTCAGATACGTATTGGTGGGCAATGAATTCACCTGGAATGGATACAAGATAGGGGTTGATAGCGGGAAACGTGTCCAATGGCCATATAGCGACCAGTCGGTGTACGTAATGAGTCGGGCTGATCGCAACACTTACGTCCAGTTGCACATTCCGCCGCAGCGCGTCGATCCCAAAGCTGTAGTTACCGATATCTGCAAGCAAGAAAGATGCGCCGGCGTCAGTGAATCCAGCCATCGCCGGAACGATCGGACCGTCGTGACGTATGAGTTCGCTCTGGAGCCAAAGCCGGCTGGCAGGATTCAGAAGTTCATCTTGGTCGAAGGTTCTCGAATCTGGATTATCTATCAAGGCGCAGAGTCGAAGTATGTTGAGTTTGAACCGATGATAACTACGCTCATCGCCGCCATTGCGACAGCTCCAAATGGGAAAACCGGGCCAGAGTAACATTTCCCCCGCCCGCTCTCGCGCGGGCGCTCTCATTTCGACCGGGAAACCAATCTGAACTACAACTACTTCAGGGATTACGATCCGGGCACGGGCAGATACGTGCAGAGTGATCCGATTGGGTTGGCGGGCGGCATGAATCCGTATCTCTACGCCCTTGCCAATCCGTTGTCGTTAATAGACCCGGATGGTCTTCGCGCTGTGATTCAATGTGTCCGGTGTCGCGGCTCAGCTGGGCCATTAAGCTGCTCTGTAAACGAAGACGGTGTTCCTGGCCGCTCATTCAACACGAATATGGGGGCCAATGACCCATCGGGCACGCCGGGCGACCCCTACGGCACGGGCGGGCCGTTGCCTCCTGGGGGATACGATGTCTTCAATGCGCACTCGCCGAAATTTGGGCGAGTTCTTCCAAGTCCAACGAATACTGGACGACCAGGACAAGTAGTTACCCCAGCGGGTACTACGCGCGGCGGTATTCGCATTCACCAAGGTAACTTCTCACAAGGTTGCCTAACGACAGGTGCAGGCCCAGGTGGCGCGGATGTCGAACGTTACGTACGTGAACTCGTCACACGCAATCGAAACACAGGTGGGACGTCACTCACAATTCGGGAGCAAAACTGTGGTTGTAGCTCAACACCCCCCACTTGTCCTTAGGGCATTGTTCTCGCTTTGCTTGATGATAGTGCAGCCATGTGCAGCGCAATCATCAAGTCATGAGCTTGCCGCCGATTACTCCTCGATTGTTCTTGGAGGAAATCTTCGCGGGGCTGGTAACAAGCCATTCAGATTGCAAATGGATTGTTTCGCATCGACTGGCCAGCAGGCTTCTGCAGCAAGGAGATCCTTTGATTACTTGGGAACCGACGGAGAGGCTCCTCGCTGCATCATATCGAAGCTAAACCTGACGATTGCAGGCAAACCAATTCGGTTTCCAGAACGTGGCCTTGAGGATATTGCTAACGTTACGATTCCGACCGGTGTCTATCTCACCACTCGCGGGGACACCGTTGTACTTCACGTCCGAGGAGGAGACGGCACGGGTGCCTACAAAGTTCGCTTCCTAATCGAACGGGGGCGCATCACTGCGCGTGAGATTGAAACATTGGATCCAGAGGGAAATCCTCAGGTCAAACGCGAGGACCTACGAGGTCAGTGAGAACGAGGGGTACGTGGATAGAAAAACCATGATAAGGCCAAGCTCGAATTAGCCTGCGCCTTCCCGCAAAACTCAGTTCCCGCAGCACGGCGATCTGCATAGTGCATGGGGCGGCGAATAGGTTTGTTTGAAGAGAGAAGTCCCTACCCACTCGCCTTTCGGCGGGTAGCCGCTAAGAAGTAGGGCCGCTGCTTGCGGCCCTTCGATTTCCTGCCTACTTCTTCTCCCCTGTGACAAACCCGATGGGCCGTTTCCGTGGCATCGGCGGCTGTTGATTTCCACCCAAACTTGACCCGGGGTTTTCATCTAAAACTGACCCACGGTTTATGCGCGT
>CAYODX010000051.1:0-2983 GCA_964402795.1 uncultured Terricaulis sp. | reverse complement strand
ACCGGCTGACCGGCGTGAGCGGCTCGCCGTCGCTCGCGCTCTCGTACGATCCGGCGGGGCGCTTGTATGAGTCGAGCGCATCGGGGACGGCGACGCGCTTTCTCTATGACGGCGCGACTTTGATCGGGGAATATAATGCGAGCGGGGCGCTGCAGCGGCGCTACGTGCCGGGACCGGGTGTGGATGAGCCTGTGCTCTGGTACGAGGGCGCAGGTACATCCGACCGCCGCTGGCTCCTTCAAGATCGCATCGGCTCGGTGATCGGCGCAGCCGATGCGGCGGGCGCTGCCCTCGCTGCTTATGCCTACGACGAATATGGCCGCCCCAATGCCTGGACCGGCGCGCGGCTGCGCTACACCGGCCAGATGATCCTGCCCGAAGCGCAGCTCTACCATTATCGCGCCCGCGCATACTCGCCGGCCTTGGGCCGCTTCCTGCAGACCGACCCGATCCTGTACGCCGGCGGCATGAACCTCTACGAATATGTGGGCAGCGATCCAGTGAACGCGAGCGATCCGACAGGTCTCTGCGAAGCGCCGAACCCCGACGGCGGCACGGCGCCTTGCGAGGAAATATTCGTCACCGGGCGACGTCCAGGGCCGATGGTGTTCGGCAATGTCGCCGCGCTGCATTGGTCGTTTGGGCGAGCGGGGTGGACAGAGGGCGGGGGCGGAGGGGGCATTGTCGGCCCGAACGAAGAATCAGCCAGCGATTCACAAAGAAGGCAGTGTCTGGCGCGACTGGACCGCGCTGCTCAAAGAGTTTGGCAGGCTGGCAGGCAGGTTGCGTTAGGCGGAGGACTTATTGTGATAGCGGGCGTGGGAGCGACCGCGTTTCCATCGTCGGGACCGTGGATGGTTTCGCTTGGTACGATCGGCTACATGACTGCTCTCGGCGGAATCGTAGACCAAAACGCGGGAAGAGGTGTGCTCGGCGGGTACAATCTCGGCGCCAGCTTTCAGTTGGGTGAGAATTACGGGCAGGACTTGGCCAACAGGTCGGTGCTAGCCGCGATCGGAATCATGCCCGACACTTACACGCCGCCGTCGCAGCTCGGTATCTCCGGTCTTTGTGAACCACCGGTTGGATGAGTTGTCGAAATGCGTTCTGTCCCGTTGTTCATAACTGCTGCGCTGCTTTTCCTTTTAGCGACGTACATGACTTTGAATCGCGCGGTCGAGCTTGACACGTTGTCAGCGACCGTCCTTGGCGCCGGGCTGGCTCTTTACGTTGCATGGGAATTCGCTTGTTTCAGACGGTTCAAATCGAGTCTCCGAGAGAAACCGCAGCGTATCTGGTTATACCTTATTATCGCCGTTTCGCCGCCAATGCTCGTCGGCTTCGGATTGTTGCTGTCAGAACCGCTTGGGCGAACCCTGTCCCTAAGTGGGGGGCAGGCCGTTGCCTTGCTCAGCATACCCGCGGGCGCCCTCACTCTCGCCGGACAACTCGTTCGGCGGAGAATATTCGGTCCGTTGCGGCGACGAGGCGATTGACGATGGTGTTGGCGGGGGTAGCAGTATTGACGGCTGCGGCTCTTCCATTTCCACTGATCCAGATCGGCGCGGTACGCATCACTCTGGAGTCCATTCTGTGGGTTCCACTCATCGAGGAGGGCAGCAAGGCGCTTTGCTTGTATGGTGCATTCTCTTCGGCCGCGCTCAGTGTTCGCTTCTCACTGCTATTTGACTCGCGCCACTTTCATGATGGGACCGAGATCTTACACGCCGCCATCTCGACTGAACCACGCTCAATTGGCTGAGCTTGGCGTTCCGAACCTTTGCTCCACGTCCGCGGGATGAGAAATGCTCCATTTCGTTTTTCTGGCTTCAGTGCTGCTCGCGGTTGCGGCACTGGCCGCTGCGGGCTTTGGAGATGCATCAGCCGGAATCTTGTTGCCACTCCTGGTCGGCATCGCGAGTGTGAGCGTCTTTATTTATGCCGAACTGCGGATGTATTCTCGTGCCAAGGCCATTCTCAACGCAGACGTGGCGACCCGCCGCCGATACTGGATTTTGGCAGGCTTGTTCTACCTGGTGATTGTCGCCGGGATCGCGCTGGGCGGACTCGCCAGTCGGAGCCTCGGGCCGGCTCTTACTTCCGCCATGCTGAGCATGGGTGTGTGGATCGGGTTTAGCTTGTTGGCGGCTATCGGTTGGCTGCGCGGTCGGCTCATGAAACGCCTTCGTGAAGGTGAGAAGTGACATTGCAGGAAGTCACAAGAGGTACAAGAAGTGACCTGAAGAAGTGACACGGCCGGAAAAAGTGACAGAAAAAGTGACACATGTGTGGACGGCCCCTTTGGCGCAAGCAGAATCCGAAACGGGAAGAAGTGACACATCCCGAGAGTTTCTTCGGTAAATTGGCCGTGTGTCCTACGCCGAAGGTTGGCATTCAGAAGCTGGCCTTGGTTACGGAGAGAGTGCGTCGGTCTCACTCGATGTGAGCAGCGGAGCAAACCGGCTTCCAAACGGGCGAAGCGTAGCGGCTGGGCTTGGCGTGCGGCCGGGGCTTGGACTTGGGTTGTATGTGGCGGCCGGCCCTTCTGCTTCTGCGACCCTTGCTCAATCGTTCTGCTGGGGATGAGGCGATGAACGTGTACTCGCTAGCGGCGCGGATTTGCCAGGTTGGCTCGTTAATTCTTGCACTTCTTTTTTCAAGTATGTTTCTCGGGCGAAGGTTCCGGCTCGGGCCGTTCAGCGAACTCGGCGCGTCATTCATCGGCGCAGGTGGCTCTGAGCGTCTGATGCTCATTTCGATTGGTTTCGGTTTTTCACTCTTTATTCTTGCAACGATCATGATCGCGCTGAAAAAGGGCCCAGGGTAAGCGAAGGAAGTCCACAACCATTGCCCAAGAAGCGCAAAACGACACACACCCGCGCCGCTCGCCGCGATTTCGATCTGACCGGCGCGGTCACCGCGATCCGCGAGAACGGGGCCAGCTCCGGCGCGGGCGTGCTGGCGACGTACAGTTACGACAATC
>CAYODX010000050.1:0-3074 GCA_964402795.1 uncultured Terricaulis sp. | reverse complement strand
ATGTTGTCCTGCACATTCCTGGCCAGCCTGATGGGGATATTGTTGGTCTTGCAGCTTATAAAGTCCGCGTTATCACTTACCTCCGCACGGCCTTTCCCGATCTCCAAAGCACTATCGAGGAAATGGTGGCTGAAGGGGACAAGGTTGTGGTCCGCTGGACGTGGCGCGCTACCCACCGGGGCGAGTTTTGGGGCGTCGCCCCAACCGGCCAACAGATAACCTATGAGGGCATCTCCATCCTACGTTTGGCTGACGGCAAGATCGTGGATGACCGGTTTCAGGCGGATATGCTGGGCCTGATGCAGCAGTTTGGCGCCATTCCTGGGCCAGGCGCAGGTGGCGGGTAAGGACGGGTACTCACCGGGAAGGATGAGCAAACAATATGCCACAAATTATTTCCATCCATTCATTCCGTGGTGGAACCGGAAAATCAAACACTGTCGCGAATCTGGCCGCGATGTTGGCTCTTGAAGGGAAACGAGTCTGCGTGATTGATACGGATATTCAATCTCCGGGTATCCACGTTTTGTTTGGCTTGGATGGCGAAGAAGTAACCTCCTCCCTCAATGATTTCCTGTGGCACGGCCAGGCGATAGAAGATGTGGCCCTTGATGTGACGCCCGATGCGGTGAAGGAAAAGTTGGGCCAGATATACCTGGTTCCTTCCAGCATCAAGCCGGGGGAAATCACGCGGGTGATGCGTGAGGGATATAACGCCCGACAGTTGACAGAGGGTCTGAAACGCTTGTTGACTGAGTTGAAGTTAGATTACCTGTTGATAGATACGCATCCGGGGTTGGGGCAAGAAACCCTCCTGTCCCTGGTTATTTCAAACACGCTCATCCTGGTGCTTCGACCCGATCAGCAGGATTATGAAGGCACAGGCATTACGGTGAGAGTGGCCCAGGAATTGAAGGTTCCCAACATCCTCTTGCTGGTAAATAAATCTCCCAGCAGTTTGAATCCGGACGCCCTGGCTGAGCAGGTTCAACGAACCTATGGCTGCCGGGTTATCGCTGTTTTGCCCCATTCTGATGAAATAATGGAATTAGCCAGCCGGGGCCTCTTTTCTCTCGAACAACCTGCCCACCTGATTTCTGCTAAGTATCGGGAGATCGCCGCTCAAATTGGATAACAGAGGGCTTGATGTCTGTTAAGTCATCGTTTTTTGAAGGGCTGGACATATTGGATGGCCTGCCGTCCCGCCAGGCAGGCGCAATCCTTTTTGCCATTGAGGGGCGAACCGCGCAACTCGTTACCCGGTCCCGGCAGGCTCTCGCCTCATATCTTACCGAGAAAACCGCCGCAGAAAAAGAACAGGCTTTTCTCTCGGCAATTGCTCAAGGGCGAGACTTGTCCTGGCAACCCACTATTCAAGATATGGAGCGATTTGCGCCTGAATGGGCGCCGCTTGTTCCGGTAGACGATCGTCACCGGGCGGCGCTGGCTAAAAAATTTGCCGAGAATTTCCGTTTTCGGCGTAACGACGTTCCTGCGCTGCGGAAGGCCCTGGGCCTGGATGCCGCTAACGTCAAACAAGCCTACGAGCGCCTGTTCCAAAATCCATTGGACTCAATCTATGTAAAAAATATTCCGCTTTCAGAAAAAATCCGCTGGCTTAGATCGCGGCTGGCAAACAATCTTGAAAGAATGCCGCCCTTTTGGACAGCATTTTCGCTAACGTTGACGGAAACCGTGGGGGGAAGCATTCTGGCTTTGCCAATTGCTTTGGCCGGAGTAGGGCCGGTACCCGGCGTATTTCTTTTGTTGGTTTTCGGCCTGGTGAACATTTTGACCCTCATGGGCATTGTTGAAGCCATCACTCGTAACGGCAATATGCGTTATGGGACAGCATACTTTGGCCGGGTGGTAGGGGACTATCTGGGCAAGCCCGGCAGCATCATCCTAGTTCCGGCGTTGTTTATCTTGAATATTCTGACCTTAATGGCTTTCTATGTGGGCATTGCCACTTCCTTAACCCATGTCACAGGCATCAGTCCAATGCTGTGGGTGGCGCTCGTTTTTCTGATTGCGGTTTATTACCTGCGCCGAGAGACGCTCAATGCCACAGTTGCCTCTGCGTTGATGATCGGTATGATCAACATCCTGATCATCATGATTCTTTCCGCGCTCGCTTTGCCCTATATTCAAATTGAAAATCTTAATTACACCAATTTACCTTTGAGGGCTGGAGAAATATTTAACCCTGCTATCCTCGAACTGGTCTTTGGCGTGGTTTTGACCGCATATTTTGGGCATACCTCCGCCGGGAACGCTGCCAAAGTGGTGCTGCACCGAGACCCGGGTGGAAAAGCTCTGCTGGGGGGCAACGTGGCGGCTATGGCGGCGGCTATCGCCTTGTATAGTCTGTGGGTTATTGCGGTCAATGGGGCCGTTCCCCCCATTTTACTGAGTAACGAAACCGGGACGGCGCTTTCTCCTCTGGCCGTAAAAATTGGCGGGCCGGTGGCCATTCTGGGCATCATTTATGTCATCCTGGCCATGGGCATTGGCTCTATCCATGTGTCTTACGGGCTGTATTACCAGGTTCGAGAGGCGCTCCCCTTAAATACCAGGTGGTTCGTCCAGTTCTTCATCAGTGTGACGCCCATCTTTGGGCTATTTATCCTGGTGGAATGGCTGCTGTTTACGAACCGCGAGTCTTTTTCCGGGATTATTGGATTTATGGGGGCGCTCCTGCTGCCAATTCTGGGGGGGATACTTCCGATGTTGATGCTTGTCGCCAGCCGCCGCAAGGGAGATTACACGCCGAAACTCTTCTTTGGTTTTCTGGAAAACCCGGTGGTGCTGGCCGCTGTTTACCTGGTCTATCTGTGCAGTGTATTTGTTTATGGGCTTTTTATTTGGGACGATCCACTCCAGCGCGTCCTGGCTGTTGGCGCAGGCATTTTGTTGCTGGTAGTCACATATCTCGTTATTCAACAAGGCGCATTTGCTGCGCGGCTGGTAATTGAGTTAAAGGTAGAGGTAGCGGATACGGATGACCAGGCCACAATAGCCATTGTTGACCGGGGCAGGCCGCTGGCAGGCGCTTTTAGATTGGTCTATCCAAA
>CAYODX010000049.1:0-3231 GCA_964402795.1 uncultured Terricaulis sp. | reverse complement strand
AGCCAAAAGTTAGGTCAGCCGCACAAGACCGTGGCCCAGGTGGCCGGGCAAATGGTTCAGTGGGTCAGACGGGTGCTGCCAGGCCGGCGGATCAAGCTGATCGGCGATGGGGCTTACAGCGTGATCGAACTAGGCTTGACCTGCCTGGTTAGTGGGATCACCCTGATTGCCCCGTTGCGGCTGGATGCTCGCCTGTTTGGACCCCCGCCGCAGGTGACCGGCAAGCGGGTCGGCCGACCACTGGCGGGCGGCCAGCGGCTGCCGAATTTAGAGCAAGTGGCTCGTCAGTCCAGCACCCTCTGGCATCGCAGCCAGTTTGACTGGTATGACGGCGGGCACAAGGTCTTGGACTGGACGACGGGGACCGCCCTGTGGTACTCCACCGGCACCGCACCCCTGCCGATCCGTTGGGTCTTGGTCCGTGACCCAGCCGGGAAGTTGCCGACCCGAGCTTACTTCTCAACTGACCTGGAGCAGCCAGCCCCCACCATCATCGCCGATGTGGTCAAACGCTGGTCTATCGAGGTCACCTTTGAAGAAAGCCGGGCCCATTTAGGCGTCGAGACCCAGCGGCAGTACAACGACCTGGCCATTGAACGGACCACCCCGGCCTTGTTCGGCCTGTTTAGTCTGGTGGCCTTGCTGGGTCAGGCCCTGTATCCCCATGGTCACCTGCCGTTACCGCAGAGTGCCTGGTATCATAAGACCGAGGCCAGCTTTAGTGATGTCTTAGCCTTGGTTCGGCGGGCCGTGTGGGGCAACTTTAATTATCAGACAAGTCCGGTTAACCCCGACATGGTCTTAATTCCTCGGGCTGACCTGGAACGGCTCGCTTATGCCGTCTGTTATTAACTTGAAAATGTACAAAGTCGAACTAAGGTAACATCCTGTCTTTACAGCTTAAATGGCTATATGATCAGTTTGACGAAACACAGCTGGCAGACCTACTGCCAGTAGAAGCTCATGCGGTGTTGCAACTAAAGTCCAAACGGGCCACCCGCTATAATTTTTCGTATAGAGATTAGTTCTATACCTTCTTCAGAATATAAATTCCAAGAGGAGTGTCGCCGGTATGAGTGGTTGGAAAGATTCAGGTCAACCTACCATTAGTGTCTTTATCCCACCTTTTTCTATGGAGCATTATTCGAGAAGTGGGGAAGAGGTTGGTGCTTCTCCATTAAAGGTGGAACATATAGCTCTATATTCTGTTGAACTGCTTAACGAGGCAGTATCGCTACTAACTGCAACCCTTCCCGCAGTGGATGAAGAGGAGGCGCGCCAGGCTGCAGATTATGCCGAAGAGGTGATGGCGGGCCAATTGGCGCTGGACCTTGGCCGACGCATCCGCCAGTTCCTTGAGGCAGCCCAAAGCGGAATTGGAAGTAAAGGATAGAACAAAATGTACCGTTGGTACTTATTGCAACAGCGCCAATCCCAGATAATTCTGCACTACTAACCGGTGTAGTCACACCAGTTTAATCTATATAGTGAAACCCTGTGAGCGGCTCAGGTAAACTGACCAGCAAAGGGGGTACCTTGCAAATCTGGCCGTCTGGCGCTAGATACAGAAGGTTAGCCGGGGGTTCACTGGTCTTTTTTTGGGGACCATACAAGGGTTGACTAGAGAGTAACCGGGCTGGAGGATGAGCTGGGACGAGTCTGGCCCAGGTCAGATGCTCGATACAGGAGTCTGTATAGAGGTTTTATAGGAGTTTGACCGGACGTTATCCGGGGTGTGTTGAGGAAAAAGTCTTTCAACAGGCCGTTGTCCAGGAGTTTTATAAAGGCAGGCCCCATGAGCGAATTGTGACTAATTCGGGCTAAGAAGCGGACAGTTGTTGCCCTAAGGGTCGTACAAAGTGTGATCCAGAGTCATACAGAGTTTGTATAGGGTTTTACCAGGAGCGGTAGAGGGATTCGTCGAGGGTCGTTTAGGAGTTGAGCTAGCGACTGCTTGAGTAGCTTGATCTAGTGCAGTGGTGGGACAAGCGAGGAGATGGTTTAGGTCAATGAGGAATGCAGGATACGTGAGTTTGTACAGGGGTTTAATAGAGGTCAGAGCAGGGGAAGACATTTTTGGTTCTGATCTAGAGTCCAGGGAGCTGACCAGAGAGGTGATGCGTTGGAGAGAGGAGTAGGATACGGGGGGCTTACAGGGTTTTACAGAGGGTAAGGATGCTTGAGCGCCTGGTGAGCGAATCAGCCTGATTGCTGAGTGCGCGATGTGATCTCGATGAGGGCTTAAGCAAAACGTTCACCTGACCTAATGGCAGTCACGAGCGAAATAGCAGACAAAAGTTGCATCAATTAAACCTAAATGGATATCGTCTTCACGGTCGAGAAGATTTGAGAAATGAACCAAAAGGCCAAATAATTTGCTATTGACATAACTCCGATTAGGTATTAAAATTTAAAATATAGCCCCATAAATTTCCCCAACAAAAATCAAACCTATTACGAGGCCCGCGATGAATTATCGAATTATTGCGGCGTAAAAGGCCCCTACGACCGATGATGCAGCGCCTTAAGCTGCAATCACCGTGAACTCAGATTCTCGTTACCAAGCAGCAACTCTTAGCCGAAGTTCTGGACGGACACACCTTGACGCGATAACTCAGAACGAGGCGAGTCGCAAGATGGCAATACCAGGACACGTTTCGTGTTTGGGTCGTTCCTCGGAGGCCCTTGCCTGTAGGTCAACCCAACCCATCAAAATCTGTGTATTGACAAGTGCTATGCTTCAATCTAATATCAATATTTTGTCCCCCCGCTTCTCCCACCCCTCTGAAAACAGTTCCCGACCCGGGTTAACCCGAAATCAGCTCAATCCCACGGTAGCTCTGAGGCGCTTGCGCCCGGTCAGGCTCAGGACCTTCGCCCAGCAGCTGGAAAGCTACACCAGGACGGCCGACGCCCTGCTTTTACTGACCCAGTTCTTCCCGGAAGCGTTAGAAGGATACGCCACGCTATCCTACCCGGTCTGGTGGGAGATTCTAACCTTTGTGCTTAGATCGGCAGAGACGGCCGGCTGGTTCGAGGTCGATTGGCAGGACTTCAACAACCGTCTCCGTGTTTGGGAGACCAACAAGGCCGAGCGAGGCGATCTACTGGCCAATTTTCTGCGGTATATTCCAATTAAACAGTACGGGTTTGCGCCTCACTTGATCAGTCGCTATCCGCCCATGGAGCTGATGTATATCCTCCTTTCTGAGGACGAAGCTATCGAATCTA
>CAYODX010000048.1:0-3462 GCA_964402795.1 uncultured Terricaulis sp. | reverse complement strand
TTCCGCCAGCCAGAACTACCGCTCAGTTCTCTTGACTTCGGGGGGAGTCCATATATGAACTTAGCAAGATCGATCTCGTGGCCTGTGATATGGCGTATGGCGCAAATGATCCAAATCGTGTCCAAATTGGTTCAGCCTTAGCGAGTTACCAGGATACGAATTTCGGCGACGAATGCCTCTACGGATTTCCGAGCGGCTACGTAGTGCGGCAGATATTCGATGACTCGGAAACGACTCGAACAGGCTTTAAAGCTCTCGTTTTCATCAACACCAATACGAGCGAAGTCATTGTCGCCATGGCCGGGACCGACGGGCCGGATAGCCGTGACTGGCTGTCCGACACACGATTGGGCTGGGATCAGTGGAGCGCCAACCGCGCTTCTGTTTTCAACTGCCTCGACACGCTGGGCTTCACGCCAAGCAAGATTCATTTCACCGGCCAGAGTCTCGGTGGCGGCCTGGCCGAATATGCGGCGTACGAATACCTTGCGCGCGCCAATCCGCAAGACCGTGCCGCATTGCGCGAGCGCATGTCGCTCGTCACCTTCAACGGCTTCGGCGGGGCGACCATGCTGAGCCGGCAACTGGGCGGCGCATACGATTCGCGCATGCTCGCCGGTCTGAGCCAATCGGGCGCCTTCTTTGTGACGAACGATGTGGTCAGCCGCTTGGGCGGCGGTCATGTGGGCATGCCGTCGTATCGGCTCGACTACAGGAGCGGGAACATCAATCCCGACACGGGACAGCCGTATCTTCTGGGTATCAAGGATGCGCACAGAATCGAAACCGGGTTGTACCCCTTCATCACGCCCGTCACGGCGCAATTCAACTTCGCCGAGCCAGCGACCGCCGACATGCTTGCCATCTACGAAGTCCAGCGCTTGGCGGCGTTGTGGGGTGGCGGAATACTTGTCGATAAAGGCTTGATACCAGATGATGCCAAGTGGCGAATTGCCGCTGGCCTGGCAGGGTCGGCAGCGTGCGCGCCGGCAGAGGATATTGATACGCTGATGGACGCTGTTGGGCAGCAACTTTATGCCGCCGGTACATTGGGTTCGGGGCTGATGGGTCGCTCAGCACTCGCACTCTGGAACAGCACGCCATGGGGTAAAGCCGGGAAGGCTATTGGAACATCCGCCATAGGGTGGAGGGTTATGGGCGGAATGTTCGCCAAGCTTTTTTCAGCGAACCAATCAGCTCGAGCAGCGATTGCCGAGGGCTTCAGGAAGATCGCCGGCATCGAGATCACCCTCGCTGAGAATGCGAGTAGCGACGGCGTACTGCAGGCGGAAGTGTTCATATCGGCTATCGCCGGCGCGGCGTCCGCCCCGCACGCCCAGGCAATCGCCGACCTGTCGCTGGATTTGAATGCGTTCGCCGAACGGCTGACCAGCGGCGACGACTGGTTGAAGAACACGCTCGCCTATCTTCAGCAGCAAGCCTACGACAGCGGCAGAACCGGACAGGCATTGGTCGATTTCGACAGCAATGTGCTTGCGCTTCTTCAGAGCAACCGGGAGCGGTGGGCCTACGGGGACACCGGTCTGCAAACGCGAATCGATACCGCGTTGACCGAATTTGCCCAAAACGATTTTGCTCGTGCGCTTGCCAATGCCAATCCGGATTTTGTCCAGAAATACGCGCTGGCCAATACAAGCGTTTTCGGGAGCGCCACCCTCGATTTTGAGGATTACTCGCGCTATGAGCAGGCATTGCGGGATGCCATTTCGAATCCTGAATTTTCGGAAATCCGCGAGCTATTGGTTACGGCGTTGCAGGACGTGGACTTTGCGGGCGAACTCATCGTCCTCCGCTCCGGCACCGGTCCCAACCCCTTCGACGACGAAGCCTTCGACCCGGAGGCCGCGCCGGTGGCGACCGGCGCCATCAAGGAAGGGCAGGTGAAGACCTTCACGCTGTACCTGCCCTATGCGGCGGGCGAAGCGGGGCAGCGTATCGAACTCAGACTGGCGGGCACGGCGGCGGGCGCCTTCACGGTGCTCGACGGCGCCGAGTTGGTCGAACTGGAAGCCGGCGGCGCCTTCACCCTGACCGTCGGGGCCGGGCGGCGCGAATCGGTGTTCGGCCTGTGGGCGCAACGGGACGTCGACGCGAGCGAGACCCTGGGCCTGACGGCCACCCTGGTTGACGCCCAGGGCGCGCCCACGCACCGGAGCCACCTCGAGCTCGACCTGGCCCTTGCCGCAGCCGCGGAGAACCTTCTTCCCGCCATCGACGCCGTGCGGGAGGGCGACCAGGATGCGCAGGACCCGCACGACATCCTCAACGGCGCGGCCGGCAACGACCGCCTGCTCGGCCTGACGGGCGACGACATCCTGCGCGGGGAAGGCGGCGCGGACTGGCTCGACGGCGGCGCGGGCGAGGACCAGATGGCCGGCGGATCGGGGGATGACCGCATCGAGGGCGGCGAAGGCGCCGACACCGCCAACGGCGGGGCGGGGGCGGACGAACTGCTGGGCGGCGCGGGCCGCGACCGCCTGAGCGGAGACGAGGACGAAGACCGGCTGGAGGGGGGCGCAGGGGCCGATCTGCTCTCCGGGGCGGCGGGCGACGACCGCGTCTTCGCCGAGGGCGAGGCCGACCTGGCCGCCGCGCTCGACGCGAACGCCCAGGCCGCGGCCGGGCAGGGCGACTGGCTCGAAGGCGGCGCGGGCGACGACCTTGTCGTGGGGGCCGGCGCGGAAGATGTCCTGATGGGCGGCGCGGGCGAGGACGTATTGCTCGGCGGCGCCGGCGCCGATCTGCTCTACGGCGACGGCGGCCTGCATCCGGTCATCGCCGGCTGGCCGCCGGCCGGGCAGGACGACTGGCGCATCGAGCGCACGGCGCCGGGCAGCGCCGTCGCGGTGGCGCCGTTCTGGACGGGCCAGGCGGAGGAGGCCGGCGGCGCGGACGATTTCATCGACGGCGGCGCGGGCGACGACATCCTCTCCGGACAGGCCGGCAACGACACCCTGCGCGGATCGGGCGGCGCGGACTGGGCGCATGGCGGCGCGGGCAACGACCTCATCGACGGCGGCGCGGGCGACGATCATCTGTACGGCGATGCCGCGGATGCGGCGCCGGCCGAACAGGGCGCCGACCGGCTCGACGGCGGCGACGGCGCGGATGAGTTAATCGGCCAGGGCGGCGCCGACGCGCTCGACGGCGGCGCGGGCGACGATCGTTTATACGGCGATGGAGACGGGGTGGCCTCCGCATTCCACGGCGCCGACGCGCTCGACGGCGGCGCGGGCGCGGATGCCCTGTTCGGCGGCGGCGGCGACGACGCGCTGGCCGGCGGCGCGGGGAGCGACGAACTATATGGAGAAGCGGGCGCGGACGCACTCGCCGGCGGCGAGGACGACGATTATCTGGAGGGCGGCGCGGGCGACGACCGGCTGGAAGGCGAGGCCGGTGCCGACCGGCTCGAAGGCGGCGCGGGGGATGACCAGCTCGCCG
>CAYODX010000047.1:0-3634 GCA_964402795.1 uncultured Terricaulis sp. | reverse complement strand
ACGACCCCAAGCAGCCGCTCGAAGTGCTGCGCACCATCCACAGCTTCGACCCGTGTCTCGCCTGCGCGGTGCACCTCACCGACGAGGAAGGCGCGGGGTTCGAGGTCACGGTGGTTTGAACAACGTGCAGGCTCCGATGAGCCGTCTTTTCACTGTACAGAATGTAGTGTTCGGCCCGGAGCGGCTGCCCGTGTTGCCATCCCTATCGATCAACCCTGAAATCCCGGATAATCGTGCGTATGGACCTTTTTGACACTATGCAAGTCGGGCAATCCAACTGCCCACCCTCGCATGTAGATCGCCACTCTTTAGTCGACGGCATCATTGCTGATGGTTTTAGTCGTGCCTTTGAAGCATACCAAAGTGGCATGGCAAGAACCCCTTTGTTGTTGAACGGCGACGCGCTCGCTGTCCTGCGGGAATTGCCCTCCGACTCTATTGATTTCGCAATGACCTCCCCGCCTTACTGGGGAAAACGAGAGTATGACAATGGTGGTATTGGGCTTGAAGCCCACTATCAAGATTTCGTTAGAGACCTTGCAACAATCTTCGCTGAACTAAAGCGTATCCTCAAACCAACAGGTTCGTTCTGGCTTAACCTCGGTGATACGTACAACGATAAGGCTCTGGTAGGCATCCCTTGGCGGGTGGCGTTTGAACTGACCGACAACCAAGGATGGATACTTCGAAACAGCGTTGTATGGAACAAAGTGAAAGGCGGGATGGATAACAGCAAAGACCGTTTAGGTAATTTGCACGAACACGTGTTCCACTTCGTAAAGCAGGCTAGGGGGTACTACTACAATGCGGACGGGATTCGATCCAAGCCGCGAGAAGCAAGAGTCGTTAATGGCGCGGTTATTTCAGCGACTGGCGTTTCCGGCATTCGTTACAAACGACAGATCGAACTCTCGACGGCACTAGACGTTGATGAGAAAGAAGCCGCATTCAGCGCGTTAGAGAAAATGCTTTTCAACGTGGCCGCTGGTGAGGTCTCTGATTTTCGTATGATTATTCGAGGTCAGCAACGCACCACGCACTCCGATAGTGCCAAGGTGTCAGGACGCGCCAAGGAGCTACGCGATAAGGGCTTCTACTTCCTGAAATACCATCCCAAAGGCAGCAAACCGGGCGATGTGTGGGACATCATTCCGGAGGATACCCAACGGCGTGAAGGGCACTTTGCCCCATACCCCATTGATCTCTGCCGTATCCCTCTGTTAGCGACATGCCCGGAAAACGGTATTGCCCTCGACCCGTTCTGTGGGACAGGCACAACACTTGTCGCTGCCCGCAACCTTGGCCGCAAGTCCATCGGCATTGATATCTCACGACGCTACTTAGAACTCTCACGAGAAAGGTGCGATTCGCTTCTATGAGCAAAGTCGTTGAGTTGTTCGGAAACCCCACCAAGAAAAAGAAGGTGAACTGGCAGAAGGTTGTCGCTGAACAACACTGCATCTACGCCAACAAGCGTTGTTACAAGGTTCGCAAGTCTGATCCTGAAACGTCCATCGGAACTTGTACTGTGCTGTACGGCAAACAGCAAGAGCCCATCATTATTTGCCCGACCCGGCTAATTGAGCGAGGTCAGATCTTCACTGACTGTTTCCATTTGCTTACGACTCATGAGCCAGGAAACGAACTTCATATTGTCCCTGAGGTATCCATCCCTGGCGGGAGCGTCGACTACTTTCTCGTTTCCGTGAAGGACAACAAAGTGAAGGATTTCGTCGGCATCGAGCTTCAGACGCTCGATACTACTGGCACTGTATGGCCGGAACGTCAGCGACTTCTAAAAGAGCTTGGTATTCCACGTAACGATGATGCAGAAAACTCTGACAAGCCCTATGGCATGAACTGGAAAATGACTGCCAAAACGATTCTTGTTCAGATGCACCATAAGGTGCGAACGTTCGAGCATGTTCACAAGAAGCTCGTTCTGGTAATTCAGGACAAGCTACTTGCATACATGAGCCGCGAATTCAAATTCGACCACCTGAGGAATTCCGCAGCGATAGGCGATTCCATGCACTTACACGCATACAGCATGAGCCGTGCATCGGCTGGAGACTTACGATTAGGCATGGTCGCACGGCTTAGCACTGACGCTGACGGCATCGGGACATGCCTCGGCCTCCAAGCGGAAGCACGCATCGAGTTGGAGCAGATTATTGAAGCTCTCCAATCGAAAATTTCAGCGAGTACACGTTTCGTGCCTGTGTAGGTATCACCCTGCGGTCCATCGGGGCTACACCATAAGGCTGCACAACGCCGATGGCCTCTACGTTGAGCATTATTGGGAGATTGTAAGTGACTGACCCCACATTCCCCGGAGGGTCCAAATCGAGGGTCAATCGCTCTGGTGAGCGCATTCGACAGGATAAGGCAACGATAGATGATCTACTCGTAGTTGAAGAGTGGCGAGCCGCGCATCGTGGAGTTTTGAATACTTTTCAAGCAATCCTCAGAAACCGCACAAGAGGCACAAAAGTATCCGTCGCCCAACGGCACAAGAGAAAAACAACGATTTTCGACAAGCTAACCCGGTTGCCGGGAATGCAACTAGCGAGAATGGATGATGTCGCAGGCTGCCGACTAATTTTTCGCTCAGTAAGAGACCTACATGCATTCCGGTCAAGATTCCACCGAGCCAGATTCAATCACAAGCTTCGCAATAAACCAGACAAGTACGATTACCTTAAGAGCCCGAAGCCGACAGGGTATCGCGGCATTCACGACGTATATGAATACAACGTCAACTCTGAAGCCGGGAAGGCTCTTGCCGGGCTCTACGTCGAAATCCAATATCGCACCTTAGTTCAGCACGCATGGGCTACTGCAGTTGAGGTTATTGGATTCATTACCCAGAGTCAGCCAAAGTTCCAGCGCGGTGACACTCGGTACGAGCGGGCAATGGCTCTTGCTAGCGAACTGCTCGCCCGTGCTCATGAGCAGCAAACAGGGCCCTTTCCCAGCGCATCAAATCAGGAAATCTTGAATGAATTCCTGTCGCTCGATGACGAACTCCATCTCATGCAAACACTGAGAGGGCTCAATAGTGCAAAGGCTGATGTAACCGACAAACGAAATTCAATCCTCATTTTCTCTAAAGAGGGGGAGCTTGAGGTTCGCAATTTTCACGAAGCAACCGAAGCGCTACGCGCACTATTCGAACTTGAAAAAGAAATGCCTGATCGAGACATTGTGTTAGTCCGTGCTGACACGAGCAAGGAGGTTCGCTTAGCGTTCCGTAACTACTTCACGGATGCGCGCGAGTTCGTGAGACTCGTTGATTCTGCTTGTACAAAACTGAGTGGAAGAAAGATTGTGCAAGGATCATCAGGCAAAGGGCTTCGCCGAAGATGACTTCCAACTACTCCGATACGCGACCGCCTGGAAGCTGAGCTTGCAGGTTCGCTACTAGTCGGTAGCTTTCGCCAACCTCATCCTCGCCGTATCACGCAGACTGACTTTTCCTGCCGCCCAGATTCGTTTTGCCCCGGATGCGTTTTACGGACTGACGATGCAATCGCCAATCCGCAAAGCTATTTGGCCGCGGCTTTCTTCGACCAGACCAGCATCGCCACGCCGGCGGCGATCATCGGCAGCGACAGCCACTGGCCCATGCTGA
>CAYODX010000046.1:1912-3751 GCA_964402795.1 uncultured Terricaulis sp. | reverse complement strand
CCCGGGTCGTACTCGTGGTCTTCGGGCAGCTCCATCTTCTCGGCCACCCACGCGGCCACCCCCTCCGCGAGGATGGCCAGCTCCCGCTCCGTCAGGTCTTTCTTGTTCTTCTTCCGGAGCCGCCGCTGCTTGAGGACCACCTCGCGGCGCACGCTCTCCAGCGTGCTCGCGTACTCGCGCACCATGTCCTCGTTCATGCGGGTGCGGCCGAAGACTGAGTAGGTGACCAGGGCCACGTCGTACTCGCCGGCCTGGAAGCGGGTCCACTTCTCGCCGCGCTCGGCGGGCGTGTCCGTCTCGCTGGTGACCTGGCCCTTGCGCGGCCCGCGGCTGAGGGTCTTCATCTGGCTGCCGATCACGACCACGCGGTAGTCCGGCAGCACCGCCGCGATCTGCTTCTTCCATTGCCAGACGATGGAGTTGGGGACCAGCACGACCGGCCGCTTGACCCAGCCCTCCTGCCGCGCCCGCGCCAGGATGGCGATGCCGGTAAACGTCTTGCCGACGCCCACGTCGAAGGCCAGGAGCCCGCCGCGCTGGGCCAGCACGCGCCGGGCGCCGGCGACCTGGTGGGGCTTCAGGCGCGGCCCGTCCTTCGTCCAGCGCGCGATGGACAGCGGCTCGGTGGTGTAGGTCGGCATCACGTAGCCGCGGAACTGCCGGTTGTAGGCGTCCTCGATGCGCTTGACCCGCGCTGGGTCCTGGAGGATCCAGGCGCGGAACGCCTGCTCCCACACACGCGCGATCTCCAGGCGCCGGTCGTCGAGCTTGCCCTCGACCTTGATGTCGTCCTTGTCCGGTCGGAACAGGCCGAAGTCGTGGTTGATCCAGCCGAGGATCAGGAGCACGTCCCAGTGCAGCCCGTCGGTGGACGCCTCGAGCTCGTCGTAGTGCTCGACGTCCGGGAGCGTGACCATCCCGTCCTTGCGCACCAGCGAGAGCCGGTAGTCGTAGCCCTTGTCGGCCTGGAGCTGGTTGAGCCAGCCCTCGATGAGGACGAGCGGCACCCACCCCTGCCGCGGGCTGATCCCCTCGATCTCGTCGATGAGCGCCGGACGGATGAGCTCCAGCAGCTTCGCGGCCTGGCGCTTCGCCACGTCGAGCGGGATCCAGCTCGTCTCGCCGGTCGCCTTCCAGACCGCGGCCACGCCCGGGTCGGCGAGGTTCCGCGAGGAACCTTCGCCCGCCATGGCCGCCCGGCCGCGGACCCGGTCGTAGCGCGCCCAGAGGTCGCCGGTGTAGTAGACCTCGGCCGGCAGGAGCTCTTGCAGGCCCGGGCCGTCCAGGCACCAGCCCGCCTCCAGCGCGCGCAGGACTACGGCCGCGTCCGGCAGCGTGCCGCCGAGCGAGCGGTGGAACGCCACGAGCTCGCGCGTGGTGAGCTGGCGCTGCTCCCGGTAGAGCAGCCCGGCTTGCGCGGCGACGTCGTCCTTGTGGCCGCGGTAGCGCACCTCGGGGGGTGGCGGTGGCTGCCGCAGGCCGGCGATGAGCTGGCCCGCGCGGTCGAACGCGGTGAGGAAGCGCTCCAGGCCGGGGCTGCGCGCGCGCGCGGCGCGCAGCTCGGCGTGGGTGTGCGGGTTGCCGTAGCGGTCGGCCCAGTCCACCAGCGCCTGGTGCAGCTCGCCCCAGAGCTCCTGGGGGGTGTCGGGGGTCTCGGTGGCGACCAGCGCCAGGTAGCTGTCCACGCGATGGCCGAGCGAGGCGGCCAGGGCCAGGTCGGCGGCCAGGTCCGCGGTCTCGGCCGTCTCTCGCACCAGGCCGGCACGCGCGGCCTTCGGGCCTTCGAAGGGCGTGATCGTGCAGGTCTGGCAGACCGGGCGCTCCTCGAAGTCGGGCAGC
>CAYODX010000046.1:0-1812 GCA_964402795.1 uncultured Terricaulis sp. | reverse complement strand
GCCGGCGTGTAGTACTCGTGGATGAGCCCGCGCGCCTCGGGCACCGGGAAGCCGGGCGGGAACAGGCTCGCGTGCTTCTGGATCTTGAGCCCGCCCCAGCCCGAGTAGAGGGAGAGCGCGCGGAGCTCGTCGGCCGTGGGCGCGCGGCTGCCCAGGCGCGCGGCGATGCGCATGGCCTCCAGGTTCGCCCGGGTCCGCGTGGCTTCGGTGTAGAGCTCGGAGCGGGCCTGCTCCTCCGTGATGGAGACGCGCGCCCGCACCGCGCGCGAAGGCGCGGCGGGCCGGGCCGGCTCGCCGCCGAGCTCGTCTCTCACCACCGCGACCAGCGCGGCGCGGTTCCGCGCGAAGTAGCCGGCGAGGTACGCCCGGTCGACGCCGCGGGGCGGTGCTACGGTCAGCGCGGCCTCGATGGCCGCGACCCAGCGCGCGGCGAGGTCCTGGTGGAGCTGGGCCGCCGTCGCGTTCACGCGTCGCGCCCTCCTCGGGAAAGCTCCCGGAGCAGCTCGCGCACGTCGGGCGGGACCTCGTGGACGACGGTGACCTTGACCCCGCGGCCGAGCACGTAGGCGCCCCACACGAGCGCGCCGTAGGGGCCGAGCGAGAGCAGCAGGTCGGCGGGGGGCGCGGCGTTCGCCGTCGCGAGCAGGGCCGGGACCTGGACGGTGGCCAGCAGGGGGCTGCCCACGGTGGCCAGCACGTAGCTGGCCGTCAGCGTGAGCGGCCCGAGCAGCAGGAGCGCGGTCTTCACAGCGCCCCCTCGGCCTTCATCTGCCGGATGCTGTCGCGCAGCGCGTTGGCGATGGCGTTGCCGATGACGGCGTCCTTCTTCGGATCGGCCGCGGGCGCCTTCACGGTCCGCGCGCCCGCCGCGGCCTTGGGGGGCGTGCTCCCCTTGGCGCTCCGCGGCGCGGGCGTGGGCGCAGGCTTCGCCGCCTTGGGCGCGGGCGCGGGCTTCGCGGCCTTGGCCGGCTTCGTCTCCTTCGGAGCCTTCGCCGGCTTCTCCTTCTTCGGCTTCGCCGCGTTGACCGGCTTGTCGTGGCGCGCCACGTAGCGCTCGGTCGGGTCCTTCGGTGTCTTCGCCGGCTTCGGCGGGTGCTGCTCGGCGTAGGCCGGGTCCACGGTGCCGCGGCGGCGCGTGTCGCGGAAGCTGCACGCCTCGCCCACCAGCGTGTTGGCGAGGGTGAGCCCGTCGCGGATCGCCTCGGCGAGCGTGGCCTTGGGAGCGCTGTGTTGCTCGGCGCCCTTGCTGAACCAGCGGGCCTCCCGCACCACCTTGGCCGTCCACTTCCCGCCGCTGGACTGGACCGAGAGGGTGGCGTAGTTCGCCACCTTTCGCTGGAGCTGGACGTAGGGTTGCCCGTCCTGGCACACCAGCACGCCCGACCACAGGGACCGCAGCGACGCCGGCCCCTCCTCGGGGAAGGCGGCGCGCAGCTCGCCCAGGCGCGCGAGGGCGGCCTGCCGGCTCTGGGACGTGCTCGGCGCCTTCGGCGCGTCGCCGGCCTTGCTCGCCTCCCAGACGAGCGCCTGGCCGCGGTGGATGTGCCCGAGGAAGGCCACGCCCTCCGTGGGCTTCAGGAGCACGGCGACGTCGCCCCCACACGCCTTGCCGGCGCCGAAGATGCCCCGCGGCACGTCCTCGTCCGCGCCGAGGATGGCCAGGCGGATCCGTTCCATCGAAGACGTGCCGGGGGCCGTATTGGAGCGAGCCATGATTCACCTCGAAGAGGAAAGCTTGGGAGCCAGGAACGCGGCACCGGCGGCGAGCGCGCCGAGACCGAGCAGGGCGAGGAGCCCGCCGCCGCCGTCGCC
>CAYODX010000045.1:0-4228 GCA_964402795.1 uncultured Terricaulis sp. | reverse complement strand
CGTGGCCTGCCTCGAGGTACAATACCAATGAACCATTAAACCCAATGTAATAAACCGAATCAGTCTTTAGATCATGAATGGTATAGTTTTTATAATCAGAGTCAAGGTTGAATTTCAGACTGACATAACGATGTGAGGAATCCTGTACGGGCAAATCTCCTGGAATGTCTTGAATATTACATCTTCTGTTAACGACATAAACATATTTTGGCGGAACGATATCAATAGAGGAGGGGTTCAATTCTTCGAAGAAACCGGTCTCCACAAATGTGGTGTCATCAGGGTCTGAATCCACAACTGGATGACGGGTCGTTACTGAATCAACCCAGTTGATCGAACACGCTTCAGACCTGCTCCAGCCTTTAGCATCTTTCCATTTTAATCTCAGAAGGACTGAATCAACGAGTGCCGTGGATGTTACAAACTCCCGTACCGCGGTATACCTTTCATTTGTATCTTGCCGTTCGGCAGGATTTTGTATCCAAGTTGCCGGGGTCGCAGGGTCAAATGTCAAGCCTTCTTGCTCAAAAAGACCATACTGGTTAAAGACTGTCTGTCCTTCATCCGGCGTTGCAGTTCTGGTAGGCACCATGTAGTACATGAAGCCTTTTGCACCATAAGCCAGGGCGATGTTACCCATGGCTTTAATTTCATCAGGTGTCGGAGGTCTCCGTCTGTGGGGACCGTCAACTATTGATAGTGCGCCATCTTTTCTGTTGATATACTGCTCACCGGCAACGCAGAGCGTTACAACCAGTGGTACCCCCAACTCTTGTGCCGATATTTGAGCAGGAAGGAGTCCAACATACTTATATTTATTTGGATCCGTATTGGAACCAAATTGGTCATCAACATTATTATAATTAATAAATAAATCGAGCCGTGGTTGAAGTGAACTGGTCGTGGTTTCAGTATTTTTTATGATAGGATACATGTTATAATTAATATAATGACGCACAAATTTGTCATGCGCTTTTGCATAGGATGTATCAAAATCAAGGAAATGCTTCGGCACACCCCCGACTGCTCCGTTTATCTCGATATAAGGAACCGAACCCTGAAACATGTTTCTAAGCGTATCCTGCATTTCACCCCGGTACCGTGCGGAAAGCTGGAAAGGTTCATCATAATAGAAACTCTGAAGCCTTTCGATACTATTTGGATAATACTTAGATCTCAAGTCAGCATGGATCTGAGCCATGGTTACAGTCTTTGACTCATATAGTTCGTCATATTCCGAATTGAAAACTGTTATCTTGTCAATAAATAAATCTGCGTTTCCTGCCCAATCAATTTGGAAGTAAAAATTGTTGTTGGCTTCGATATTTATTACCCCGATGTCAAGCGAATCATATTTTGCAAGATGTCGAGTTGCTAATATTGTTGTGTCAACATCGAAGACAAATTCGCCGGAAGATGAAAGGGGTTGTTCCGTACTTTTAGTGAAGTTTCTTCTGGGGGCATAAGTGTGTGCCCCTGATAAACCGGCTGAAGTTCCTCTAGCCCTCAAGGTAAAAAGCAGTGGGGAACCGTTGGTTATGCCTCTTCTAAAATATATTCTGATTTTTAGTGCACTTTTTATCGGGAACTGTGTCCATGGAAGTTGTGCCCATACCAGGGGTTTACCTGCCTCATCAGTGCCTCTAATGGCAGCACGGCAAAAGGTATTTGGCTCAACAACATCATCCCTCATGTCATTACCTGTTATTTGAGTTGTCGGCTGGTTTTGAAATGGTCTGAGGACCCAATAACTGGCATCATAATTTTCATTTTTCTCGCTGCCAAATCCATAATTATCTTCGAAGCTGATGGTTGATCTGTGAGAACCTCCTACCTGTATAAAATATTTCTCACTCCAGTGCCCAAGCGCATTCATGTATTTCGCTGGGAGGAATGTTTTTGGAGGACTGGCCGTTGGATCGTGCTTCCATGAAAATCCCATATCATTCAGAAAAAAGTACTTAGGATATTCATACAGAGAACTTTGGTGATATTGGGCGTCTGTTACAAGATTTGTTATTCCCAGATTTTGCAGCAGACCGAGGTACCACCCGTTATCTTCATTTGTCTGCCAGATCTCTGCCTGAGTCGCGAGATCCTCATTCGGATTGTGCAAGTAGTTTACCGCGAAATCAAAAAATGAAATATGCGGCATATAATTTACACCGGGTTGATTTTGTGCTTTTATAATGGATATCATTATGATTAGCACGAGTAAAAATCTCCTCATTCTATTCATCCATATTTTGTTTTTATTTAGTTAGTTGTAATTTAACATTTTTTGTTAAAGTTTTTTCCCCCGTTTCAAGGGTGAATGACAATATATAAATCCCGCTTGAAAAAGTATGGTTACCAAGATTGATCTGCTCCGTTTCGTTTCCTTTCTCTCGTTGGGATGATTCACTGTAAATTCTCCGACCTAGGATGTCAAATATCTCAAGTCTGAGTACCCCGGAATCCGGCAGGGTATATTGAACAGAAATCTGTCCATTGGTCGGGTTTGGTGATACCGTCACTGATAATATGTTCTCTTCGGCTGTTTCCTCCTCTTCTTCTTTAACTGATACAGGGATTCTAGTCCCTGAATAAATGTAGATATGTGAGAGTGTCGCGCCTGAGGCCACCTCCCCAACACAGATATCATCAAGTCCGTCTCCGTTTATGTCTCCAACCCTTCCTCCGATAAAGTCCATGCTGTTATCCGGGAATTGGGAAAAATATTGTTGAGCTGCCTGACCGGATATAGTACTTCCACCAAGGTATAATGCGTTCCTTACATATGGAACATATTGCAGTAGATCTCCATAACCATCTCCGTTCACATCACCCGGTGAAAATCCGTCTCCTGGTAACCCACCGGCGTTGACCCGTAATTCAGGTGTAATATTGGGAGGTCTGGAACCAAATGAAATTCCATAACCTCCACTTACCGTTGACGGGGGAAGATAAACCATTATTTCCCCCCTCCCGTCTCCGTTCATATCATTTAGCAGATAATATTCTTCCGGATGAAATACAGTATCTGAAGAAAATTCATAAAATTGGCTAAAATCAAAACTACTATTACCGAAATAGAATCTAAGTAATTTTAATCCGGTTGCGTCATTCGCAAGGGTAGTTATATCTGATTTCCCATCGCCATCAAGGTCTGATGAGAATATTTGTGCTTCTGAATAATTCATACTCCCGATTCTGGGAATTGAATAGTATTCAAGTGACTGATTTTCAGTAATATTTTTTATAAAATATATTTTATCGATGACACTTGTTTTGTACACCAACTCCTCCCAACCGTCACCGTCAAAATCTATAGGCCAATTTTTACCAATAAAATAAGCTGCGACGGTCGAATCAGGAAGAATAAAACTCGCATCAGGTATTGTATCCAAATCGGACCCTCCATAATAAATCTTGTAACGATAAACAGATTGTGGGAATCCCCCAATTCTCATCACAATATCTCTATAACCGTCTTTGTTCATATCACAGCCTGTAATTATCAATGGATTATATATCCTGATTCGAAATACCGGGTTTTCAGAAACAGTGATTCCCCCATAATAAAAGCAAGCATACCCCCAATTGTCATATCTTGAATCCATTTTGCATATTATGAAATCATCACATCCGTCATCATTTTGGTCTCCCATGTATATAATCGATCGGTTCCAATAATATCCTTCAGTAAGGAACAGTAGCGAATCAAACTGGGCACTAACCTCTGTTGTGCAAACAACTAAAAGAAGCAGAACTGAAAACGAGACAAATTGAAAAGGGTTATGTGTTAGTTTAAACATAATTCTTCCTCACACAATGATTGTGTTGGTGGTGCAGAAAATAAATATTTAAAGTGAAAAGTTTCCGGAAGGCACAAAGCGATCGGCAATCCCAAATCGAATTGATCTGGAATGAGGGGAGATGACAGGAAAGAAAACCAAAATAAAGTTGTGGTCTCTTTCCCGGCAGAAGACAAAAAGATTTCCCAAGTGCTGATAATAAACCCGGCTTGAAAACGATAAACAATAAACTCATTTGAGTAAACCTGCGAATGATTATTCTTATTCTTGCGGAATTTACTTTTTTTTCTAATTCTGTGCAAGATATATTTTCTTATTCATAATAATTATTTCGCCCAGAAGTTTTAAAAGGCTGCCCCCTTATCGGAGACAGCCCTATAAATTAGTTGCAGTTTTTGTTTCCGACCCCCGAATGAATCCGGGGGGCTATT
>CAYODX010000044.1:0-5095 GCA_964402795.1 uncultured Terricaulis sp. | reverse complement strand
CTTGCCGCGATTGAGTTTGGGACTAATTCGTTTGATCGTCCGCATGGCTCTGGATTAATTCCGTGATCTTTTTTTTATAACGGCGCAACCCATCCACGCGACTGGAAAAACAGTGGATAATGCTCAATAAGTCCTGGGTCATTTCTGCTTCAGGCGATAAGCCTTCGGCGTTTATCACGGTCACGCTCGTCCCGTGATCCTGACAGAATTTCTCAAACCACTCATACCCAAAACGCACCAATCGGTCCTGGTGAGCAATCACAATTTCAGAGACTTCGCCTCGTTCAACCATTTCCATCAGGATGACAAAGTTCTTGCGTTGGTAATTCAATCCGCTGCCGACATCCTGAAGCCACAGCCCCACGGGTTTTCCGGCGGCGATACAAAACTGCTCGAGCGCTGCTTTCTGGCTGGCTAAGTCAGCTTTTTGAGCTGTGCTGGAGACGCGGTAGTAAACGACAATCTGCCGTTCAACGACTTTCTGACCGGTCACTTGAAGGTATTGGTCATGAGTATAGTAACGGCGGTTTGTCGGCGTTCGATGCGCCTTGAGAATACCAACTCGATCCCAGCGTTGCAGCGTTTGGGTGGTACGGCTGATGAGTTTGGCAAATTCGTGGGGGCGATATGTCCTAATCATACATACATTTTAATATGTTTTATCGTATATAGCAAATATAAATCACTATTCTCCACGTTCCCGCTAATTCGGTCCAGCGCCTGATCGAACAGGTGGAGACCATGATTGCCAGGTTTCCCCCGAAGCAGATTAAGATTGCCCAAGTAACCAACGGCTCGGTTACCTTCATTGATATCGAGGTAGGCATGCCCGACCCACCTCAAAACATCAGGCCTGGTCCCACGTTTGAAGCCCTTTATCGCGCGGAGAGTCAACCTTACAATGCGAGCACCCATGAAACCCACATCTGCCTCTGTTCATAGCGAAGTTGAACTCAGTCAAGAGTTAATCACTGCTGTTCGAACCTTGCTCGGCGAAACAACCTCACTCTTTGCCCACGTCGACAATCGCATCACCGTCGCCCCTGAAACCCTTGAGCGCCTCAAGGTTGCCTTACAAGCTTATGATAAACGCATCCAAGGAGTGGATGGACAGGCGCTGGTCAAAACCACTATCACTGACGGTCACTCCATTGTTCTCGAAATGCGCATCCTGCTTTCGCCCTCCCAGGCTAAGATACTGGCCGAATCGCTGGTAAATTGCGCGGAAGAAGCAGCGAGTGGCAGGTCATCATCTCCACGCTCCGGCAGTGAGGTCAAGAAAATTCGCTTCACCCGAGTCAAGGATAAGTACGGGTTTTTATCTAACTTTGCGCGCTCCCCCATCCTGCTTAAGGGCAAACTCTGGCCGAGTGTCGAGCACTATTTCCAGGCTCAGAAATTTGCCGGCACCCAGTATGAAGACGAAATCCGCACCGCCATCTCCCCGGCGGCAGCCGCTGTCATGGGTCGTGATCGGTCCAAACCTCTGCGACTGGACTGGGAAAGCGTCAAACTCGAAATAATCCGTGAAGCGCTGTGGGCCAAGTTTACCCAGCATCGCAAGCTCCGGGAGTTGTTGCTGGCAACAGGTGAGGCTGTCCTCATTGAGCACACCCGAAACAATTATTGGGGTGACGGTGGCAACGGCAGTGGTCGCAACATGCTGGGTCGATTACTTATGGAAACGCGTGCGCGACTTAGACAAGAAGAACGACCGACGCAGCTTCAGGAAGTCTAGTCATCATCGCTTCTCGGTTAGCTTTAAATTTCCTTGACTACCTAACTTTTGTCGAATCCCCGGCATGATAACAACTGGATAAGTCCTTGTCTCATAAGAAGAAGGGATGCGATACAGTGAGATGAATCGTCGGCTATCTCGCGTAATTCTCAGGCCATTTACCGCGGCGGAGTTAATCTTGCTGACCCAACGGTTAAAGCGCGCCGCCGATTACCTCCTCGTAGAGGTTGAGCAAATTGACCCGCGCTCAACGAGAGAGGTCAGACCTATCACCTTTCGCCAGGTCGCCCGCATGATGCGCTGGCGCCGATATTTTGCTGATCTGGCCAGGATCGTCGAATTGGCAGCCATTACCGACAATCCACCGGTCCTTGACGTATCGGATCTACCTCTGGAGCAAGGCGATGGGCAGGCTTTTCTTGAGTTTCTCCGAAGCGAACAATATCGGACTGAAATGAACGCCTTTTCAATTGCTTCCAACGACTTACAGGAGCTGGTCGAACCGGGCCTGGAGCATGCACTTAAGGTAGAAGCCCGATTTTATACGTGCCTGCTTAACCAGCTTGGCGACTAATCCCAGAAAGAAAGGATGGTGTATGACCAACCAAACTGTCAGGCCACGACGATTGCCGCGGCCCGCCGGGGTGCGGGGGCGGATTACTGAAGCGCCGGCCCCGGACCCAGTCGAGACCGATAATCCGTATGTGACCGAAATCGTTCAGCAGATCGAACGTGTCTCCTCCATCTCTCATCTGAGCCCCTACGTCATCTTAAACGACTGGCTCGGAATGATGGAGCCGGCTCTACAGAGATACAACTTAAATATGAAGAGCCTCGCTATAACAGGACGGTTTACCGAAGATCCACCCGAGGTGGCTGAAATTTTCCGCCGGGCGCGAGAGCGTTATGTCGAAGCCTCCAAAAAATACCCGGCTACCTACCGAGAGATGCAAATCGCTTTTTCGACCTCCTTCGCCGTGATAACCAGAGCTGCCGCGCATGGCCTCGAGGCATATGCCCGGCAATTCCACTACAGCCCGGATATCATTGGGCAAGTCTTTCTTAAATGTGTCAATCCTGGCCCCGCCTGGTGGCGTTATTTTCCGCCCTGGCCTACTGCCCTGGCCTTGGCCCGACTGGCTATTCCTGACGGTCAAGAGAAGGTTTACCAGGCGTTGGAAGAAGCTCATCTCACATACAGTCAGGCCGTCGCCAGACCCATCCGGCCAGAACCAGGTGAGCAGTTCCAGCGCTGGTTTGAGGCCGTTGTGGAATATTTTGAGCCTATCCTTGTTGGCCCGACGGTCATAGGTTCCAGTGCCGCCATGTTGGCCGCCGCGACCCAGTTCCCCGACTGGGCCGTAAAACGAGGGTTGATCCAATTCTACGCGCCTCCCGATGAGCCGCTGTTGGAGCGGATGATCAATATCAATGCGATTTTGTATGGTCTGAATGGCCATGCCGTCGATATCATTAACACGGCTAATGACATCGCGACTTACTATCAGGGGTATTCAGAATCTGATTCCAGGGCCTGGCCGGTAGTCTTCGACGAATCTGATCTGCCTTATCTGGCGCTGGGGGATGTAGCGACCCCCCGGCAGCCTCCCGAGGGTGGTTGGGGCGAGGAACTGAACCTGATCGAAGGTCACAATCGCCCTGGCGCCACCCAGCTTGCCAATCCGGGGATGCCTTCCTTCGAAGCGTTATTCAAACAAAAACGGTGAAACTTCAGTGGTTACTGTTGTAGAGTTGGCTATTACTTCGGAAGGGGGGCCGACCACCCACTACCGCTTCAACGTCACCTCTGACGAGCTGGCCAGAGTCATCGTGAACCAAGTGCGTATCTTACTAGCAGACAGTCAGGCGGCACAGACCAGAAGGCTGGCCGAGGTTTATAAAACCCTGATCGACCTGAGCGATCCAGTCTCCGGCGAGTGCGACTGTTACCAGGACGAGTTTGCCACTAGGGTTGGCTTATCCACCCGGCATCTACGCCGGATCATTATCGAACTGGAAAAGATGGGTCTGGTGGTCGTCCGCCAGACTGTTCATGGCCGAAAGAGCAAAAACAGTTATTTTTTGCCTCACCGGGCGACGGCGTTTGGAATCATCTGTGAAGCTGACAAGTTTCAGGAGCTGTCCAAAAAAACTTTGTCAGGTTTTTTCTCCAAATCGCACCCAGACATGTCCGCCATGAATCATGATGATGGTGATGATGATGAAAAACATGACATGAACGACTCAACCAATCAGTGGGTCTCAAGCAAAAAACAAGCAAGGGTGGATACGCACTTGCTTTTCCTCCACGAAGGCGAGCGACGAAAGCGATTGAGACAGGCCCACTGTACTCCGGAGTATCTGAAAGCCTGGGATGAGTGGTGGGCGGCCGGCCAGTTCACCGGCTTCACCAACCCGGCCGGTTGGGCTAACCTGCAAATCAAAGAAAGCTTTTGGCCCCCGACGATCATGCCGAGACTGCCTCACCTCGATGGGGGTCTTTCAAGTTCCCTGGATGGCAGTGATAATCGTGAATCTGAGCCGGTCAACTCCGAAGATCAACTGTGGAGCGAGGTCTTAGCTTATTTGCAACCTCAAATGACCCGGGCCACATTTGAGACCTTGCTAAAAGACACCCGATTGGTATGTCAGGCAGAAACCCGGTTTACGATTGCTGTGCCGAATGGCTTCGCCAAAGGCTGGTTGGAGAATCGGCTTTCGACCCTCATTAAGCGAGCTATCGGGACAGTGATTTCCGTTGACATGGACAAAATTGAGCTTGAGTTTGTCGTGAGTTAGGCGCTAGCAAGCCTGCCGGCACCCTGATAACCTTCTCAGTCAGTCTGTTGTGATGGTCATCTTGGTCTTCATAAGGCTAAGTCCTTTCTCTCATCGTTTCATGCCAGAGGAGGAAGGGCTAGATTTCTCTGAAAAAATGATCTCCGGTTGGTAGGCGGAGATCATTTTTTATGGATTGGTCATGGTTGTTAGAGGTGGTTTTGGTAACACCCCCCGCCTATCAAGATCGTCATCGCCTTATTAACAGTGCTATCAGTGCAAGGAGACGTGAGCATGAGTAGGAATAGCCCCAAACGCAACAAGAGGAACCTCGACCAACTCTCAAAAGTATCTACTGCGGCCACGAATGGGGTTCAACCACCGCAAACCCCAGGCGGTTACGGGGCCTATGTCGTCAAATCAACCTCGACCAACGGCCACGGCCCGGTTGTTTCGGCCGCCTCTAAAGGTATCGCCGCTAAGAGAGGATCACAGAAACAAAAGATCGTACCAGTCCCCATGCGCAACAGTGAATACTACGTCAAGGAGATCATCAAGCGCCTGGAGAAAATCTACTCC
>CAYODX010000043.1:0-5159 GCA_964402795.1 uncultured Terricaulis sp. | reverse complement strand
CATTCCGGACGCGCGCAGCGCGATCCGGAATCCAGGGGATCAAAGGGCTTGCCCCTGGGTTCCGGGTTCGGCCTTCAGCCGCCCCGGAATGACGAAGCGCGCAAGCGCGTCGCGCTTCGACGAACTCAGCGTGACGCTCCCCAACCCAGCAGCGTCACGCTGAGCCTGTCGAAGACCGGCCGCCTGCGCCGCGCGTCTAGGCCACGCGCTCGGTCGGTCGCTCCGTCACCGCCAGGTCCAACTTGATGACGGCGCCATCGCGCAGGACGTCGAGCTTAACCCGCCGGCCGATGCGTTCGCGCGTCAGCAGCTTGTGCACGCCGTCGACGGAAGCGGTGGGCTGGCCGTCCAGCTTCAGCACCACATCGCCGATTTCGAGTCCGGCGGCATCCGCCGGCCCTCCGCCAGAGATCGCAACCACCAGCACGCCGCTTTCCACATCGAGCCCCAGCCGGCGCACCAGCGCCCGCGAAAGCTCTTGGGTCTGGCCGCCAATGCCGAACCAGCCGCGGGCGACGCGGCCATTGCGCATCAGTTCAGGAATGACGTCCTTGGCGGTGTTGCTCGGCACGGCAAAGCACAGTCCCTGCGCGCCGCCGATGATTGCGGTGTTGATCCCCACCACGGCGCCGTGTGAATCGACCAGCGCGCCACCGGAATTGCCGGGATTGAGCGCAGCGTCGGTCTGGATCACATCCTCGATCAGCCTCCCGCTTTCGCCGCGCAGCGTGCGCCGCAGCGCCGAGATGACGCCCACCGTCACCGTCGCCTGCAAGCCCAGCGGGTTGCCGATGGCGATCGAAAGCTCCCCCACTTTCAAGGCGTCCGAATTGCCGAGCTGAGCGTGCTTGTGGCCGCGTCCGTCGAGGCGCAGCAGCGCCAAATCCGTGTCGGGATCGGCGCCTACGATTTCGGCGCCGGCGACGCTGCCGTCTTCCAGCACCGCTTCGATCCGCCCCGCCCCGCGCACGACGTGATTGTTGGTCAGCGCATAACCGTCCGGCGAGATGATCACGCCGGAGCCCGCCCCGTCATAGAGATTGCGCGCCCGGCTGGTGCGGCGCACGCCGATAACGGCGGGGCCGATGTTTTCCACCACCCGCACAACCGTTGCCGAAAAGCCGTCACGCGGGCCGCGGCGCTGCGGCGCGGAGACGAAAGTCTTGCGTCCGAACATGCCCACAGAGCTAAGCACGCCGCAGCGCAAGTGCAATCGCAAGCCGATGAGGCTGACGCCGGTGGATCAAAAAGCGTCACGCTGAGCCTGTCGAAGCGCGACGTCTCCGGCCTTCGACAAGCTCAGGCTGACGCCGGTGGAGTTTACGCCGGCGGATGAAAAAGCGTCACGCTGAGCCTGTCGAAGCGCGACGTCTCCGGCCTTCGACAGGCTCAGGCTGACGCCGGTGGGTGGTGCGGCGAAGCTCATCCCTGGTCTCGCACCCGCCCCCCGGCTACACCGGCGCCGATGAACTCCGCGATCCGCAATTTCAATCCGCTGACCTGGCTGCGCAATTCCTTCCTCGCTGGCGTCGCGCTGGTGCTGCCGTTCGTCGTGACGATTTGGCTGATCTGGCTCGTGGTCACTTTCATCGACACGCGCGTCGAGCCGCTCGTGCCGGCAAACCTCGAGATTCTCACGCGTTTCCCGGGCGGTGGCCTGCTGCTGGCGCTGGCGACGCTGACGCTCATCGGTGCGCTCGCCGGCAATCTGATCGGGCGCTGGGTGGTGGGCGCCGCCGACACCGCGATCGCCAACCTGCCGCTGGTGCGCACCATCTATGGCGGCGCCAAACAGGTGTTCAAACAGGTCGCCGCACCCGAGCGCACCTCATTCAAACAGGCGGTGCTGGTCGAGTTTCCGCTGCCGGGCTCCTACGCCATCGGCTTCATCACAAACGAGAATACCAAAGAGGTCGCCCACGATGTCGGCGCCGACCTGGTCGCCGTCTATGTCCCGCAAGCGCCGATCCCGACCTCCGGCTTTCTGCTCTATCTGCCGCGCTCCTCGCTCAAGCTCTTGTCGATCTCGGCCGACGAAGCGCTGAAGCGCGTCATCTCACTCGGCATCATCCGCAAGGACGAAGCGACGACGGCCAAGTGACCTTTGCTGCATCGGCGCATGCTTCCCACCAGCGTCAGCCTGCGCGCCCCACCAGCGTCAGCCTGAGCCTGTCGAAGGCCGGGCTCAAACGACCGTGAAATCTCCCGGCTTCCAGCCGGCCGCCGGATATTGGGGGTTCATCTCTTCCAGCGTGCCATGCACGATGGCGGCGATGATCGCGTTGCGCCGCCACTTCTTGTCGGCAGGAATGACGCGCCACGGCGCGTGCGGGGTCGAACAGCGGTCGAGCATGGTTTCGTAGGCCGCCGCGAAATCATCCCACAGCGCGCGATCTTCGAGATCGCCCGGATTGAACTTCCAATGCTTGTCGGGCTGATCCAGCCGCTCCTGCAGGCGTTGGCGCTGCTCGTCCTTCGAGATGTGCAGCATGAACTTCAAAATGGTGACGCCATTCTCGGAGAGGTGTTTCTCGAATGCGTTGATCTGATCGTAGCGCTGCTCGATGATGTCGGCTGCAACCAGCTTCTTCACCTTCACCACCAGCACGTCTTCATAGTGCGAGCGGTTGAAAATGCCGATCATGCCGGTCCGCGGCGCGGCCTCATGCACACGCCACAGATAGTCGTGCCGCAGCTCCAGCTCGGTCGGTTTCCCGAACGCCTTCACGTTGACGCCGAGCGGGCCGCAGGCGTTGAACACGCCCCGCACCGTGCCGTCCTTGCCGGAAGTGTCGATCCCCTGAAGGATGACCAGCAGCGCGCGCTTCTGTTCGGCGTAAAGGCGGTCCTGCAGTTCGTCGATCGCCTTGGCGCAAGCCTCCAGGCTGTTCTTCGCTTCGCCCTTGTCGGGGAAGAGATCGTCGCGCACGCTGTCGCGCGTCGAGAGCGCGGACTTCGCGCCAGGCTCGATGCGCACTTGATCGTCGATCGCTTTCCAATCTGTCGTCATTGGCGAGATCGCCAAACCGCGAAATCGCCAATGGACATCAGATCTTCTCCTGAAGCGACCGCACCATCCCCTACTGCCGCGAGTTACGACGCGTAGTACTCGACCACCAGGTTCGGCTCCATCTGCACCGGGTACGGCACGTCGGAGAGTTGCGGCACGCGGGCGAAGCGCGCGCTCATCGCCTTGGGATCGACTTCGATATAGTCGGGCGTGTCGCGTTCCTGGCTTTGCAGCGCCTCGAGCACCATCGCCATCGTCCTGGCTTTGTCGCGCAGCTCGATCACGTCGCCAGCTTTCACCTGATACGACGCGATGGTGACACGCCGCCCGTTCACCTTGACGTGGCCGTGATTGACCACTTGCCGCGCCGCAAACGGCGTCGGCGCGAACTTGGCGCGATAGATCACCGCGTCGAGACGGCTCTCGAGCAGACCGATGAGGTTCTCTGCGGTGTTGCCCTTGCGGCGCGCAGCCTCTTCGTAGGTCTTGCGGAACTGCTTTTCGGTGATGTTGCCGTAATAGAGGCGCAGCTTCTGCTTCGCCACCAGCTGGAGGCCGAAGTCGCTGGTCTTGCCCTTGCGCCGCTGACCATGCTGACCGGGGCCGTACTGGCGCTTGTTGACCGGAGATTTCGGACGGCCCCAGAGGTTCTGGCCGAAACGGCGGTCCGACTTGTATTTGGCTTGGATACGCTTCGTCATGCGCTGATCGCGCCTTCTTCCGTGACGGGGCCCGGCTGCCTCACCATGAGGCGGCGACTTCCCTGGCGGTTCGCCCGTCGTCCAGTGTTTGCACCGCGGCGTCTAGCGGCCTGCCGCCTGGAAGGCGGCGGTGCATGAAGCCGGGCCTTTTGCGGGATCACCCCCACGAAGTCAACCTAGGTCAGGGCGCGGGCGGGTCGTCCTCCGGCGCAGCGGGGGCGTCGAGCGGGCGCTGGAGGATCTGGTCGAAGGCGATCCTCCATCCGTCCCGCTGCAGCACCCATATGCGACAATAATAACCCGATCCGCCCTGCCAGCGCGCCTGGCCCAACGTGAACACCAGATCGCCGGCCGCCCCGGCCTCGATCGTTTGCGGCGGCGAATAGCCGACCGGCCCTGTCCCGGCGAGCGCCGCAGCTGCTTCCGGCCCGATCGCGCTCGGCTGATCGTCGCGATTCATGCGTCCGTGCTCGGCCATCAGGCGCGAGAACGCCTGCCCGGCGTTGGAGGCCGCCGCCTGGGCAAGGCTCTCTTCCCGCAGCCGCACCGCAGCGACGGCCGCCGCGGCCGAGCCTGCGCCGCGCGCGCCGACTTCAATCTGCGCGACCTCGGCGTTCGCGTCGACAGTCTGCGCCGCGCGCTGGTTGGTGCCGCCGTCATAGATCCACTTCCATGAGCCGTCCGGCTGCTTGCGCCAGACCGTGAAGTACTGCCCGAACGCCGTACCGCCGCCAGCGTAAGGGCCGGTGGTGAAACCGATGTCGCCGCCGCGCGACATGCCGGCGAACACCGGTCCCCAAACGAGGGAGGTATCGCGCAAATTGGCCGGGTCGATTGCAGCCAAGGATTGGTGCGCGTTCTCCGGCCGCGCGCCGATGACGATGGCCTCGTCACTGGAGTGGGCGATGAACGCCTCCACCCAACCGGTCCGCCCCGCTTCGGCGGCGAAGGCGCGCTCCGCTGCGATCACCGGCGCGGCATCCGGCGCGCTGGGCTGGCCGCCCGTACAAGCAGCAGCGAGAGCGAGGGCGGTGAAGGCGAACAGGGTGCGCATGCGGCCACGCAGTACGCGCCCGCCGTTGAAGTCAAGCTTTGCTTGGCCAGAGGCGCGCTCTGCGCGACGACCGGCCCCTGCGGCCGGCGCGACAAGCGTCACGCCGGTGGCTCAAAGCGCGTCACGCTGAGCCCGTCGAAGCGGGACGCGGGCGCCGCAGCTTCGTCATTCCGGGGCATCGCGCAGCGATGAACCCGGAACCCAGGGGCAAGCCCTTCGATCCCTTGGATTCCGGATCGCGCTGCGCGCGTCCGGAATGACGATTTTGAATTGCCGACACCGAGCCGCTCGCCGCTGCTTCGCTGACACGGACTCTGACATTGGCGTCACGCTGAGCCTGTCGAAGCGCGACGTCTCCGGCCTTCGACAGGCTCAGGCTGACGCCGGTGGAGTT
>CAYODX010000042.1:0-5324 GCA_964402795.1 uncultured Terricaulis sp. | reverse complement strand
ACACGCGCTTTGACCTGTACGGTGACCGCGCCCTTTTCGAGTACCTGTTCGCGCGTCGCGGCGAAACCGGCTGGCAGGAATACATTTCCCGCCTCGATCCCGACATTGTACTGATAGAGAACGCGGCCGCGCTGCGCCAGCTTCTTTGCGCCGGCGGAGGCTACAGGCTGGTATTCGAAGGACCGCGATATTCGCTGTTGGTTCGCCATAGCGCCTATCCCCATCTGCCGACTCGGACACCAGGACGCCAGTTCGAGGATCTTCTCAATCTCCTGAAAAGCTAACTATGCGATTCACCTTTCCCGCTACTCTTCTTGTATTCCTTGCCGCCCTCTGGATCAAGGCCATCTACCCGGCCTCCTCCGGCATCGCCGACACGGATTTCTACTGGCACATCGCCTACGGCCGCTGGATACTCGAGCACGGCATGATCCCCGCCGGCGACGTCTTCTCCTGGTCAATGCCGGGGACTCCCTACCGGCTGACGCAGTGGTTAGGCGAGACACTCATGGGAGCGGCCTACAATATATGGAGTCTGAATGGCACCAAGACGCTATCCATAGTGCTGGCCGCCGCTACCATCGGTTTCGCCTGGCGCGCCGCCGCCTTTCATGTCCATAGCTCGATCGCACTCGGCATTGCGTTGGTGTGCAACCTGGTTCAGATCGTCACACCAATGCGCCCGCAGCTCTTTTCCTTTGCACTCCTGGCATTGTTGACCTATCTGATCACCGCTTGGTCGGTGACCCGTCTGCGCCGCTACCTGCTCGCACTGCCGGCGTTGATGGCTCTCTGGGTGAACTTGCACGGTGGCTACATCGTCGGGCTGATCTTCATCGGGCTGTTCTGCGCTGGTCAGCTCATCGAGGCCTGGCAGGCGCGCGCCCTGCGAGATCGTCACAGAGAGCTTGTCTTTATGTGCGTCATTGCCTTCGTCTCCGGGTTGGCCACGCTGCTAAACCCCTACGGTATCGGCGCCTGGGAAAGCGTGCTGATGATCTCCGGGCTCCGCTCGGCGTCCGTCATATCGGAATGGATGCCAGTCAATCTGACCACGGAGCTGGGCTGGTTCTACCTGCTCAACCTCGTGCCATTCATTGCTCTTCTCGCCTTCGGCGCGCGCCCGTCGCTGACACAGGGCATGCTGGCTGGGGTTTTCCTGGTCTTCGGGGTCCTGGCCAACCGCCAAGTTGCGATGTGCGCCGCTGTTATGGCCCCACTTACGGCCGCTCTACTGGCGCACGCGCCCCAATACCCTCGGATCGCCGAGACTGCAGGTAATCCGAGCCGGCCCCTTGCCCACGGTGCCATCCTCACGGCGCTGCTTTCAGTCATGCCATGGATCGCCGCGAAGGGCGATGCGCGCTGGCAGGAAACCATCAATGGCCAGTATCCGGTCAATGCGGTGGCCTTTCTGAAGGAAAACGGACTGACGAAGCGCGTAATGTCGGATACCCTCGAGGCTAGCTATCTGATCTATGCCGGGGTTCCGGTCTTCATCGATGGGCGAATGGATCTCTACCGCGACAAGTTTTTCTTCGAGTGGTATCTCGCCGCCCGCGCGGCGCCGGGCTGGGGCCACGTCATCAAGGACTACGAGCCGCATACCATGCTCCTGCGGAACGATATGGCGCTGCGACAGGTAGTTCTGACGTCAGGCGAATGGAAGCCCGTCTTCGTCGATGATCGTTACACGGTGCTGGTGCCGAACAGCGCCGAGTTCGCCGCCCTGCCGGTGGCGCCGCCCCAGCCTATCGCCTACCTCGACGAAAAGGGGCGTATGGTCCGCCACTACATGCCCTAGCAGGTATAGTTGTAATTGTTGCTATTTATGTTATATTTACTCCATAGCCAATAGACACTATGGAGGGAGTCGTGGCCGCACCTGAGGCAGTTGCGCGCAATGAAATCGATCGCGGGGCCATCGCCAAAATGGTCATGAAGCTGTTCGAGCACTGGCAGCTTAGCACCGAGGAGCAGTTGGAGATGCTTGGACTGTCGCCGGAGAACCGCGCCGCCCTGAGCCGCTACCGCAAGGGGGAGCCGATCTCAACTAGCCGCGATGCCCTCGAGCGCGCTAGTCATCTGCTCGGAATTCACAAGAATCTGCGTCTTCTCTTCCCGCACAACCGGGATCTGGCCTACGGCTGGATGCGCACGCGCAACCGCTCCTTCGATGGCTTGACTCCAGCCGAGGCCATCCGAAAGTTCGGATTCGCCGGCCTGCTGATGGTGCGCGCCTACCTTGACCGTGCGCGGGGTCAATGAACGATTCGCTCTTTTCGGGTCTGGTCCTGGCCGACGTTCACCAGGACGTCTTCCGCAACATCGTCTCTCTCCGCGTTTCGGAAGACTTGAACGACGATTTGAGCGACGATCCGGCAGAGCGCGAGGCTGCCACCTGGCTGGAACTGACATTCAAACCCCATCCGTTCGAGTCGCCGCTCCCGATCATTCATCGCCCCTTTGAAGAGGCTGTCTGGAACGACGCGATCGGCTTCCCCTTTATCAACTGGATGAAGAGTCGCTACTCGGACGGCACTTTCGGCGCCTGGTACGGCGCCGGCGACGTGGAAACGTCTGTATTTGAGACGGCGTACCACTGGGTTGGCCGTCTATTGAGCGACGCGGAGGGATATCTCAGGCCGGGCGTAACCATCGAGCGCAAGGTCTATCGCGTTCGTTGCGATGCGGCTCTGGTCGATTTCAGGAAATCCGTCAAGAAATTTCCCGCGCTAATTCACCCGCAGGATTATTCCTTCACGCACCAGGTGGGTGCGCGCCTGGATCATGAAGGTCACCCCGGTTTGATTACCCAGTCAGCGCGCTGCACGGGAGAAGTGGAAGCGATTTTCAACCCCGGAGTGCTTTCCAATCCGCGGCAGCACTGCTATCTCACGTACCACACCACAGACAAGGGCATCAGGGTCGAGAGAACGCCCGGAAAAGCCTGGATGAAAATTCCGTACGAGCGCTTATAGCCTCAAATTATTTCAGAAATGCCTGGCTGAATCGGTCATTCTAGCTCTGAGTAAATCTTGGAGACATGTTGTGAACTGGTTCAATGTAGACAAACAAGGCCTCGCCAAACTACTCGAGCGCCGCGGCAAGGAATTCATTCTCTTCGAACTCATCCAGAACGCGCTGGATGAGGATGTTACCGAGGTCTGCGCCAGCCTCGAGCGCGTCCCAGGAAAACGCCTGGCGCGCCTGGTCGTCGAGGATGACCACCCGAATGGGTTTGCCGAACTCAGTCACGCCTTCACCCTTTTCGCCGAGAGTGGCAAGAAGGGGAACGCCGAGCAGCGCGGCCGTTTCAATTTGGGAGAGAAGCTGGTGCTCGCCCTGTGCGATGAAGCAGAGATCTCCTCGACCACGGGGACGATCGCCTTCACCAAGGATGGCCGTTCTCGCCGGCGTGCGCGCCGCGCCCGCGGATCCCGCTTCGAAGGTCTCCTCCGGCTGAAAGACGAGGAAATCGAGGAATGCGGTCGTGCGGTGATGCGGCTGCTGGCGCCGGCGGGCGTGAAGCTCAGCTACAACGGCCAGATCGTTCAATCGAGGACGGCGCTGGCTGAATTCGAGGCTACCCTTCCGACCGAGGTGGCTGATGCCCAGGGCGCTTTGCGACGCTCGCAACGGAAAACCAAAATCCGGATCGTCGAACCGCTCGCCGGCGAGACACCCTTCCTGTACGAGATGGGCATTCCGGTCGTTGAACTGGGCGACCTGCGCTGGCATGTGGACATTGCCCAGAAAGTCCCGCTCAGTTTCGACCGGGACGGAGTGACCCCGGCCTACCTGGCGCGAATCCGTGCCCTAGTGCTCGAGCACATGCAGGCCCTCCTCACGACCGAAGACGCTAACGCGGTCTGGGTGCGAGACGCTGTTCAGAGCCACGGCGAGGATCTGCCGGGCGAGGTCATTGAGCGCGTGATGGATCTGCGCTTCGGCGAACGACGTGTGGCCTACGACCCCTCCGACCCAGAGGCGAACAGCCGGGCGGTGGCGGCCGGCTACACGGTCATCCACGGCGGCCAGCTCTCACGCCAAGAGTGGGAAGCAGTGCGCCGCGCCGGCGCCGCCCTGCCGGCCGGCCAGGTGACCCCGAGCCCCAAGGTATTCAGCGACAACCCCGATGCCCCGGCTCTGAAGTACCTCGAGCGCGAGGACTGGACCCCCGCCATTCAGGCTGTGGTAGCCTATGCCGAGCGCATCGGAAGGCGCCTGCTTGGCTTCGATGTCACGGTGAGAATCGCCAACTCGATCAGCTGGCCCTATGAGGGCGCCTACGGCGGCCGGCGGCTGCTCCTGAATTTGGGTCGGCTGGGGCACGGCTGGTTTGAGCGGAAGGACCTGGCGGGGATCAATAAGCTGTTGATCCACGAGTTTGGTCACGAGTACAGTTCGAACCACTTGGAGGCGGCTTACCACGATGCACTATGCCAGCTTGGCGGTGGTATTTCCAAACTGGCTTTGGATGAGCCTGTATTGTTTCAATTGGAGGCATGAGAATATGAGGAAGTTGTTAATTTGTATCCTGCTGGCCACCACAAGTGTCCTCGCGCACGCGCAGCAGCAGATAATCCGGCATAAGAGCCATCTGCGTGTCGTAGACGCAACCACGAAGGAGGAAATCCCTTCAATGGCTCACCGTGAAATTTGTCTGGGCGAAACCCCGGCAATTCTGGTGCTGTCCCTAGGCCAGAACTCACTTCTTCATCCATTAATCGTTTTACCATGGCCGGCGGACAAACCTAACCCATGCAAAGGGTTGGCGTCACTAAAGTAGCGTGGATCACATGTCAATGAAGCACATTACACGCGGAGCTCTGATCGGTGCAGCAATGCTGCCTGCTTATTGGCTGGCACGCATGCCGACTGTCAATGAGAACTTTATCGCGCCAGCGGTGCTTGGTATTGCGCTGCTAGGCCTTGGTGGTGCAATTGCGGGTTATTGCTGGAGTAATGTTGCTGGGCTGTTTGATTTTTCGTTGCCAGCAAGTTTTTTGACTCGCACAAGCGTTGCTTCTGACACTCATACTCCAAACCGCGGTGATGCCGGAGATATAGGCTTGGACTACCCTCTGCCGGCCGCTCCTTTCGAAAGGCGTCGCTGGGACGACTATGAGCTCAAAGAGCGTTTCATTGTATCCGGCGATTGGCGAGACGAGTACTCCTCGCCATCGTCTCGCGAAGAGGATGATCGCCGCTCCGGCTTGCTCTGAGTCTCATCTATCGCCCTGATGCCGCTTTCTTCTCAGGAATCTTCGGCATCCAGTTTTCCGGCGCCTGAGGTCTTGAGTTTTGCTCGGTTGGAGCTG
>CAYODX010000041.1:0-5859 GCA_964402795.1 uncultured Terricaulis sp. | reverse complement strand
CAATGATCTATGGGTGATCGAGACCTTGGCGAACCTCGGCAGGGCACGACAAACCGCTCAAAAAAAGTGAGCGGATTCTCTCGTAATTTTCAACCCCACCTTAAGGAAGGAAAAACCATGAACAACATGAATGAACTCGAACAACAAGCCGCCAGAAGGAATACGCTGCTGTCTGCCGGGGCTGTTGAAGGGGGGCATGCAAAAAGACCGGGGGTACCCCACCCCTACCCCCGGAAATGCGCGCTCGCTGTTGAATCACGATGACCCCACACTCGCGCGCGTCAGAAATTTTTGGTTCCTGATTTTTTGGTTTCCGGAATTTTCTGGCCCTGAATATTTTTAGTCCCTGAACGGAGGGCGACATGAGCAGCAATGAAAAACTAGGCGAACTGACAAAGCACCTTGAGGAACTGAGGCGCCGGCAGTCCGAGGACAAACTCGGCCGCTATATTCCATACGCGAAGCAGAAAGAGTTTCACGCATTGGGAGCAATCAAGCGCGAGCGCATGCTGCTTGCCGGCAACCAGCAGGGGAAGACTTTTTGCGGCGGCATGGAGATGGCCATTCACTTGACCGGCCGTTATCCCGCCTGGTGGCAGGGTCGCCGCTTCGAGTCCCCAATCCGTGCATGGGCTGCGGGCAACACGGGCGAGTCTACCCGCGACACGGTGCAACGTATTCTGATTGGCCCACTTGGGCATTACGGCAGCGGCACCATTCCAAAGGATGCTGTTATCGACACTCGCACCGGGCGAGGCGTGCCCGATGCGCTAGATACGATTCTCGTACGGCATGCGGGTGGCGGTACAAGCCAGGTTTCATTCAAGTCATATGAACGCGGCCGGGAGCGCTGGCAAGGTGAGACGCTGCACGCTGTCTGGTATGACGAGGAACCGCCGGTTGACGTTTATACGGAGGGACTGGCGCGAATCTCTGCAACACGCGGCGTTGCGTATTTGACCGCAACGCCCTTGCTGGGGATGACTGGCGTGGTTCGACGTTTCCTGCAAGACCCTAGCGCGGATCGGGGCTGCGTCAAGATGACGATCAACGACGCCGAGCATATCTCGGTCGAGGAGCGGGAGAAAATCATTTCCGGCTATCCCGAGCATGAGCGCGAGGCTCGGGTTAATGGCGTGCCCATGCTGGGGAGCGGGCGGGTTTTTCCGATTGCGGAGAGTGCCATCACGGAGGATGCTTTCGAACTTCCGCAGCACTTCGCCCGCATTGTCGGCCTGGACTTCGGCATCAATCACCCGACTGCGGCGGCATGGCTGGCATGGGATCGCGACACCGATACTGTGCATGTGCATGAATGCTACCGGGTGCGCGGAGAGTCGGCCATCGTGCATGCAGCGGCGATCCGGGCACGCGGCGCATGGATTCCTTGCGCCTGGCCGCATGATGGGCATTCGGCCGACAAGGGCAGCGGGGACTCGTTGGCGAGCATTTACCGGGCGCAGGGGGTGCATATGATTTCCTCGCATGCGACTTTCGAGGATGGCGGGAATTCCGTCGAGGCCGGCATTCAGGAAATGCTGATCCGCATGCAGACGGGCCGGCTCAAGGTTGCCCGGCATCTGCTCGACTGGTTCGAGGAATTCCGCCTGTATCACCGGAAGGACGGGCGCATCGTCAAAGAGGCCGATGACCTCTTGAGCGCGACCCGTTATGGGTTGATGATGCTGCGCCATGCCCGCACCGCCGAGCAGTCGGGGCGCCGCCGTGGTGCGCAGGTTGCGCGTGATGTCGATTACCCCCTCTTCGGTGGCGATGGTACAAACGACCGGCCGCGCGCACGGATTGCACGGGGTACTGATTGGAGTCCGTTTTCGTGACTCCGGTTCGAGGCTACCACGGCACGCCCGCCGGCTGCCGGGGCGCGCATTGCTCGCGCAGGGACTCGCCATTGCTGGCACACGGCGACATTTTTATTTTTGCGCAGGCGGGAAATGAGCGCATGGGCAAGTAGGTGGGGCAGGCACAAGAACTTTGCGCCGCCATTTATGGACAAGTGCTTTCTTCTGGCCTAGTCTGCATCATCCGGTTCTACAGCCTGAGGCGTGCGCAATGGAAACGTCACAGTGTTTTCAGACCTGTCAGGTTTTTGCTTTTGTGCGCTGTCCGGTAACGGCTAGGGAAACCGCGACCTTGCTCTCCCCCCCACCGTTTGATGGAGAAAGACATGCGCTATTTCTTCTTGCTCGTATTCGCCGTCCTTACCGCTGGTTGCGCCACGACAGCAGGTTATGAAAAGGTTCTTAACTCCTGGGTGGGGCGGCAGGAAATAGAACTCGTGCGCGCTTGGGGCTCACCCCTGCGCACCTATGAAGCCGGCGGCAGAAAATTCATCGCGTTTGCTTCTAAGCGAAACCTGTTTGTGGCGGGGTCACCACCGAGATATCAGACAACCATCATAGGAAACACCGCCTACACTGACGTTAGCGGAGGAACACCGGACGCCAATATCCCGCTTTCCTGTCTCACGACGTTTGAAATTAACGGAAGTACCATCGTATCCTGGCACTACAAGGGAAACGACTGTGTCGCGAAGGAATAGCTTGGGCCGCTATCTACTTAGGGCGGCGTAGAACTGCTTTTTCGTAACGCCGGCTTGGCGAGCCATCGACGAGATTAGTTCCTGCGTGAAGGGAGCTTTCGGACAATCGACGGTCACCTTGTAAAGGCGACCGTTTTCAACTTTCGCCCATTGCTCGTGTGAAGTCCCTTTTTGCGGCCTCGGGGAGAAGCCAAGAGTTCTAAGAATGTCTTTTACCTGCGAACAAGTGAGCGGGAAATATACACCGCTCATGCCGCATGATGCGCAGCTGGCACTAAGGGTACCCGCTCCTTAAATATCTTATGCATGCTGTTGCGGATATGCAAAGAACGGATCAAGAACTTATACCAATAGTAGCGTGCCCACAGATACGCGGGAGCCCTTCGGCACAAAAGCTGCTGAGCGTGGGTTTGATCTTCGCCGGCCAACGCGTCGTAGACATACTCTGACACCATGCCTTCCAACTTGGACTTAACTTCCTTGAAGCTATCGCCCTGGGCTGCAAGGTCAAGATCAAGGCAAAACGCCTGCCACTGGCCATCCCGCACATCTGCAAAGCAACGCAGAAAAAGCTGACGTGGCTTCATTTTCGTTTCCTCCTGGCTGCTTCTCCACCCGCTAATCAGCGCGGGTTGCGTGTTCTAACGGCATCTATCAAACCAAAGTTTACCTGCTTTCCCGACCGCACGCATTAGGATAACTAATCAAACGTTTGCAGTGTGGTTATTACTGGAGCGTTTCATCAACAATACTTCGACCTACAGCATAGGCGCGAATTCCCGGCTCTACTTATCTATAGTGGGCTGGGGCTGATTGAGGGATGTATCTTAGCGTCCCCACGGGGATTCGAACAGTTACTGACGTTCCCGACCGCAGTCTATATACCCTGAAGGAAAAGGCGAGAAAATGCCAAGTGGGAAACGGGTTCTAGTAACCCGATTTGTAACCCAACTAGGTTACAAAAGCCGGAACTAGACAAAACTAGACTGCATGACGGCCGAGCGTAACCCCTGAAAATACAGGGCGAAACGTGAAAAGACGACACCACGCGAAACGCCCGCCCTCAAATTTCAAGTCAGCTGCATTCAACCGCTCTGCCACGCCTCCGAATCGCCTGAAAATTTTATCACGCAGTTCCTCCCGGCCGTACCGAGCAAGTCATTTCAAGGCTGCGATTGCCCGTACTTGTCGAACAGCGCGATTGACTCGACGTGAGATGTCTGCGGAAACATGTTGGCGATGCCGGCGCCGCGCAGGCGATAGCCCTTCTCATGCACCAAAACGGCTGCATCGCGCGCCAGTGTCGCCGGGTTGCATGAAACATAGACTATGCTACGCGGCCCGTCTTCGCCGATTGCCTTGACCAGTTCAATCGCCCCTTCACGCGGCGGATCGACCAGCCACTTGTCGAGCCTTCCCCATCCGGCCAGCAGTTCCGGGCTTGCCTCGAATAGATTGGCCGCGGTGAAGTCGGCGAGTTCGGACAAGCCGTTCAGGACGGCATTTTCTTCCGCCCGCTTCACTAGGGCCAAGCTACCTTCCACGCCGAATGCAAAGGCACCGCTGCGGGCAATCGGCAGGGTGAAATTGCCCAGGCCGCAGAACAGGTCGCCGACACGTTCACCCGGCCGCGGCTGCAGCAGGTGCATAGCCCGGCGCAACAGCATGCGGTTGATGCCCTGGTTGACCTGTGTAAACTCGTTCGGCCGGAACCGCATCTGCAGATCGAAATCCGGCAAAGCATAGCCGAGAGCCGGCGCCTCGGCCGGATGAAAGGGGTGGGCCGAGTCCGGCCCGCCCGGCTGAAGCCAGAACTGGATGCCTTGTTCTTCGGCAAACCGGCGCAACAGTACCTCGTCTGACGGCACCAGAGGCTGCAGGATGCGCAAAACCAGTACCGTCACCGCATCGCCAATCGCCACCTCGATCTGCGGCAGCCGATCGGCGACCGACAGGGCGCCGACCAGCCGGCGCAGCAAGGGCAACAGCCTGGAAACGGCTGGCGGCAGCACCTCGCAACTGTCCATGTTCGCAATATAGCTGCTGCGTTTCTCATGGAAGCCGACCAGCACCCCGCCCTTCTTCGGCACCAGCCGCACCGATAGTCGGGCGCGTGAGCGGTAGCCCCATGACGGCCCCTGGATGGCCGGATAGACCACCTCCGGTCTTAGCCGCCCGATGTGCCAGAAGGCATCCTCCAGCACCCGCTGCTTGGCCGCCGCCTGCCCAGGCGCAGCGAGGTGCTGCATGGTGCAACCGCCGCAAATGCCGAAGTGCCTGCAACGAGGCTCGACGCGCAAGGAACTCGGCTTGATTATCGTGCCAGAGACAGCCAGTTCGTAGTTCGATTTGCGCCGGTAGCTGGAAAACGTCACCCGCTCCCCGGGCAGGGCACCCTCGACAAAGAGGGTCTTGCCTTCCTGCCGGGCCACGCCCCTGCCCTCATGGTCCAAGGATTCGATGATGGTTTCAGGCATTGCACGGGCTCAGGAAACAGGAGGCGCAATTGTATGCATCGATGCAGAATTTGCAACGACCAACGGCTTGGCCTACCATGGCAACTGATTATTCAGCCATCACATGCCGGACTATCGCGAGGAACCCTTCGATACCCGCGCCGCCTACCAGACGGCGGTCGATCTCGTACTCTCACGGGCAAGCAAGGAAATCTGCATCTTCGATCCGGATCTGAAAGCGCTGGAACTGGATAGCCGTTCGAGGGCCGACGCGATTGGCGCCTTCCTGGCCGCCGGACGGGACCGCAACCTGCGCATCGTCCTGCACGACCCGGACTACCTGACGCGCTATTCGGCGCGCCTGTCAGCCCTGCGCAAGCGCTACAGTCATTGTTTCCAGTTCCGCCAGACGCCGGAACCCTTGCGGGGAATCGCCGATTGCTTCGTTCTGGCTGACGGGGCAAGCGGGGCCATCCGCTTCCATGCGGACCATTTCCGCGGCAAGCTGCTCCTGGATCGCCCGCTGGTCATCCACGACTGGCAGCAACGCTTTGAGGAGCTCTGGATCGAATCAACGCCGTGCACCTCGGCTACCCAACTCGGCCTTTAGCTCGCCTTCATGGCTTTGTAGTTTTATTAGGGCAGTTTTATGGGCAAACAGCTGTTTTTTTGTTAGTATTCAAAGTTGATCTGAAGCAATTCAGATCAAGCCCAAAATTTTGGTTGCTATGTGTCTATGTATTTTTGAACAGACGTTTTCTTTATCGATAAGGGAAATCAAATGAAACACTCTCTCCTCGTTGCTGCCCTCGTCGCCGTGGCCCTGACCGCCTGCGGCAAGAA
>CAYODX010000040.1:0-7029 GCA_964402795.1 uncultured Terricaulis sp. | reverse complement strand
CCGCTTCGGCCCCTTCACCTTCCAGGTCGGCGTCGACCTCGAGGATCTTGCCGTGCCCCTGCAGCGGGTCGAGGACGCGCACGAACTCTTCATCAAGACGCCGCTCAACCAAGTGGCCAGCCAGCTCGAAAAAGAGGTCGTCGTCAGCAGCGTGTTCGGCACCAACACCATCGAAGGCGGCACGCTGAGCGAAGAGGAAACCGCGCGGGTGCTCCTGCTCGACCCGGCCGAGGTCAAAGAAACCGAGCAGCGTCGTGCCGTGAACATCAAGGCGGCCTACGATTTCGCGCAGGGTGCCGCCAAGACCGCCGGCTGGCGCCTGGACCTCGACTTCATCCGCACGGTCCACACCCACATCACGCGCGACCTCCCCGATCCAGACATGGTCCCCGGCGAGTTCCGCGACAACCCCAAGGGGAAGACAACCTACGTCGGCGACGAGGCCCACGGCGGCCGCTACAAGCCGCCCCAGTACGGCGGCGACGTGAAGCTGCTCATGGACAAGCTGATCGAATGGCACGACTGCTTGCTCGAGCACGAAGTGCCCGCGCTGATCCGCGCCCCGCTGGTCCATCTCTACTACGAAACCATCCACCCCTTCTGGGACGGCAACGGCCGCGTCGGCCGTGTCATCGAGGCCACACTGCTGCAGGCGGCGGGCTACCGCTACGCGCCGTTCGCGATGGCGCGCCATTACCTCGACCACATCGACGAATACTTCACGCTGTTCAACACCTGCCGAAAGCACGCCGAGAAGCACGAGGCAGCGCCCAACCAGCCCTTCGTCCGCTTCCACCTGGAAGGAATGCGCGTCGTCATTCACCGGCTGCACGAGCGCTGCAACCGGATCGTCGGGGTACTGCTCTACGAGAGTTATATCCGGCGGGCATTCGACCGCAAGGAAATCAACGCTCGCCAGTACACCATCCTGTCACAGCTGCTCGACAAAGGCCCCACCGACCTCGAAGAGATGCGGCGCAGCCCCTGGTATCAAAGCCTGTACCTCAAGCTCAACGACAAGACCCGGTTTCGCGACCTGAATCGGCTGCGCGAAATGGAACTGCTGTTTCTGGATGACAAGAACCAACTTTGGCCGGGCTTTGCGCGGCCGAAGAACATCAAGAGTGGCGGAAAGAAGGGTTCCTGACTACTGTGGGCGGATCACAAGCGCGTAGCTGAAAAGTCAGCCACTGTAGTACGGCGTCAATAGCTTACGTTTTAAGCACAGAATTTAGATTTAGCAGATCAATAAAAAGTGGCATTATGCTAATAATGTGTGCTACATTTGCAAAATATAGCAACTTATATACTATATGGCTACTAATCGGAATAAGAGAGAGCGATTTATTGAGCTTGGCGAAGCACGGGTGCGCAAAGCCACGCAGATGCTTCGACTCATCGGGAATCTCTCGAATACCAGCAACTATGAGTATTCTCACGAGGATGCACAGAAGATTCTGTTGACACTGGATAACGAGATAAAGCTGCTGCGCGCAAAGTTCCAAGCTGGTCTTAGTCGTCGGGCAAAAGGCGAATTTAAGCTCGGTTAATAATAAAGAGGGCAAACAAATGAGCTGGATTTTTCAAGAAAGCGATCCCATGGGCGGTGCGGCCGGTGAGGCCTACGCCAACACCCTGAAGTCGCCAGGCATGCAGCCTGAGCACGTACTAGCCCGTGAAGCAATCCAAAATTCAGTAGATGCAGCTCTAGAAGGTGAAAAGGTCCGTGTAGTCTTCCGACACACGCAACTGATTGGGTCAGCAAAAGCCGCTTTCATTGAAGCCTCCGGACTCCGCAATATTGCAGAGCGATCTGAGCATCTTGAGCTTCCGACCCCCAATTGCTTCGAGACGTTAGATAAACCACGTACCCCGCTGTCGCTGCTGTATGTCGAGGATCACAATGCCGAAGGTCTGTCGGGTGATCCACACGACAAAGGCTCAAACTTCTATCGACTACTGCTTTCTCTCGGTGATCGGTCCAAGGCTCGCACTGCAAAAGGCACAGGTGGATCGTATGGTTTTGGCAAATCAGTGTATTCATCAAGCTCTGCCATTCAGACAATTTTCGCCTATACACGCTTCAGGGACGACGATGGTAAAGAACGCACTCGGCTCTTCGGCTGTGGGTACTATGCGAGCCACGTGCATAAGAAGAACAACTACAGTGGCCGCGCTTGGCTAGGCACAAAAAAACACGAAGATAAAGCAGGACGCCTCGTCATCGATCCATTCGAAGAGAAGGTTGCCGATAAGCTTGCTGAGAAACTAGGATTCGACCTACGTGAGGACGGCGATCTAGGTACTACAATTTTAATTGTAGACGCCACCGTGGGTCTCGGGGACATAATCATCGGCGTCGAGGACTGGTGGTGGCCACGCCTAATTGAACACAAACTTGACGTCGAGGTGTATGACGACAAGGGTTCAATGTCAGTACCGCGCCCAAAAAGAAATGAACAGCTCAAGCCTTTCATTGAGGCCTTCGAAATTGCGCGTGGGCTTGCAAAGCCCAAGCAGGGTTCGCAGAAGTTAAGTCCACTTAACCGCCTTGGTGACATGTCGCTCGGCACTTGCGGCTTCGTAGTCGTGCCAATCAACGAGCAAGGTAATCCCGTAGTTCGACCCGATCGGTGCAATACCGTTGCTCTAATCCGCGCCCCCTTAATGGTCGTAGCCTATAAGGCCTGCTCTGAAACTGCGCCAGTCGTAGTAGGTACATTTGTCTCGGCTGATGAGGTTGATTTAGTACTGAAAAAAAGCGAACCGCCTGCGCATGACCGTTGGGATCCCGACTCAGCGAATCTACGTGATGCAAAGGGTGAAGGAAGGGATCTGGTTTCAGCGGTTATGTCCCGCATTAAGGATCACCTCAAACGCTTTCAACGTGAGGCGGCACCACCAGCACCAGCCAAGCAAAAACGCCTTTCGATCCTTGAGCGCGCACTGGGTTCCTACTTCAGACCGCAAAACATGGGGCCGAAACCACAACCGCCCCAGGGTGCTTCCCCACTGCACCTTGAATTTACCAAGCAACCTAGTGCGATTGCTACTGAAGATGGGATGCTTAAGTTGCGTTCGGCTTTCAATATTCACCTTGATCCCAAAGCTACAGAGGATCAAGTAAAACTGATTCTTCGCATCGGCTGTCCTGTCCTTGAAGATGACGGACAGGAAGGCGACGATCTAAAGCTGTCTATTAATGCCACCGGGATCGAAGCCCTGCAAGATGAGAACGACAGTCGTGTATACCGTTTCACCATGAGCAAGGGTACTAAGGCTCATTTCACCATTGAATCTGAGTGCTATGACCCTGCCTGGACTGTTCGCTTGCGACCTGAGATAGATGCGGAGGCCGAGCAATGACAATCATGAGCTACCACAAGAGCGCCAGTAAAGATGTTCGGCCATTCTTCGGTGCTGCAACGCTGGAAGAAGCTGTCGACGGCGCACAGATTCGTCTTTTTGAAGACCAGTCATTCACTGACTCAACCTCATTCACAATTGAAGAGCATGAGGTTGCGCGCCTAGCATTAGTAGTGAAGCCCAATCTTAGCGAAGCTACACTTGCTGGTGGGTCAATTACGCGCAATAAGCTCGTACTTGCAGTGACTGCCTTCAACCCATTTTTAAAGAAAATGGTGCTGGTACAAAAGGTGCCTCTAATCAAGTCTGCGCCCGAGGAAATCCCAATTGGCGCTGAAGTGCTTGAGCGCCTGGGTGGGGGCTCCAACATAACCATTGAAGTTGCACTATGCCTAGCCACAGCATTACCTAAGGAAGTCGGTAAGCCGTTTATGCAAGGTCACTGGCTCTCGAAGAAAGCCTTTGACCTAAGACCACCAAGGCCTGCCGATGATTTTGGCGTTGATCCTATGGACGATGCAGGTTGGAAAGCCATGGGTTTCCCACCCAAGACACTTTACTACGTAGAGTACTTTGGCTATGTCAACGAACCGGCAAATAAAGATCGTCCAATTGCTAAAGTTTACGTGCACTCCGATGTCTATAAAAAGCTCGCTGCAGACAATTTACCAAAACTAAGCAGAGCAATGATGGCATTTCTCGCTGCAGAGATCCCCTGTCAGATCCTAGCGACAAGCTTTGACGACTGGAAGGACGCTGAGGTAGTTGAGCAGCGTAGCCCTTTGTCTGCATTTCTAAAGCGCATTGACAAGGTGCAGCCTTGCACAATACAACAGCTTAAACAGCTAGTAAGCCAACCAGGTATGCCGCGGCTGCGGGCCATTCTTCATGCGGATCAACAATCGGTTCGCCAGATAGCGGAGTCTTGATTCATGCGATACCCAATTTTGACAACGTCCGATGCCACGGCATACATCAATAGCAAGCGCTCTGGTAGCCCGCTGGATCTTGAGCGCCTTATAAAGAGTCGTGGTGAAGGGTCCGAGCTTAACCAGTCCTTTATCAGCATGCTGCAAGCTGACCTAGCAGCACTCAAGTCAAAATTTGGTGCCGAGGGTATGAAGAGCCAAAAAAGCGCCAACCAATTTGAAGCTGAGGCTGCCCGTGCCATTCACGAGAGAGTGGACGTATCCTCTGAAATATTGGCCGATGCTGACTTTTGGCTTTGGCTAGCCGTTGCCCACTTCAGCGACATCGTAGAGTGGCGATACGGTAACCCAGTGAACGGTACCGGCTTGGCTAACTATGGCATTGGTGCCCGCTCAGAGAATCTAATTTACCGCCTGTGGCTGCGTGCTGATTTAGTGTACGACGAAGAGGTCCGTGACCAATACAATCTGTGCCGGCGTGGGCAGATTGATTTCTACCGCAGTCATTTATTCCGACAGGGTTATGCCAATGCGCGAAATTTCTCGCGCGCGTTACTGCGATACCAATACCCACATGATGATCCGACGGAGCCTAAGCTTAAAGTCGACCAGATACGCGAACTAGTTAAGCGCCTTCGAAGACTACGTGCCAACCTTTTCCTTGAAATCCTTGATGAGCAGGAATGCCGCAAAGTTATTGAGAATGAAGTAAGTCGGGTGCCGGCTGCAATATGAAATGAGCAAACTAATTCTAGAAAATTATTATTTTGAGAAAAATTGGGTCGTTCGTGAACTTAAGGTAGGTGATCGAGCTTGGCACTCTGGTATTGAGAATCTTGCATCCTCCAAGTCTGATGGATACCAAGCCTGGTGGCAGAGTTTTCTTAAAGGTGGGCAAGTCTTTGTCGAAGACCGTGGCAATTCTCTACCGCCTATTCGCACTGTCGATGCGTTCTGCGGCTGCGGTGGTTTAACACTAGGAGCAACGCAAGCTGCAATTGCCGTGGGCAGACGCCTTGAGGCTGTTGCTGCAATTGATGTTGACGAGGGTGGGCTTGAGGTGCACAGGGCGAACTTCAGGACTAAGCACGTACTGCACACCAGTGTCTCAACGCTAGTTGATTTTCATGTAAGTGGCAGTGGGGTCAACTCAAGATTCGCTTACGAACCCGAGATTATCAACCCTGCACTCGCAACCGAGATCGGAAAGATTGATCTCTTCTTAGCTGGGCCACCTTGTCAGGGCCATTCAAACCTTAATAACAAGACCCGGCGGGAGGATCCGCGTAATCTGTTATATCTCACTGCTGTAGCGCTCGCTGTTGGCCTTAAGGCTAAGATGATTCTTATTGAGAACGTCCCCGAGGTAGTCAACGATCGCAGTGACGTCGTGACATCGGCAAAGGCACTACTTAAGGCAAATGGCTACAACTTCTTAGACACCGGCATATTGGCTGCTCACGAAATGGGTTGGGCACAGACAAGAAAGCGTTTCTTCCTTGTGGCCGCTCGCCAGGAGTTTTCGGACGATCGAATTACGCTCAAGGCGGTGGCTTCTGGGCTTAAGCGAGAGGCGCTTGGACTAGGTTGGGCAATCGGAGACTTGATGCATGGCTCAAAAGGGTTCATTACGACTGGCGTGATGGATACTGTACCCGCACTTTCCGATGAAAATCGCTCACGAATTGACTGGTTGTTCAAGAACGACGCGTACGAACTACCCAACGAAGAAAGACCAGACTGCCATAAGGATGGACATACCTACCCTTCTGTTTACGGGCGTATGTTTTGGGACAAGCCAGCTCAAACCATCACTACCGGTTTCTTAACACCAGGACGTGGCCGGTACATTCACCCAATTCAACCGCGCGTGATTACACCCAGAGAGGCCGCGCGTATTCAAGCATTTCCAGACAATTTCAAATTCGTAGTCAACGGACACGATCCTGCACGCGCAGCGCTAACGAAGTGGATAGGGGATGCAGTACCGACCATTCTTGGTTATGCGGCCGTGTTACCACTCCTTACAGCGCTCTGAGAGCGTGATCATTTGCTAGCCCCAGAGCCATGGCCGACACCCTTAGTAAGGCCGAACGCTCTGTGCGCATGCGGAGCGTAAGACAGCAAGGCACAACAATTGAACTGCTTGTACGCAAAGAGCTCCACAAGCGCGGCCTTCGATATAGACTCGGGGACCGAAGCCTTCCGGGCAGCCCCGATTTAGTTTTCCCTGCAAGAAAAGCCGTTGTTTTTGTACATGGGTGCTTCTGGCATGCGCATGATTGTCGTTTGGGAAGACGACCAACCACAAATACTGAGTTCTGGGAGCAAAAAGCTCTCGTGAATCAGGCTAGAGATACGCGCAAGGAGGTCGCACTCAAGACCATGGGCTGGAGGGTATTCGTGGTTTGGCAATGCCAACTGGGAGCCAATAACCGTGAGACTACTCTTACCGAACTTGCAAAAAAGATTCGTAATCAAAAATTCAGCTTGAAAGCTGGGCGCAGCACGCGTTAGAACGGAAGAGTACTCGGACAAGGTTGTCGGCTATGGGAAGATGAATACCATCGTTAATTGACCTTCGTATTTAGTTGGCTTTGATCGTACAACTAGTTAAATCGCCGTATCGCAGAGGCTGACTTTATTTCAGCTGATATCGGAATAAAAAAGGCAGCCAAAGCTGCCTTTTCTTTTTTCCTGCTGCCTACGCTCAGTGCCGCGGCTTGCGCAGTTT
>CAYODX010000039.1:0-7031 GCA_964402795.1 uncultured Terricaulis sp. | reverse complement strand
GACGACATGCTCCCTGCCGTCATCGGTGAGCTGTGAGCTGAAGCGTATGCCATTGCTCACGCTGCGACCGGAAAAACGGATTCCCTGCATTTCCGGGTCCTGCGCCATCATGGCCAGGGCGCGCGGATTGTTCATCTTGGCGGCGCCTTGCTGGCTGAGCCCGATTTCGAGCACGCCCTGACAGTGGTTCCTTCCGACAGGACGGTTCACCTTGACGGTACGGATCGAATGCACCTTGACCGAGACAAGCGCCATGATTTCCTTGGCCAACCGCTGCCCCTGCGGGAAGCCTGCGGCTTGACGCTCGATCGATTGCGCGAAAATGTCCTTTACGAGCTGAACCGTCCGCCCGTCGGCGCATGAGGGTGCTTGCGCAAACACCGGCGCCGCAAGAATCAATATGCAAACCGAAAACAGGCGCAGCATCGTTTCCCCTATGCAGTCTGTTAAATGGCCAGATAGCCGGCAATCTTGCTGACCGCCAGCCTCTCGGCGGAATTCATCGCATCGAGGACCGATGCGTCTCCATGCTGGGGATCGTTGTCGACTACGCACAGCGTGTCGAGCAGGCCGCATAGCTCGCGCTCCTGCAGGAAGCTGCGTTCGAATGGTCGTCCCTCGAAGCTGAATGGCCGGATCATCACGCCGTAAATCGACAGGCCGCTGTCAGCCGCCTCCCTGAATCGATGAAGGTATTCGCGTGAATACTCCCCGCCGGCAAAACCGCCCAGGCCGGCGACGATAAGCGTCGGCAGAGCCTCAGTTGGGAAGGAAGCGGGAAAGAACCGTCCCATGGCACCCGATCTGCCGTCATTCGCAACAAGATCTGGCGGCAGATTGTCTATCCCGGAAATCACCGCAACCCGGCTCGAGACGAGATCAGGGTGTTCCTTCCAGAACCTTTCCACGATGCGACGGCCGCAGCCGCCGAAACTGAGCAAGCGCCAGCGCCGCGGATCGGCGCCCTCGCTGCCCCTTGCTCCCGCCGAAAATGGCCAGCTTCCGGCAACAGCCGCCATGGCGGCCATGGTCTTCAGCACCAGCCTTCGCCGGAGATCAGGGGTTCCGTTTGTTTCGTTTTGGCTCATGACACGCATTGTCGGCATTGCTGCGACAAGGCATGTCGTGGCAAGTGATTGAATGGTGCGAAGAGGAAGCCGGTTCCCGGCAAAGGCTACCGGTCGGAACGAATGTGGCTACTGCGTCTTTTCAGGATGGGTCTGCAATTTCAGATGCCGGCACCACTGGCGGGAAAGCGTTAGCAGGGTATCAGCCAGTGCCAGATCGGTACTGGACAGATTTTTCCCTTCGCCCAGGGCATCCAGCAGCACGATAATGCCGCGGGGAAACATGGATGGCCGGGGGATGTTGTCGGCAACAGCGGCTTCCCAGGCTTTAAGGTAGTGACGCAACATATTCAGCAGATGCCGGTCACCTTCAGAGAGCGCCCTTCCGGCAGCTAGCTTGTTCATTAGATAGGCCAGAGCACCAATCGCGGAAAGGTGGCCTCCAATACCCCAATCGAGTTCATGTGGAAGAGGGGGCATGCGATTTGTGGTGGCAGATGAAGGCATTGACAAATTGAAAGGTATTTCGTTTCAGCTAAGCGGAATCTGCTTGTAAATAAACGTATGATCCGAATATGAGTAACCTGCAAGGAGATAGTATTCTCCCGGCATTTTCTTTATGAATTTCGTTATCAAATTTCCGAGTTTTTGTTGGACATTCTTGACACCCTCTTTGCTGGCCTGCTGAAAAACAAAAAGTTTGATGTCTGATTTGGAAACAAGAAGTTTCCCGAAGTCCCAGCTAATGTCATCAAAATTCATACTCCATTCGCTCTCGACAACTAGTGGAATATCCGTCATAAAATCTTCAGATCCTGCTGACCACACCAGATCGTAAAGCCACTCTCCCGTGTCAGCGCCTTTACAGCCTGCGGCTGAAACATCAAAGTTGTTCTTTTTCCCTAACTGACAGAGCTCCCGCTTGATCCCTTTGGTCCATACGCTATCGGTCTTTCCCTGGCTTGAGTTCGCTACTCCATCAAGCAACAATTGAATCTCTTCAAGTATCTTTTCGACGTTCATCTTAACCTCCATATTTTGACGCGTGGCCCTGTCTCCTCTCTGCTTGAATGAGAGAATGAAAAGATTACTACTCGATCTTGTAATTCCTGGCCATAGCTGTGACCATCTCCTTCATCCCAGCCCGTAGCGATGCCGGCTTGACCACGTCCACCGCGTCGCCGAATCCTAACAGCCACCACTCTAGCTGCGGCGTATTCGCCACCGTCGCCGTCAGCTTAACGCGGTTGTCGTCATAGGGCACGATCGTCTGGTCTTCGCTCAGCGGCGTCTCATACAAGTGCTCCGCCGCCGGTTCGTAGAAGATCGCTTCCAGCCGGACCGGCTTGCCCTCGCCGAAATCCAGCGCGCCCTTCGCGATGTATTTGTCGATATCGAAATCCTTCGGCCGGCGCGAATGCTCTTCAAGGATGTCGGCCGACTTGATCCGATGCAGCGCCAGCAGGACCGGATTGGGGTAATCCCAAAGCGTGACGATGAAGTAGGTTATCGCGCCGCGCTGCACCAGGGCGAGCGGGTGGGCGATGTATTCCTTCAGTTCCTCCTCGCCGCGCTTCTGATAGCGGAGGACGAGTTGGCGATCGAAGAGCAGCGCGTCGCTCACGGCACGCTGCACGCGATGATCGATTTTGGGCGGGATCAGGGGCTGGGTTGGCGGCACTACGCGCACCTTGTCCGGCCAGGCGTGGATCGTGCTGTCCTTTGGCAGGGCCGATAACCGCTGGCTGGCCATGCGGAAATATGGCGCCAGCTGCGCCAGGGTGGTCTGCGGCAGCAGGCCGCGCAGGAACCGCTCGATCAGGGCGAAGGCCAGCGCCTCGCTGTTGCCCAGGCTGGGCACATCGAGCGGCAGCGCTTCCTTCTTCCAGCTCCAGCCGAACGGCTTCTCGCGCTCGTCTGAGAGCAGCGGAAAGATTTCCGAAATATAGGTCAGATCGCGTTCCACGGTGCGCTTGGTGACTTCGAAGCCGTCCCCGGCGAGCCTTTCGCGGATTTCGCCGGCGGTGATCTTGGCCGGGTAACGCGGAATCAGCCGCAGCATTTGCCACTGACGGAGGAGCGTGTCGTGCCTGGATGGTTCAGCGGCCATGGGTTGATCCTCCGGTATGGCGGCGGCCCTCGAAGAAGCGGGCGACTTCGACGAGGGCCAAGGTGTCGCGGTAGCAGTAGGCGCGCAGGTCGGCAGGGAGGGAAGCAGTCCATCCCCTGTGCGGATTGGGCGAGATGATGGCTCGGTAGGCCTCCTGGGCGCTGCTGCCGTCGCGCACTTCGCCGAGGTTGCCGTAATCCAGCTCCGGCGCGATGGTGGGCAGCACGCTCTTGATGGACCAGGAACCTCGCATGTCAGGATGGTAGTAATAATCCTGCGCCAGGGGGTAAAGGTCGAACAGGCGGGACAGGATTGCGGCAAGTTGCTTCCCGAGATCCGGGAAGCGTTTTTTCAGGCGGGTGAGCACTGTGCGCTCGTAGCTCGTGTACACCATGATCGGCCCGGCCTCGCCCAGAGCATCGATGAGCGTCTCGGCGAAGCGGCGCATGGGCGCCTCGCCCGTGGTGTCGAGGAACTCGCGGTGCTCCAGGCGGCCCTCCTTGTCTTCAATGTGGCAGGACCACTGGAAGGGCAGTTGTTCGTAGGGCCGGGTGCCGGGCCAGACGGGCACGGCGAATTGCACCGTCTCGAAGTCGAGGTAGTAGCGCGGATAGGGCAAGGCGGCAAGCTCCCTGGCCGCCTCATCGTCAAGTTCGGCCAGGCCACGCTTGGTGGCGCGCCAGACGCGCAGGTGGCGCTCGGAACGGAGGCGATCCTGCGGCACGTCGCGCAGATCCTTGTAGCCTTCCATTTGAAGCCGGCCGATGAGCGCGCCACCGTATGGCAGGATCGACACCGGATACTCGGCCTCGGCCGGCTCGCAGTATTCGAGGAAAGGACAGTCATGCGGGTCGTGGCACTGCTTGCCGACGGCTATCTCCGGTTCATCGCCGGACAGGGCCTTCTGGCAGCGCGCCGCCCACGCCGGCACCTGGCGCATGAGCTCCATCATGGGCTCGGTCACGTCCTCGCGCACGAACAGGCCGCGATAGTCGTCCCCGCCCGGATAGACGAAGCTGTTGTCGACGTGCCAGAGTTGGATGGTCTTCAGCGGCAGGCCGGCGCCCTCGATGACCCAGGCCTGGATGGCAACGTCGTTGAGGTAGTGGGCCTTTAGCTCCGTGGCGCTTTTCACTTCCACGAGGTGCCACCCTCCACCCCGGCGGGAGAGGACATCGGAGCGGACCAGCACCCGCCCGTGCTGGAAAGTCGCCTCGAACAAGGTCAGGTCGCCCGGCCTTTCGATCATGTGGCCGGTTTCGGCAAGGGCGGATGAAAGCTCCCCCTCGAAGCCGATGAGCTCCCCGCCGGGATGAAGCTGCCGGGCCACCGCACCGACCTCGTGGCCGGCGGCGAAGGACTGCTCGGCCCGGTCGGAGAAGTGCATCCACTCGGGCCGCTTCACCTCCAGCCATAGCCGCTTCGGGCATTGCAGGCCGGACATGATCTTGGACTTGGACAGAAAGTGCATGGCTCCCCTTTGATGGCAGACCGATTCTAGCCCCTGTTGCGACAACCCGCGTCGCAGAAAGCCGATGCTTCATGCGACATTATTTGTCGCTGCTATGAGCGACACTGCTTGTCGCCAACCATACGGAGCAACTCATGGCAGTTCAGACCGACCATACGGACGCGAAGAAGGATCCGGAAATCCGACTTTCCGCTTACCTTGGACCACTTGATATACGAGACCTGGGCTGAAACCATGGTCATTGGCCCACCGGGTGATGGTGATTCCGTTATCCCGGAACCATTCGCGCACTTGCTCAACACTCAGTGCCATTTTTTTGGTGCATCTCTAGTGGGCCACCAATGCCTAAGTACTGCCCGTAGCCATGGGCAAAGATAGATATACGAATCCCATACTTTGTTAGGGCTATAGGCCACACCAAACTCCATGTAACTCGAGCAATCCACGTTTTAGCGGCTGTATGGGTATCATTCAATGGCATCACAACAGCTTATTTCATGACACCAAATGGCCAGAGCAGCAAAAACATTCGGTAAATCAACAAGAAAAAGGCGACCAGGCGGTGGCAACAAGCCTAAGAACGAACTGGAGCGATTTATTCCAAAGGTCTGGTACTGGTTCGTGAAATCTCGATGCGACTGGAGCGACTCCGCCCTAAATATTGCTTTTATCCCAGACAGGGATGGCAATCCTCGTGATCACACGAATCGCACTCGAACATTCGAAGGAATCAGAAAGCGCGGTGTAGCCCCATCTTCGGGAAAGAAGAAGCACCGATTGCGAGACTTTGATCTTGTGAAGGCCGTCGAGGCTCACCCACTGTTCCGGGGTACTGCCCGGGTTATGAGCAGCCCTTTCTGGCGATTACTCAAGGAAACACCCGGAGACACAAGCGCATCTAGCAGGCTCGTTGATGAGTGCCTTGCCCATTTCTCACTCGAACGTGTTTCGGCATGGGATGCGGTGGTATTGCTTGCCGAGTGCGCCAGAACCGATCCGATTGAACAGCGCTGTGGGCTCAAAGAGGGCGACGTAAGCGGATTTGAGGTACTTATGCAACGGGCAACTTCAGAGTTGCCGATTGATCTTGATCTTCTGTGCTTATTTGGCGCTATGTATCGTGAGGCCTGCCTCAGTTTCCTCCCTGCCGAAGCGGAGTTGCTCGGCCACTATTTCGAAATCTCTTTACAGCAATTCTGCGATCATCAATTACCTCCGGAATTACGAGATTGGCTTGCCGACATTTCCCGGAATCGGGTGCTCTACGGGAAGCATAGATATTTCCCGCCAACGAGTGGCGTCGATGTGATGTCCGAGATGTGGGAAGGAAAGTCGCTAGTCATCCGGCCTCGCGTAAATGGCTCAACAGATAAGTAGGGCCGCAAAGTCATTGCGCGCACCAAATACGCTTTACTTGATCGAGGTGATCCGGAAGCGGGCGGCTCTGGAAGGAACAAACTGCAATGTCTTGCTGATCTTTTGCGCAACCTGCAGTGATATGGTTCGCCCCCCCACCGCTAGTTACCTAAAAAGGGTGGCTAATCCCTAGAATAAGTGCAACTCAATGATTCATCTAGGGTGCAAAATTATCCATCCAGTCCCAGGCCGGCTTTCCGCTTTCAGCCCCTCAGGAAACGGTAGCGCCCGCCGTGGAAGAGGAGCGGCTCCGCGTTGCCGCGGCCGAAGCGCTCGACGCGGCCGATGAAGACGAGGTGGTCGCCGCCGCCGTGCTGCAGCTCGTTGCGGCATTCGAGCACGGCGCAGCAGCCGGGCAGCAGCGGCGCGCCGCCGAGGCCTTCGCGCCAGTCGATGCCGGCGAACTTGTCGCTGCTGCGCCGGGCGAAGCGCTCGGCAATTTCCTGCTGGCCGGCGGCGAGCACGTTCACCGCGAAGTGGTTCGCCGCGCGGAACGCCGCGAGGTTCGGCGAGGCGAGTGACAGGCTCCAAAGAATCAGCGGCGGATCGAGCGAGACGGTGTTGAAGGAATTCACCGTCAGGCCGACGGCGCGGCCGTCGGGATCGAGGGCGCTCACCACGGTAACGCCGGTGGCAAAGGCGCCGAGCGCATCGCGCAGCGCGCGATGGCCGTCCTCCGCGCTGCTCCAGGGGCTGACGGTCTGCGGTTCGCAGGGCTTGTTCATCAATGGGGTTACGGACGGGAGCCGCAACTGCTTTAGAATTGAAGCAGACTAATCGCCGCGCGCCCGTCTGGCAAGCGAGCCCCTTACCACCGCATGGTTAATGACTTCGCGCAGGATCTGATCCGCTGGCAGAAGCGCGCCGGCCGCCACGACCTGCCCTGGCAGCGCCAGAAGGATCCCTACTGCATCTGGCTCTCCGAGATCATGCTGCAGCAGACGCAGGTGGCGACGGTGATCCCCTA
>CAYODX010000038.1:0-8174 GCA_964402795.1 uncultured Terricaulis sp. | reverse complement strand
GGTGGATCGATAATCACCTTGCCGATAAAAGGAACATAGTGTCATCGGGCAGGTTCAATCTTTCCGCCGGCAGCACGGCAACCTTCCACACCGGTCTCATTATCGGCAGGGGAAGCGATCAGTTCAACTCGATCACTGTTACCCGTGCCGCTTATGATACGATACTTAACCGCGTTCATCTCGGCACTGCTGATGTACCGCTCGGTATTGAGGAAACCGCGGGAACGCTTCCCCGGGGTTTTACACTTGAACAGAACCACCCGAATCCCTTTAACCCTGAAACAGTTATCCGTTACGCGTTGCCCGTTGCCGGTTGGGTGAACGGCACGGTTTACGATCTCCTCGGGCGAGAAGTGGCAACCCTGATCGATGGTGAAACCACTGCCGGCAGCCACCAACTGAAGTTCAATGCCGCGGGTCTCCCCTCGGGTGTTTACATCTTCCGCCTTGAAACGGGTAACCACTCGGCTGCAATTAAGATGGTGGTGAATAAGTAGTACCTCAGAACCTCAGTACGCCGCGGCGCATCCAAAACCTTAGTGCGCCGCGGCGCATCGGAGTTACTGAGGTTCTGAAGTTCCGGAGTTCTAAAAGGGGGGCAGCCTTTTTAAAAACATCTGTGTTGAAATAAATTTAAATTATTGGTGTAATAACAGGTTCACCTGAAAATTTAGTGGCAAAGAGTTCAGCCAAAAAGTTTGATGCCTCTTCACTGTCTTTTTTTCCATCAATCCCAGAATTAAACCTTTTTCACCTTTGCCGCTATTTTTTCCTCTAAACTTAACAATTATTCTGCCCTCGAAAAATCATTCTGGAACTCTCTGAATTACAAATAATTTTTCTATAATGCAATCGGGAAAAGGTATTACTTTTTACCTTTTATTTATTCGGATGTTGTTGTAAAGTTAAGGTGAGCGTTGGATTTTAATTTGATTCAATCTTGGACAATTCATTGTGAGTAAAAGGTATCATGGGTTCATTGTTTATAGTTCTTAAAGCCGGGCTTATTATCAGCACTTGGGAAATCTTTTTGTCTTCTGCCGGGAAACAAACCATACTTCAGTTTTGGTTTGGTAACTTTCTGCCTTCTCTTTTTATCTCCTATCCCGGTTTTACGGGTCCCCCAATTTTTCTGTACCTTCCGGAAACTTTTCACTTTCAATATCTATTTTTTGCACCACCAACACAATCATTGTGTGAGGAAGAATGATGTTTAAACTAACACATAACCCCTTTCAAATTATCTCGTTTTCAGTTCTGCTACTTTTAGTTGTTTGCACAACAGAGGTTAGTGCCCAGTTTGACTCAATAATATTCGCACGATATGATATATACGGGCCACAAGCTGTAATTTACATGGGTGATCAGAATGATGATAGCTGTGATGATATTGTACTTATTAAATATACAGCAGCTTATGGATATGATGCAAAAGCTTTGCTTTTTCATGGTGGTAATCCTGTAGATTCGGTGCCTGTTTTCGAAATACCTTTCACAGGGTATCTTCCATACCACATATCAGCATCTGATTACAATCGTGACGGATACAGGGATTTGATAGTGACAACATTCAATACCCGTCCATTGACATTAAAGATATATCTTGGTGGTCCCACGATGGACACAATTCCCGAATTAATATTTCAAGCACCAGAACAGATAATCGGCAATCTAAGATTTGTGGGCGGTGACTGGCCGGTTGATTTCAACGGGGACGGTTATGAAGAAATGGTAGCCCATGCATATGACATGTATGGTGGTAAAGGGGCATTTCTGATATACAATTCGTCTTCTCAGATGGATTCGATCCCCGACAAGATTGTAACATTCTATCCAAATGAGGCGATACAGGGTTCTTATATAACAAGTGGTGATCTTGACGGTGATGGAAGAACTGATCTGACTTTTACTCTCACAAGCCCTTCCGTTCCGTTAAACTTTTCTTTGAGGAGATTCGTTTTTGGCAGATCAGACTTTTCTTTTCAAGACACTCTCAGTTTCTTGGATTCTGTAAATATCCTAAGAACAAACAATATTATACAAGATATTAACAAAGATGGTAAGTCTGATCTGATTGTACGGGATACAAAGTTCAAGTATCCATATTGGTACATAATGGCAGTAAGTTATGGCTCTCGAAATATAGATCATATCCCTGAAGAAGGCTTTAACACACAAAATCAGGGATTTGTTCATACCCGATCGGTTGGGGATGTAAACGGCGACGGGTATGGTGACTTTTTATCTTCACTTGATGGTTCTGGTGGCCGGCTGTTTGTGGGAGGTAAACACAAGATTGATGATACACCAATCAGATATTACGGGAATTCATTCAACATCCTGGGCAGAGTTGGAGATGTAAATGGCGACAGACTGGATGATATTGGAATAGGAACGAACGGCGCAACATTTGCACAGCCCGGCACTTTTTATATAATGAGTGGTGAAAGAGTTGCAATGGCTATTGAAGATGGTGAAATTGCAACTGAGAAAAATGAAGAAATAACATTAAAAGCGTACCCAAATCCAACGACAGGTGAAATAACAGTTGAAATAACGAGTAATTACCCGGGATATGCAGAATTAAGATTATTTAATACAACAGGAAAGGAACTGATAAAAAAAGGAGCTGAAATTACAACCGGTATCACAACCGAGAAGATTGATCTCAGAGAACTGAACATATCATCAGGGGTTTATATAATTGATATGTTATTTAAATCAACAGAATCAGAAACAAAGGGAAGTGCTAATATGAACTTAAACGGAAAGAAAAAGAGTGTGAAGATTGTAATGATAAAATGAATTTAAAATAATTAAATGGAGAATTTCCATGAAAAAATTAATAATGATATTGATTATATTGGAATCAGCATTATATTGTCAGAATACCGGAGTCCCGGGAAAGGACTTTTTCCCGTACATGTCATTTTGGGACTTTGCTGTTTATCAGAGTCATCCAAGACAATCGAGCTGTACATCGTCGCAATATGCAACAGCAATGCAACAGAGCAGCAGATTATATTATTATCCTTTGTTGGTAAATCTTGGGTTGACAAATATCGTCTCGGATTTTGATTTAATTAATACTCTGCACATGTCAGATTATTATGGCAACATAAAGTTTCTTGATATGGATTTTAGCTGGGCGGGTGATGATTCGCCACCGTTTGAACCCGGGAGATATTTGAAAGCAACAGGGAATAACCCAAATAAATTTGCTCACCAAATTGGCGGTACTTGGGACATGAGTTGGAATCCTGATGATAAAAATTATGGTTTTGGTACTACTGATATACCATCCCGCTGGGCAATGGATCCGGCAAAACAACCACCCGGAAGCCCCACTTTAACAGGGATTGACACCTCCGATGCTGTTCCACCTTCCCTTGGTTCAAGTCAAATTCGGTATGCTAAGAGGGGAAGACATTCGGCGGGAGGTACACTATTCTATGGCACAATTGATGCCGGACATTTCCCTCATAGGTATATTCCTTATCAGTTGTCTTTCTTTATCAGGGGTGATCAAAAAGAACTGGAGGAAGAAGTTGATCCCAATGCTGTCGTTATACGGATATATGTGATCGCTGGAGGCTCCATCTATCAAAAGCCCTACAATAAAAATATCGGCGTTGAAGAGCCCAATTTCACGGAAGATGATCCCCTTTATTTTCTGGAAGAACCCTTTGAGATAACCGGGGAAGATTTGATGCTAACTTCAGGGAGTTACAGTTGGATCACGACACCATCCTTTCAGATTCCCGGGAATGTTAATATTACATACTACGCCGTCTGGACGGGTGCAGCATCCATATATTGTGACAGGATGATCATGTTTAACGAGTTTTACGATATAATGTTCAACCCGACACAAAAGCCCAATCCTGTGACACCCCCAAATTTTGGAGGGCAAATATCGGCAAAATACCCAACAGTGGATTCAACACTTCATAGTACTTATGTAGATGAGCCACCTTTGCTTGCAGCCGAGGCATTCGGAAAGATAAATCATCTTGTGGATTCAGTAATTGGCACAAGAAATGGAGGTATGGAACTGAATGGTGCGATTGGACCTCATACAGAGTGGGGAATGAGATTTGAGCAGAAATTTGGGATATCCCCCTTCGATGATAAGTACAAGAGGAAATATCTTCTTTATAATGTTTATCCATTCAGGCAAGAATTAACAACGACACAGTCAGATGTGCAATCCGCAATTGAAGAATTGATAAACTACAGATTTATAGGTGATACTCCTGATTCTTTATCGTACCAATTTCTTGGACTAAAACCCGCAATCAGAGCATCAAGTCTATATGATAGCGACCCCGGGAACGATATACCATGGATAAGTATTCTACAGGTTCACGCGGAACATAATGTATATAAGGATGGGGGTCAGTATAAAATCGACCGGACAGCTACAAATATGCGACGCGCTCCAACGAAGGATGAAATATTTGTTCAGGGAAACATGGCACTCGCATATGGTGCGAAAGGATTTATGGTTTATATGGTGCCAACATGGAATGCAATACCGGGACCTAATGAAACTGTATGGAATACATATGGGTTGTTTGATCAATCACAAAATCCATATCTGGGAGTTGATGGAAGTGGATTGGTGCAAAATCCGTGTAACATTCAAGTTCCAAACACACGGTACTATGCAGTAAAAGATCTGTTCGCAGAAACAAAGAAAATTGAGAATGTGATACTGAATCTAAAATGGCTTGATGCCAAAGGCTGGAACCGGTCTGAATCGTGTTCGATCAATTGGATTAATTCAGTTACTACAGCATTGGACTCGAACTTCACACAAGCAGATGCAACACCGATGGTCGAAACCGGATATTTTGAAGAGTACAATACAACGGGTTACGACCCGAATGCGAAATATTTATATGTTGTAAACAAAAGATGCAACAGTGATGTAAATGGAGAATCCAGCCGTTATGTTGCTATGGAAGTGAATTACGGGATATTTCAGGGAAGAAGCAATCTCAAATTTACTGACTTAAAAACCGGTCGTATCTACTACACAAGAGAAGAGGCTGAAGTTGTTGTATTCTTAAGACCGGGTGATGGCACCCTCTTCAAAATCGAACCGACTATCGTAGCCGGAGGAGAATTGGTTGGAGATGAAACAGTTGCGAGTAATACAATAATAAAAGGTAATGTTGTGATAAATTCTCCATATATCCTTACAATAGACTCTGGTGCGGATGTGACGATCGAAAACAGTTCAAAGATAAATGTAAACAATACATACCTTTATGTAATCGGTTCAGCGACTAATCCCTGTGTTTTGAATTTTGGTACCGCGAGCTGGTATGGTGAGAACGGGATAATTGCTTCCAATGCACAAATAATGATTGACAAGGCTGTAATCAAAAATGCCAAATATGGTATCAAATCATATAATGCACAAAACTTTGTTGTTGAAAACACACAGTTTGAGACATGTTATTATGGCATACTCCTGGAAAACCAATCAGCCCGATTTGCCCGTCTTGACAATATATCTTTAAGTCAGTGTTACAGGCGGGGACTAAGTGCCAACGATTCATGGATCACCATGAGTAATTTTAATATTACAGGGTGTGAAACCGGTCTATGGTTTGATTATTGTTTTGTCAATGAGAAATATGATGCACCCGGTGCTAATCTCTTCCTTCAGAACAATTTCATCGGATTATACACAACATACTCCGATCTTTATCTTGGTCAGGATGGAAATGATCCGATAGGTGCATACAATACTTTCCTCAGTATAGATGAGAACATAGAAGCGGAAAATGAGGCTTATGTCAGAGTTCAGGACAACTATTGGGCAAATACATCCTCAAAAATGATAAATGCCTGGGGCGGAGCATTAGTCCTGGATGAACCATCATTTACTTATGTTCCGGATAATCCTTTGTCGGGTGATGGCAATAACGAAGAACTTGCAGCGATAAAAGGGATGTCAAATGGAGAGGGAGCAACTGTTCGTGAGAAACTGGAAACTGCAAGAAATCACATTCGTTCGAACAGATTGAACCAGGCGAGGAAGTTATGTATTGACATTCTTGAGCAGAACGGTGATGATCCGCTTTCTCCAATGGCTCTTCTGGTTTTGAGGCAGACCTTTACTCCTGAGGAGATTTCAAGTTACAAAGAATATATATTGAATGGAAACAAAGCGACTAAAGGCTCGATAGCAAAAGGAATGCTTGCCATTTCAGCTTTTGATCTAATGAATGGCGATGTAGCCATTTATGACAGCATCTGTTCCGAGTATGCAGGGAAACTTCCTGAATCATACGCTCTTTACAAAAAATCACTGTACCAGTTTGGAAATCTTGGTGATGTAAAGGGAGCTAAAATAACAAGAAACAGACTTGAGAGTAAATATCCCGAATCTGTCTATCTGAAAGATTTGAATGCCCGTCTTGCAGACTCGGTCGCATTTCATCCAATAAATTCAGTACCCCTGGGACTTCCAAAAGGGATGTCTAATTCTGTCACTGAAATGGTGTATGAATATCAGCTTTTTAACAACTACCCCAATCCCTTCAACCCCGAAACAGTAATAAAATTCTCCCTTAAGGAGAAGAGCAGTGTAACGCTGACGGTTTACAGCATCACGGGCCAGAAGGTTGCAGAACTTGTATCAGGAGAGATGGAAAAGGGTCTGTATGAGAAGAGGTTCAGAGGACTCTCTCACTCATCCGGTATTTACATATTCAGGCTTGAAGCCCAATCGCTTGAGAGCAAAACAACATATTCCAAAACGATGAAGGCTTTGCTGCTTAAATAAACCACAAAATTCGGAACAAACACAATCTGTTATATTAAGGGTTTGGCCCTTATACATTAATTTCAATTAATTAACTTATCTTATAGAGGTACCATATGAAAAAACGATTTTTTACATTACTTGTGATTTTAACTTGTGCAATTTTTGGACAAGATGAATCCATCCCGGATAAACAATTCATGATTGGGGTCACTGGTGTGGGGAGCAGCGAAGTTGTAAGATGTTATATTCACTCTTATGGCGGAGTACTATACCGGTATTACCCTGTTTTAGACTCTTTCAAGGTCGACACAGACAGCAGTTATTCATATGATTACATCTCGTTGACCGGAAATTCGGATACCTCTAACCCTGGTGGTTGGCCGGGTTGGAATTTTTCATGGCTCTATGGTGATCCGCATTGGAATCTCGGTGTTTATCGTGTTTTCAATTCAAAAAACACAGGTGTTTATTTCTTTCTTGATTCCAGAGACTACTCCTACGGAAGTGTCGGTTATAATCCGGACTTCTTTATTCTCTTCAACGCGAGCACAAATAAGTACTACTATAAAAAAGAGAATAGCTGGACGGAGATCCCCAATAAATCTGTCTTAAAAATTTCCGAAATATTTAGTAAAACTTACACCATTCAGAGATTTGAAAGTTGGTGGTCCAATGCACTTTGCGGGCAATATAAGGACAATACACCCCTCCTTGTTTGGGGTAAATATTCAATTCAGGATTCCGTTCAAAGATTTCTGGTTGAAAAAAAGATAGGAAACGGTTCCTGGTTGTTGATCGACAGTGTTTCGAGTTCCACCTTTTCATATAATGATTCAGATCAGTCGGTATATCCCTGGGGAAGTAATGGCGTTCACACCATCTACTATAGAATAATTCCCCGGTTATTGAGTGGAGCGGGCTCGGATATTTCCAACACTGTAACTTATTCAATAGGTAACTTACCGGACAGAGCACTGGAGGATGGCGGAAATAAATTAATGGCTAAAATTGATCCTGAATCGATTGCGATAGCAGTCTTTCCAAATCCATCAAACCCCTCTACCATCTTAAAAATAAACCAGCCACTCGAGGGCTATGTTAACGCGAAATTATACGACATAACCGGTAAAGAAATGCTAACCGTGATCGAGAGTTGGCTAAAAAGCGGGATTCATTATATTCCCATAGATTTATCCAATTTTTCCAGTGGTATATATTTTTTAAGAGTGGTCTCGGAAAAAGCAATTATTACACAACGAATTATCTTACAAAAATAGGAGTTAAGTATCATGAAACAAATGATAACAGTAATTGTTTTCTGTATCATCAGCCAATTGCTCACAGCTCAAAGCGTGTATGAGCTTAACACGGGGCGGATAAAACTGCCTTT
>CAYODX010000037.1:0-10180 GCA_964402795.1 uncultured Terricaulis sp. | reverse complement strand
CCTGCTCGAACGCTGGATGACTCATCAATTCGCTCGTTTGGCTTGGTGGGGTGATTCCAGTGCGAAGATCGGCACGTTGACGTCGAATTCGGCGCCATCGTTTAGCCGCTGCATCGAATAGGCGCCGAACATCACGCCCGAAGGCGCCGCGAGCGGCGCGGCGGATGTGTACTTGAAGCTTCGGCCGGGTTCGATCACGGGTTGCTGGCCGATGACCCCCTCGCCGCGGACTTCCTGGGTAATCCCGTTTTCGTCCGTGATGCGCCAGAACCGCGACAACAACTGCACGCTGTTCTGGCTGCGGTTCTCGATTTCGACAGTGTAGGACCAGACATAGCGCAGCCTGTCCGGGGCGGATTCCTCCGGAAGAAACTGCGGCTCGACCCGCACAACCAAGCCTGCGGTTTCCTGCTGGTACATGGTTCTATTCTAGACTAGGCGCGGCGCTGGACAAAGCGGCCGGCGCGGGCCAGCAAGGCTTCCGTCCGGGCAGACGGGAAATGATGTGAGCAACACCCACGGCGTCCTCTCCGACAATGAGATCAAGCGCGCGATCCGGCAGGGTTGGATCGTCGCCGACGGACCATTTCTGGACGACCAGATTCAGCCGGCGAGCCTCGATCTGAGGCTCGGCGAAACCGCGTACCGCCTGCGTGCCTCGTTCCTGCCTGGGGCTCGCGCGCGCGTGCAGGATCGCCTGGATGACGAACTGGTTATGCACAAGATCGACCTGACCGGCGGCGCAGTGCTGGAGACCGGCTGTGTCTATCTCGTTCAAGTGCAGGAGGAGCTGGCGCTGCCCGCGCACGTGCATGGCGCCGCGAATCCGAAGAGTTCGACCGGCCGCATCGACGTTTTTACCCGACTGATCACCGATGGCGCACAATCGTTCGACCATATTCCGATGGGCTATCATGGGCCGATGTGGGCTGAGATCAGTCCATGCACATTCTCCGTGTTAGTGCGGACCGGCACGAGGCTGAGTCAGGCGCGACTGCGGCGAGGGCCGCCACACCCTCGGCGCGAGATCAATTTCTCGATGGATCTTGCGCTCGACGGGCCGGTGGGCTTTCGCGCTAAGCGCCATTCCGGCGTCATCGATGTCGACCGCATCGGCGGCTATGATCCGCGCGATTTCTGGGAGCCGATGGAAGCACGTCATGGCCGCGTTGTGCTGGACCCAGGGCAGTTTTACATTTTCGCATCGAAGGAGAACGTGCTCATTCCTGCCGACGAAGCGGCGGAGATGGCGCCGATCCGCCCGGAACTGGGGGAATTCCGCGCTCATTATGCCGGCTTCTTCGATCCCGGTTTCGGCATCGCGCCCAACCAGGGCAGGGCCGTGCTGGAAGTCCGCTCTCGCGACGTGCCGTTCATTGTCGAAGACGGCCAGCCTGTCGGCAAACTGGTGTTCGAGCCGCTTTCTGGCCCGGTCGATCGACTGTATGGCGAGGCCGGTTCGAATTATCAGGGTCAGGGGCTGAAGCTCTCGAAGCATTTCGCACCTTGGCGCTAAGAGCTGGTGCTGTGGTGATGATGATGCACAGTCTGAAAGCGGCGCTATTTGCCCTCGCCATGCTTCTGACGCCGCGTGGCGCGTACGCAGGCGAAGGCGATGGCCCTCACTATCCGGCGCTGTTCGTCGCGCGCGACGCGGACTCTGCGCTCTATCTGTTTGGCACGCTGCACATCCGCCGCCCTGGCGAACCGTGGGGAGGGCCCGCAGCGCGAGCGGCTCTCTCAGAGGCGGACGATGTTTGGACAGAACTCGAGATTTCGCCGAACAGCGACGCGCAAGCGCAGGGCCTGGCGCTGCGCTATGGTCTGGCCGAACCGGAGCATCCGCTTTCCAGCTATTTCGGCGATGCCGAGAACGCCCGCATCAAAGCATTCGCGCGACACTATGGCGTCGATCTCGTTGCTTTGGATCGCATGCGCCCGTGGATGGCGGCGATCACGCTCTCGATACTGCCCATGATCAGGGCTGGGTACGATCCGGAGTCCGGCGCTGATCGGTTGATCGACGCCGAAGGGGACGCCGGCGGCAAGACCATGCGCTGGTTCGAGACCGCGGAGGAGCAGGTGCGCATGCTCGCCGGCATCAGCCCGGAGCAAGCGCGCGAACTGGTGCTCCAAGCCGTCGACGACGCCGAAAACGCCAGCACGCAAGTTGATGCCATGGCTGCGGCTTGGCAGCGGGGCGACCTGGCGGCCTTGGAGGCGCTGGTCGTCGAGGACATGCGCCGCTCATACCCGGAGGCTTATGACGTATTGCTCGCGCGTCGTAACGCAGCCTGGGCGCCGATTATTGTGCGCGAGCTCAATGGCGCTGGCGTGGATTTCATAGCCGTAGGCGCGGCACACTTGTTGGGTCCGGACGGCCTGATCGCAGCGCTTCGCGCCAGGGGCTACGCGGTGGAGCGCGTGGAATAGCCCGATCGGGAACCCTGCCGACACGGCCCGCGTTTGCTTTTTTTGGGGGCCAACGTGCACCGTGCGACCGGCAAAGGACCGAAACCGCACCTCGCCGCGCGGTTGCCCAAGGCGCTGGCGCGTCAGGTCAGCGCGGCGCGACTGATCAGCGAAGTGAATTGGCGCTGGTCCACGCGTAAGCCCGGCGAGCCGCACGGCTTGCCGGCGCCGCTCGTCGTCTCCATCACTTCACACCCGCCGCGCTATTCCACGCTGATGCTGACATTGCGCGGATTGTTGACGCAAACCGTGCGCCCGGACCGAATCGTCCTCTGGTTGACGCGCGAAGAACAGGCCGCGCTGCCGGCCGTTGTCAGCACGCTCCCGGGTCTGGAGATCGAGACCGCGCCGCAGATTCGCTCGTTCAAGAAGATCATTCCCGCGCTCACGCGCTACAGCGAGTGCTTTATCGCGATAGCCGACGACGACGCCTATTACCCGCGCACCTGGCTCGAGGAACTCACGAGCGAATACGCGCCGGACCAGCGCATGATCGCTTGTCATCGCGCACATGAGGTGGCGCTGACGCAAGATGGCGGTGTTGCGCCTTATGCCGCTTGGCGGCGGATCGTAACGCCGGAATGTTCTCCGTTGGTGTTCGCCACCGGCATCGGCGGCGTGCTATATCCACCGCGCAGTCTCGATGGCGAAGCGCTCGATGCGGCGGCGTTCACCACGCATTGCCCGACGAACGATGACGCTTGGCTCTATTGGATGGCGCGTCGCGCAGGCTGGCGATTCAGCAAAATCGGCTACAGGAGCCACTTCGCGTGCTGGCCGGGATCACAGCGCGTGGCGCTGCAGCACGTCAACGCCGGGGGCGGCAATGACGCGCAGATTCGTTCATTAATTGAGCGCTATGGTTTTCCGGCGATTGCCGATCCCGAGCGCAATGAACCGCCGCTCACGGCGAAATCATGGTGATGCAAGCCGCGGCGCCGAACAGGGCGCGCACGTTTTGCTATTCTCACGCGGATGACCAATTCTTCGTCCAGATTGCGGAGGATTGGCGTGCGTTTGCTGGAGAGTGGCCGTCAATCTCTGACGCAGGGCCATGGCATGTGTTTCAAACGCGCGAATTTATTGACGTTTGGCTCGAGACCATCGGCGCGGCGCGGCGCGTGCGGCCCGTGTTCGTGCGCGTTCAGGATCGGCGCGGCGCAACGATCATGCTGGCGCCGCTCTGCGTCGAAACGCGTCGCGGCGCAAAAGTGCTGACCTTCATGGATGGTGGCGTCAGCGATTACAATATGCCGATCCTGTTGAATGCGAGCGCGACGCCGGCGGGGCTGTGGCGGCGGGTCTGCGCGGCAGCAGGCGCAATCGATGCAGTCTCTCTGGAGAAAATGCCGCTCGCTGCCGCCGCGATGGAGGCGCAAACGCCAACCGCGCACAATGTCGGCTATTGCATCCCACTCGATGGCGATTTTGCCACCTACGCCTCCACGCGTCTGCACCGACCGAAAGACAGCCGCCGCAAGCGCCGCCACATGGAGCGAGCTGGGGGCGCTCGTTTCATCGTGGCGGAGACGGCAGAAGAAGTCGCCCGGCTTTATACAGCCATGGTGGAGCAGAAGACGCGACGCTACGCCTTGAAGAATGCGCAGGGTTTCGAACGGCCTGGCTATCGCAGCTATTTCGCGGCGATGACGGAGCGCTTGCACCGGCGCGGAGCAGTCAACCTGTCCGCTTACGAAGTCGCAGGCGAGATTCTGGCAACCCAGTGGGGCCTCGTCGCCGGCGACACATTCTATTGCCTGATGCTCGCGTTCGCCGATCATCCCCTGGCGCAGTATTCGCCAGCCCGACTTCTGGTGGAGGACCTTGTCGCCTGGTCCTACAGCCGCGGACTGCGCCGTTTCGACCTCGGCGCGGGTGAAGCGGCCTGGAAGCCGCTCCTCGGCGCGGACCGCGCGCCGCTGTTTGCGACACGCTATCCGGTCACGCCGATGGGCTGGTTTTACGATGCGGCGGTCCGCGCAAAGCGGGCTATCCGGAAGGGCCGGTCAACCCAGCCAGACCGAGCTTTTGTATAAGGCCCATCACGCGGTGGGCGAATTGGCTGCGTCTCCACGTTCAGGCTTGCCAGTCTCCCTTTGGCGTCGCACTTGCGGCGGAGCGGGGGCGTTCGCCATAAGGTCGCCCTGGTGAGGCGCCCACAACACTTGCGCTCCAAGCAAAGGGACCGTGCATGAACACCAAGATCGTAGCAGGCGTGATCGGCGCATTGACGCTTACGGCGTGCGCGAGCGGTTCTGGCCATGGTTCGGACACAAACGAGCCGATTCGCGCTTTGCTCTCCGCCGATGCGCTGATGTTCGTCGCCTTCGATAGCGACGGCAACCTCAGCACGAGCACCCAGGAGATGGAGGCCGGTTCAGCAAGAGAATTTGCGCGAGCCGACACAAACCGCGACGGGCAGGTTCAACCCATCGAATTTCAGAACTGGGCCAATGCCGTGCTCGGCGGCGGTCAGCTCGGCCCTTATCGTTTGGACTTTGACCGCAATGTCGACAACGTCATCACGCGGGAGGAGTTCGACACCGAAATCCGCGGCCGCATGCGGGATTACGACGAAGACGAGAGTGGCGACCTTCGCCGCTCGGAGCTGATCCGTCTCGTCGGGCAGGCGCGGCCGCCGAGTCGCCGGCCGGAAACGTCGCCCATGGGCGGCCGGCCGATGAACTGACATCGCAGCTCTCCTCATGAGAGGTGCTTCAGTGCGGCTTCATCTTGACTCGTTATGATGGTGAAGGCCGCCCTGCGGCCCGATCGCCGCCGCGAGGAGCTGAATGCTGACCCGAGCGCAACAGAATATGAAGGCTATGTGGGACAGGCGCCCATCGCTGCTGCGCGGCCGCAACCTTTATCTGGCGGCTGGCGCGGTGCTCCTGCTGCTCCTGGTCGGGTGGATGTTTCTGCGCGGTTCAGGCGGCGGCGAGCCTTACCGGACCGCCGCCGTAGATCGGGGCGCGATCACGCGTGTGGTGAGCGCCACCGGAACGCTGCAGCCGCTGGTGTCGGCGAACGTCGGGTCCACTGTGTCAGGTCCGGTGACGCAAGTGCTGGTCGATTTCAACAGCGAGGTGCGCGCTGGTCAGGTTCTTGCGCGACTCGATCCGACTTCTTTTCAACAGCGCATCGTGCAAGCCCAGGCGCAGCTGGCGCAGGCGCAGGCGCAGGCCGCGGTCGCTAACTCGGATTACCAGCGTTATGTCTTGTTGCAGCGGCGCGGATTTGCCTCCGAGCAATTGATGGCGCAGCAGCGCGCCGCCCGCGACACTGCACGCGCAGCAGTGGCGCAGGCGCAGGCGCAATTGGCGACGGCGCGCACGGATCTTGAGCGCAGTGTGATCCGCTCGCCGATAGATGGCGTAGTCGTGGACCGGCAGATCAATGTCGGCCAGAGCGTCGCCGCGAGCTTTCAGGCGCCGACGCTCTTCGTCATCGCGCAGGACCTCTCGCGGTTGCAGGCGAACATCACCGTTGATGAAGCGGATATTGGCGAAGTCGAAGAGGGAATGCCTGTCCGCTTCACCGTCGATGCGTTTCCCGATCGAGAGTTCGAAGGGCGGGTCAGCCAGGTACGCCAGCAGGGCGTCGCCGAGCAGGGCGTTGTGAGCTATACTGTGGTGGTCGAAGCAGACAATCTAGGACGACAATTGTTGCCGGGCATGACTGCGAATGCAGAGATCGTGCTGGAGCAGCGCCAGAACGTGCTGCGCGTGCCGAACACCGCATTGCGCTTCCGGCCCGGCGATCCAACGCTGGTCGCGCGGGCCCAAGCGTTGACCCAGCGGAGCGGCGCAGGCGCTGTGCAGAGCAACGGCCAAGCCTCCGTCAGCGGCCAAGGCACACGCGGCGTTGCGCAGATCGTTGAGCAGCTTGAACTCAATCGGCAACAGCAAGAGACGGCGCGGCAGGCGTTTCAGGCCGCCATGGCCTCGGCGCAGGGCGGCGCAGCCGCAGGCAATCGTCGCGCAATGATGCGGCAAGTTCGCGAGCAGGTGATCCGCCAACTCGAGCCGACTCTGTCGCCGCGCCAACGCGAATTGCTTGCGCAGATGCGTGCGGGCGCTGGTCGGCGCGGCGAAGTGCGCCAGGACGCCGTGCTTTGGGTTTTGCGCAATAATCGGCCGACGCCAGTGCAGGTTGAAATTGGCGTCGCTGACAGCAGCTACACGCTTGTTCTTAGCGGCGTCGACGAAGGCGCCCGCGTAATCGTCGGCGGCGGCCCTCCCTCGCCCCAGCAACAGAACAGTCCGCTGGGCGGCGGCCGCGGCGCCGCCGGCGGCGCCGTCCGCATTCGGGGCGCCTGATGGCGGCGCTGATCCAAGCGCGCGATTTGGTCAAGCTCTATCAGATGGGCGATGAGCTAGTGCGGGCGCTCGACCATGTCAGCGTATCGATCGATCGCGGTGATTATTGCGCCATCATCGGACCCTCAGGATCGGGAAAGTCTACGCTAATGAATGTCATTGGCGCACTGGACCGGCCAACATCAGGTCGGCTCGTCATCGATGGCGCCGATGTCGCGGCGATGGGCGACGAGCAACTCGCCGGTTTCCGCAACCATACCATTGGATTCGTGTTCCAGAGCTTCAATCTGCTGCCGCGCCTGACCGCACTCGAGAATGTTGAGCTGCCGCTCATCTACAACGGCATGGCGCCGGCCCAGCGGCGCGCGCGCGCGGAGGTGTTGCTGCAGCGGGTCGGTTTGGGCGAGCGAGTGTCGCACCGGCCGACGCAGCTGTCCGGCGGCCAACAGCAGCGTGTCGCAATTGCGCGAGCTCTTGCTTGTCAACCGGCTCTGCTGCTCGCGGACGAGCCGACGGGCGCGCTCGATTCGGCGACAGGTAAGGAAATCCTCGCATTGTTCTCGCAGCTCAATAGCGAGGGGGTGACGCTCGTGCTGGTGACGCACGATGCGGAGGTCGCTGGCGCAACTAAGCGCACAATCGAAATGCGCGACGGCCAGATCATCGCTGATCGTGCAAATGAACGGATTTCTCGCCATGATGCGCACGTCTGATCTGATCGCGAGCGCGGCCCGAGCATTACGTACGAACCCTATGCGGTCGGCGCTGACTGCGCTTGGCGTCATCATCGGGGTTGGCTCAGTCGTGGCCATGGTGGCGCTCGGCGCAGGGGCGCAGGCGCAGGTCGAGCGCTCTATTGCGAGCCTTGGCTCCAATCTGTTGATCGTCGTGCCTGGCTCGGTCCGCGCGGGCGGCGGCGTGCGCAGTGCGGCTGGCCCCGCCGGCGGTTGGGATTCGCTCACCATCGACGACGCCAACGCCGTACGCGAACAAGTCGACGGGGTAGTCGTTGTCGCCGCATCGCAACGCTCTCGCGGTCAGATCATCGCCGAGGGGCTGAACTGGAATACGCAGATCGAGGGCGTAACCCCTGATTATCTGGCCGCACGGGATTGGGAGATTGCGCAGGGTCGCTTCTTCGATGCCAGCGAGGAGCGCCAAGCGCGTCGTCTTGTCGTGCTGGGCGCCACCGTCGCAAACCAACTTTTTCCGAATGTCGACCCGCTGGGGCAGAGCGTGCGCATCAACGGCGGCGCCTATGAAGTGATCGGCGTACTTGCGTCGAAAGGCCAGTCCGGGTTCGGCATGGACCAGGACGATATCGTGCTCGCGCCGCTGACGACCGTGAAGCGTCGCATTGCGGGGCGTAACCGCCGCGCCGACACAGTCAGCCAGATTTCGGTCAAAGCGGCGAATGAAGGCGATCTCAGCCGCCTGCAGCAGGAGGTCGAGAGCCTTTTGCGTCAGCGGCACCGCACCCGCGAAGGCGAAGATGATTTCACGGTGCAGAATTTGAGTTCGATCACGCAGGCGGCGGCTCAAACAACGCAGGTATTCACCTATCTATTAGGCGGCATCTCCGCCGTTTCGCTGCTGGTGGGAGGGATTGGCATCATGAACATCATGCTGGTCAGCGTAACTGAACGGACCCGTGAGATCGGCTTGCGCAAAGCGCTCGGCGCGCGGCAGGCCGATATTCTGCATCAGTTCGGCCTCGAAGCGGTTACGCTTTCCGTGGCGGGAGGCATAATCGGTCTCGTGCTGGGGGTATTGGGCGCCTGGGCGATGACATCCTTGTTTAACCTACCCTTGGTGGTGGCGCCGCTAAATGCCGCCATGGCGATCGGCTTCTCAGGGCTGGTTGGCGTCGTCTTCGGGGCATACCCCGCTTGGCGCGCCGCCCGGCTCGACCCGATCGAGGCGCTGCGGCGGGAGTGAGGAAGAAGTTCTCATGCGTAAGTTGATCGTTTCCATGGCCGCGCTGACGGTCGCGATCGCCCCGGGAATGGCCGCGGCCGAGACGCTGGCGGAATCCATGGTCGCGGCCCAGCAGACCAATCCGGCGCTGGCGGCGCAGCGACAAAGACTGCGCGCGACGCGCGAGGCGCTGCCGCAGGCCTGGGCCGCAGCGCTGCCGCAAGTATCAATCACCGGAAACGCCGGCTGGTCCGACCGCGACAGCGACAACCTGCTGCTCGAAACCGGCCGCAACGAGACCTGGGCGAGTTCAGCCAATCTGTCGCAATTGCTGTTCGGTTCGGGCCGCGTCTGGGCCGGCACACGCGCCGCGCGCGCGCAGATCGCCGGCGCGGTGGCCGATTTCGAACTCGCGCGTCAGACGCTCTTGCTCGACGTCACCCGCGCCTACGCTGATGTGCGTCAAGCGCAAGCCGTTGTGGCTGCCCGCGAAACGACAGTGCGCAACCTGACGCGGCTGCTGGAATTTGCGCAGGCGCAGTTTGACGCCGGTGTTGTCACCCGCACTGATGTTGCGCAAGCCCAGGCGCGTCAGGCGCAAGCTCGAACACAGCTGGTGCAGGCCCAAGGTGCGATGGCGGCCGCAGTGCAGGCCTATCAGCGTCTTGTCGGCTATCCGCCCTCCGATTTGCAGGCGCCGGCGCGCGCGAGCGGCCTGCCGAGCGATCTCAACAGCGCGCTGGAAACGGCGACGCGCTTGAGCCCGTTTTTGATCGGCGCCGAAGCGGACGTCGAACTGGCTGACGCCAACGTCGACGTCGCGGCAGCACAGGGGCGCCTCAATGTGACGTTGGAGGCGGGCGCCGGTCTTGGCGGCAATTTCGACGATGACACACAAGACACCTCAAGCGATTCCGTCGGCGTTCGAGTTGCGGTGCCTTTGTTTCAAGGCGGCGCTATCCGTTCGCGCACGCGCCAGCAACGGGCGCTACGGTCAGCGGCCAATCTCGACCTCGCCTCGGTGCAGCGCGCAGTGCAGGAAAATGTCACCAATGCGTGGACTGGCCTCGCCAGCGCACGCGCGGCGGTCGATTCCGCACGAGAGCAGGTGTCCGCCGCAGAGCTCGCCTACGAAGGCGTGACGCTTGAGCAGGAGACCGGCCTGCGCTCCACGGTCGAGGTGCTCGATCAGGAAGCGGATCTTCTCGCCGCTCGCATCGCGCTGGCGCAGGCAGAACGCGATCTTGTGGTCGCCGAACGCCAATTGCTGGCATCGGTCGGCGTCCTTGACGTTCCATCCGGCGGAGGCGCGATCCAGGAGAACAACGACCAGCTGCGCGGCCGCTGAAGTCACGACGCCACAACTAAAACCGGTTGATCTGCTACCCGTGTCTCCGGGCCGAACACATGAAACCCTGAGCGGGCAGGGGGAATCGAACCCCCGACATTCAGCTTGGGAAGCTGACGTTCTA
>CAYODX010000036.1:0-14484 GCA_964402795.1 uncultured Terricaulis sp. | reverse complement strand
ACGCTTTTCATGCACCGGCGTCATCCACCAGCGTCAGCCTGAGCCTGTCGAAGGCCGGAGACGTCGCGCTTCGACAAGCTCAGCGTGACGCTTTTTCATCCACCGGCCCGGCGAGAACATTGCGCTCGCCCGTGATTTTTTTTGTCGGGCGGCGCGGCACAACCGGAGGCGAACAATGCGCTGCAAAGAGGCAGATGCAGCGCGCGCAGCATCATCCGGCGGCTTTTTTTGCGGTCTTCTTTTTCGACGCCGTCTTGCGCGCGGCGCTGGCGGCTTTCTTCGCGGGCTTTGCCTTCGTCTCGCTCTCGGCTCTCGCCTTCTTCGGCGCCGCCTTTTTGCCCTTCTTCTTGCCGCCGCCGGCCTCCGCGCGCGCTGCGAGCAAGGACAGCGCTTCGTCGAGGGTGACGTCTTCCGGCTTTTTGTCCTTCGGCACGTTGGCGTTGGTTTCGCCGTCATTGATGTATGGCCCATAGCGCCCATTCAGCACGCGCACAGGCTTGCCCGTCACCGGGCTTTCGCCGAGCTCTTTGATGGCGCTGGGCGCAGCGCGGCCGAAGCGGCCTTTGCCGCCGCCGGCTTTCTTTTCGTCGATCACCGCGACTGCGCGGTTCATCTGAATCTCGAACACGTCTTCGATCGAGGGCAGGTTTGCGTACATCTTGCCCATCTGCAGGTAGGGGCCGTAGCGGCCGATGCCTGCATAGATCGTCTCGTTCTCGCTCGGATGCACGCCAACCGTGCGCGGCAGCGAAAGCAGCGCGATGGCTTTTTCCAGCGTCGTCGTTTCAGGCGTCCAGCCGCGCGGCAGCGACGCGCGCTTGGGCTTGTCCGGATCGTCCGCATTCGGCGTTTCGAAATAGGGGCCGAACCTCCCTGTCTTCAGTGTGACCGGCCCGTTCGGACCCTCTCCCAGTTCAATGCCTTCGCTCGGGATCGCCGCAGCTTCGCCGTTTTCGCCGCCGGCCAGCGGCCGCGTGTATTTGCATGGCGGATCGCCATTATAGTTCGAACAGCCGACGAAGGCGCCGTACTTGCCGAGCCGCAGCGACAACTGACCGGCGCCGCAGAGCGGACACGTGCGCGGATCGGATCCGTCCTCCTTTGGCGGAAAGATGTGCGGGCCGAGCACCTCGTTCAGCGTGTCGAGAACCTCGGTGATGCGCAGTTCGCTGATCTCGCCCAAAGCGCCGTTGAAGTCCTTCCAGAAGGCGCGCATCAGCGCCTTCCAATCCAGTTCGCCTGCGCTGACTTCATCCAGCTTTTCTTCAAGGTCGGCGGTGAAGTCGTATTCGACATATTTGGAGAAGAAGTTCTCCAGGAAGGCAGTGACGAGACGGCCACGATCGTCCGGAATGAAGCGGTTCTTCTCCATGCGCACATAATTGCGCTCGCGCAGCTTCTCGAGGATCGCCGCATAAGTCGAAGGTCTGCCGATGCCGAGTTCTTCCAGTTTCTTGACAAGGCTCGCTTCGGAATAACGGGGCGGCGGCTCAGTGAAGTGCTGATCGGCTTTGACGTCATGCACATTGACGCTTTCGCTTTGCCGCAATTGCGGCAGGCGGCGGTTCTCATCATTCTCTTCTTCGTCATCGCGGCCCTCCTGATAGAGCTTCAGGAAGCCATCGAAGAGGATCACCTGTCCGGTTGCGCGCAGCTCCACCTTGCCGGTCGGCTCGGTGAAATCGACGGTCGTGCGCTCGATCGAGGCGGCTTCCATCTGGCTCGCCACAGCGCGTTTCCAGATGAGTTCGTAGAGCCGCGCCTGGTCGCCGTCGAGGTGTAGATCGCGCGGATGGCGCGAAGGGTCAGTGGGGCGGATGGCTTCGTGCGCTTCTTGAGCGTTCTTGATCTTGGACGCGTAGCGGCGCGGCTCGGCGGGTGTGTAGTCTTTGCCGAACTGGCTGTCGATCGCGCGCCGGAGATCACGCAAGGCGCCTTCATCCATGCTGACGCCATCGGTCCGCATGTACGTTATGTGGCCCGCCTCGTAGAGCCGCTGCGCTGTCTGCATCGTGCGCGAGGCGTTGAAGCCGAGCTTGCGCGCCGCTTCCTGCTGCAGCGTCGACGTGGTGAATGGAGGGGGCGGATTGCGTCTGGTCGGCTTGGACTCCACAGCGCTGACCGTGAAACCGCCGCGCTTGACGGCGTCGCGTGCTGCGTGCGCCATCTGCGCGTTGGCGATGTCGAGGCGCTTCAGCTTCTTGCCTTCGAACGCGGAGAGACGCGCAGGAAAAATGTCGCCGCGCGCGGTCGCGAGCTGGGCGTCGACGGACCAATATTCCTGGGGCTTGAATCGTTCGATCTCGACTTCGCGGTCGACGATGATCCTGAGCGCTACCGATTGCACGCGGCCTGCCGAGCGCGAGCCCGGAAGCTTCCGCCACAGCACCGGAGACAGCCCGAACCCCACCAGATAATCGAGCGCCCGACGCGCCAGGTACGCGTCGACGAGTTCCATATCGATGTCGCGCGGGGCGGCCATCGCGGCCTGCACGGCGGGTTTGGTGATCGCGTTGAACGTGACGCGTTTGACCGATTTGCCCTTCAGCGCCTTCTTCTGGTTCAGCGCCTCGAGCACGTGCCAGGAAATCGCCTCGCCCTCACGATCAGGGTCGGTCGCCAAGATGAGATTGTCCGCCCCTTTGAGGGCGTCGGCGATGGCTTTGACGTGCTTGGAAGATTTGGAATCGATCTCCCAGTCCATCGCGAAATCTTCGTCCGGCTTCACCGACCCGTCCTTCGGGGGCAGGTCGCGAATGTGCCCATAGGAGGCCAGGACCTTGTAGTCCGGACCCAAATATTTGTTGATTGTCTTGGCCTTAGCCGGGGATTCGACGACGACGACGTTCATGTCTGAAAGGGTGCTCTAGCGCTGATGGCCGGGCCAAAAGAGGGGCGGAAACTGGGGGGCGGCCTCGGCCCTGTCAACGCACCTGCCGGTTGTGAATGCCGCACCTAGGCCGGCCGTTTGATAATTTTCATTTGAGCGTCCGTAGCTTGAGATTATTTCAAACCGTATGGCGCTCGCAATCCAAGGCTGTTACGAACAACCCGTGATGGTAGTAACGGGCCTACACCATATGCCGGAAAACGAATATCCGACAGGTTTCGATAATATCAGCGCCAATGAGGTCGCTTCGTACGTCAGCGACGTGGCGGAGCAACTGGCCAACATGGCCCGCATGATAGGGCTGGAGGCGGTGGCTGCGCCGCTGGAGCAGGCGCACCGAGCGGCCCGCGCGGCGGTTCAGGGGAACACAAGCCCGGACGACGCGGCGTAGCCTCCAGGCAGCGAAGCGGCGCGCCCGCCCAGCTCCAGCTCTGTGAGCGCTGCTGCGACGGCGCCGCTGGGGACGTCCAGCAGGCGGGCGATGTCATTGACGTGGATCGGCGTTGGCGACAGCAGCGCAGCGACGCGCCTGGGCAGCCCAGGCAGGATCTCGTCGCCTTGCTCGAACAATGGTCCTGGGGACAGCGGGCGAGGTGATGGCGCGGTTTCGCCGAGCACGGCAATCACATCATCGGCGCTCTCGATCAGCGTTGCGCCCTGCTTGATCAATGCGTTCGAGCCGCGTGCGCGATGGTCAAGCGGCGAGCCCGGCGCCGCCATCACTTCTCGGCCCTGGTCAGCGGCGGCGCGCGCGGTGATCAGCGAACCGGAACGGAGCGCAGCCTCAATAATGACAACACCGCGCGAGAGCCCGGAGATGATGTGGTTGCGGCGTGGAAAATCGCGCGCCCGCGCGACGCTGCCGAGCGGCGCCTCGGCGACCACGACTCCATCTGCGCAGATGTTTTCATGAAGTTTGAGGTTCTGTGGCGGGTATGGCTGGTCGAGCCCGCCGGCGAGAACGGCGACAGTGCCGGTCGCGAGCGAGCCGCGATGGGCCGCGGCGTCCACCCCGCGCGCCAGACCCGAGACGATCGTGAAACCGGCGGCGCCGAGTTCAGCCGCAAGCCGCTCGGCGAACATGAGCGCGGCGCCCGAGCCTTCCCGCGAGCCGACGATGGCGACCGTCGGTCTCTCCAACACTTCGATCTTGCCGCGGATGGCGATCAGCGGCGGGGGCGCGTCGAGCTGGGCGAGCAAGGCTGGATAGTCCGGTTCGCATGACGCGATGAGGCGCGCGCCGAGGGCTTCGACGCCATCGATTTCGGCCGCCAGCTTCTCTTCTGGAGGCGGCTTCTGATCGGAGAAGCGCGGCAGCGCGTCGAGCGCGGCGGCGGCTGTGCCGAAGCGCGCAATCAGACGAGCGAAGGAGAGCGGACCGATGCGCGGCGTGCGCGCCAGACGCGCCCAGGCGATCCGCTCCGGGCGCGACAGCGTGCGAGTCATGATTGCACGGTGGTCTCGGAAGCGGCGGGCGCAGCGTTCTTCTTTTCGCCGATACGCGGTTCCGTGCCAGCGCGAAGCCGGGCGATGTTGGCGCGATGCACCCAGAAGATCAGCGCCGCAATAATAAGAGTGAAGGCAACCTCGGGCCAGCTGAAGCCGGCAAGCAGCGCCGCCACCGGCGTCGCAGCCGCGGCCGAGAGCGAAGCGAGCGAGGAAAAGCGGAACATGGTCGCAACGGCGAGCCAAGTAACGGCGGCGATGATGCCGAGCGGCCAGATGCCGGCGAACAGAAGACCGAAAAAGGTGGCGACGCCTTTGCCGCCTTTGAAGCCGAGCCAAACCGGAAAGCAATGGCCAAGGAAAGCGGCGCCGCCGGCGACCAGGCTGATCTCGACTTGATTGGGGTTGCTGGCGGCGAGCCAGCGCGCAAGCAGCAATGCGATCGCGGCTTTGCCCGCATCGAGCAACAGCGTCGCCAGCGCCAAATCTTTCCGGCCCGTGCGCAAGACGTTGGTCGCGCCAATATTGCCTGAGCCGATCTCGCGGATGTCGCCAAGTCCAGCGAGGCGCGTGATCACCAATCCGAATGGAATGGAGCCAAGCAGATAGCCGCCCGCGGCCGCGAGAAGGAAAGGAAGCACCAGCACCATGCGATGTCTAACAGGCCCAAGCGGAGCTGTGGAGAGGCGTTCGAACGCTCAGCTTCCCGTGCAATTCACAGGCGCGGCGCGGCCGACTTCCCACTGGCCGGCGCCGCCGCCGCCGCGGAAGCCATAGCGTCCGTTCGAGTAATAGCCTTCGCCAGCTCGCGGCAGCACCATGGACGGGCCGCCGACAATAGCAACGCGCGCACTGGCGCCTTCGATGTCGACGATCAGTTGTGCGCCGTTATCGCAGCTATAGGCGATCGGGCCATCGAGCGGGATCGGCGGCGGCGCGCCATTCGGGCCCGGGTCGCCGGGATGGATAGGCGGGGGAACGGGATTGGTTGCGCAGGCTGAGAGCGCCAGCAGAATAACGAAGGTGGCAATGCGCACGAGATGTCTCCTTCTCGGCTAAGCCGCTGCGAGGAATCTCCGCATCGCTGGCTATCCGTATCGGCTGCCGCTCAGGCGGAGTAGATTCCTCTACCGGCGATGAATGTCCGTTTCACGGCGCCCTGCAGCAGCTTCTCGTCGAACGGCGAATTCTTCGATTTTGATTTCAGCTTGTCGGAATCGAGCCGGAACGGAGCGCCCAGATCGACAACAATCAGATCGGCTGGCGCCCCTTTGGTAAGGCGGCCTTGCGGCAGGCTGAGCAATTCGGCTGGCCTCAGCGTCATTGCACGTATGAGGCTGTTGAGGGCGACATCTCCCTTGTGGTGCAGCGTCAGGGCGGCCGGCAGCAATGTCTCCAGCCCCACTGCGCCGAATGCCGCTTCTTCGAACGGCAAACGCTTGTCTTCCGCTGGCTGGGGATCGTGGCCGGAGACGATCACGTCGATGAGCCCGTCGCTGACCGCATGCACGAGCGCCGCTCGATCTTCCTCGCTGCGCAGCGGCGGCGAGAGCTTGGCGAAACTGCGATAACCATCGACGTCGTGCTCGTTGAGCACGAGGTGGTGAACATTGACGCTTGCGCAGGCCCGCACGCCGCGCTCTTTGGCGCGCTTCAAGGCCGGCAAGGTTTGCGCTGCTGAGAGCATGTCGAGCAGCAAACGCCCGCCGGTGAGCTCGGACAAAGCCAAATCGCGCTCGGCCATGATCGATTCAGCGGCGGCCGGAATACCGGGCAAGCCGAGCCTGGCGGCGAGTTCGCCCTCATGCATAACCCCGCCCTGCGCGAGATAGGGATCTTCCGGCCGGTGCGCGACCAGGGCGCCGAAGGCAGTGGCGTAAGAGAGCGCGCGGCGCAGCACGCGGGAGTCGACGATTGGCTTGTCGCCGTTGGTGAACATCACGGCGCCCGCCTCGGCCATCAACCCGATCTCGGTCATCAATTCGCCGTCGAGGTGCTTGGTCAGAGCCGCGGCGGGCAGAATGCGCACGCCGCCGGAGCGGTCTATGCCGCGGCGCAAGACGAAATCGACAAGGCTCTGATCGTCGATCACCGGATCCGTGTTCGGCATCATCACCATTGTGGTGACGCCGCCAGCAGCCGCGGCCCGCCCGGCCGACTTGAAGGTCTCCTTGTGCTCGGCGCCCGGCTCGCCGATGACCACGCGCATATCGATCAGGCCCGGGGCGACATGGGCGCCTCCGGCGTCGATCCTCTCAGCGTCATCGGGCGCGCCATCGATGCGTCCGACCGCGAGTATTGTGTCTGCGAACAAGATTGCGCCATCTTCGACTTTGCTTTTGGCCGGGTCGATCAGCTTGGCGTTGGTGATGAGCGTCGGTTTGGTCATGCTTGGAACGCCGGCGTGCGCGGGCGAAATCCCTCCGGCGCCGGCCGGACCTCTTGGAAGGCGACAAAACTAATGCGCGTCATCTCTTCTTCATCGCCACGTTGAGCGTCGTTGAAAATGCGAGCGCGATGACAAGCGGCACCCAGAGCGGCAGGTTTCCAAGGCCTGGCGCGTCAAGCGCGGCGGCCAGATGATCATCGACGCACCACCAGAGCAGAAACATCCACATCAGCGTTTCTCCTCGTTTGCGCCGCTCTCCGCCAGCGCCTCGAGCACCGCCATGCGCACGGCCACACCCATACGGACCTGGGTTTCGATCAACGATACCGCCGGATTGTCCGCGACTGTGGAGTCGATCTCGACGCCGCGGTTCATCGGCCCGGGATGCATGACGAGCGCATTCGGTTTGGCGCAGCGCAGCTTGTCTTCATCCAGACCGTAGAACCAGAAGAATTCACGTGCGGACGGGAAGAAGCCGCCGGTCATGCGCTCGCGCTGCACGCGCAGCATCATCACGACATCGACGTCTTTGACGCCCTTGCGCATGTCGTGAAATACTTGTGCGCCCCATCGCTCGGCGCCTGCTGGCATCAATGTCGGAGGGCCGACGAGGCGCACGCTTGCACCGAGCATGTTCAGAAGCGCGATGTTCGAACGCGCCACGCGGCTATGCAGAACATCGCCGCAAATAGCGACATTGAGCCCTTCGATCGAGCCCAGCCTTCGGCGGATAGTGAAGGCGTCGAGCAAAGCTTGCGTGGGATGTTCGTGTTTGCCGTCGCCGGCATTGATCACTGCGCAATCGACTTTGCGTGAGAGCAGCTCCGCCGCGCCCGAGGACGCGTGGCGAACGACCAGCAGATCGGGCCGCATCGCGTTCAGCGTCGCTGCTGTGTCGATCAGCGTCTCGCCTTTTGCGACGCTGGAGCTCTTCACGCTCATATTGACGACATCCGCGCCCATGCGTTTGCCGGCGAGTTCAAAGCTCGATTGCGTGCGCGTCGAGTTCTCGAAAAAGAGATTGATGAGCGTGCGGCCGCGCAGCGCGTCCAGCTTCTTGACCTTCTGCTCGAGCAGAGGCTCGAACGCCTCGGCGCGGTCAAGCAAGGTTTCCACCTCGAAACGATCGAGGTCCGCGATGGCCAACAAATGTTTGCTGCGGAATCGGACAGGACCGGCGCCAGCTTCGCTTCTTCTCACGCCAGTCGGTCGCTGAGCCATGAGCGCTTGTTAAGCGCTGTGACCGCTTCGCCGCAAGCGCGGCGAGAAGAAGGCGTGGACAAAGGTTTCGGCCCTATTGGCGCCCTGGACTCGGTGCTGTACTCATTTTGTTCCGGCGGTCGGAGCGGGCGGGTTGAACGGGCTGAACTGAAGGAGGGCGAGATGACGAAATCGCACCCCAAGCGTGACGAACTGAGCCCCTTGCGTCCGGTTGGCGTGGCTTTCGCGGCTGTGGTCGCGGGACTTGGCGCTGGCAAGGCCGAAGCGGCAACGGCGCGGCCCCACGCGCCGTTGGAGCCGGCGACCCAGGCTAAGACCTATTTCGCCGATCCCACCAACGATCCCGCGTTCGACGAGGATGCGACGATGATTGTCGGCGAGAGCGAGCCGGTCGAGCCGCTCAGGAAGCGCTGACCTCCGCCAGAGCTTCGGGCCTCGTCCGCTTCGCTTGGAATGGACGCGCCGGCGTTTTTGGGCGACGGCGCGTGCGATCCAGGAACGCGAGCACCGCCGCTTCATGATCCGAAAGCCCGGCGCGGTAAGCGCGCGCGAGCGTGAAGTCGCCGGCCAGATAGCTCTCCAGCAGCATGGGATGCACGTAGCATTTGCGGCATATGGTCGGCGTGTTGCCGAGACTCATCGACACCGTCTCAATGGCGGCTTTGATGTTGGCCTTCGCCAAGGATGGGGTGTCGTGGTCGCCCAGCCGCGTCAACTCCGCCGCCGCCAGCACCGTGCCGCCCCAGGTGCGAAAGTCTTTCGCCGTAATGTCGGCGCCGCTGATGTCGCGCAAATAGGCGTTGACGTCGGTCGATGTGACGCTCTGCGGCGCGCCATCTTCGCCCACATACTGAAACAAGCGCTGACCGGGCAAATCCTGGGTCGCTTTCACGACCTTGGCGACACGGCGATTCTTGATTGTGAGCCGCCAACTCTTGCCGTGCTTTCCGGTGAAGACGAAGCGCAGCGTGGCGCCTTCGATCTTTGCATGCTGGTCTTTGAGCGTCGTCAGGCCATAGCTTTTGTTGTTCTTCGCGTATTCATCGTTGCCGACGCGGATGAGCGTGGTGTCCAGCAGGTGAACGATGGTGGCGAGCACCTTTTCACGCGGCAGGCCGCGTTGACCCATGTCCGCATCGATGCGTGAGCGTAGCGCCGGCAGCGCCTGAGCAAACGCGACTAAACGATCGAACTTCGCCGCATCGCGCACTTCGCGGAAGCGCGCATGGTAACGATGCTGCTTGCGACCTTTCGCGTCGCGGCCGGTCGCTTGCAGATGCCCGGCCTCGTCGGGGCAAATCCAGACATCAACCCAGGCTGGGGGAATGGCGAGGCTCTTTATGCGCGCGAGGGTCGCCGTGTCGCGGATCAACTTACCGCTCGCGTCGTAATAGGAAAAACCGCCGCCCCGGCGACGGCGAGAAATACCCGCGCCTTCGCTGGTGACATAAGCGAGACCGGCGATCTCGGCGTCGGGAGCAGCGGGAGGCATCGGGCTTGTGGAAAGCGCTGCTCGGCGTTCCGGTTCCCGCTTCAGTGCAGCGCCAGCGTGATCGCTATCGGCATCGTGATGAAGGATAAAATGGTGGTGGCCGTGATGATGGCGGCCATCAGCCGCGCGTCTCCGCCCATTTCTCGCGCCAGCGTGTAGCTCGCGGCAGCCGTCGGCGTGGAGGCGATGCCAACGGCGATGGCTTGAGGCAGGGGGCCGGCGCCGGTGGCGAGGCATGCGCCCCAGACCAGCGCCGGCGCAGCGAGGAGCCGCATCAGTGAGGCGGCTGCGACTTTGGGCAGCGAAGCGCGCAAAGCTGCAAAATCGAGCCCCGCGCCGACGCAAACGAGCGCGATCGGCATCGCTGCCTGGCCGAGCAGGCGGATCGCATCGCTCGCGTAACCCAGATCTCGAAGGCCCACGAGATTGGCGGCGATGCCGATGGCGCAGGCGATGATGAGCGGATTGGCGATAATCTGATCCAGCACCGCCCTCATCGACGTCGCGCGCGCCGCGCCCCAGCGCGCAAGCACGATGACACAGAGAATATTCAGCATCAGCACCAGCGGGCCGAACGCCAAACCGATGAGCGCCGTGCCTTGCGCGCCGAAAAGGTTAGGCGCGGCCGCAAGCAGGGCAAAGCCATTCCAGCGCAACGCACCCTGGAAGACGCTCGAATAGGCCGCCCCGTCGCCGCTGAAAACCAGCCGCAAGCCGAACGCCAGCAGCGCCAACATGGCGAAACCGGCCAGCACCCCGCCGAGAAACGGCAGCGCATCATTGTCGGCGAAGCTCGCGCCGGAAATCAGCGTGAACAAGAAAGCGGGATAAAGAACGAAATACCCGAAACGGTTGACCATGCCGAATTGTTCGGCGGTGGCGATGCGCGCAGCGCGCGCGATGTGGCCGAGCGCGATCAGGATGAAGGTCGGCGCCAGCGCGCCGAAAACTTCAGCCATCGCCGCGTCGCTCCTGCATGGCGTCGAGCGCGCCCTGCAGCATGTAGGCGGCGGCCACCTTGTCGACCACTTCGCCACGGCGCCGGCGTGAGGCGTCCCCTTCGATCAGCGTGCGCGTGACGGCCGCCGTCGACAGCCGCTCGTCCCAAAGCAGCAATGGCGCATCGCGTTTGCCCAGCAGATTGCGGGCGAAGGCGCGCGCGCTTTGCGCGGCGGGCCCAGATGAACCGTCCATGTTGAGCGGCAGACCGACAACCATGCCGGCGCATTGGCGGGCGTCATAGAGGTTCAGGATCGCCTCGGCGTCCGCTGCGAATTTGCTGCGTGCGATGGTCTGCAGGGAAGAGGCGATCAATCGGGTGAGATCGCTGACCGCTACGCCGATTCGCTTTTCGCCGGGATCGATGCCCAGGATGGCGGCGCGCGCCGGCAGGGCGGCGGCGAAGGCGGGGAGATCGAGGATGGGCACTGGTTCTGGCATTAAGGCAGTAACGGACTAGGGCAAAGGCGTCCGCGCCCCTATTGCCTTATTGCCTTATTGGCTTATTGCCCCGCCCCATGTCCATTGACGAAAAGACTGTCCGCAAAGTCGCCAAGTTGGCGCGCCTGGCCTTGCCCGAGGAGCGCGTCGCGCCGATGGCGGCCGAACTCAACGGCATCATGGCCTGGATCGAGCAGCTCAACGAGGTCGATGTCGAGGGCGTCGAGCCGATGACAAGTGCGGTCGAAGGGCTCTCGCTGCCGATGCGCGAGGATGTGGTTACCGACGGCGATCACCCCGAACGCGTGTTGAAGAATGCGCCAAAGGCGGAAGATGGTTTCTTCGTAGTGCCGAAGGTGGTGGAGTGAGCTTCACCATCGCCGTCGAGTCGCCGTTGTCCGACGACGTGCGCATGCTGGTGCAGGCGCTCAATGCCTTCACCTATGAGCTGACGCCGGCCGAGTATCGCCACCACATGACGGTCGAGCAGATGGCGCAGCCTGATACGACGCTGCTTGTCGCCCGCGATGCAGGCGGCGCTCCGCTCGGCATGGGCGCACTGCGTCGCCATCCAAACGGCGTCGGCGAAGTGAAGCGCATGTTCGTCAAGCCCGAAGCGCGCGGGCTGGGCGTCGGCGGCGCTATCCTTGCGCGGATCGAGAAGCTGGCGCGGGACGAGAATTTTGCGCGCCTCGTGCTCGAGACCGGATCCAACTTCGCCGCGGCCAAGCGCATCTATGAGCGGTGCGGCATGACGCCGTGCGAGCCCGTCCTGGATTATCCGCCGAGCGCCTGGACGGCGTTCTATGCGAAATCTTTGAGTGCATAGTGACTATGACCGACCTTACCTCCCTTACCCTCGTCGAAGCGCTCGCTGGCATGGAGAAGAAACACTTCTCCTCAACTGAGCTGACCGATGCGTTTCTGAGCGCTATCGAGCGCGCTAATCCGCACCTGAACGCTTATGTTGTTGTCACCGCCGAGACGGCGCGCGCGCGCGCCAAGGCGTCGGACGAGAAACGCGCGGCTGGCAAAGCCGGGCCGCTGGAAGGCGCCCCGCTCGGCATCAAGGATCTGTTCTGCACCGAAGGCGTGCGTACGACAGCGTGTTCCGGGATCTTGGGCGAATTCGCGCCTACCTACGAATCGACCGTCACCGCCAATCTCTTTCGCGATGGCGCGCTGATGTTGGGAAAGCTCAACATGGACGAATTCGCGATGGGCTCGTCGAACGAGACCTCGCATTTCGGCCCTGTCATCAGTCCCTGGCGGCGCGGCAACGACGATGCGAAGCTTACGCCCGGCGGATCGTCCGGCGGCTCCGCCTCCGCCGTGAGCGCCGATCTTTGTCTCGGCGCCACCGCAACCGATACAGGCGGATCAATTCGCCAGCCCGCTGCGTTTACCGGCACTGTCGGCATCAAGCCGACCTACGGCCGCTGTTCGCGCTGGGGCATCGTCGCGTTTGCGTCCTCGCTCGACCAAGCTGGTCCAATCGCAAAGACGGTCGAAGATGCCGCCGTGCTGCTGCAATCGATGGCCGGACACGATCCGAAGGATTCCACGTCGCTGCCGAACCCGCTGCCGGATTTCCGCGCCGCCACGAAGCGCTCTATCAAGGGCATGAAGATCGGCGTTCCGGAAGAATATCGAATGGACGGCATGCCCGCTGAAATCGAAGCGCTTTGGCAGCAGGGCATTCAATGGGCGAGAGACGCCGGCGCTGAGATCGTGCCGATTTCGCTCAAACACACCAAGTACGCGCTGCCTACCTATTACATCGTCGCCCCTGCTGAAGCGTCATCTAATCTCGCCCGCTATGATGGCATGCGCTATGGCGCGCGGGTGGCGGGCAAGGACCTCGTCGGCACATACGAGCAGACGCGCGCATCCGGCTTCGGCCGTGAAGTGCAACGTCGCATCTTGATCGGCACCTATGTGCTGAGCGCGGGTTATTATGACGCTTATTATCTGCGCGCGCAGAAGGTGCGGCAGCGCATTGCGCAGGATTTCCGCGACGCTTTCGCAAGCGTCGACGCGATCCTGACGCCGGCCACGCCCTCGGCCGCTTTTGCGCTCGGCGAGAAGAGCGCTGATCCGGTGGCGATGTACCTGAACGACATCTTCACGGTCACAGCCAACCTCGCCGGACTGCCGGCGATCGCATTGCCGGCGGCGACCGATGCGCAAGGTTTGCCGCTCGGCCTGCAAGTAATCGGCAAAACGCTCGACGAAGAGAGTGTCTTTGCTGTTTCGGCGGCGCTGGAGAAAGCAGCGAACTTCCGCGCCAAGCCCGGCAAGTGGTGGATGTAGCGTGCGCCGGCCTTCGCTCGCGCTGTTGCTTGCGCGCCGCGTCGGCCTGCGTGTTCGTTACGGCCTGCGAACGATAAACCGCATTGCGCCAGCGCATCGCGGACGCGCGAATCCGGCTAAGCTTCAGCGTATGGCAAGCACCAAACCATCTGCGGCCAAGCCGCAGCGTCGTTCGCGCGGCGAGATCGATCGTAATTATTTCCTCGGCGATGTTCTGATCAAGACCGGGGTGGCGGTGTTCGTGGCGCTTGGCATGATCGCACTCTACACCCCGTTCACGCTGATGGACTCCATCAATGATGGGATGTGGGACTATCTGGGCGTGATGGGGATATTCGGCGCGCTAGGCGTGGCGCTCTTCTTCACCGGGCGCCATCTCCGTCACGAAGCCACGCATTGGGATTTCGACTAGTGGAACCCGCTTTGGCAGCTTGACCTCTTTGCTCCCGCAGCCGAGTTTGCCGGCGAAGGAGCGATCCCGTGAACGCAGCCGAATGCACGCGCCTTGGCGCTTATCTCAGCAAATTGTGGGGCTCGCCCACAGTCTCGATCGTGTCCCGCGGCAAGGAAGAAGCCGACGTGCTGGTCGACGGGGCCAAGGTGGCGGATTTGTTGCGCGATGAGGACGAGGGCGAACTCTCGTATTCGATCAGTCTCGCGGTGCCGCGCGCCGCTGGAGCCAAGAAAAACGCCCCGATAGACGATGCCGAACGTGCGCGTTTGCAGACAGCCCTGCGCCAGCTACTGCACGCGGCCGATCTCGATGTCCGCGCCCGCCCGCGCAAGACCGATAGCGCGGAAGTTTATGTGCATGCCGAATTCGTCGGCACAGTCTCTGTCGATGAAGACGAGGGCCAGGTGCTGACGATGACGGTGCTGGATATCGATCTGGATGGGGAAGAATAGCTACCGCGCTCCCACCGCCTCAGCGTGACTCGTTTTTTTATCCACCAGCGTAAGCTCCACCTGCGTCGGCCTCAGCTTGTCGAAGGCCGGAGACGTCGCGCCTCGACGGGCTCAGCGTGACGCCAATGTCAGAGTCCGTGTCAGCGAAGCAGCGGCAAGCGGCGCGGCGTCAGCAATTCATATCGTCATTCCGGACGCGCGCAGCGCGATCCGGAATCCAGGGGATCAAAGGGCTTGCCCCCATGGATTCCGGGTTCGGCCTTCGGCCGTCCCGGAATGACGAAGCGGGGGCAAGCGGCTGTAAGCAAGGCGCCTGCAGGCGGCGTCGCGCCTCGACGGGCTCAGCGTGACGCTTTTCATGCACCGGCGTAAGCTCCACGGGCGTCA
>CAYODX010000035.1:0-17001 GCA_964402795.1 uncultured Terricaulis sp. | reverse complement strand
GCATCACGGTGGAGGTCACGTTCACGGCCCGGTACCGCGTCAACGGCGGCGCTTGGGAGGCGCTCGAGCCGATCACCCGGTCGTTCAGTGATGACTACCCGGTCCAGCAGTTGCAGTCCGTCCTGACGGGGCAGCGGCAATGAGCACGCGCGAGCTCGCGACCAACCGAGGAAGAGAAGAAGGAGAGGGAGGATGGCTCGGCCTGGTCGCGCTGGTCGGTACGTGCGTCGCGGTCGCGGTCGGCCTCTGGGCGGTGACCGGGCCACCCAGCATGCTGGCCTCGACGCCGGACTGGAGTCACATCCAAACGGTATTGACCGGCTCCCGGCTCAGCGACCAGGACGTCATCACGGTGACGACCGGCATCGCCTGGCTGGTGGTTACCTACCTGCTGCTGTCCATCGTGGTACGGCTCGCGTTCGGCCTGGCCGCCGTCCTCACGGATCAGGCAGCCTGGGCAAGGGGCGGGCTTCGCGTCACTGCACCGCTGACGCTCCCGATTGTACGCCGGGTGGTTGACGGCGCCCTTGCGGGGACGATCCTAGTCAGTGCCACGTTCCACACGCCGTCGGCGGCGTTCGCAGCCGCGGCACCGATCACTACGAGCGTAGAGGCGCCCCTCCAGAGACACCTGGCTTCGTTCGCCGAACCGGCCACCATCCCGTTAACGGCCGCGCCGGTGCTGGCGGTGGAAACCGTCCCTGCTACCTACACCGTGACGCGAGGCGACCACCTCTGGGGCATCGCGGAACGCTTCCTCGGCGATGGATTCCGCTGGGTCGAGATCTGGAAGCTCAACCAGCAGCGCACGATGTCGGATGGACGGACCTTCGTGGACCCGAATCTCATCTATGCCGGCTGGCGGTTGGAGCTTCCACAGGAGGTCGGCAGCGCGGAGCCAGGATCCATCCCCGGGGAAGAAGGCCTCGGTGGGACGCCGGAGCCGGAACCGACGCCCGAACCCTCCCCCGTTCCACCGACGCCGGAATCCACAGCGGTCGTCCCCACTCCAACACCCACGGTGATCCCGGGTAACCCGGCCGCTCCAGCGGATGACGGCGGCGGCGGGCCGGAGCTTCGGCCCTCCCTGCCCTCGGTGCCGACGCCCGGCGGTGGAGTCGTGGCCGCGGCAGCCGCGATCACGGTCGGTGGGGCCGCAATGCTGCTGGTGTTCCGCCGCGCCCGGCACCGGGCCGAGCAGTCGAACGGACGACCCGAACGCCGGCCGGCAGGGTCTGGCGATGCGGCCCGCGTGCTGGCCACGAGTACGGCGCTCATGTCGGCACTGGCGGAGCTCGATTTCGCCGCCACCATCATCGTCCTCGTGCGCGAGTCCGACCGCTACCTGGAGTTCACGCTCGACTGTCCGCCGGGCGATGCTGAGGCCCTGGTCGAATCCCGCCATGCAATAGGCCGCCAGCTCGGATGCTCGGTCGGTGGCGAGCTCCTGGGGCCAACGGCGGTCCGGCTGAAGCTCTCGCGCATGAATCAGCTGGCGGCGGAGCTACTGGCTGATGCCGCAGGCAGCGACCAGCCACTCCTCGTGCCGGTCGGTGCCTCGGATTCCGGCATCTTCTACCTCAACATTGCAGCCGTCGGCAGCGTCCTGGTCGTTGGCGGAAGGCTGGAGGGACGTGATCTCCTCACGAGCTGGTTCGCCACCCTCGATTCGCTCCATCCAGAGGGGACCCTAACTGCAGTCGCCGACGCGGCCGCGGAGGATCCTCTCAGCGACTGCCTGGAGCTGCTACCAGGTCCAGCCGACGCGGGTCCGCCCGCGGACTCGCCTTCGGGCTTGGCCCGATGGCTTGAGACCACGCTGTTAGCGCGCGAGGCGGACCCGGGGGCGCCGGCGCTCCTGGCGCTGCTGGGGCCGAATCCCGAGCCAGCCACCGCGGTCGCCGAGATGGAAGGGGTCCTTCGGCAGGGTCCAGGGCGAGGTATCTTCGTGATCGCGTTCGCCGAGTTGGTCGAGGCCGCTGACACGCGGCATTCGTTCGGAGCCAGTGTGGTCTTCGGCCAAGGCGAACAGTCCGGGGGGCCCGACGCAATCACGCTGACCTTGCCTCAGCTGCCCCCCCTCCACCTGGAGCCTGTCGTGGTCCGGCGACAGGTTGCGCACCGTCCTCACAGAGATACCGGATCCGCACCTGCGACGTCCTCATCCCCAACACCGTCACCATCTCACAACGGGCACGCCGCCTCGGAAACTTGGCCGGCGGACGACGACGAACTGTCCGCGGACGGCAACGGGACAATTGAGACCGCCGACCTGGCAGCCCCTCCATCGCCGAACGGGACCCATCCGGATCACGCGGTAAGGGTTCTCGAGGAGTCCGACGCCACACCCCATGAGGCCATAGACCGACAGGCATCGCTCCCTCTCGACGGGCCGGACGGAAAGTCGGACAGCGGGGATGGACCGGTGTTCCGAGCGAGGCTCTTCGGGACGTTCCGCGTCGAGACAGGCGCCGGAGAGGTCGAGGGCTGGTCGATCCAAAAGGCGCGGGAGCTGCTCGCCTACCTGCTCGCCCACGGCGGCACGCCGGTCCTGCGCGACACGGCGGCGGAGGCGCTCGGGCTTAGCGGGGAGAACCAGGGAGGTCATCCACTTCCGAACGCCGCCTACTACGTCCGCCGCACCCTCAGCCGGGCTGTCCCGGATCTTGAGGGCGAGATCCTCGTCGCTGCACGTCAGCGCTACACGCTGCGGGCAGGCCTGTTCCGCACAGACGTCGACGCCTTCGACGCGCACCTCGCGCGGGCCGAGCGCCTGCAAGGCTATGAGGCACTGGTCGAGTACCAGCGGGCGCTGGAGGTCTGCACGGCCGATTTCCTCGCCGACGAGGACTACGAATGGGCCGACGCCTACCGGCGCGACTACCAGAAGCGCTTCATCACGGCCGCCCACCGGGCAGCGAAGTTGGCATGCGAGCTGCGAGACCCCAAGCTCGCGCTTCGTTTCTACGACGCCATCCTTCAGCGCGACCCCATCGACGAGGAGGCGGTGCGCGAAGCGATGCGATGCCACACCGCGATGGACGACAAGAACTCGGCGAAGCGTCGGTACAAGAAGCTCATCGAGGATCTGCGTGAGGCGCTAGACGACGAGGCGGCGGAGCCGATGCCCGAGACGACGAAGGTACTGGAGGAATTGGTGAGCCGACAGAGCCCGGTGTCTTAGCCGCGCGCGGCGCTGCCGGTGCCATGCGCGCGTCCTTCCCGGAACTGTGGGATGGCGCTGCTCGCATCCGAAGGGGAGTGACTTGACCGCGGCCCCGACCTCTGAGGCGGCGCAGACCGGAGGGCCGGGTCGGCCAGCCTCTACCGGCCTGTTGCTGTGTCGATACCGGGGATCGTAACCGCACGGTCAGTCGGACTTTGCCCGCGTTGAAGCCTCCAGTTCTCGAATGAATTTGCAGCGCTCCGTCACTTAGGACGACCTAGGTTGTCCGTCCATCGTGTCCGCAGGGGAACGTGTGCTCGCCTGGCAGTCAGCGGCTTGTCGACGCGAACACTTGTTCTTTACCTCACCGTGATGCAGACTGCTGCAAAGCTCAGCAGGCTAGGTGCGATGGAATCAGTTCGAATCTCAGTCACCGTGCCCGCAACAGACCACCACGAGCTCGAGAGGATTGCCGAGGCGAGGCGAGTTTCGTTGGCATGGGTCGTGCGAGACGCGATCACCCAGTACTTGGCCGCCCAGGAGCCACTCTTCCGACGGGCGCAGCAGTGAGCACTGCTCCGCAGTTCGGGGACGCCATCGAGACCGCCACGACTTTGTGGTCTGTAGGCCAGGTCCTCCGTATCCCCACGTCCAACTGTGACATGGGTGATGGCGCCGGCGGATCGATGCGTTTTGTGGATCTGTTTGCTGGTCTAGGCGGGTTTCATCTCGCGCTGCGCTCGCTGGGTCATCACTGCGTGTTCGCGTCGGAAATCGACGACAGGCTGCGCGTGACCTATTGGAAGAACTTCGGCATTCGGCCTGCCGGCGATATCCGTAACGTGAACGCCAGCGAGATCCCCCCTCATGACATTCTTTGCGCAGGCTTCCCCTGCCAGCCCTTCAGCAAGGCGGGAGCTCAGGACGGTTTCGACGATCCCGAGCTCGGCGGGCTTTACCGAGACATCCTTCGCATCATCCAACACCACGAGCCCAAGTACGTAGTGATGGAAAACGTGCCCAACCTCAGGAACCATGACGACGGGCGCACTTGGAGCAGGATCGAGACGGCTCTTCGGACAGCCGGCTACGACGTCCGAATCGGCGAACTCTCGCCGCACGAGTTTGGAATCCCGCAGATCCGCCAAAGGGTGTACATAGTCGCCGCACGGCGCTCGCTCGAGCAGTTCGCGTGGCCAGAGCCCTCCGATGCCCAAGCAAGCAGCTCAATCCGTTCTATCCTGGACACCAAGCCGACCGACGCCCGGCCCATCCCCGATCATGTCTTGCGCTGCCTCACTGCCTGGCAGGAGTTCCTTCGGGCCATGCCTCGCGATGAGAAGATTCCCCATCCGCTCTGGTCCATGGAGTTCGGGGCAACGTATCCATTCGAGGATCGAACTCCCCACTCGATGAGCACGGAAGAACTCGGGCAGTTCTCTGGCTCGCACGGGACGCCGCTGCTCAACGCAAAGTCCCGCGACGAGATGTTGGCGCTGCTCCCATCGCATGCTAGGACTCGGCAGGCGCGATTCCCCGCGTGGAAGATCCACTTCATAAGAATCAACCGGGAGTTCTACCGCTGCCACAAGGACTGGCTGGACGAATGGATCCCGAAGATCCGGAATTTCCCTTCCAGCCGACAGAAGCTTGAGTGGAACTGCCAAGGCGAGACGGACAGGCGGCTCAGTCGGTATGTAATCCAGCTTCGAGCTTCCGGAGTCCGAGTCAAGCGGGCGACTACTGCTCCGTCCCTCGTTGCGATGACATCCACCCAGGTTCCGATCATTACTTGGGAACGACGTTATATGACGCCGGCAGAGTGCAAGAGACTGCAGAGCATGGACGATCTCCCTCACCTGCCCGAGGCGCACACCCGCGCGTACGAGGCGCTGGGCAACGCGATCAATGTGGAGGTCGCGCGGCGAGTGGTACGCGCCTTGCTCGCGACTCCACCTAGCGATGCGGAGATCCGGGTTACCGATGAGGTTAAGAAGCTCGGAGCGGTAGGCAGCTTATGACCGAGCGATCCACGGTACAGACGATCAACATCCGCCCGGCGGTGAGCGTCTACGCTACCTATCGCCGTCTTAGCTACACGCCGTGGTATGCCATCGCCGAGTTCGTCGACAACTCCACGCAGAACTACTACGACCACCGTCCCAAGCTGCTTCCTGCCTACAAGAGCGAGACCAGTCCGGGCCGACTGGTAGTTAGCGTCTCCTATGACGCCGAGAAGAACAGCCTGGAGATCCGGGACAACGCTCACGGTATGGACATCGGAGAGCTCGCCCGTGCGGTCGTCCTTGACAGTCCACCACCCAACGCCTCCGGGCGCTGTGAGTACGGGATGGGCCTTAAGACGGCGGCGTGCTGGTTTGGATCGTCATGGACCATCAAGACCAAACGGCTCGGAACCACACGCGCGCTCGTCGCCCGCGTTCACGTCCCCGATCTTGTGGAGAAGCATCTCGACGAGATCGAGGTAACCGAGCAGCCAGCGGAGAGCAGCGAACACTACACGGTGATCACGATCGAGGGCCTGTATAAGCCCATCCGCGGCCGCACGCCGGGACGCATCCGCGAGCAGCTCGGCAGCATGTACCGCGAAGATATCCGCTCCGGTGAGGTCGAGATCCGTTGGAACGGCCAGCAGGTGGAGTTCGAGGAGCCTCCTATCCTTGAGGAGGCTGCCTTGGGACGCGCAGCCACGCGATGGCGCAAGGATGTCAGCTTCGAGGTTCCATGGGAGCCACTTGAAAAGTCGCTCAGGGTGCGTGGTTGGATCGGCATTCGCAACCCAGGATCTCAGCGCGACGCCGGCTTCGCGCTTCTGCGCCGCGGACGAGTTGTGATCGGGGGGCCAGGGGAAGGGTACAAACCGAGCGATGTGTTCGGGCAAGGGAATACGTTCCGGTCACAACGCCTCATCGGCGAGCTCCACATGGACGACTGGCCGGTGACTCAGGCCAAGGATGCGTTCGATTGGTCCGGTGGGCTCGAAGATGAGTTCATCGAGGAGCTCAAGCACGTCTGCCATGACTACATGGACAAAGCCGAAGGGTACCGGCAGCCGGGGAAGCCCGTGACACGCACGGAGATGCAACAGGCGTCCGAGCGTACCCAGCAGATCCTAGCCAACCCGAGCTTCAGCGAAGCCATTGCACAGGAGATCGCGTTCCCCGAGCCGCCAAAGCCGCCCGAGGTGGAGGAGGCCGACGCTGCGAAGCTTAGAGCAGTGAGCCAAGGCCCAGTTACGTTTAGGGTCCCGATCGCGCCCGACGAGTGGGAGTTCCGACTTCATTGGCAAGACCAGCTCAGCGATGCGCACTGGATGAGCGTGGAGTATCCAACCGACACCACCACGGACATCTTCCTGAACATGGCTCATCCATTCTTCGCCCGATACATCGACGACAAGGGTTTCCTTGAGCTTCTTCAGAAGTTCGTGCTCGCGCTGGCGCTTGCCGAGCGCCTTGCGCGCCGCCTGTCGAGAAACGGGGCCATCACTCCTGGCGACTTCCGAAACTACATGAACCGCGTGCTCAGGCACGCGGCCGAGATCGAGGCCGAGTATGAACCCTGAACCGATAGGCATGGACCCGCTGGGCCAGCCGGGGCGCTTGCGCGACATCGACATCGATGGAGCTGAGATTACGCGGCTCGGTGACGGGCACCGGGAGAGGCGAGAGATCGCCGAGGATGAGTGGGAGGACGTGGTGGACACGGCTGCCAGAGCGCTCGCCCAATGTCCCGACCCGAGCGGCCCGCCTGCGCGGGCAACTGGGCTGGCCTTGGGCAAGGTCCAAAGCGGGAAGACGATGTCCTATACAGCTCTCATCGCGCTCGCAGCGGACAATGGCTATCGGGCAACCGTCGTTCTGGCAGGCACGAAGAACCCTCTACGTCAGCAAACGTACAACCGATTAAGCCACGACCTTCAAGCCGGTCGCGGACACTTAATCGCCTTCGACAATCCGCTCCCGCACGACGCAGATGTGATCCGCCGCGTGGTCAGCAGCGGCGACCACGCGTTGATAGTCACCCTCAAGCAACGCCAGCGGATCGATAACGTCAGGCAGATTCTTCAAACGCCGGAGCTGCGGGGCGTCCCGACGCTTGTGATCGACGACGAGGGTGACGAGGCGTCTCTCAACACGCAGTTTCGGCGCGGGAATCAATCGGCGGTCTACCAAAGCATCAACCGATTGCGTGACGTACTACCTCTGCACGCCTACGTCGCCTACACCGCGACGCCACAGGCCAATCTGCTGATCGACGGCATCGATTCGCTTTCTCCCGATTTCGCCATCCTCGTCGAACCGGGGGCAGGATACTGCGGAGGCTCCACCTTCTTTGGCGAAGATATCGAGCGCTACGTCAGACCGATCAGCGCGAGTGATGGCGATCCAGCTCACGCCGCAGCGATCACTCCAGGTCTCACGCTCTCGATCGCCACGTTCCTTGTCGGCTGCACCGTGCGTACGCTCCGGGGAGATGGCCGCCATCTGTCGATGCTCATCCACACCACCCACTACAAGCATCAACACCTCCAACTTCACGCCGCGATTGGTGAGCTGATCCGAAGATGGGAAGATATCGCGCGCCTCCGGGACGGTGATCCCGAAAAGCAATCGCTGCTTGAGTTAGTCCATGCGGCCTACGACGATCTCTGCCAGACCGTGCCGACTCCTCCTACTCTTGAGGAAGTCGTGCGGGTGTTTCCCGCGGAGCTCTCCGCGGTCGAAACGTGGATCGTAAACAGCCTCCCCATCGGACGGGATCCGGTGTCAACTCCATTTAGGCTCCGCAACAACATCCTGGTTGGCGGCAACATGCTAGGCCGCGGCGTCACGCTGCACGGGCTTTCGGTCACCTACATCACTCGGGAAGCTCAGCAGGACACGAACGCAGACACCCTGGAGCAACGCGCCCGGTGGTTCGGATACAAGCGGCCCTATCTCGACCTTTGCCGCTTGTTCCTCACCGCCAGCCTTCGCAATCGCTATTCTGAGCTGCTGCGGCATGAGGACGATTTCTGGGCGGCGCTTGAGAGAAACGAGCGGCAAGGTCTTTCGGTCAGAGATTGGCCGCGGATGTTCAGGCTCGACATGGCCGGGTGGGCTCTACGACCCACGAGGGCGAACGTGGCGAGCTACTTACAGTTCCGGGGGGTTGGCTGGACAGCTCAGCGGCGCCCCGTCCAAGACATCGCGAGAGCGCGCCTGAACATCGAGGTGGCAACGGGCTTCTTCGATTCTCGCATGACGGAAGTCCGACAGTTCGGCAACGTGAGTCATCTGATGGCGCCGGCCTGTTCGGTTGAGGATGTGATCTCTCACCTCCTTGCCCAGTCAGACTCCGCCGGCACCGACTGGGACAACGCATATGTGACGGAGTACCTAAGCAGGCTTCTGATCGGCAATCGCCTCGCCACCATCGACCTGCTTCTGATGACCGAAGGGGATCCAGCCCAGCGTAATCCACGGGTCCGATCAAAAGTTGATGGGGGATCGATCAATCCATTCCAGGGGCGATCGCCTGGTCGTGCACCGACTGATCCGCTTTACTATCCCGGCGACGACAGCATCCACCATGACCGCCCCCAGCTTCAGGTTCACCTTGTTAGGCTTCAAGGAAACGATCTGCCACACCCTGTCGATACGACTGCGTTTGCCTTGTTCATGCCGGACGACGATCAGTTCGACCTGCGGACCGTCGTCCGCGGGGGTCCGTAGCCGATGCCGGCGCTGCAGCTCTTCGAACAACTGAAGTCTGCAACTGGAGTCCACCAGTTCTTGGCAGCCGAGATTCCTGGTCACGCCGGATCCTTCCTGGCCGCCGATCGCATGGGGCGACCCAGCTTGGTTGTCAGCACTCAGGAACGCGCAGCGCGTCCTGTCCTTCGTACGGCCAACCTTGTCCTTGCACCGGGGCAGACGTTTCGCCTAACGCTCGCCGACGGATCTCACAGTGACGGCTCGTTCGATCGGCTGAGCTGTGAGTCTACTGGCTCAGGCGATCATGAGGCGTTCTTGCTGCTCGTAGACATGTTCACGGAGCAAGCCCCTGCGCCCGCCCCGCGCGATGCACTGGTGGTGTTCTTTCGCGCGTTGGTGCGACTCTTCGCAACCGAGCACGCCCGAGATGTGGCAGCGGCACGTGAAGGCCTTTGGGGAGAGCTGTTTCTAATGCGGGCGGTTCGAGGCTTCCGTTTCTGGATGCCCTCATGGCACAGCGAAGCGACGCGCAAGTTCGACTTCAGCGCGGGCTCCCTTCGAGTGGACGCGAAATCCGTCATTGGATCGCTGCGTGTTCACCACTTCGGGCATCGCCAACTCTATGCGCAGCCCGGCGAGGAGATACTCATCGCATCGCTCTTGCTCCGTGAAGAGGATGCGGGGCTCAGCCTTCGCGAGCTTATCGAGGAATGCCGAGAGGCGGTCCGCGGAACGTCGGACGCGCTCAAGCTAGAGAGCGCGGTTCGAAGCGCCGGCATGGAAGACCCTGCCGAGGTAGGCCCGCGCTTCGATGCATCCGAGGCTCAACAATCACTAGCGTGGTATCGGGCCGAGGATGCGCCTCACTTCCGAATGGCGGAGCCTCCGGGGGTGACCGAAACGCGCTACCGTGTCGACTTGTCAGTGGCTCCGAGGCTTGAGCAGGAGGAACTGGACCGATGGCTCGCAAGGTGGGCTCCAGTCCCGGTTGCGTCGTAGCAGGTCGGCGGCTCGATTATCCAAGCCCGACGACGCCCGCAGTAACACGGGTGATGAAAGCCAATCGGAAAACTGGAAGCAAGCCCGAAGTCCTTCTGCGACGCGCCTTGCACTCTGAAGGATTTCGCTTCAGGAAGAACTTTGAGCTACGCCCACGCGGTCTGCGCGTCAAGCCCGATATCGTGTTCACGCGCCGCAGGGTCGTGGTGTTCGTCGATGGGTGCTTCTGGCACGTCTGTCCAGAGCACGGAACCTGGCCCCGTGCCAATCAGGGATATTGGGGCGCCAAGCTCCGAAGAAACATCGAGCGAGACCGATTAGTTGACGTGGCGCTGGCCGAGTCCGGATGGAGAGTCATCCGGGTCTGGGAGCACGTTCCCGTCCATGACGCCGCAGCCGCGATCCGCGCGCAACTGGCGCCCATCACTCTTGATTCCGCGAGAACCTCGTGATCGCAGCCAGGATCCCACGAGCAATCTGAGTGGGGTTGTCCTCGTCCGAGGCGATGTCAGTCCAGAGCCCAGCCGAATCGCCGTCGACCTCGGCTGCCCATCGATCTCCTGCACTCCCGAACCAGAATCGCGGCTCGTCCAGTGCCTCGTCGGCGCTCGATACGATCAGGCAATGAATCCCACCGCCGCTCTGCTGCCAGCCGGCGTTGAGGCCGCAGCGACGGAGAATGCTAACAGTCGCGTCGAGGAGCTCCTCGTCCATCAGATGCGGTGCCATCCGTCTGCTACTGTAGCCTCGATGATTTGGAGCGCCAAGCGCACGGACCCTTGCAGGAGCCATGATGCAGCAGTGTCAATCGCCGTAGGGATTGAGCCGGTCGTCGCCGTGAGCATTGAGCCACCCCTGGTCGCTGGTGTTACTCAGGTCATGGGTGGCTCCGGAGTCGGGCGTGGTGCGAGCTTGGCGCGGTAGCTGGGGCCTTCGATAACGAGCTGGTGAGATCCGTTGGCCAGGCGGTCAAGCGCCGAGTTGGCAAGGATGGGATCGGCGAAGAGGCCGACCCATTCGGAGACGTCGCGGTTGGACGTGACGATGAAGGACGAGCGGCGGTGGCGCTCGATGATCAGCGCGTAGAGGTCTTCCGATTGCTGCTGGGTCAGACGGTGGAGGCCAAAATCATCGAGGACCAGAAGGTCGGGAGCGAGGTAGCGCCGGAAGACGGCCTCGAAGGAGTGGTCGGCGCGGCCCTGGCTGAGCTCGCGCAGGAGCAGGTCGGCGCGCCGGAAGAGGACGGAGTGGCTGGCTCTGGTGGCAGCCGCTCCAAGCGCCTGAGCCAGGAAGGTCTTGCCGACACCGACCGGTCCGATGAGGAGGATGTGCTCCTTGCGCTGCAGAAACTGCAGGGAGAAGAGCTCGTTGAGGTGGCGGCGGTCGAGCTGGATCGGTGTGGACCAGTCGAAGTGGTCGAGGCTGACCTGCTCTTCGAAGCCGGCGGCCAGGAGCCTGCGCTCGAGGGCGAGATGGTCGCGACGCTGGACTTCGTCGGCCAGGACCAGTGTCAGGAAAGCGGCGTAGTCGAGCTTCTGTGCACGGGCCAGGGCAAGACGATCGGGCAGCGTGGGCAGGAGCTTGCCCAGCTTGAGGCGGCGGAGGAGGGCGACGAGGTCCGGTTCGAGGCTCATCCGGTCGCCTCCCAGAGACCGCGCTGGCGATGGTCGAAGGCGCTCGGCGGCCGGGCGAAGCGGCTGCCCAGTGGTACCTGCGGCTCATCTGAGATAGTGACTTCGGCATCGAGGGCGCGCTGGAGGATACGGTGCAGGCGGCGGACGTCGATGAGGTCGAAGGCGAGGGCGCGGGCACAGGCGGCGTCCAGCCGCTCACCGGAGTACTTCTCGCCCAGGCTTATCAGCTTCTGGCCCTGGCGCAGCTTGGCCCAGGGCAGCGGTCCCTCGAAGAGCTTCGTGGCGAAGGCCGCGACATTGGGACCGAGCTCGGCAGCCCTGGCCACGACGCGGTCGGGGGCACGGAGGGCGTAGGCCGTCTTCTCCTGCGGGTAGTCGTCCGGGTCGCTGGCACGTCCGCCACGGTGCTGGCGGGGATGGACCTTCACCAGCTCGCCCTTCTTATAGAGCTTCACCAGACCGCGGTCGCCTCGCACTTCCAGCTTCGTCGCCGGCGGACACGTGCTCGCCGGAGCCGAGTACAGTGCCTGGCCGAAGCTGATGTGATGGTCGGGGTGGACGGTGACCGCCTTCCACTCGGGCACGTCGTAGAGGACGCCATCGAATGGCTGCAGCGTCGCCTGCTCCTCGGCTGCGAAGACCTCGCGCGGCAGCTGCCGGGTGGTGCCATGGACGCGCAGCCCGGCGACCTCGCGACACCAGTGCTCGGCTTGCCGGCGGCAATCCTCGAGGTCACGGAAGCTGCCGCCCTTGAAGAAGCGCTCGCGCACGTACTGGATGCTGCGCTCGACATGCGGCTTGTCCTTCGGTTTGCGTACCCGCGCCGGGTCGAGGAAGAAGCCACGCTCCTGACTGTATTCCAGGAAGCCACGCGTCGGCCGGGGATTGAGCGCATCGGGCCCCGCCATCGCAGCCGGGAAGTTGTCGATGACCAACCGCTTCGGGACACCGCCGAAGAAGGCCCAGGCAGCCTCCAGCCCGGCGATCGTCTCCTCCAGCGTCTGCCTGGTCAGCGGCCAGACGAACTCGTGGCGGCTGTACGGCAGCACGACCACCAGCGCCCACACTGCCTGCTTCTTGCCCTCGCCATCAGCGAGCACGCCCAGGCGTCCGAAGTCCATCTCCGCGACCTCGCCCGGCGGCCACTCCGCCATCCGCACCGTCGCCGGCGCGCGCTTCCACAACCCAGCCTCGCGCACGTAGCGCCGCAGCGTCGTGTAGGAAGCGCCGACACCGTCTCCGGCCAGCAACTCGTGGATCCGGCTGAGCTGCAGGTCCTCCGCCAGCCAGCCGGTGATGCGCTCATGGTGCTGCCGCAATGTCTCCGCCTGCGGCGCCGCCACCGCTGCCCTGGTCTCGTTCAGCCGTGCCAGCTGGCGCAGCGTCTCATCGCCAGGCGGCTCTCCATCCCGGCAAACGCCGGCTTCCTGGGCCGCGCCGATGTACTTCTCCACGGTGTTGCGCGACAACCCGGTCGCGCGGGCGATGCCACGTTGGCTGTCGCCAGCCTGCCAGCGACGGATGACCTCAATGACCTGCATGCGGTGAACCTCCCGAAACGCCACACCAGCCCTCCTCTGGACTGGCATGATGAAAACGCCTGTTCGGGTGGCTCAATGCCTATGGCGATCTGGCTCAAAGCCGGTGGTGATCCCCTGGCTCAAAGGTCATGGCGATCCGAGCCCCGCCTGGATCAATACCCTTGGCGATTCACAAGCAGTTGCGAGTGTTCGGTGATGAGCGACAGCTCGGACGCTGCGCGTATTGCGGAGGTGCGCCCGAGACAGTGGACCATGTGCCTTCAAGAGTCTTGCTCGACAAGCCCTATCCCGAAAATCTGCCCACGGTTGAGTGTTGCGCGGAATGCAATGCTGGGCTCTCGCTGGACGAGGAGTATGTCGCGTGCTTGATCGACTGCGTGCTCGCGGGCTCGGTGGCGGTCGATGATGTGGGGCGAAGCAAGGTCAGAGGCCCTCTCAAGCGGAAGCCTGCGCTGACAGAACGGATTTCTGACTCTCGCAGCCAAACACCCGCGGGCATCATGTGGCACCCCGAGCTTGACCGCGTTCGTAGCGTGGTGGTCGCTCTCGCCCGAGGGCATTCGCTGTATGAGCTCCACGAGCCGCAGTTCGACGAGCCGACGGAGGTTAGCGTTACTCCGCTGCCGACAATGTCGGCGGTCGAACGGGACCAATTTGAGGCATCGGTCGGGTACGGTGGCTGGCCTGAGGTAGGCAGCCGAGCTTTCCAGCGCTCCGTGCTGGGCGTCAGCGGCCCCACTTCTCCTTGGCTTTCCGTTCAGCCCGGACGCTATCGATACCTCGCCGCACTGGACGACGGCATCACTATCAAGATGGTGCTAAGCGAGTATCTGGCCTGCGAAGTCCGCTGGAGTTGAGAAGGCAACGCAACACAGGAGCAGGTTTCGAACCCAGCCACCGCCCACGCTACCCAATCGCATCCTAAGCATCCTGGAGATAACCCCTGCGAGGCGTGCATCGTCAAGCCGATTCCATCAGGGATCGCGGGGCGGGGCGTCGCGGCCCGCCGATCACCGCTGGGTCAGGCGGCAATGGGCTGAGGAAGACGCCAGTCGAGCTCGCGCCGCGATACCCACGGGGGCCGTGGGCTAGATGTAGTTCCCACGACCGTTGTTCACACAGCCAGCCCTGAAGTAGCCATCAGCTTATACAGTTAGGTTGACTATGAGAGGGCCATCCCGTTGGTTTGCGGTTGCGAGACCAAGACCAGGGGAGGCCCTCAATGGCGCATGCTAACGCGAAGCTCACAATCTATGGCCGGCAACTGATCATCGAACGCTGGGAGGCTGGCTGGACGCAGGCGGAGGTGGCGGAGTCGCTCGGTGTCTCACGGAGCACCGTCGCCAAGTACATCAAGCGGTACCGGGAGGAGGGTGATGCGGGGCTGGCCGACCGGCCGAGCTGTGCAAAGCGCCTGAAGCACCGCCTCGGTGAACCCGTTGTGCAGGCAATCCTCAGGCTCCGCCGGGAACTGGGTGGGCTTGACCCGATTTGACGGACATCCACGATGAGGGGGAGAACCCCCGGGAGGATGTCGTGGGCTTGCCCCGATCTGACGGACATCCACGATAGGGCGAAAAGTCCGGGAGGATGTCCAGATGGAAGGGAAGAAGCGGCTGCGGCGGTCGTTCACGGTCGAGTACAAGGCCGAGGTGCTCGCGCTCTGCCACGGTAGCGGTAAGAGCGTCGGGCAGATCTGTCGCGATCTCGACCTGACGGAGTCGGTGGTCCGGCGCTGGGTGGGCCAGGCGGAGATCGATAGCGGCCAGCGAGATGGCCTGACGACCGCCGAGCGGGCAGAGCTGGCCCAGCTGCGCAAGGAGAACCGGGTGTTGCGCGAGGAGCGCGACATCCTCAGGCGAGCGACGGTTTTCTTCGCGAAGGAGACCCGATGAGCCGCTACCGGTTCATCGCGGCGGAGAAGGCCGCACTGCGCAACGTCGCGACGGCGTGCGTACTGCTCTCGGTCTCCCGCTCCGCCTACTACCAGTGGTCCCAGCAGCGGCCGTCGGCCCATGCGCACAGGGACAGTGAACTTGGCGAGCGAGTGGTCGCCATCCACAGGGAGAGTCGCGGGACCTATGGAGCGCCCCGGGTACAGCAGCAACTGCGCCGGGAGGCGTGCACTGCGCGAAGAAGCGGGTGGCGCGCCTGATGGCCCTGCGCGGACTCGCTGGACGCTGGCGCAGGCACTTCCAGAAGACGACCATCCCCGACCCGCTCGCCGCCGGGCAGGCTCCCGACCTCGTCCAGCGGAGCTTCGCGACCGGGACGCGACCCCTCGATCGCGTCTGGGTCGGCGACATCTCCTACGTCCGCACCTGGGAAGGCTGGTGCTACCTGGCCACGGTCATCGACCTCGCCAGCCGCCGCGTCGTCGGCTTCGCCGTCAGCGACCACATGCGCCGCGAGTCTCGTCTGCAGCGCCCTGGAGATGGCTGTCGGTGTGCGCCAGCCGGCCACCGGCCTCGTCTTCCATAGCGATCGCGGCAGTCAATATACCTCGGCCGCCTTCCGCCAACTCCTCGCCAGGCACGACATCGTGCAGTCGCTCAGCCGGCCCCGCCAGTGCTGGGACAACGCCGTCGCCGAGAGCTTCTTCGCCACGCTCAAGACAGAGCTGATCTACCGCCAGCCCCTGCCGACCCGGGCCGCTGCCCGCCAGGCCGTCTTCGAGTACATCGAGGTCTTCTACAACCGCCAGCGTCTCCACTCCGCCCTCGGTTACCGCTCCCCGGCCGAGTACGAAGCCGCTACGCTGTCAGACCACGCGGCCGCCTCGGCGGCCTAAGTAATGTGTTCGCCAATTCGGGGCAATGCGATATCGCCGCCTCTACACCTCAAACGCCGAGCGCATCGACGCCCTCTCCGCTTTCTCGATGACTACAACTTCGCTCGCCCTCACACTGCCATCGGCAACCGCCCGCCAGCCTCTCGGCTGTAAACAACGGTGCTGGGAACTACAGCTAGACCGGCTTGGCAGAGCGGGAAATCAACTCACCGGCGAATCGCATCAGATCCTTGACGTCGTTGGCATAGAGGAGCAGCAGGCCAGGGTAGCCATTTTCGAGCCCGCAAGCCGCGATCTCGGCAAGGTCCAGGAGCTTTGGCACCAGCTTCGGCGAACAGCGAAAGGCCACGAGCGCATAATCTTCATCGTGTCTGGGCCAGCCGTTGCAGCTCGAGTATGTTCTACAGCCAGCTGCACACAACGCGAGCACAGAGGAGGCCACGCCTGGATCGAGACCGAATGCGACCTCGCTGAACTCCGACACGGCCAGCCCGTCGTCGTCGTCTGACGGGTCGAATCCGGAGTCAAGCAACTCATGCTCGGCCTGCAGCACTGCGCGAGCGTCGTCCCACGTCGCTGCGCTGAGATCCTCGTATCGGACATTCGTGACGTCGCCGACCCTCATCGCGAGGGCCTTTAGATCCACGGTTCGCTTGATTGCGACACTCATGCGCGGCGAAGGTACTGGATTCCGCCATCGCGGGGTAGTCGAATAGGGCCGTCGCCCTTCTGGTGACTGAACGCACTGCGGCTCGTGCTTACGCTCCAATCGAATCCTGAATCATCCCCGCGATGACTCTCGCCAGCAGGACGATCGAGAACCCGACCAATGCGTTCACAATCGCCGACTTGCCGCGCTCCATCTGGTGCGGGCTGCCAGCGGCGCTCATGTAGAGGAAGGCTCCCCACATGACGAAGAACGCGGCCACAGCGGCTCCGACGCCCATGCCGATGTTGAGCAGGTTCTCGAAGAGAGTGTTGATCTGTTCCATCACGTCGGCCTCCTAGCTGCCGGTGTTCTGAAGAGGTTCTTCCGACCGGAGCCGGAACTCGGCCACCAGCCAGCGTCCTTCGACAGGGACCAGCCGGAGGATGACGTGCTGCCGGAGCCGCTGCTCTCGGAGCTGACCAGTTGTGGCGTCGACGGCGC
>CAYODX010000034.1:0-18506 GCA_964402795.1 uncultured Terricaulis sp. | reverse complement strand
GTCACGCGACTGCTGACAGACATTGGCGTCACGCTGAGCCCGTCGAAGCGCGACGCGGGCGCCCGCCCGCCACGCTTGAGCAGCCTACGCGGCCCGTTCCTTGGCGGCGCTGAAGCGGATCGCGGGATTGCGCTCCTGCACATAGCCGATCTCCCAGGCGCTCTTGCCGAGGAAGACCGGCGCGCCCTCGACATCCTCGGCGATTTGCGCCGCGGATTTCTCCACGAACGCGTCGAGATCGGCCCTGCTTTCGGCGCTGAGCCAGCGCGCCACCTGGTAGGGCGATGTCTCGAAAATCACTTCGAGCCCGTACTCTGCCTTCATCCGTTCATCCAACACGTCGAATTGCAGCGCGCCGACGGCGCCGACGACGAGATCGCCCCCATGCACCGGCTTGAACACCTGGGTGACGCCCTCTTCGCCGAGAGAATCCAGCGCCTTGCGCAAGTGTTTCTGCTTCAGCGGATCGCGCACCCGCACGCGCTTCAGGATTTCCGGCGCGAAGTTTGGAATGCCCTGGAAAACGACGTCGCCATTCTCCGAGAGCGAATCGCCGACGCGCAGACCGCCGTGACTCGGGATGCCGATCACATCGCCAGGAAACGCCTCATCGGCGATCTCGCGTTCCTGCGCCAAGAACATCAGCGGGTTGTGTACGTTGAAAGATTTCCCAGACGCGGATTTTAGCGTCATGCCGCGCCTGAAGCGGCCGGAGCTGATGCGAAAGAAGCCGACGCGATCGCGGTGCTTCGGATCCATATTCGCTTGAATTTTGAAGATGAAGCCGCTGACGTTTTCGCGTCCGGGTTCGACATCGGTTTCCGCGCCCTTGATCAGCGCCTTTTGCGGCCGTGGCGGTGGCGCATGCGCGCCGATGCCGGCCAGGAGCTCGAGCACGCCGAAGCGCCGCAGCGCCGAGCCGAAATACACGGGCGTCAAATGCCCTTCGCGGAAGGACTCCAGGTCGAACTTGGGCAGTCCCTCGCGCGCAAGCTCGGCCGTCTCCTCCAGCTCGGCGCGCACGTCCTCGCTGACGCCCAGCATGAACGCGTCGCCGTCGCGCTTTTGCCGTTCTTCGCTGGCGAAGCCTTGCTCGCCCGCTTCCAGGCGGTGATAAGGCACGAACTCGTCGGTGCGCATGTCGAGCATGCCGGCGAATCGCTGACCTGAAGCCGCCGGCCAGTACATCGGCGCTGTGTCCATCGCCAGCTTCGAATGGATCTCGTCCAACAGCGCGAACGGGTCCTGGGCCTCACGATCCATCTTGTTGATGAAGGTCGTGATCGGGATGTCGCGCAGGCGGCACACCTCGAACAACTTCAGAGTCTGCGGCTCGATGCCCTTTGCCGCATCCAGCACCATGATGGCGGAGTCGGCCGCGGTCAGCGTGCGATAGGTGTCCTCGGAGAAGTCCTCGTGACCGGGCGTGTCGAGCAGATTGAATACGAGATCGTCGTGCTCGAACGTCATCACCGAAGCCGATACGGAGATGCCGCGCTCGCGCTCGATCTTCATCCAGTCCGATTTGGTGCGCCGCGCCGCCCCGCGTGCGGCCACCACGCCGGCCAAGTGGATGGCGCCGCCGGCCAGCAGCAGTGACTCCGTCAGCGTCGTCTTGCCCGCATCGGGGTGGGAGATGATCGCGAACGTGCGCCGCCGCTGCGCCTGCGCTTCGGGTGAGTCTGGAAGAGCCATCAGGGGCTGGGGGCTAGGTGCAAGGGGCTAGAGTGTCAACGACCCGGCGCCGCCATCTCGGCAGGCGCCTAGCCGCCCAGCCTGGAGTCGACCGGCTCCAGGAGAAAATGGCGTCCCGCCTTGTCTTCGACCTCGATCACCCAAAGATCGGGATCGCGCGCGGTGCGCTGGCGGATCGCCTCATCGACCGCTCGCTCGTCTGCGCCGAGCGCGCCGGCCGAGAGATCGAGCCAGATGCGCTCGCCCTCGCCGTTGCGCGCAGGCGCGTAGAGCCGGGCCCTGCCGTCCAGCGTCGCCACTTTCACCAGCACCGCGCCGGCGTCGCCGTCACCCTTGCGCACCACCCCGGCGAATGCGCCGGCGATGGAGGCGCGGCGGATCAGCGCGCTCGCCCATATCTCCGTCTTCAGCTCGGCCATGCCGGCTCCCATTCACCGGAATGCAAGAGAACAAGCTTAACCATTCCAGCCCCCATGCGCTCCCTTCTTGTCGCCCTTGTCCTCACCGCCGCGCCCGCCGCAGCGGCCGCCCAGCAGGGGCTCGGCCCGCGCGAAGCCTACGTCGAACGGCGCGGCCTGATCGAATTGGACAATCGGTGCCGCCTGCTTGCTCCGTCAATCGCCCAGGCGCTCGGCGTCGGCGTGGCGCAGGCTCGCGGCGCCCTGCTTCGCGCCGGCTGGAGCAGCCGCCAGGTGCTGCAACTGGATCAAGCTGTCGTCAGCTCCGCGCGCGCGCGCACCTGCACCGACGCACGCACCACCGCCGCCGCTGACAATGCGCGTCGCGCGTTCGGCGCCTGGGCCAATCTCGGCACGATGCAATTTCCCGGCTGGGAGCGCACGTGGGTCGCGCGCCGTTCTGCGGTCAGCACCGGATGGCGCTTGAGTCAGGCCATCGACGCGCCGCTCGCGGCAACCTTCGGCGTGCGCGAACGCGATGGCGTTCAAGCACTGGCCTTGGCGATGTCAGAGGAGAGCGGACGCGCATTCACGGCCGCGCGCCTTTTGGCGCGTGATCCGCGCCGCCAACCGGCGCCAGAAGTGAGTTTGACACAGCGCGTCGGCTCTGGCCTTGAAGCCGGCGCCCCGCCTGTGACGGCGCGCGCGGTGCCGGCGCAGCGCGCGGCCGAGCGCGATAGTGTGATCTTCACCTTCCCCGACGCCGCCTTCGCCGATCTGCTGCAGCTCGACCCGCGCGAAAGCGTCGTCATCGAACTCAGCGCCGGGCGCGCCACGCAGCGCATCTTGGTTGAAGTCGGCGATATCGCCGCCGCCCGCGCCTTCCTGACGCTCGAGCGCTGACGCTAGTGCATGAAAAGCGTCACGCTGAGCCTGTCGAAGCGCGACGAAAAGCGTCACGCTGAGCCTGTCGAAGCGCGACGTCTCCGGCCTTCGACAAGCTCAAGCTGACGCCGGTGGAGCTTACGCTGGCGGATGGAAGCGACGCTGATGAAAAGCGTCACGCTGATGAAAAAGCATCACGCTGAGCCCGTCGAAGCGGACGTCTCCGCCGGGATCAATCCTTCCCCGCCAACACCGGCAGCGCGATCCGCACAAGCGCGCCCCCGCTCGGCGCGTCATGGAAACTGAGCCGTCCGCCATGTAGCGCCGCCATCGCCCGCACCAAAGACAGCCCCAGCCCGGTGCCTTCCGCCAGCGCCCCGCCCGAGCCGCGCTCATAGGGCTGGCCGAGTTTCTCCCGGTCAGCTTCGGGGATGCCGGGGCCGGTATCGAGCGTCTCGATCACCAGCATGCCTTCGCGCGGCGCCGCGCTGATCATCACGCGCCCGCCTTCAGGCGTGAATTTCAGCGCATTGCCGAGCACGTTCGTCAGCATGCGCGTGAGCGCGCGCCGATCGACGCGCGCGCGAAGCGGCGAGTCTGGCGTCAGCAGACCCAGCGCGATCTGTTTTTTGTCGGCGCTCGGCGCCGACAAGCGCACGACCTCGGCGACGAGCTCACGCACGTCCGTCTCTTCGAGCACGAGGTCGTACCGTCCCGCATCGATACGCGAGAGGTCGAGCAGATCGTTCACCAGATCCAACAGGTGAGCGCCGCTGCGACGGATGAGGCCCGCATATTCGACATAACGTGCGCCGATCTCGCCGAAGATCTGCCGCTCGATCATTTCCGAAAAGCCGAGAATGTGCGTCAGCGGCGTGCGCAATTCGTGCGACACCTCGGCGATCCGCTGGCTGGCGCTCCCGCGCTCGCCGCTCCGCGCCATCGACATCAGCCCCGCCGCCAACGCGATCGCCGCCACCGCCAGGGCCTCTGGAAAAGCGCCCAACGCCGCCGCCGGCTCATGCGTCGCCAGCCACGCCGCCAGGGCAAAGGCGAGCACCGCAGCCGATCCCGCCTCCGGCGCCCAGGGGCGACGCAGCGCAAGCGTCATCGCCGGCGCGATCAGCAGGCTCGCCGTCAGGGGTGAGGCCGCCCCGCCCGAACCTGCGACAAGTCCCGCGGCCGCCAGGAGCCAGATCGCGACATAACCAATGGCGGCGTTTTGGCGCCGCAGCAGCGGCGAAAGCATGAAACCGGCGAGCGCCGGCGAAAGCGCCAGCGCCGCCGCACCCGCAAGCGCGCGCGCCTGCCCTCCGGTAACCAAACCGGCGCCCGCCGCAATGATGACGCCAAGCAGCCATGCCCAACAGGCAAGTAACTGAAAAATGGCCTCTGGCGCTGCTTTTGCAGCTGGCCTTACTGCCTCTTGTGTTGACACTGAAAGGCGGCCCGCGAGTAAAAGACTTCTTAACGCGCTGGGGGACACCATGCCCGCTCCGAGTCGCGGTCGGAAGCGGACTCGCCATTCTGGGATCAGGGAGTAGAGCCGATGCGCAGCCTAGCGGCCTGGACGACCACCGCAGCGATCGCCTTGATAGGCGCCGCTCAAGCGCAAACGCCAGGCGATCAGGCCTCGGGCGGGGGCGATGTGCAAAGCGCCATCACCGCCTACGCCGCCTATCAGAACGACGTCTCCGAGCTGCGCAGCTCGAATTTGCGTGACGCCGATGCGCTGGAGGGCGCGCTCGACCGTGTCGCCCGCCATAACCGTGATGCGCTGACGCGCGGTTGGATCGCTTATGGCGCACAGACAGCCGCCCAATCGCCCGCCTTCGTGCAGGGCGTGCGGGACGCAGCCGCCTATTACGGCCGCGATGCTGTGATCTGGGCCCTTACAGTCGATCCGTCCTACGCCCGCGGTTTGCGCGGCGGCCAGGAAGCGACGCGCCTGTTGCTCGAATCGGCGAGCGCCGATTCCGCGCGCATCATCAATGTCGCCGATCGTTACCAGGAACTGGCCTACTCGCTGCAGCGTCAGCGCTGGGCCAATTCCGTCGCGCCGCAACAGGCCGCCCGCGTGCAGCGCATCCGCTCGCTCGGCCGCGAAGGCGCCCCGGCGAACGCGGTGCCGGCGGACCTTGCACCGCGCTTGCGCGTGACCCCGCTTAGTCTTTCACCCAGCAGCGACCCGACCGCCTATGGCGGGCGCCGCTTCTGGGACGCCGTGCGCGGCGCGGGCGAGGTGACGGAAGTCTCCTCCACGCCGGTGTCCTACCAATGGCGTCCGAACGTCACCCGCGCTCAGGCGCTCGATCGCATGGCCGCGGTGGCCGCGCTGCAGGCGCTCGATGCAACCGAAGCCAACCAGAGCGCCGTCAGCCGCCTCATCAGTGATCCGCGCTCGCGTGATTGTTTCGAGATGGCGCAGCTGCAGCTTTACCAATGCATGTCGGCGGCGCGCTTCCGCTATGAAAACGCGTTCTGCCTTGGCCAGCATGGCTTGCGCGACATCGGCCAGTGCATCGGCGCGGTCGGCCAGCCGGACACCTCCGCGATGACGCCGGCGGCGCTCCCGACCGGGCGCGCCGGACAGGACTGAAGCCTTGCGCCGAGGCGCGCCTGAGCGCATCTGCAGTCGATGTCCGGCATCGACCAAGCCATTGAAGACATAGCCAGCGAATTTGCGCTTCTCCCCGACTGGGAGGAGCGCATTGCGCACATCATGGAACTTGCGCGCGGGCTGGAGCCGCTGGCTGATGGCGAGCGCAACGAGCACACCCGCGTGCGCGGCTGCGCAAGTCAGGTCTGGCTCGTGCCCGAGCATCGCCCTGCTGCGCCTGACAAACTGTTCTTCCGCGGCGATTCCGATGCGCAATTGGTGCGCGGCAACGTCGCCATGCTGCTGCGCATCTTCTCTGGACGCACGCCGCATGAAATCCTCTCGGTCACGCCGGAGCACGTGTTCGATCGCCTCGGCCTCGCCGACGCGCTGACGGCGCAACGCGCCAACGGCCTCTATTCGATGATCAACCGCATCCACCAGGAAGCGCAGAAAGCGTCACGCTGAGCCTGTCGAAGCGCGACGCGGGCGCCCTCCCTCCCCTCAAAGGGGAGGGAAAAGAAGCGTCACGCTGAGCCCGTCGAAGCGCGACGTCTCCGGCCCGCCTTCGACAGGCTCAGGCTGACGCTCTTCGGAAAGTGACACACGCTGTTTTCGCCAAGCTGCGATCGTCATTCCGGGGCGGCCGAAGGCCGAACCCGGAACCCAGGGGCCAAGCCCTTCGATCCCCTGGATTCCGGATCGCGCTGCGCGCGTCCGGAATGACGATATGAAAATGCTGACGCCGAGCCGCTTGCCGTTGCTTCGCTGACGCGACCTTTGACATGCGTCACGCTGAGCCTGTCGAAGCGCGACGTCTCCGCCGCCACGCTTACCGCGCCATCGCTTGCGCCAGCTGCGCCAGCCCGAGCTTCAGCGCCAGCTTGCCCGAGCGCGTCGGCCAGTGTTCGGCGCGCTCGATCGCTTCCAGCCCCTCCTCGCACAGGCACACCCGTTCGACCACCCGCCGCAGCGGCGGCGACAGCGCGTCAAGCGCGTCGGCAAGGCGGCGCCGTGCATCGCAGCGCGCCGCCATCGATCGTTCTTGCGCGTTGCCGGCGCCGCGCGCCGATGCGCTGAGCGGCGGCGCGCTCCAATCCGAGCCGCGCACCAAGCCGCTCTGCGCCGCCTCCCAATCGGCGCGCAGCTTCTGCGCGATGTCCAGCTCGGCGCCGCTCAGCCAGGCTCTGCCCTGATGATCGCGCAGCGCGCTCAAGCGGCGCAGCACGGCGCTGGCTTCGAGCCCGCGCACAGCCCGCACAGCGCCAGCCTCATCCATCACTGCGCGATCCGCGATCGGCGCATGCTGCGCAACGAACGCTTCGGACGGCCGCGCCTCCAGCCGGCGCAGGCGGGCGCGCCCCGCTGCGCTCAAGCTGAAACAATCCTGCTCGCCGCGCTGCAGCGTCCCATCGGACGCCAGCGCCTGCACCTCGGAAGCGCTGAGTTTCGCCAGAGGTCGCCTGCGCCTGTCGCCTCCCGGATAGACGCCGTAGCCGCGCCCCGCCCGCAGCGGCGCCAGCAGCGCCTTCTCCGCGGCCAGTTGCACCAGAGCGCGCTCGAACACGCTCATGAGCGCACCATTGCTACGCCTGAAATCGGCGCCGGCGCCTGTTGCAACATCATTTCCAGTGCGCTGACCCACAGCTCGAACTGCGGCTCTTCGCGTTTGTCTTCGATCGCCCGCACCGCGTGCGCGACGGTCGACCGATCGCGCCGGAACGCCACCGCCACGCGCGCCAGGCTCAAGGCGAAACCGACATGACAAAGATACATGGCCAGTTGCCGCCCAAAAGCGGCGCTGGCGGTGCCTCTTCCGCCACTGAGAATCTCTTCCGCCGGGATGTTCAGCCCATATTCGACCACCCCTGCCGCAAGCCGCGCCGCGGCAGCATCCTCAGCGCGCTCTTCCCACACGCTCATCCATCAACACCCTTCTTAACAACGCCTCCCGCCCCTCATGCCAAAGGAGCTTAACCCGGCTTGTTCGGGTGTTGGATAGATTTCTTCCTAATTTGCGGATTATTTTCCTATCCGCCGCGACGCGCTTGGCCCAGCCCCATGCGTTTGGCGAGGTTTGAGCGCTCTTTCGCGTAATTGGGCGCCACCATCGGATAATCGTGCGGCAGGTTCCACTTTGCGCGATAATCCTCGGGCGTCATGCCGTAGCGCGTGCGCAGGTGGCGCTTCAGCGATTTGAACTTTTTCCCGTCTTCCAGACAGATGATGTATTCCGGCGTGATCGACTTCTTGATCGCAACGGCCGGCTCCTGCGCCGGCTCGTTGGCGTGCTGGCGCGCCTCGGCCACCTCGCCCAAGGCCGAATGGATGGTGCGGATCAGCCCCGGCAGTTCCTGGGCTGAGATCTCGTTGGCCGAGACATAAGCGGACACGATTTCCGCAGTCATCGTCACCAGGTCCCGCGGGGTGTCCATTGCTTCCTCAGATCAAAAGAAGGCAAACTCTATAAAGACCGGGCGTCGCCGATTCAAGCAATATTCGACTTAACTAGATCGAGTTTTGGCCAATACTGACCAATACTGCCGCCCTATCGGATCAGCCAAAGCATCCACAGAACGAGGCATATCCCCAGCGCCTGCGCGGCGCCTGGCCCGAACGCGCGATAAGGCTGGTCCATGCTGGCCACGCCGCGTTCGATGCGTGCTTGCAGCGCCCGCAGCGCGTGCTCGAAGCCGGCCTGAGCCGCGCCATAGATGCGCAACAGCAGCACGCCGGCCCAGCGCGCCGAAGCGGCGACCGGGCCGCGGTAAAAGGAATCGATGTCGAGCACGTCGCGCCGCCCATGCTCGGGCGCAAGCTTCAGCACGCGCAGCGCCAGCACGCCCGTCCCAGCTGCGCCGAGCACTTGCAGCCGCTCGCTCAGCGCATCGAGCGCGAACGGATCGAATGCCGCCTCCGTCGGCAGCAGACTGTAGAGCCAGTGCGGCGCAACGCCGACAGCGATACAGAAGAACACGGCAAGCCCCGCCCCCAGCAGCATGCTGAAAGGCGCTTCGGCGAAGGCAGCGCGTTTGGGCGGCGGACGGCGCATCGCCAAATAAGGGCGCACTGCCAGGGCGGCGAACATCACGCCTGGCAGCGCGCCAATCAGCAGCCACACCCAACGGAAGTCCCACACCGCCGCCGAGGACAGCACCGCTGTCTGTGTTGCATGCATGGCGAAGCCGGGCGCGGCCGACACAGCAAGCGCCGACGCCACGGCGAGCGCAGTGCTGACCGGCATCGAACCCGCGACGCCGGCAAGCTGCGAGAGTCGCACATCGCCAATACGCTCGTGGATGGCGCCGAAGCTCAGTTGCAGCGCGACAAAAGCCAGGATCGCAGCGAAGGCGTGCCCTTCAGCGGCGGAGATGGCGAGCGGCGAGCCGATGCCGATGAGCGTCAGGCAGACGCCGGTTTGGGCGATCATCGCGTAGGCGCCTGCGCGGCGCAGATCGTCCTCGGCCGCAGTGTAGAAGGCGCCCAGAACGATCATCGCTGCGCCGATCGGAATGAGCAAGGGCTCGGCCGGAAAAAGCCGCGCCAAGGCATAGACGCCGAGCATCGAGGTGAACGCCGTCAGCGCCGCAGCGCCCGTCGGCGATGCATGCGCGACAACGTCCTTGAACCACACGTGCGCGAACGGGGCGGCGCTGCGGATCAGCAGGGCGGCGAAGATGCAGGCGTCGCCGAGCTGGCGCACGTCCATGCGCGCGAAGATGGAGCTGGCTGCGCCGCTGGTGAGATGGAGCGCAACGCCCACGAGGAACAGCAAACCCTCCAACCCTTGCCAGACCAGCAGGCGCACGCCCGAGCGATTGGCGCCGGGCACGGACGAGGCGAGCACCACCCAGGCGCTGGCGAGCCCCGCCAGCGCCGCGGAGGCCACGAAACTCACAAGGTCGCCGACAAACAGCGCCGAGACCGAACCGCCGGCCAGCAACAGGATTGCCGCGTCCTCGTAGCGGTTGCGCCGGGCGCTCGAATGCAACGCGATGGCGACGAGCGCGATCGACAAGCCGATGCCGAAGATGCGGTTGAGCGCGTCGAGACTGAGCAGCACGACGGGCAGTCCCATCTGCGCCATCGCCGCAGGCGCGCCGAACTCGTAATCCAGCACCAGCCACAGCGCGGTGATCGCAGCGCCGGCCATCACCGGCGCACGCGCCCCGCGCGGACTCGCCAAGGCGAGCAGCGCCGCCAGCATGGGTACAAAGCCCGGATTGAGCGCGACGCTAAGCATCTGCGCCCCCTTTCGCCTGGCCCTTCTTCAGCAGCATTCGCGCGATATTGATCGCGAGCGCACAGAACAGCGCCCCGCTCGCTCCGATCAGCGCGAACGCGCCGGGGCCGAACCAAAAGCGCTGCGCCGCGCCGTTCGCGACATCCAGAGCGAGGCCGGCGCCAAGGGCGACGACGCAGATGAGCAAAACCGAAACGGCGCCGCCGCCGCGCGTGCGCAATGCGTCGCTCATGGCTGCGGAGTCCACATCGGCGCCAGGAACGAGGCCAGCGGATCGGCCAGCACCAGCAGCCACAGAGTCGCCGCCGCGCACGCGATCACCGGCGCTGCAAGCAGAATGGACGCCCCGTCGGGGCGGCGGAAGGCGTCGGTCGGCGCTTTGCCGGCGAGCGCGTTGGCGGTGAGCAGACCCAGATGGGCGAAGGTCAGCACCGCAGCGAGCCCGATCAGCCCGGCTGACGTGAGGAAGAGTGCGCTCTGCACCGGCTGCGACGCCGCCTGACTCGCGGCGGCGCGGCTCGCGGTTGCGGTGATCAGCCAGAGCTTGGCCCATGCGCCGGCGAATGGGGGCATGCCGATCATGCTGGCCGATGCGACGGCGAAGCCGGCGAATGTCCACGGCATCACACGCCCGAGCCCGGAATAATCGGCTGCGTTGTGGCGCATCGTGATGGCGTTCACAGTGCCGGAGGCCATCAGCAGCGTCGCCGCCGCCGTCGCCAGCGCAACCACCTGCAGCGCTGCCGCGAACAGACCCGCCGGCAGCGCCAGCATGGCGCCGATGATCACCGCCATCGCCTGCGCCAGACACGAATAGGCGAGCCGCTCGCGGATGTCCTGCTTCGACAGTGCGATCAGTGCGGCGATGCACGCTGAGACGCCGGCGAGCGCGATCAGCAGGCGCGCCGCCAGCGCCGCCTCATAGAGCGCCGGTCCGAACACGTAGGCGGCGATCTTGATCACGCCGACGCCGCCGGCGGGCAGCACCGAGAGCGCATAGAGCGACACCAGCGCTGGATGCGGCGCCACCGACGCAGCCGTTAGCCAACGGTGCAACGGCGGCAACGCCGCCATCGCCAGCCCGAACACGAACAGCGACAGCAATATGTTGGCCACGGCCGGGTCGACGTGTCCGGCCAACACGCCGCCTGCCTGGAAGTCGAGCGCGCCTGAAATCGCGTACGTCCAGATCATCGCCGGCAAGAACAGGCCCACCGACGCCGCCAGCAATGTCGCAAGGAAGATGCGCGCGGCGCGTTGCATCGGCCGCTCGCCGCGATGGGCGACCAGCGGAAAGGCGGCCAGCGTGACCGCCTGATAGGCGACGAAAAACGTGAACAGGTTCGCCGACAGCATCGCCGCCATCGTCGCCGCGTTGGTCAGCGCGATGAACGACATCAGTCGCGCCGGCTCTTTGTCGTGTGTGGCGCGAACGATGCCTGACGTGTGCGTTGCGTGCAGCACGCCGAGGCCGGCGATCACCGCCGCCATCAGCGCGCCGAGCGGCTCGACATTGAACGCCAAGTCGACATTGGGCAGCGGCTGCGCGATCGCGACACGGGCGCGCTCGTGCTCGATCACGCCTTGCACGAGGCGCGCAGCGAACACGACGTTGGCCAGCGAGAAGCCGATATGGATGACGTCGCGCAGCCCCGGCGGCCGCTGCAGGGCCCACACGCACAGCGCCTGCAACAGCGGTGCGGTCAGCAGCCCGATGATCGCAACCGCGAGGCTCATGGCGCGCCCGCCGTCACGCCCGCAGCTGCATTCGCCGCATCGAGCAGCGCCGCCGGCGCGAGCCCCCAGCCGGTCGCGGCAATCGCCGCGATCAAGACCGGCGCCAGCGCAATGCGCCACCATCCGCCCCCGCCCGTGTATTGCTGCGTGGCATGGCGGAAATACAGGCGCTCGATCAAGCGCCCGCCATAGAAGACGCCGGACAGTGAAGCGACGATCACCGCCCCGGCGGCCCACCACCACTCCGCGCCGACGCTCGCTTCGACCAGCCGCCAACGGCCGAGAAAGCCGAGCGTCAGCGGCGCTCCCATCAAGCTGAGCGCTCCAGCGGTCATGGCCGCGCTCGCCAACGGCGCGCGCCGGCCGACGCCATCGAGCGCCTCGATGTTCTGCACGCCCGCCGCGGCGGCGCCGCCGAAGAGCGCCAGCGCAGAAGCCGCCAGCGCGGTCATCTGCACCAGCGCCGCCGCAAAGCCCGCAGGCGAACCCAGGCCGATGCTCAACAGAATGCATCCCGCCTGCGCCGCCGATGCGTAGGCGGCGAGCCGCGGCAGGTTGCGCGCGCCGATCGCCTGCAGCGAACCGATGACGACGCTGATGCAGCCGAGCGCCGCCAACGCAGCGGAGAGTCCCTCGCCCAGCGCCGGCGCCGGGATCGCATAGGCGACGAAGCGGATCGCCGCCGACAACGCGCCCACAATCGCGATCGCACCGAGCCACAGCAAGGCTGCGCCCTGCGCGCGTCCAAACGAAGCGCCGATCCAACCGTGAAACGGCGCAGCGCCCGCTTTGATCACCAAGCTGACAATGACAAGACCCACGCCCGCAGCGGCCGCAGCGTCCGCCTGCACTTGCGCGGCGCCGAACTGGGCCAACGTCAATGTGCCGAAGCTGCGATACACAAGAGCGGCGCCGCACAGCGCCAGCGCGGCGCCGACGCCGCCGGCGACGAGCATGCGCAGCGCCCCGCCGAGTGCGGCGCGCTCGCCGCCAGCAGCCAGCACGGCGATGCTCGCGAGCCAACCGATTTCCGCCGCCACGATCAGCGCGGCGAGATTGTCCGTCATCAAGGCGCCGTTCCAGCCGCCCAGCGCGCACAGCATCAGCGCCAGCGAGAGGGGCGCAGCGCGCCGTTCGCCATCTCCCAGCCCCGCGGCGGCGCCGAAAATCGACAGCACCGCGCACAGGCCAAGCAGCGCCGCAAGGAAGACGCCGTGACCGTCGGCGCGCAGCGCCACAGCTTCGACGATCTGCGGCGGAACGCCGTGGCTGCCGCTGCGCAGAGCAAGATCGAGCGTAATCGCCCCCGCCACCGCCGCCCCGCTCAGCGCAACGCACCAGGCCGCGCGCGCGTAGGGAAGCAGCGCCGTCATCGCCGCGGCGAGGAAAGGAATGGTCACCGCCAGCAAAGGCGCATGGGCGCGGGCGAGATCGACATAAGCGCTTATCATGGACCGCGCTCGGCATCCGCTTCGACGCGATCAGCATCCGCCGTTTCGCTGCTGCCATAGCTTTCATGCAGACGCACGGCGACCGCTGCCCCGACCACGAGCTGCGCCAGCGCCAACGCCGCGCCAGCGACCGCGATCCACGCGGGCGCATCGAGCGCGACCACGGCCATGACGGCGCCGAGCATCGCCACCAGCAAACCCGCGAGCTTGCGCGCCGTGTTCTGCGCGCTCCACGCAGAAAGCGCGCCAGCCAGCATGAGCACGACTGCGCCCGCGAACAGCGCGCGCTCGAGAACCAACGCATACGCCATCAGAACGGCGCGTCCTTCAGCGTCGGCGCACGGGCGAATGCGACGATCACGACCAGCCCGATCCCGGCGGCAGTGAGCACGAACGCGCCTGCCTCCATCAAGTGTGGCGCGATAGCGAGTTCAGGCAGGCCCGCCGCAACTGCCGTTGCACCAAGCCCCAGCGCCAACAGCAACAGCCCCAGCGCAGGCGGTAGTGCGCGCCGAGCAGCGCCGGCGCCGAATGCCAACGCCTGCACGATGAGCGCCAGCGCGAAGGCGGCGCCGGCGATGAAGCCAACGCCCTCGCCCGGCGCACGCACCGCGAGCAGTGAAAGCGCAAACACCACGATCAGCGGCGCATAAAGGCGCGCTGCGAATGCAAGGATCGGCTGGCTCGCCACTCTCACGGCGCATCTCCGCGTCCACGCAGCGCGCCGCGCTCGCCGAAGCCGAGCAGAGCTATGCAAGCGGCGGCGGCGAGGAAAATAATCGGGGCGATCCAGAAGCTCGCCGCATCGAACGGAGACGATGCCGGCGCCGCGTGCGGCGGCGCAGCGCCTAGGTCCGCCGCCAAGATGATCGTCCCCGCCGCCACGGCGCCGGCGGCGAAGGTGAGCCAAGGCGTGCGCGCGCCGCTGCGTGCGGTTGGGCTTGTCAACAACATCGCCGCGAGCAGCAACACGGGCGCAATGGCGGCGAACACCAGAGCAACCGCCATCGCGTCGCCTCCGATGAGCGTCGTCGCGGCCGCACACAAGGCGCCCGTCGCCGCCAATTGCACCGCTGCGGCGACGATGGAGTGCGCCCGCAGCGCGCTCACGGCCGTCAGGATCGCGGCGAACAGAAGCGCCAGCGCCAGAACATTTGCGACGTTGGCCAGATCAAGCATGGTCCGCCTCGCGCGCTTTGCCTGGCCGCGGCGCTGCATAGCGCCCTGCGATCGGCGTCAGTCCGCCCGCATGCGCGCCCGCGCCGATGAAATGAGTCAGCAACGGCGCAAGCGCGCCAACCAGCGCCGCCAGCAGCGCCAGTTTCAAACCCACCGCGGCGTTCGGCGCCATCACCGCCAGGGCGAGCACGAACAACACGGCGCCTAATCCGTCGCCGACGTTCGCGGCGTGCAGGCGCGTATAGACATCGGGAAACCGCAGCACGCCGATCGCCGCGCCCAACATCAGCGCGGCGGCGAGCGCCATCAGCGCGCCGCCGGCGACGAAGCGCAACAACAGGAACAACGCAGCCGCGTCCATCACCCTTCTCCACTGCGCGCGAGCGGCGGTTGGAATGTACGCAGCCGAAACACCTTGAGCGCCGCCAGTCCGACGACCAGGGCGGCGAGAACCAGCGCCAAGGAAAGATCCACGAACCGCGCATCGCTGAAAGCGACTGCGGCCGCCGCCGTAATCAGCGCCGTCTTGAGCACGAGGCTGCGCATGGCCAATGCGCGATCGTGCAGAGTTGGTCCAAGCAGCAGGCGCGGCAGGCCAAGCAACAGCACGATGACGGCTGCTCCAGCCCCAGCGAGAGCGATCATAGCGGTCGTCCTCGTCTTGCACTGTCCGCTTCGTGCTGCAGCTGACCAAGCTCGCCCGCGTCGATCAGATCTTCGTTGAGCACATGCACGAACATGCCCTCATCGTCGGTGTCGATCACCGCCGCGCCCGGCGCCATCGTCACCATTCCGGAAAAGGCGGAAGCGTCGCGACCAGCGAGAGACGACTTCACCCGAACCAGACCGGGCTTCAGGATGATGTCCGCCGCCAGTGCAGCGCGCAGCGTCGCCATCGCGCCGCCAATCACAGTGCCAATGCGTCGGAACAGCGCCAGCAGCACAGACGGCAAGCGCGTGAATGCGGGGCTCGGCCCTCCCACGCGCGCCGTCGACACAAGCGCGATCAGACCGACCGCGAGCGCCACGGCGAAATCCACAGGCGTGCTCCATTGCTGCGTCAGCAACAGCCAAAGCACCGACACGCCAAGCGCCATGGAAACAGCGGAAAGCACCAGCGCAACTCCTCGCACGCTCGCGCGCGCTAGAGGCTTAACGGCGCCTCCCGGGATTCGCCAGCGTCGCGCGGCGTCGAATCAGCCCTGCCGGCCGAACAACAGCGCGGCGTTGCGACGCGCCAAGGAAAGCTCGAGCACGTCTTGATCGAAGGCGACATGATCAAGATCGACCGCGTCCGCTGTGAACGACCAGTTCCAGTAGCGCAACACCGTCTGCGCCTTCGCCGTCGCCAGCGTGTCGAACACATAGACCGTGCGTCCGAGCGCATTGTCCGTGCTGTCGGGATCGCCGTGCGGGCGCCGCAACGCTCTCCACAAGCCGATCAGCGCGGGCCGCTTCAAGCCAACCGCCTTGCAGAAGACGCCGATCGCTTCACCGCCGCCGTCGGCGAACACTTGCGAAGCCGTCGCCGGCTTGATCCCGGACAAGTGCGCGATTTCGTTGAGCAAACGCTGATCTACGCCGTGTTCCGCCGCAACCAGCGCGCCTTCCAGCGACTTGTATGGGCTTTGCGCCGCCGCCGCCCGATTGCGCTGGCGCCGCTCGATCACCTGCAGCGTCTTGCGCGCATCCGCGTCGGCCCAGCCTTCAGCGGCGGCCAGCTTGAAGATGTCGCCCATTTCCTGGATCAGCACGTTCCGATCGACGGCGAAACGGCGCAAAATCTGCAGGCGCGCCTGGAAGTTCGCCCACCAGAACAGCACCAGCGCCTGCGTCGGACGCAATTCCGGGCGCGGAACGAGAAAGCCCGGCAAGCTCGGCGCTTGCCGCGAACGCGCCACGACGAGATCGATGCCCTGTGTGGAAAGGCGCGCGCCAGCATTGCGCAGCACCGCTTCGATCACTCCGGTGTCGCCGGTTTGCAGCAGCGCGTCGGTGACCGGCTCGCTCAGGTGACGGCGATGGGCGATGGCGAGCCAGTGCGGACTGACGCCGGCGCGAATGCTGGCGATCAGATCAGAATCGTCGAAACCGATCGCGTTCTCCAGCAAGGGCTGCGCCACCGTGATTTCATCACGCGCCAAGTAGCGCAGCAGCGATTTCGGGGCCTCGGCGACGCGCACGAGCCCGTTCGCGCAGCGCCGGCGCAGCTCCACATTGGTGGTGCGCAACAAACCGACCAGAATGTCCGCCGCCAATTGGCGCTCGTAGGAGGGAATGCGGCTCTCGGGCCAGGAAACGATGTCGCACAGCCGCTGCACCAGCGCCGGCTTGGCTTTCGAGGCCTGCACCTGCGTCAGCTCGAGCGGCGCGGCCGCCGGCGGCGGTTCCGTGCGAGGTTGATTCGTCAGCGGCATTCCGCTGAAACTCAACACGCGCGACGTTAATCCCCTGTCAACGCGCGACGGGTTCTGCCACGCCGTAAAGCAACGAGGCTGCATGGACACCGCGCCTGAAGGCAAGTCGAAGCAGCGGCCGGGCGGCGTTTCGGAGCTTTGGCTCTATTACGCGCTGGTCGGCCTCTATTTCTTCGCGTTCGGAATGCAGTTCGTGCTGTTCCCGTCGCTGGTCGCGTTCATTCTCGGCGCCAGCGCCGAGGGCGTCGGACTTGCGCAATCGGCGCTGTCGGCGCCGCTCTTTTGCCTGTTGCTGTTCGGCGGCCTGTTGGCGGAACGATCCCGCGCGAATGTCGCGCTGCCGGCGCTGCATCTCATCTTCGCTTTCGCCTCGATTGCGCTCAGCGTCATCGTCGCCAATGGCTGGCTCACCTATCGCCTGCTTGTGGCGTACGCGATCCTGGTCGGCGCCTGCGCCGCGTTCATGATGCCGGTGCGCGATGCGGCGCTGAACGGAGTGGTGCAGCGGGAAACCGTGCGCGGCAAGGAAACCCCGCTCGCCACCGCGGCGGCCGTCACCACCGCCGTGCAGATCGGCGCGCAGATCGCCGGCATTCTTGTCGCGCGCTCGGCGGGCGCCCACCCGGCCCCCTACATCGCCTTGCAGGCGCTGGTGCTGGCGCTCGGCGCCGCCGTTTCGCTCACGCTGCGCACGCCGCAGCCGCTCGGACACGAGCGCAGCCTTTCCGGCGCGTTGCGCGACCTGCGCGAGGGATTGCTCTACTCTTTCCGCAATCCGGTCATGTCGCCGATGCTGATCTCGGCGGCTTATGTCGGCGTATTCGTGATCGGCGCCTTTCAGGTGCTGTTCCCGCTCATCATCCGAGAATCGTACGGCGGCGATGCGCGCGCGCAGGCCGGCCAGCTCGGCGCGTTGTTCGCATTCTTCTGGGGCGCTTCCTTCGTTTCCGCGGTCGTGCTGAGCCGCATCAAGCCGCTGCGCAAACCAGGACGGGCGCTGATCCTCTCGCATCTGGCGGGCGCCGCTTTGCTCGCCACCTTCGCGCTCGACAAGCGCTTCGAGACCTTCGCCCTCGTGGTCGGGCTTTGGGGTCTTGCCGCCGGCGTCGCCATTTCCATGAGCCGCACCATCACACAAAGCGCGGCCGAGCCGCGTTACCTCGGCCGCGTGCTCGCCGTCTATTCGATGGGGTTCATGGGGGGAGCCCCGATCGGCTCCGCCATTGTCGGTTTCGCGGCGAGCCAGTTCGGCCCCGGCGCCGCAGCGCTTTTGCCGGCCGCGGGTTTGGCCATCGCCTCGCTCGCGCTTGCGCTGTTTACGCCGCTGTGGCGCTGGGCGCCTGAGAACGCGACCGAGCGCTCAGTTCTGTGAGGATGCACGCCGCCCGCCGCGCGCGGAAAATTGCGCGACTTCGCCGTTCCAAGTCCGGATCGCCGCGACACGCTGCTCGCCCGCGGCGTTATAGGCGCCGATCATCGCCTCCAATTGCGCGCGCAGCGCCGCGATTTCGGTTTGACACGCCGCCAATTCCTGATCGCGCATTGCGCGCCAGGCTTCGAGCTGCTGCTCAGCCGCCGTCATCGCCTCACGGCTCGCGCGCGCGCCGTCCGCCAAGGCAGGCGCTGGCGTGAAAGCGGCGCACGCCGAGCCGGCCGGAATCGTCTGCGCTGCAGCGCTCCCGGACGCCAGCAATCCAGCCGTCACCGCCGCTATCAAGAGCCTCATCTCACGCACACCTGAAATCTGCCCCAGGTCCTCCTTAGCGCACCGCCTCGGGCGCGGGCGACAATCGCGCTCCGGCGCAGCGGCAGCCAACTGTGAGTAAGCGCACCAATCCTGTCACGCCGAGCCTGTCGAAGCGCGACGCGCTTACGCAGCTTCGTCATTCCGGGGCGGCCGAA
>CAYODX010000033.1:0-19440 GCA_964402795.1 uncultured Terricaulis sp. | reverse complement strand
GCAGGTGCTTCTTCACCGTCATCGGAAAATATGCGCCGCCTTTCACCGTGGCGTCATTGGCGACGATCATCACTTCGCGGCCGGACACGCGGCCAATTCCGGTGATGATGCCGGCGGCTGGCGCTTCACCGTTGTAGAGATCGTAGGCGGCAAGCGCGCCGACCTCGAGGAACGGCGCGCCGGGATCGAGCAAGCGCTCAACTCTTTCTCTTGGTAGGAGTTTGCCACGCTCGGTGTGGCGCTTGCGATGCTGCTCGGGGCCGCCGAGCGCGATTTGCGCGGTGCGTTGGCGCAGCTGCTGCGCCAGGGCGCGATGATGCGCGGCATTCTTCTGAAAGCTCTCGCTGTTCGGATCGATGTTGGATTTGAGTTTCATGGTTCGCTCTGCTCCCCCTCCCCTAGAGGGGGAGGGGGCAGGGGGAGGGGTGACTCACGCTTGCGATATTCGGATTCTGGCTGAGAAAGCAGCATGCTTCGAACTTTCCCGAGCCAGTAAGCGCTGCTCAAGATCTCCGCTTCCTTGAAGCGTAGCACGATATAACCTTCGGACGACAGCCACGCATCGCGTTCTCTATCATGCTCTCGTGCTTGCTCGCTTTCATGCAAGGGACCATCGACTTCGACGATGAGCTTTCGGCGCAAGCAAACGAAGTCAGGCCAGTAGCGGCCAAGTTGATGTTCACGGCGGAATGCGAAGCCTTCGGCGCGCAGCGCGCGCAATTGTTTCCACGCTTCGATCTCTCCATTTGATGGTTCGGCGTTGCGTTTCATAGCGGGTGACGTCGGAGCGAGCCTTCACCCCCACCCCTACCCCTCCCCCCTTTAGGGGGAGGGGTCTTCTGGCTAACACCCCTACTCACGCGCCGATGATCTCCCGCCCAATCAAGAATCGCCGCACTTCGTTCGTGCCGGCGCCGATGTCGTAGAGCTTGGCGTCGCGCAGGAAGCGCTCAACGGGGAATTCCTTGGTGTAGCCGGCCCCGCCGAGCGCCTGGATGGCTTCGAGCGAGACCTTCACCGCACTTTCCGAAGCGTAGAGAATAGCGCCCGCCGCATCGTGCCGCGTGGTCTTGCCGGCGTCGCACGCCTTCGCGACAGCGTAGACGTAGGCGCGCGCCGAATTCAGGGCCACGATCATGTCGGCGACCTTCGCCTGCATCAGCTGGAACGAGCCGATCGGGCGGCCGAACTGCTTGCGCTCACGCACGTAAGGCAACACGACATCGAGACAGGCCTGCATGATGCCGAGCGGCCCGGCGGCGAGCACGGCGCGTTCGTAATCGAGGCCGCTCATCAGCACGCCGGCGCCGTGATTGACCGGCCCCATCGTGTTTTCTTCCGGCACTTCGCAGTCTTCGAACACGAGTTCGCCTGTATCGGAGCCGCGCATACCCATCTTGTCGAGCTTTTGGCTGACGCTGAAGCCCTTCATGCCGCGCTCGATGATGAAGGCGGTGATGCCCCCCGAGCCGGCAAGCGGATCAGTCTTCGCATAAACCACGAGCGTATCAGCATGTGGGGCATTGGTGATCCAGAACTTCGTGCCGTTGAGGATGTAGCGGTCGCCCTTGTGCTCGGCGCGCAGCTTCATGCCGATAACGTCCGAGCCCGCTCCCGCTTCACTCATCGCCAGCGCGCCAACATGTTCGCCGCCGATCAGCTTAGGCAGGTATTTGCGTTTTTGCTCCGGCGTCGCCCAGCGCCTGATCTGGTTGATACAGAGATTGGAATGCGCACCATAGCTGAGGCCGATTGAGGCAGAAGCGCGTGAGACCTCTTCCATCGCCACCACGTGTTCAAGGTAACCAAGGCCCAGTCCGCCCCAATCTTCTTCAACCGTGATGCCGTGCAGGCCCAGCGCGCCCATTTCAGGCCACAGCCCCCGAGCGAAGCTATTCGAGGCGTCGATCTCCGCAGCCAGGGGCGCGATGCGATCCTGCGCGTAGCGACGGGTGGTTTCACGGATCGTGTCGGCAGTTTCGCCGAGCTGGAAATCCAGCTGATAGGAATCGGTCATGGCGGCTCCGCGGAAAATTGGTGACACACACCCATGCCCAGCCGCCGCGCCAGCTTGGCGGGAGCGTCGCAACGGGTGTGTGTCCAATCTCAGCGAAGATAATTGATTTGATATTCTAATAAAAATTGAAGCCCTCGAACGAAACTGATATATACTATCAATGGATCGATATCTGCTACGCTACTTTTTGGCAGTGGCCGAGTTGGGATCGTTTTCGAAGGCGGCGGCCAAGGTAAACGTCACACAACCCACGCTCTCTGTGGGAATCGCCAAGTTGGAGCAGGAATTGGGCGCGCGCCTCTTCGAGCGCACGACCAGGCGGGTGTCGCTGACGCCGGCGGGCAGCCGCTTCCTGACGCATGCCCGGCGCATCATGCTGGAATATGAGGCCGCCCTGCGCGAGGTAGCCGAGGCGCCGCGACCACGGCGCGTGCGCGCCGGCATTCTCTCCACGATCGCGGCGCGAGATCTTGAACTGGTGGTCGCTCATCACGCCACAAACGCGCAGAGTGAAGCGCTGGAGATGCTCGACTCAAACGAGCGCGACATCGCCAACAGGCTCTCAGATGGACGCCTGGATGTCGCCCTGACGATCTTGCGCCCCAACCTCGACAGCTTCGCGCGCGAGCGTTTAAGGACCGAAGCTTACGTGCTGTTTGTGGCGGCGAACCACACGCTGGCGGGCGCTGAGAGCGTCGATGGCGGGGCGCTCGCAAGCGAAACTATGATCGTACGCCGACAATGCGAAGGACTGCCGGAAATCTCTCGCTATTTCACCAGCCGAGACGTTCGTCCCTCCTTCAGCCTGCGCACGCTTTCAGATGATCGCGCCATGAGCATGGTGGCGGCGGGGGTAGGCGTGACGGTCGCGCCTTCGAGCTTCCTGCGGCCCGGAATCGCCGCTGTCGCACTTGAAGGCTTCAGCTTGAGTCGTTCGATAGGCCTTGTGTTCTCAGACCGCGTGCGCGAACGCGCGGGCGCCTTCGTCGACGCTGCGCGCGCCACCTACGCCGCCTCCGAAAGCCAAACGAGGTAAACGGCGCTGTTGCGCGTTGCCCCAACGCCACACGGATGTTACGGTAGTGGAACGTCGGGTCTCCAAGGTCGTTCTTTCCGTATGGCGCCTCCAGCTCGCCCCGTTTGGTCCGGGCAAATCCGGCTCGCCTTGGTGGCGCTGCCGGTGAAGCTCTATTCGGCTCTCGATTCTCGAGAGAAGATTTCGTTCAATCAGATTCATGAACCGACGAAGCAGCGCATTCGCTACGAGAAGGTAGTCCCCGGCGTAGGGCCGGTCGACAAGGACGAAATCGTCAAAGGTTATGAGTATTCGAAAGGCCGTTACGTGCTGTTCTCGGACGAGGAGTTCGAGGCGCTGAAAGTGGAGTCGAAGAAGACTCTGGACATGATTCAGTTTGCGCCTGCAGAGACCATCGACCCGCTCTACTTCGACAAGCCCTATTACGCCTTGCCGGACGGAAAGCTGGCCGATGAACCCTACCGCGTCGTGCGCGACGCGTTGCGCAACACGAAGACTGTCGGGCTGGGGCAGATCACAATGCGAGGTCGCTCCTATATCGCCGCGGTTAAGCCGTATGAGGACGGACTGCTGGTGGAGACTGTCCACTATGCCGAAGAGTTGCGCGCCGCGAAGGGTTTCTTCGATGAGATACCCGACACCAAGCTCGATGAAGACCTCATCGACCTCGCCGAAGAGCTGATCACGCGAAAGAAGGCCAAGTTCGATCCGTCCAAGTTTGAGGACGAGTACGCGATGGCGCTCGAGCGCTTGGTCAAAAAGAAGATCGAGCGGCATGGCGAGCTGGTGCTCGAAGACCAGGAAGAACCGTCGCCGGCCTATGGTGACAATGTCGTCAGCCTCGTTGATGCGCTGAAGAAGTCTTTGGCGAGCAAACAGAGCGGTAAGCCTGCCGCCGCCAACGACGACGAAGAAGCGCGGGCGCCGCGCAAGCGCGCGGCCGCGGAGAAACGCCGTGCCGCCCCGCGCGCGAAGGCGCCGAGTAAATCGAGCGCTAAACGCGCGAAGAAATGAGCCGTGCGCCCGCACGACGGGCAAAGCGTGCGGCGCCGGCGAAGAGCAAGGGCGCGGCCGGGCTCGCCGAATACAACAAGAAGCGAGACTTCTCGAAAACGAGCGAGCCCGCTGGCGGGAAGCTCAAGAGCGCGGGCGGCATGTTCGTGGTCCAAAAGCACGCGGCTACGCGCCTGCACTACGACTTCCGGCTTGAGCACGATGGCGTGCTCTTGAGCTGGGCCGTACCTCAAGGGCCGAGCTACGACCCTGCGATCAAGCGTCTCGCGATGCGTACAGAGAACCATCCGCTCGAATATGGCGCATTCGAAGGGGTGATCCCGAAGGGCGAGTACGGCGCCGGCGCTGTGATCATCTGGGACGCCGGCAAGGTCAAGTGGGTCGCCGATCCGGATGAGACGCTCAAGAAGGGCGAGCTGAAATTCATTCTCGACGGGAAGCGTCTGAAGGGAGAATTCCATCTGGTGAAGATCAAGCCGCGCGAAGGCGAACGCGGCGAGCCTTGGCTTTTGTTCAAGTCGAAGAACGATTCTTATGCTGGCGTCGACGACCCAGTTGCGCGCAACCTCACCAGCATCAAGACGGGCCGTACTATCGAGGACGTCCGCGCCGACAGCGGCGCTCGCGTATGGACACGCGCTGGTGAGCAGAAGCCGCGCGCAACCAAGCCGCCGAAATGGGATTTTATCGAGCCCGCGCTCTGCACGCCGGTTTCGCGTCCACCCGATGGAAAGGGATGGTTGCATGAGATGAAGTACGATGGCTATCGGTTGCAGGCGGCCGTGTCGGGAAGCTCAGTGCGGCTTTACACGCGCAAAGGACTGGACTGGACCGGCAAGTTCATGCGCATCGCCGATGCGTTAGCCAAGCTTGATCTGAAAGACGTTCTGCTCGACGGGGAAGCCGCCGTCGCCGATGCAAACGGTCGTACGGACTTCTCGCGCTTGCAGAATTCGCTCGATAATGGCGAGGCTGGACGAGCGGTTTCCTATTTTGCTTTCGACCTTCTGTGCGAAGACGGCGCAGACCTTCGCAAGCTACCGCTCACCGAGCGCAAGGCGCGCTTGCAGAAGCTGCTGAAGGGCGCACGGGCGCCGATTCTCTACTCGCCACATGTGGAAGGCGATGGGCCCGAGGTCTATGAGGCGTTTTGCGGCAAGGGCATAGAGGGCGTGGTGTCGAAGAAGGCAGACGCGCCTTATCGATCAGGTCGCACGCAGTTCTGGCTCAAATCGAAGTGCGTGAATGAGCGCGAGTTCATCATCGTCGGCTACCAGCCGTCTCTCAAGGGTCGCGCTTTTGCTTCGCTCATGCTGGCGGATCGTGTTAACGGCGAGTTGGTCTATCGCGGCAATGTCGGCACGGGGTTCAACGACAAGACCCTGGCGCTGCTGCGGGCAAAGCTCGACACAATCGCGCGCAAGACGGCGCCGCTCCCGGCGCCGCGCGAAGCGGCGCGCGGAGCAAAATGGGTGGAGCCGCGGCTCGTCGCCCAGATCAAGTATGCCGAGTTAACCAGCGACGGCGCTGTTCGGCACGGCGTTTTTCTCGGCTTGCGTGGAGACAAGAGCGCAAAGGACGTCAGCGCGGAGAGCGAGGTTCCGGCCATGGCGTCACGCGTGCGGCTCACGAATGCAAGCCGCGTGTTGTTTCCAGACGCCGGGGTGACCAAGGCCGAGTACGCCGCATACTTGGAAGCGGCCTCCGCCCGCATGGCGCCTCACGCTTTCGGCCGGCCAGTCAGTCTCGTTCGCGCGCCGGATGGCGCGAGTGGCCAGCGCTTCTTCCAGAAACATGCAATGGCTGGCGCGCCAGCTGAGATCAAGACAACACCGGTGACGGAATCCGATGGGTCCAAGGAGCGCTATCTCACGTTGCCTAACGTGGACGCACTGGTCGCATGCGCGCAAATGAGCGCGCTCGAAATCCATCTCTGGGGATCACGCAACGATGATTTGGAGAAGCCGGATCGTATGGTCTTCGACCTCGATCCCGACGAAGAGCTGAGCTTTGAGCATGTGAAACGCGCGGCGTTTGAAATCAAGGCGCTGCTCGATAGCGCCGATTTGCCGTCATTCGCGATGCTCACCGGCGGTAAAGGCATTCATATCGTGCTCCACTTGAAGCGCCGACACGGATGGGATGAGGTGAAGGGCTTTTCCGGAGACTTGGCCCAGCAGATTGCCGCGCTCGACCCCAAGCGCTTCGTCGCTACGATGACAAAAGCGCGGCGTAAGGGCCGCATCTTCATCGACTACTTCCGCAATCATCGCGGCGCCACGGCGATCTGCCCCTATTCGACGCGGGCGCGAGGCAATGCGTCGATCGCGGCGCCGGTAACCTGGAGCGAGTTGAAGACCATCGCGTCCGCTTCCGCTTTCACGCTGCGCGACATGAAAGCGCGGCTCGAGGCGCGCGATCCATGGGCCGATTACGCCATGAGTGCTGTGATCCTCACCAAGAAAGCGCGCGCCAAACTCGGGCTTGATTGAGCCGCAAAGGCGCGCGAGATTTCCTTATGCGTATCTCGGCTCTAGCCTTCCTGCTGGCGTTCGCCGCCTGCGAACGCAGCGAGCCGCCGCCCCTTCCGCCCCCGGAGCAGATCACGGCGCCGCCGTGGTTCATCTGCGACGGCATTGATGCGCCGGCGGCGTTCGTCTTCGAGCGCGACGGCGACGTCATCCATGTCGCTGAGTATGACAAGCCCAACGGCGCGATCGTACAGCGCGACGAGTATTCCGCCGGCCGCGAAGAAGGAGCAGCCGGCAGCATCTACACCGGCCTCATGCAAGGCGGCGAGGAAGTTGGCGCGGTGCGACAGATCAATCCTGGCATGCTGGAGACGCCCGGCGCAGCCTACACGCCGCCTTACACGTCCGTCCGGTTGGGCGAGCGGCAGATCAGCTGCCGCTGGCTGCCGCGCACACGTCTTTTCGGCTTCACTGGCCGGCGCAGCATAGTAGTGCATGAAGATGGCAGCGGCGATCTCATCTACACGACGTACGATTTCGCCAACGCCGCGCAACAGCAACCGATTGAACTCAGCGAGAATGCACGCACGACAACGTTCTCCGTCGAAGCGCGCGGCGGCGAGGAGCGGGTGACGCCCACTGGCTCTGAATACTCGTTCGACAATCGCGGCTTTCGCTACGTCGTCGCCGCTGCAAGAGACGGAACGGGCAGCCTTACAGTGCTGCAAAACGGCGCTGAGGTCCAAAGCGAGCCCCTCATTGCATTTCAGCAGGGCTCCGCGGCGGAGTAGCGATTGTGACCCGGCGGGCGATCGGCTAAGCCCGCGACAGGACACCCCTGCGGAGCAGCCATGACATTCGCCACCTACGAGAAGACCGGTCGCGTCGCCATGGTGACGCTCAACCGGCCAGAGAGCCGCAACGCCATCGCCACGCAACAGGATTGCGACGATCTCGCCGCTGCGCTCTGGCGCGCGAACGACGACGCCGACATAAATGCCGTGATCCTGACCGGGGCGGGTAAATCGTTTTGCGCTGGCGGCGATCTCAAGGCCATCCGCGAACGGACCGGCATCGGCCCGCGCGAGACACCTGACGGCACTCGCGCCAATTACCGCCGCGGCGTTCACTCGATCATTCGGGCGCTGGCGGAGATTGAGGTCGCCACCATTGCGGCGATCAATGGCCACGCGATTGGTCTCGGCCTCGACATCGGCATTCTCTGTGATCTCCGCCTGGCTGGCGCCTCAGCGAAGATGGCGTCAAGCTTTGTAAAAGTGGGAATCATCCCCGGCGACGGCGGCGCCTGGATCTTGACCAACGCGATCGGGGCGACACGTGCGGCGGAGCTCGTTCTGACTGGCGATACGATCGATGCGGAAGAGGCGATGCGCATTGGCCTCGTTTCTCGCGTGGTTTCGGATGAGGCGTTAATCGACGAAGCGCGTAAGCTGGCGGAGCGCATCGCCGTTAATCCGCCGCGATCGGTGCGGTTGGCCAAGCGCCTGCTGCGTGAGGCTCAGCATGGCCGCCTCTCCGACGTGCTGGAGCTCTCGGCGGCATTCCAGGCGCTCGCGCACGAGACTGCCGATCACAAGGAAGCGGTGGACGCGTTCACCGAGAAACGACCGCCCAGGTTCACCGGCGCCTGATGCCTGACGCGGGTGAAAGCGAAGCCAAGCTGCCTCTTGCAGTCGACCTCGACGGCACGCTGATCCGTTGCGACCTCTTCACCGAGGCGATGCTGCGGCTTACATTTCGCAAGCCATGGAAACTGCCGCTGCTGTTCTTGTGGCTGCTGCGCGGACGCGCGTATGCGAAAGCACAATTGGCCCGGGAATTTCCCTCCGAGGTCGAGCACCTGCCATACGACGAGCGTGTAATCCGCTGGTTGAGCGAGGAACGCAGGGCCGGACGCACGCTGGCGCTGGCGACGGCATCCGATCAACGCGCCGCCGACGCTGTCGCCGCTCATGTCGGTCTGTTTGATCGCGTGTTCGCATCGGACGGCGCAACCAACCTAAAGTCCGGCCGGAAAGGTGAAGCCCTGGCCGCCGCGTATCCTGGTGGATTTGTCTACGCCGGAAACGAAATGGCGGACATCAAGGTGTGGCGTTCGGCGAAGCATGCGGTGATATGCAACGCGTCTCCGGCGCTGGCGCGGCTCGCTGCACATAGGTTCGAGGTCGAGCGGACGTTGCCACGCACAGCCAATCCTTGGCGGGCGCTTCTCACCGCGATGCGGCCGAAACATTGGGCGAAAAATCTTCTCGTCTTCCTGCCGATGTTGGCCGGCCAGGGCTGGCAGGATGGCGCAGCATGGCTGCGCGCGATCTACGCCTTCGCCGCGCTCAGCCTCGTCGCCTCCAGCGTGTATCTGGTCAACGACGCCGCCGATATAGATGCGGATCGGCGTCACCCACGCAAACGCGCTCGCCCGTTCGCAAGCGGCGCGCTCTCTCCCAGTCTCGGCTTGCCCGCTGCGCTGGCAATGCTGTCTGCGGGGATGGCGCTCGGCATCGCCTCAGGGGCGCCTTGGCTGGTGGCGCTGTATCTCGCCACATCAACGCTTTACACCTTCTGGCTGAAGCGCGTCGTGCTGGTTGACGTGTTCGTGCTGGCTTCACTCTACGGCTTGCGTGTGGTCCTGGGCGGCGAGGCCAGCGGCTATGGCGCCAGCGATTGGCTCATCGCCTTTTGCGGCTTTTTCTTCCTTTCGCTCGCGCTCGTGAAGCGCGCCGCTGAGGTCGATGCGGTGCGCGGCGATTTGATCGGCCGCGGCTACCGCGTCGGCGATGCGCCCTTGTTGAAACGTTTTGGAGTGGGCGCGGGGCTCATATCAACCCTCGTGCTTGCACTCTATTTGCAGGAACCAAGCAATCTCGCACGCTACGCGGCGCCACAATTTCTTTGGATGCTGCCTGCAACGGTCACTCTTTGGCTGGCGCATGCGTGGCTGAAAGTCGAGCGCGCGGAGATGCACGACGATCCACTGCTCTTCGCCTTACGCGATCCGCTTTCGTGGGGTGTGGCGCTGATCTCTGCGATCGCCTTCATGGTCGCGGCGATCGGCTAGCGGAACACCAGATATCGAGCGCCCAAGAAATTCCAAAAAAGGATGAGGCCGATGGCGATGGCCTGAGCCAGCAAATACCAGACGCCGAAATGCACCAGGACCCAGACGATGCCGGCATTGAGCGCGATGGCGACGAGATAAAGTAAGACGTACTTGCCAAACGTCGCATGCACGGGCGTGGTGTCGCCGAAGGTGAAGCGGCGATTGAGCGTATAGCTCACGGTGATGCCCACACAGTAGGCAATGGTCGAAGCCAGGACCGGCCCTGCGTGTGCGCCTTCCACCGCCGCAATCAGCACGGCGAAATGCACAACAGTGGCGAGGCCGCCGGCCATGGCGAAGCGCAGCCCCTGGCGCACGATAGTGCGTTGGCTCAAACGTCGCAGGGGCTCGGCGATCATGACCGGCGGGCGTAAGCGAGCGCGTCGCCGAGGGCAAGCGCTTGCGTCACCGCGGCGCATGGCCGATGCTGTAAGGTAAAGAGGCTCACATGATACGGGTCGGCATCGGCGGATGGAGCTACGAACCCTGGTGGGAAACGTTCTATCCAGCTGATCTGCCGAAGGCGAAAGAACTCGAATATGCGAGCCGCCGCGTCACTGCAATCGAGATCAACGCCACTTTCTATAGGACGCAAAGCGCCGCTTCCTTCAAGAAATGGGCGGCCGCGACCCCCGATGATTTCCTGTTTTCGGTCAAAGCGCCGCGAGCGGCGGCGCAACGCAAGGATTTGAGAGAAGCAGCGCAATCAATCGAATGGTTCTTCAATAGCGGCGTTGGCGAACTCGGCGTCAAGCTCGGGCCGATCTTCTGGCAAATGGCGCCGTATAAGAAGTTCGATGCCGACGAAATGAAAGCCTATTTCAGGCTGTTGCCGAAGACGCTCGGAAAGCGCCGCCTGCGTCATGCGCTCGAAGTGCGGCACGAGAGTTTCATGTGTGATGGTTTCAAGGCGCTGGCGCGCGAAAACAACATCGCGGTAGCGACAGTGGAGTCGGCCAAGCACCCGTTGATCGTGGAGCCGACCGCCGACTTCGCGTACGCGCGCCTCGAGCTCACGCAGGCAGACGAGCCGACCGGGTATCCGAGATCAGCGCTGGAGAACTGGGCCAAGACTGTCCGCGCCTGGGAAAAAAGCGGTGATGTCTTCCTCTACTTCATTAGCGGCGCCAAGGAGAGGAATCCGGCTGCGGCAATGGCGATGCTTGAGATGTTGAAGGCATAGAGCGTCCGTTACAGCAGCCACAAATTAACCGGATTGAAGCGCCTTGATGCGTTGCTCCTGATCCATGTCTGACAACCGCATCGGCCACATTCGCCTGACGTCCCACCCAGGGGCAGGCTTGCCGCTGCGTTTCCCAATCCACTGGGGCGCGGCCGATCCGCAAGCGCGGGGCCCGGTAATCGGCGCGACCAGTAGCGACCGCAACGCAATCGGCGCTTATGGAGGCGCGTACTCTCTCTACCGCGCGCTGGCCGTTTCCGCCGGCGCGCTCAACCCGCGGGTCCGACCAGATCTCACCGACACCATCCCGGTAGTGTCGGTGGGCCCCTTCATGCAGTGGCGCGATGTCGGCAAGATCGTTTCGCTCGATCCCTGGGGGCACGTGGTCGCGGAAGCGTTCAGAGCGGAAATCGATGCGGGCGTCGACATTCGCCCGACCATCGCCATCACCAAAGCTCGGCTTACATTGCCAGAACTGCGAGAGGCAGTGGGCAAAGGCCGGCTGAGCGTCGATGGAAAGATCGTGCATGAGAGCGGCGACGTCTCTGTAACCAAGGCGGCCATAGACCCGGTCTGGCACCTGCCAGGCGTGGCGCAGCGTTTTGGCGTCAGCGAAGAGAGCTTGCGCCACACTTTGTTCGAGCAGACCGGCGGCATGTATCCAGAACTGGTCACCCGCCCCGATCTCAGCGTTTTTCTCCCGCCAATCGGCGGCGTCACGCTCTATGTCTTCGGCGATGTGAACGCGCTGTCGGATCGGAGCCGGCCGCTGACCTGCCGCGTGCATGACGAGTGCAACGGTTCGGACGTGTTTGGTTCCGACATATGCACTTGTCGCCCCTACCTCACTCACGGCATCGAAGAATGCGTGAAGCAAGCGCAAGCCGGCGGGTCTGGCCTGATCGTCTATAACCGCAAGGAAGGGCGCGCCCTGGGCGAAGTGACGAAATTCCTCGTATACAATGCGCGCAAGCGTCAGCCCGGCGGCGACCAAGCAGCCACCTATTTCGAACGCACCGAATGCGTCGCCGGCGTGCAGGATGCGCGCTTTCAGCAAATGATGCCAGACGTTCTGCACTGGCTCGGCATCACTCACATTGAGCGCTTCGTATCGATGTCCAACATGAAGTACGACGCCATTATCGGCGCCGGCATCGGCATCGGCGAGCGTGTGCCGATTCCACCGGAGCTGGTGCCGCCGGATGCGAGCGTGGAGTTGGAGGCGAAGAAAGCCGCGGGCTATTATACCCGGGATGCGGCGACGGAGAATCTCACAGGCGTGTTGGGCCGCGACCTGAAGGATTTCTGATGCAGCTGATGTGCGTTCATGCCTGAACCAGGGCTGCATCTCCTCTCCGCACGCGCTGTGCGAGAAAAGGCCAACGAAGTATTCGACTGCGCCGCCGCCAACGAACTCGATGAATGGCGCCTTGACTTGAGCGCGCTGCCTGCCTGCGCCGACTTTGTCGCCGAAACCATTCGTCAGCGCTACCCAAGTCTTGACGTCCCTTTTCATGCCCGCTGGCGCCATTTCGTGCTTGCTGGGCGCGACCTCTGGGCCGAAATCGCCGCAGGCGCGGCTTGGCGCGACGCCAATGCGCGCGCACGCGCCGAGTTCGATCTCGCCATCATCTCCGTGCTGCTCGACGCGGGGGCGGGTCCGAGCTGGCGCTACCATGACGACTCGACAGGCATTCGCGCGCAACGTTCCGAAGGCTTAGCTTTAGCAAGTCTCAGATTGTTCGAGTGGGGCGGATTTTCGAGCGATCCACGGGACCCGTTGCGCGCCGACGCTGAAGCGATCGCCCGCTTCGACTCTGCCGCCCTCGCTGACGCTTTTCAGGCGGACGTGCGCAATCCCCTCGCCGGCTTGGATGGCCGGTCGCGCCTGCTCAATCGCCTCGCCGCTGCGGCGGATTCCAATGGCGCGCTCTTCGCTCTCGCAGACGCGCCGCGTCCTGGCGGCCTCTACGATGCGCTGAAGGCGCGCGCGCTCAATGGGATCGTGCCGGCGCCACTCATTCTTGAACTGCTGCTCGCAGGGCTGAGCTCGATCTGGGAGGGCCGGCCGATGCTCAACGGCGTGCCGCTCGGCGATTGCTGGCGGCATCCACGTTTTGACTTCGTGCCGCTGCATAAGCTGTCGCAATGGCTCGCTTATTCGTTGATTGAACCTTTGCAGCGCGCGGGGTTTATCGTCAGCGAAATCGATGGCCTGACCGGGCTTGCCGAATATCGCAATGGCGGACTGTTCATCGACATGAACGTATTGAGCCCGCGCGATCCGACGGGGCTAGCACGCTCGCATGATGTCGCCGATCCGTTCGTCGTGACATGGCGCGCGTTGACGGTGGCGCTGCTCGACCGGATCGCGCCGCTCGTCCGCGCGCGGCTCGGGGCCCACGAAGCCTCATTCCCGCTCGCTCGTGTGCTGGAAGGGGGTACGTGGGCGGCGGGGCGCGCCATTGCGCGCCAGAAACGCTCGGATGGCGGCCCTCCGCTTTCGATCAACAGCGATGGAACGGTGTTCTGATGCGAGACGTAACAATCGTTGACCACCCGCTGGTGCAGCACAAGCTGACAATTCTGCGCGATAAGGAGACCTCGACGCGATCGTTTCGCGCCTTGCTGCGTGAGATCGCGACATTGCTGTGCTACGAGGTCACGCGCGACCTGCCGCTGAAGGAAGTGGACGTCGACACGCCGGTTGCGCCCATGCGCGGCAAGACCATCGCCGGGAAGAAGCTGGTGTTCGCGCCAATTCTTCGCGCCGGGATGGGATTGCTGGACGGCATGCTCGAGCTCGTTCCCTCTGCGCGGGTAGCGCATATCGGCATGTACCGGGATCCGAAAACGCTGAAAGCCGTCGAATACTATTTCAAGGCGCCGATCGACGTCTCAGAACGGCTGGTGATCGTGATTGATCCGATGCTAGCCACTGGCCACACAGCGGTCGCTGCGCTCGATCGGCTGAAGGAGCATGGCGTGAAGCAAATGCGCTTTGTCTGCGTCGTGGCCGCACCCGAGGGGTTGGATGTGCTGCGCAGCCACCACTCGGATGTTCCGATCTGGACAGCCGCGGTGGACGAGCGGCTCAATGATCATTCTTACATCGTGCCGGGTCTGGGCGACGCTGGCGATCGAATCTACGGCACGAGGTAGTTGTCGGCGCGGCTGCCCATTAGCTCCACATGCTCAACGCCTTGCCGAGCACCTGCCCTATCGAGCTACAGCCTCATTTCATCGCAGACTGGCATTGATTTTTTCGAGCGCGCTGACCGGCGGGATGAGGTCTGCATCGACCAGCTTATTCAGCGGGGTATCGACCGTATTGAGCCCATCATGCAGGTCATGTGCGGCCGGATCGACATAGAGAAGGCCAGTGACGATTTCGCCCTCTGCGGTCTTGCGGGCAAGGTACCCCAGCGCTGAATTGCGGTCGGAAGGATCGTACGCTTCTTCGATCTTCCGCAGCCGCAGCGTCGAGCCGTCGTGCTGCACCACTTCCTTAAGTTCTCCAGGCGCGTATTCCGCGCGGATTGGCGCGCGCGGACTGATCACATCGAGCCTATTCACCGCCTCGTTGTGCTCACGCACATAGTCGAAGCTCTTCGTCGATCCGACATGATTGTTGAACGCAACGCACGGACTGAGCACATCGATGATTGCTGCGCCCTTGTGGTGGAGCGCGCCTTTGATCAATGGCACGAGCTGGGTTTTGTCGCCGGAGAAGCTGCGCGCGACGTAGGTCGCGCCGAGCTGCAGTGCGAGCATGACCAGATCGATCGGACTGTCCTTGTTCTCGGCGCCCTTCTTGGCCTTCGAACCCTTGTCCGAGGTGGCTGAGAATTGTCCCTTGGTCAGACCGTAGACGCCATTGTTCTCGACAATGTACGTCATATTCACGCCGCGGCGCACGGCATGAGCGAACTGGCCGAGTCCAATGGAGGCGCTGTCGCCATCGCCCGAGACGCCAAGATAGATCAGGTCCTTCGCTGCAATGTTGGCGCCGGTGAGCACCGACGGCATGCGCCCATGCACTGCGTTGAAGCCATGTGCGGGGCTGACAAAATAGTCCGGCGTCTTCGAAGAGCAGCCGATGCCCGAGAATTTCGCCAGCCGGTGCGGCGCGAGATCGATCTCGAAGCAAGCCTGAATGATGGCGGCGCTGATCGAGTCGTGCCCGCAGCCGGCGCACAGCGTCGAAATGCGGCCTTCATAATCGCGCCGCGTGAAACCGAGCGCGTTCTTTTCGAGCGAAGGGTGGTGCAGGGGCGGTTTGGCGATGTAGGTCATTTCGCTTTCTCCGGCAGCGCAGCGGCGTGACCTGCCTGAAGCTTGTCGGTTATTGCTCTGATGATGAAGCGCGCCGTGATCGGCGTGCCGTCATAGTGAAGGATCGAAACAAGACGCGCGGGATGCACGCCGCCTTCATTCACGAGCAGAGATTTCAGCTGCGCATCGCGATTTTGCTCGACTACGAATATCTGTTCGTGTTCGCGGATGAACTCGAACACCGCGTCGCAGAATGGGAAAGCGCGCACGCGCAGCGCGTCGAGGTGGACGCCGTTCTGCTCGAGCGCATGCAGCGCCTCGTCCATGGCTGGGTCGGTCGACCCGAAATAAATGACCCCGTCGGGCGTGCGTTTCTTGGCCTTCTTGACGATCGGCGCGGGCACATGCGCTTTCATGGTCTCCCATTTCCGCAACAATCGCTCCATGCCCTCGGTGTAATCTTCGCCGCGCTCTGAATAGCGCGCGTCCCTGTCGTGACTGGAGCCGCGCGTGAAATAGCTGCCCTTGGTGGGATGCGTGCCCGGATAGGTGCGGTACGGCACTGCATCGCCGTCCACGTCGCGATAGCGGCCGAACGGCACGCCCTGTTCGAGATGTTCGTAAGTAAGCACCTTGCCGCGGTTCAGCGTGCGCGTAGCATCCCACTTGAACGGCTCGGTCAGCCATTCCTGCATGCCGATATCGAGTTCCAGCATCACGAACACGGTTGTCTGGAAGAAGTCAGCCAAGTCGAACGCCTGCGCGGCAAACTCGAACGCCTCAGTGGGATTGCCGGGAAACAGCAGCGGATGCTTGGTATCGCCATGGCTGGCGTATGCGGCGAGCAACAGGTCCGATTGCTGCGTGCGCGTGGGCATGCCCGTGGACGGGCCGCCGCGTTGCACGTCGAAAATCACCGCCGGAATCTCTGCATAGTACGAAAAGCCGACGAATTCGTTCATCAGCGAGATGCCAGGACCGCTGGTGCAGGTGAAAGCGCGCGAGCCCGCCCAACCGGCGCCCATGACCATGCCGATCGAGGCTATTTCGTCCTCGGCCTGCACAACGGCGAACCGGTTCTTGCCATCGCTGTCCTTGCGCAAAAGGTTGCAATATTTTTGGAAACTCTCCGCCAGCGACGTCGACGGCGTGATCGGATACCAGGCGCAGAAGCTGGCGCCGCCATAGACGGCGCCGAGTGCGGCGGCGTCGTTGCCTTCGGCGAAGATGCGGTCGCCCACTTTATCGGCCCGATGGACCTTCAGGCCAATCGGCGGCAAGTTGGCTTCGGCGTAGGCGCGGCCAACGTCGAAAGCTCGAAAATTCGGCGCGATCAGCTTATCCTTGCCTTTGAACTCCTCGGTCAAAAGCTGCTTTACGACTTCGGTTTCGAAACCAAGCAGATGCGCAAGTACGCCGACATAACAGATGTTCTTGAACAGCTGCCGCTCGCGCGGGTTGGCGAACTCGGCCGCTATCAGCTCTGTCAATGGCGCGCCGATGACGGTGATGTCGGCCCTGAACTTGGACGCTGGCAATGGTTTGGATGAATCGTAGAGAAGATAGCCGCCGGGGCCGATCTCTTTCACGTCGGCGTCCCAAGTCTGCGGGTTCATCGCCACCATCAGATCGACGCCGCCGCGCCTCCCGAGCCAGCCCTCTTCTGAGACTCGCACTTCGTACCACGTGGGCAGGCCCTGGATGTTGGACGGGAAGATGTTGCGCGCCGCCACCGGCACGCCCATCCGCAGGATGATTTTGGCGAAAAGGCCGTTGGCGCTCGCCGAGCCTGACCCGTTCACATTGGCGAATTTGACGACGAAATCGTTCGTAGCGGCCAGCGGCTTCGGCATGTGGCTTGAGGCGCCCTTCTCGACATGGCGGACCGTCCGCCAGAGAAGCGATCAATAGCCGTTTGCGAGATGCAATTGAAGGGCGCCGGCGCCAGCCGCGGCCATCGGCGCAGCCTCCGGGGCGGCATCCGCCGTGTGCGCCTGTGGCGCCGCGCTAAAAACGATGGCTGCATCATCGAAGCGGCGGCGATAGCGCTCCAGCCGATCGAGGCTGATCGTGCGAAAGCCGTTGATCGGCTCCACCACCACGAACCGGTCCTCGTCGTACCCCGCCACCAGCAGGTAATGGTCGACCATACTGATCCCGGTCCATTCCGAAATGCGTCCAGCGCGGGCGGTGAGGAAGTTGGCGGGCAGGCCCAGCACAGGCAGGTTCGCGCCCGGCAGCGTCAGCGGCTGAACGTAGAGCGCCGGCAGCCGCACCGGCACCAGGACCGGACGACCGCTTTCCAGCTCTTGAACCAGTCCGGGCGGGGGCAAGCGAACGGCGCTTGCCACAAGATCGTTCGCACGGGCGAGCGTGAGGAGTTCGCTGAGAGAATAGCCGGACGGGTGCTGCGGCGGGGTTTGACGAAAGAGTGTGTCGCCAGTGACCGCGCCCCCGCGACGCCAGTAATTGATCACGCTGGCGAGCGCATGCGCGCCGCACGACGGTCCTGATGTCTGCCGGTCATGCACGACCGGCAGCACCAGAGCATCGTCACCTTCGACGCTGCGGTCGAAGACCTCAAAGCTGTTGTTGCTGCTGTGGAGAGCGAACGCGTTCACGTCCGGGGTCGGCGTGATCGCGCAGGCGCCCGCCAACAACGTCAACAACAGCGCCGCAGCGACGGAAGCGAAACGCATCAGTCGACGGCGGCCGCCACCAACAGAACGAGAATCACGCCGCCTATGACGATCCACATTGTGCGATCGCCATACTGACCTGCCCGATATTGATCGGCTTCTTCGCCGGACAGTACGCGGACCTGATAGCCGTCAGCCTGCATGCGCGCGACTTGCGCAGCGTCGGTTTCGCTGAGGCCGTAGCGCTGCAGATCTTCATTCGAGAACGTTTGTGGCGCGACGCTACGGAACGGCGCGGGCGCAGCTTGCTCGGCCATCGCTGGGGCGATGGCAATTTGGCTGAATGCGAACGATAGCGCGAGCGCGCTGGCGAGACGAAGTTTCATTAGTGGCTCCCCTTCAAGGGCTAGGTTGGAACGAATACTGGCTCGTCCGGTCTGATGATCGGATCGCCGTCTCTTGTTGGCGCCCGCCCATTCAGGCGCACGCAGACGAGCGCATGAAGCGCGACACACAAGGCCCGCCTCGTCAGCAAACTCGCTGAGTACCGCTATGTTCCTGAACCTGCTGGAGAAGAGGTTATTCGGCCGGAACCAGGTTCGGCCTTCGCGCAGGGGGCGAAGACGTACAACCCGCGTGCGTCATCTCCAGATAGAATTTTTGCATGTCCCATGCCCCGGTTGGACAGCGTTCGGCGCACAAACCGCAATGCAGGCACACGTCCTCGTCCTTGGCCATGATGCGCCCGGTCTTGAGTCCGTCGGCTATGTAGAGTTCCTGCGTAAGATTGAATGCAGGGGCCTTCAGACGCTCACGCAGCTCGGTTTCCTCGCCATTATCCGTAAACGTGATGCAATCCATCGGGCAGATGTCGACGCAGGCGTCGCACTCGATGCAGAGGTCTGCCGCAAACACGGTCTGCACATCACAGTTCAAGCAGCGTTGTGCTTCTTTGAAGCCCAGCAACGGATCAAAGCCCTTTTCCACCTCCACCTTCACGTTCCGGAGCGCCACTTCCGGTTCAACTTGCGGAACCTTGTAACGCAGGTCGAGAGAAACGTCGTTGTCGTATGCCCATTCGTGAATACCCATCTTGGTCGAGAGCAACGACACCCCAGGCGCAGGGCGATGCTTCACGTCTTCACCGGTGAGGAAGAGATCAATCGATACCGCCGCGTCGTGACCATGTGCGACAGCCCAAATAATATTCTTGGGGCCGAAGGCTGCATCGCCGCCAAAAAACACGTTCGGAATCGACGACTGCATGGTCACCGTGTCGACGATCGGCATCTCCCACTTGTCGAATTCCATGCCCAGATCACGCTCGATCCAAGGGAAAGCGTTCTCTTGGCCCACGGCCATGAGTACGTCATCGCACTCGTAATGCACGTCTGGTTCACCGGTCGGGATCAGCTTCTTGCGGCCACCCTCCTCCACCCAGTGCATCTTTGTGAACCAGACCCCGGTGAGCTTGCCGTTCTCGTGTGTAAACTCGCGCGGATTGAGGAAATTGATGATCGGGATGCCCTCGTGCATCGCGTCTTCTTTTTCCCACGGGCTCGCCTTCATTTCATCGAAGCCCGAGCGCACGATGACCTTCACGTCCTCGCCGCCAAGCCGGCGCGAGGTGCGGCAGCAATCCATCGCCGTGTTGCCTCCGCCGAGCACGATGACGCGCTTGCCGATC
>CAYODX010000032.1:0-19888 GCA_964402795.1 uncultured Terricaulis sp. | reverse complement strand
GTCGAAGCGCGACGTCTCCGGCCTTCGACAGGCTCAGGCTGACGCCGGTGGAGTTACGCTGGTGGATGAGAAGCGTCACGCTGAGCTTGTCGAAGCGCGACGCGGGCGCGACGCGCTTGCCGCAGCTTCGTCATTCCGGGGCGGCCGAAAGGCCGAACCCGGAACCCAGGGGCCAAGCCCTTCGATCCCTTGGATTCCGGAATCGCGCTGCGCGCGTCCGGAATGACGATATGAATTGCCGAGCCGCTTGCCGTTGCTTCGTCACGCGACTGCTGACGCGGACTTTGACATTGGCGTCACGCTGAGCCCGTCGAAGCGCCGACACGCCTCACCTCTATCCACGTCCAAATACCCGCAAACCCGTGAAATCCACGCGCCCACGCCAATCAATCCGACCCACACCGCACCCGCGCTACACCAGAGCGCATGACCCACATCGATCTCCCGCCCGAAACCGGCCCGCGCAGAGCGCCCATCGCGCTCTGGCGTTTCGCTGGCCAGATGATCCGGGACATCCACGATCTGTTCGGCGCGCCGGAACACATTGCCAGTACCGGCGCGCTCTCGCGCGCGCTCTACAAGCAGATGCTGCATTGGATCGGCGCCGCCGAAGCGTTGCTCCGGCGTCTGCTCTTGGTCGAGGCCCGGATTATTCTCGCCAAGGGGGGCGCGTCCATCGCCAAAACGCATCGTCCACGCAGGCGCCGCAAAAAACGTCTCGTCGTCTGGCGCCCTGACGAACCGGAGAAATGGCGCGTGACTTTCCGCGCCTTCGACACGCGCCCGCAAGCTGTAAAGCGTCGCGCAGGTGCGCCCGCCGAGAACACGAGTGCGTGTGACGCCTGGCCGCTTGCACTGCGCTGTGAAGCGCTGCTGCGTGTGTTCAACGATCCCATTCCCTACGCGCGCCGCTTGGCGCGGCGTCTCGCGGCGACGCCCCGACAGCTGCGCGAGATCGCGCCCGCGCTGGTGCGTGCGATTGGCGGTTGCGAAATATGGGCCGAGCTCGAAACTCTTTGCAGGGGCGATCAGAGGTCAGTTCCCACAGACAGCTCCTGAAGCCCGCGACCGGCGCCATCAAATCAAAGCGGATGCGGCCCCCGCATGCCCGCTAGCGGATGGAAAAGCGTCACGCTGAGCCTGTCGAAGCGCGACCGTTCACAGCCGCTTGCCGTTGCTTCGTCATTCCGGGGCGGCCGAAGGCCGAACCCGGAACCCAGAGGCCAGGCCCTTCGATCCCTTGGATTCCAGATCGCGCTGCGCGCGTCCGGAATGACGATATGAAATGCTGACGCCGGGCCAGCTTGCCGCAGCTTCGTCATTCCGGGGCGGCCGAAAGGCCGAACGCGGAACCAAGGGGCCAACCCTTCGATCCCTTGGATTCCGGATCGCGCTGCGCGCGTCCGGAATGACGATCGACGCTGCGCACAAAGCGATGCTTGTGAACCTAATTGACATCCTCTGTTGCAAAAAGTGCTCCGGCCGCCATCGCGATGTCTCGCGCGAAACCCTATCTACGCCGCCGAGGGGACAATGCCGGCCATCGCCATCGAACAACCATCGGACGCAGACCTTGACGTCATCCACGCGGTGCTTCGCGAAACCTATTGGTCGCCTGGCATTCCGCGCGAGACGGTGGCGCGCGCCTGCGCCAACTCGATCTGCGCGATCGCTCGCGATGAGAAGGGAAAGCTCGTCGGCTTTGCGCGACTGGTGACTGACAAAGCGACGTTCGCATGGCTGTGCGACGTCATCGTTTTGCCAGGCAAGCAGGGAAGAGGGCTCGGCCGCGCGCTGGTGCGCACCTTCCTCGACCACCCCGATTTGCAGGGTCTGCGGCGTTGGCTGCTAGGCACAAAGGACGCGCACGGCGTTTATGCACCGCTTGGCTTCACTCCGATCGAACAACCGCATCGGCTGATGCACATCCGCAATCCTCACCCTTACGGCAAACCCACTTCATGACCGACGCCGCTTTATCCATCGCACCATCCGAGGCGGAAAGGCGCGCAGGCTTCATCGCCGCGGCGTCTGCTTATGTGATCTGGGGTTTCCTGCCGCTCTACCTGAAGCTTCTCGCTACCGTGGATGTGCGTGAAGTGTTGGCGCAACGCATCGTCTGGGCCGCGCCATCGGCGTTCATCGCAGTTTTCGTTATGAGCGGTTGGCGTCCCGGCTGGCGTCAAATCGCTGTCGCGTTCAAACCTCGCATGCTCGGCACGCTCATCGTGTCGGCCTTGTTCATCTTCATGAACTGGGGTCTTTATGTCTATCTCGTGCTCAGTGAACGCGTCATTGAATCGGCGCTGGCCTACTTTCTGGCGCCGCTCGTCGCCGTCGCCGTTGGCGTGCTGTTCTTCAAAGAGAAGATCAGCCTGCCGCAATTGATCGCACTCGCGTTCGCGCTGCTGGGCGTTGTCGTGCAAGGCTTCGCGCTCGGCGCCCCGCCCTGGGCGGCTTTGGCTCTTTGTGCGACCTGGTCTGTCTATGCGGTCATTCGCAAACGAGCGCCTGTGCCCGCCGCGGTTGGCTTGCTGATCGAGAGCCTCGCGCTGACGCCGCTCGCGATCGGCTTGCTGATGTGGGCTGCGGCTGATGCGCCGCTTGGATTCGCCAGCAATGGTTGGCAAGCGTTGCTCTTGGCTTTGGCCGGGCCCATCACCGCCATTCCGCTGATGGCGTTCGCGTTTGGAGCGCGGCGCGTGACGTTCGTGACGCTCGGATTGCTGCAGTTTCTTGCCCCGTCGCTCCAGTTCGCCACTGGCATCGCATTCGGCGAGCCGTTCTCTTTCCTGCGCGGGGTCAGTTTTGTGCTGATCTGGGCTGGCCTCGGCTTTTTCGCTTGGGATACCTTGCGCCGCGCAGGGAGCGCATGAGCGAGCACACCTATTATGCTGTCGGCGACGTGCATGGCGAGCTGGCGAAGCTTGATGAGTTGCTGCGGCAGATCCGGGCTGACGCGATGTCGCGCAAGGTTCCTCATAAGCTCATATTCCTCGGCGACCTGATCGACCGTGGCCCCGACAGCCGAGGCGTCGTCGCGCGCGTTCTGCAGCTGCAGAGGGATACGCCCGAGCACGTGCTTGCGATCCGCGGCAATCACGAAGAGCTGATGCTGCACGCCTACGAGCGCGAGGAAACGCTCGGCCTCTTCCATTGGGCGACGAATGGCGGCGATCAGACCATCGCCTCTTACGAAGCCGCCAATGGAAAGGGCGATCATTGGCGTGACGCGATCGACCCGGAGCATGTCAAATGGATGCGCACGTTGCCCAGTTTGTGGCGCGATGAGGCGCGGCGGATCGCATTCGTCCACGGCGGCATCGATCCGGCCACGTTTCCCGACTGCGAGGATGGCGTGCGCCTTTGGACGCGCTCGGAAAAGTTTTTCGATCCATGTCGTTGGCCGCAGCGGCCGGAGCTGGAGGGATTGTTGGTCGTGCATGGCTACACGCCGACGCGAGACGCCGCTCCGCACGTTAGCGCTCGCCGCATCAATGTCGACACCGGCGCGTGCTTTGGCGGGCCGCTTACAGCTGTAGTGCTGGCGCCGGAAGAATCGCCGCGCTTCCTGCACGTCTGACGGCAGCCAGCAGCAGCATCCACGCCGCCAGAGGGCAGAGCGGCAGCGGCTGATAATGCGCGATGAACACCGTCAGTCCTGCGAACCACGCAAGGATCGCTGCAATCAATTCGAAGCCATCGCGCGGTTTGCCCATGAATGCCGCGCCGACCATCAGCAACACGGAATCGTAGAAGAACAGATAAGGCGATACCAGCAGCGTCGCTGCTCCGAGCGCGGCCGCGTGGATCCCAAGCGAGCTCTCCGGCGCTTCGCGATGACCTGTGCGAAACCGCCAAAAGAGCCAAGCTGCGGTCGCCACCGCTGCAAGAGCGCTTACGCTGTGTATGCCGACCGCCAGGGTTTGCGGCGCCCCCATGTCGAGGAGGTTCGCGAAAAGGCTTGCATAAGCGGGCGTGGTGATGCGCTGGCCGCTGATCAGGCTTTGCGAGGCAGAGAGGTTCTCGAAGAAGTGGATGTAGGTTTCGAACCCAAAGACGAGCCCGGCAAGCAACACGAACACGATCGTCGTTGCGGCCGCTGAAGCAAATGCGCGCCAACGGCCGGATAGCGCCAAAAGCAGCGGCCAGAGTATGGCGAGGTGCGGCTTTATGGCCAGCAGCGCCACCATGGCGCCCGCGAGCACAGGCTTGCGATCGAGCCAGTAGAACGCCAGCGCGACAATGCCAGCGATCAAGAATCCGACCTGGATCGTGCCGACATGATAGATCAATGCTGGCGCAGTCGCAGCGAAGATGAGCGAGCGCGTGTTCGGCAGCACCTTTCCTGCAGCGAAGAAATAGAGCGCAGCGGTCGAGATAAGGAACACGATCGCCGCTACCGGATAGGGCAGCAGGGCAAGCAGCGTCATCGGCAGCAGAAATGTCGGCGGCGAGTTCCAGGGCGCGACAAAGCGTGCTCCGGGCGTCGCAACATGATGATATTCGAATATCAAGGCGCGGTCATGAACTTGGTCAGCATGACCGTCGAGCGCTGCGCGACCTGCGCTCCAGAATGCAACGAAATCGCCGAACAGCGGCTGTCCGCCGATCGACATGTCATGGATATGAGCGGCGCGCGACAGGATCATGCCGCCCAGCGACAGGGCGATCAGGACTGCGCAAATCTCCAGCGCCAGGCGCGGCGTCATCTTCAAAGACATGTGTAGAGAGCGTCGATCAAGGCGAGGGAGCGTGGATCGCCCATGATGTGATGGGATTGCCTGTTCATCACATAGCCAGCGGACACGCCCGCGATCGGGTCGCCGAAGCCGGCCGAACCGCCCATGCCGGAATGGCCGAATGCTTCGAGATTGGGGCCATAGATGCGGTTGGAATTGCCTATCACGCCGGTGCGCCAATCGATATTAAACGGGAGCACCAGGTCGTCGCCCTTCCACCGCCTTTTGGTCAATGCGTCGAATGCGTCCTGCGAAATCACGCGCACGCCGCCGATCACGCCACCGGTGGCGTATGCCTCGTAGAGCCGTGCAACGCCGAGCGCTGTCGCGTGACCATTGGCTGATGGAATTTCGATCTTGCGCCATTGCGTCGATCCGCGCACCGGCGCCGACCATTTGGTGAAGAACGCTGCTTTGCGCGGCGGCGTGATCTCGCCGAACTCGCCGGCTCGCGTCGGCTTCTTCATCTCCGCTGCGCGATGATGATCAGTTTCGGGGGTGCCGATCTGGAAATCGATGCTCAACGGGGCGCACACGTCTTCGCGCAATATTGTCCCGAGAGAGCGGCCGGCGGCGCGCTCGGCAATCGCGCCGGCGATGTAGCCCCAGGTGAGAGGATGATAGCCGCTCGCGCTGCCGGGTGGCCAAAGCGGCGCCAGCGCTGCGATCGCTGCGGCGCAGGCAGGCGGGTCGAGCCAGAGGTCGGGGTCGATCGGGTCGAGAAAGCCCGGCACGCCAGCCTGATGCGCCAACGTCTGCGCAATCGAGACCGTGTCCTTGCCGTGTGCTCCGAACGCAGGCCAGAGCGTGGCCACCGGCGCCTCGTAGTCGATGCGACCCTGGTCGTGCAGCATCGCCATAACCAGCGCTGCAACGCCTTTGGTTGTCGAGTAGACAGGAACGATTGTTTCCTGTGTCCAGGGGCGGGTCCGCTCACGATCGGCCCAGCCGCCACAGATATCGACGACAGCCCGGCCATCACGCACCACAGCGAAGGCTGCGCCGAGTTCCTCGTCGAGTTGGCGCGCGAAAACGTCTCGCACACGCTCAAACCCCGGCGCCACATAGCCTTGCACCATTAAGTCAACTCCAGATAGCGCGCACTCGGCCAGGTCACCGGATCGGCGAGAACGTCCTGAGCAGCCGGTAAATCAAGATCCTCACTCTCAGCAGCAAGCGACCGCACGATAACGTCATAGACCGCGCCCGTGGCGCCTTCGAGCGCGATCGCGGGCGCATCGCCGCGGACGCGGCGAGCGACAAAGAGCCCGGAAAAAAGATCGCCGGCGCCTTTCGGGGCGCGCGGCAGGCGCGCGGTCTCGCAGAACCAATCTCCAGTTTGCGCCGAATAGAGATTGCCGAGACCCAGTGCAGTTCGAATCGAGGAGCACAGCACCAGCTTGTTGCTCACGCCCCTGGCGGCGCTTCTCGCCGCCTCAAGGCTATCGACTGGCTTGCCCGTGATGACGCCGAGTTCGAAAGCATTGGGCATGAGCCAATCGGCTTCGAGGCGCATCGGACCGGCGATTGCCTGCACGATGGCCTCGCTGACGAAGAGCTTGCCATCGTCGCCCAGAACAGGGTCGCAGGCAAAAACGGCGCGAGGATTAGCTTGCTTGACCAGGCTTACAGCTTCCAGGATCACCGCCGCCTGCTCGGGATGACCGATATAACCGGTGAGCACGGCATCGACTTCGCGCAAGAGACCGTCCGCAAAAAGGCCCTCGACCATCGCAGCCATCGTCTCAGGGCTGACGGGCCCTCCGCCGGGAGGCCCGTGGTCGGGCCGGCGGCCAAGCAGCACGGTAGGAATCTGCAGCACCCGCACGCCTAAACGCTCGATAGCGAATGCCGCAACGGAATTGCCGACGCGCGCGCCTGCGACCTGGCTTTGAATCGACAATATCGTATTCACGCGTCTAACCTTGGCGAGGTGATCTAGTCGATTGCCGCACAAGCCGCCACTCCCCGAGACAATCATGACGATCAGACCCAGACGCTCCTGTCTCTACATGCCTGGCGCCAACCAGAAGGCGTTGGAAAAGGCCAAGAGCCTTGCTGCCGACGTGCTGTTGCTGGACCTTGAGGATTCGGTGGCGCCGGAGGCGAAGGAGGTGGCGCGCACGCAAGTGGCCGCTGCAGTCGGAGCTGGAGGATACGGCAAACGCGAGGTGGTTGTGCGCATCAATGCGCTGGCGACACCTTGGGGGCGCGATGACATGGCCGCCGTCGGCGCGGTTGGCCCAGACGGCGTGCTGGCGCCCAAAGTCGAAAGCGCCGAGCAGGTTCGGGCGCTGGATGAGGCGATGAGCGCAGCCGGCTTCAGCCGTGACGCTCGCCTCTGGGCCATGATCGAAACACCGCGTGCTGTTCTCGACATCGCGAAGATTGCCGCAGCCGCGAAGAACACGCGCCTTTCTGTGCTGGTCATGGGACTGAACGATCTCGCCAAAGAGACCCGCGCGCGCGCCGGCGTCACTCGCGCCGCGTTCTTCACGGCGATGTCGCTAACGGTGACCGCCGCACGCGCCGAGGGGCTGACGGCGATCGACGGCGTTTACAACGACATCGCCGATAGCGCAGGTTTGGAAGCCGAGTGCCGCCAAGGTCACGAGTTCGGCTTCGACGGAAAGACGCTGATTCACCCCAGTCAAATCGACATCTGCAATTCCGTGTTCGCGCCCACACACGAGGAGGTGTCACGCGCCCGCGCAGTGATCGCCGCCTTTGCGTTGCCCGAGAACGCGGGCAAGGGAGTGATCAAGGTCGACGGCCGCATGACAGAGCTATTGCATCTGGAAGAAGCTGAGCGCGTCGTCGCATTAGCAGAAGCCATCGCGGGCTGAGCTGGCGGCGCCACGCGCTCCGAACTAAGGCACCCAGACTTCCAGATGCGAGGGCGGCATGTTCGGGTATTGCGCGCCGATCGCTTGCGCTTGGAAGGTGAGCCCCTCGCTCTCGTATTGCGCGTTGAGGGCGGCGACCAGCTCGTTCGCCGCCGCCTCCTGATCTGGTCCGAAATAGCGCACCTGCGGGCGGCCCGGGAACGAACTCGCTGCGACCACTTCAACGCCGCGCATGACACGGAAGTTGGCCTCTGCAAGCGGCGCGCGGAGAGGATTGATCGACTCGCGGGTGCGCGTGGAGCCTTCCCGGATATGGAAGAAGACCTGATAAGTCTGCGCCCGCGGAACATACGCGCGCTCGACGATTTCGCGCGCCGCATCGGAACGCACACCGATACGTGCGCGCACATCGGGGCGCAGCACCGGCGCTTCGGCCACCACTGTGCCGGAAGGCGCCGAAGTGGTTGCGCCGCTGCCGGAACCTGCTTCGCCTGGCGCCGGCGCTGTTTCCGCTATCGCCGCCTCGGCAGGCGCAGGCGCCACCACATCGCGCTCTGCATCGAACGATGACGTGCAGGGCTGTGGATCGCGCTCCTGGCGCGAACGCAGCAATGAAACGAGGTCGGTGCTGAACTCGCCGCGCTGTGGCGTGCGGTTGGCCACGAGGAACGAGATCATATAGCGACGGTCGGCCTCGGTGAACGCGCCGTCGGTTCCGTCAGGGGCCACCTCGGCGGCCGTTGCGCGTGCATACATGTCGGCGCGGATGTTGCAGTACACGTTCGGGAACGCACTGCCGAGCAATTGCAGCAACGTCGTCTCCGTGTTCACGTCGGCCGAACTCTGCAGCGACGTGCGCTTTTCGAAGTACGATCGGTAGCCATTCTCGATGTTGTTCAGCTTCCGCTCAAAAGCTTGCTGCTGCATCTGGATGCCGAAGAAAGCGATCGAGGCGATGAAGCTCGCCACGGGCAGCCCCAGCCCCTTAACCCAGTCCAGCAAGGTCGCGCGACCGCCGCCGTCGGACATGGCGTCCTCCCCCTCAAGATAACCGCGGGGCGACGTTAGCACTGGGTCTGCGAGGCGTCGAATCGCAATCGGGTCGCCGGATGTGGCGTCAGCTTCGCCTTGCCTGGCGCGGGCTTCGCGCTACTGAAGCGGAATGACAAAGTCCAATCCCGGCAATTTTTTCGAGGACTTCAAGCCAGGTCAGCGGATCGATCATGCGACGCCGCGAACGCTCACCGAGGGCGATGTGGCGCTCAACCTCGCGCTGACAGGGTCGCGTTATGCATTGTTCTCGGCCGATACCTTCGCCCAGAATTGCGGTCTTCCAGGCGCCCCGGTCGATCCGCTGCTGGTTTTTCACACCGTCTTCGGCAAGACGGTGCCCGATATTTCACTCAACGCAGTCGCCAATCTTGGCTACGCCGAGGGAAGGTTCCTCGCGCCAGTCTATCCTGGCGATACGCTGAGTGCAGTGTCCGAAGTTCTCGGGCTCAAGCAAAACTCGAATGGCAAGACGGGCGTGGTCACTGTCCGCACCGACGGCTTCAACCAGGATGGAGAGCCGGTGCTCAGCTATATTCGTTGGGTGATGATCAACAAGCGCAACGTCCAGGCTGTGGTCGAGGACTCACCGCCGAAGACGCCAGCGCCTTCGGTAAGAGCCAGCGAACTGATCTTGCCGCCCGCTCTAGATTTTTCGACTTATGACACTGCGCTCGCAGGCGCCCCGCACGTATTCGAGGATTACGATATTGGCGAGAAGATCGACCACGTCGACGGCATGACGGTGGAAGAGGCGGAGCACCAGCTTGCAACGCGGCTCTATCAGAACACGGCTAAGGTGCATTTCGACGCCTTCGCGCAGCAGGGTTCGCGCTTTGGCCGGCGTCTCATTTATGGCGGCGTCGCCATCTCACTGGCGCGTGCGCTGGCGTTCAATGGGCTCGCGAATGCGGCGTACATGCTCGCCATCAATGGCGGACGTCACGTCAATCCGTTGTTCGCGGGCGATACGCTTTATGCGTGGTCCGAAGTGCTCGAAAAGGAGGATCTCGGCCACGCAGGCGCCTTACGCCTTCGGCTGGTCGCGCTGAAGAACCAGCCCGCCCATGCATTCACCTACAAAATCGACGATGGCTCGTACGCCGAGCACGTGGCGCTCGACTTCGACTATTGGGCGGCGGTCCCGAAACGGCGCCTCTAGAAAGAGAGCGCCGGCGCCGGGCCGTCCAAGGCTGGGCCGCCTCCTACTTCTATAGGGGTTCAGCCCTTTGCCGCATCCGCCCACAGATGGCGAGCGCGGCAATCGGTTTGGTTGACTTGAGAGGCTGCGCGCCTAATCTCGCCGCGCAAAGATTCCCCGCTTTATCAGCGACAAGAGGCGTTTCCCATGGCCGGCGTGATCCGCCCGGAAGACAGACCCGTATCGCCGCATCTTCAGATTTGGCGCTGGCACGTGACCATGCTGAGTTCGATCCTGCATCGAGCGACGGGCATTGCGCTATACGGGGCCGCTATTCTGTTCGCGCTTTGGCTCATGACGGCGGCGGCTGGGCCAGAAGCCTACGCTGCGATCGCCCCGCATCTGACCGCCTGGTACGGACAAGTCATTCTCTATCTGATCGTCGCGTCGCTTGCCTACCATCTCGCCAACGGCATCCGCCATCTGGTGTTCGACACAGGCGCCGGCCTCGTGCCCGGAGACGCCGACACCAGCGCCTGGTTTGCCATCCTCTTCGCCATCGCAGCGCCAGTGGGCCTGTGGCTGTTGCTGACATTTGGAGCCTGATCGATGGCGCAAACTGACCGCAGCATGCGCAGCCCGCTTGGGCGCGTGCGTCACCATGGCGCCGCGCACGAGGGTACGGGTCACTTCATCGCCACGCGTCTCACGTCGATCGCGCTCGCTGTTTTGGGCCCTTGGTTCGTCGTCGCAGCGGCGCTGTCTTTGCGCGATGGACTCTATCTCTCAGTTCTCGATTTTCTGGCTCAGCCGGTGAATGCAGTCGGCGTCATCTTGCTGGTGGTGATCGGCCTCTACCATATGTCGCTCGGCATGCAGGACGTGATCCTCGATTACATCCACAAGCCGTCCACCAAGATCATTCTGCTGCTGATCAATCTGCTCGTACCGTTCGCCTTCGCCGCGGGCGCCATTTTCGCCGTGCTGCATCTCAATTTCGGAGTCTAACGCCTTGGCCGCTTACACGTGGATCGATCACACGTTTGATGTGGTTGTCGTTGGCGCGGGCGGCTCGGGGCTGCGCGCGGCTCTCGGCTGCGCGCAAGCGGGTCTCAAGACCGCCTGCATCACCAAGGTGTTTCCCACACGCTCACACACCGTCGCGGCCCAGGGCGGCATTTCCGCTGCGCTGGGCAATATGGGGGAAGACAAGTGGCAATGGCACATGTTCGACACCGTCAAGGGGTCGGATTGGCTCGGCGACCAGGACGCCATCGAGTATCTGACGCGCAATGCGCCGGCCGCAGTGTACGAGCTCGAGCACTGGGGCGTGCCATTCTCGCGCACCGAGGAAGGCAAGATCTACCAGCGCGCGTTCGGCGGCATGACGCGCAATTATGGCGAAGCTCCGGTGCAGCGCACGTGCGCTGCAGCAGACCGCACTGGCCACGCCATGCTGCACACGATGTACGGCCAGTCGCTTCGTCACAGCGTCGACTTCTTCATCGAGTTCTTCGCCCTGGATCTCATCATGGAGAACGGCGTCTGCCGGGGCGTGACCGCGTGGAAGCTCGATGACGGCAGCATGCACCGCTTCCGGGCCCAACGCGTGGTTCTGGCCACCGGAGGTTATGGGCGGGCTTATCTCTCTTGCACCTCTGCGCACACGTGCACGGGCGACGGCGGCGCGATGGTGCTGCGCGCCGGCTTGCCGCTCCAGGACATGGAATTTGTCCAGTTCCACCCGACCGGCATCTTTCCAGCGGGCTGCCTCATTACGGAAGGGGCGCGCGGCGAAGGCGGCTATCTGACCAATTCGAACGGCGAGCGCTTCATGGAGCGCTATGCGCCGACGGTGAAGGATTTGGCGCCGCGCGACATGGTGAGCCGCGCAATGACGTTAGAGATTCGCGAGGGTCGCGGCGTCGGTCCGAACAAGGACCATATCAATCTGCACCTGGATCACCTTGATCCCAAAGTGTTGCATCAACGTCTGCCCGGCATCTCCGAGAGCGCCAAGATTTTCGCCGGCGTCGATGTCACGCGGCAGCCGATCCCTGTTCTCCCGACCGTTCACTACAACATGGGAGGCATTCCAACCAACTATCATGGCGAAGTGCTGACGAAAGCCAATGGCGATCCTGATGCGGTTGTGCCTGGGCTAATGGCTGTCGGGGAGGCGGCTTGCGTTTCGGTGCATGGCGCCAATCGTCTCGGCTCCAACTCTCTCATCGACCTCGTGGTGTTCGGGCGCGCGGTGGGGCTTCGCTGCGGCGAAGTGTTGAAAGCGAATGCATCACAGTCGGACCTCCCCAAAGGCGCGGGCGACGATCACCTCGCGCGCTTCGATCGCTTCCGTAACGCCAGTGGCGGCACGCCTACGGCGCGGTTGCGTGAGAAGATGCAGCGAACGATGCAAGAAACCTGCGCCGTCTACCGCACTGGTCCGGTGCTGCAAGAGGGCGTGCAGCGGATGGCGCAGGTGTGGGCCGAGGCGGCGGACGTGAAGGTCACCGACCGCACCATGATCTGGAATACCGATCTGGTGGAGACGCTCGAGTTCGACAATCTGATGGCGCAGGCGATTGTCACTGTAACAGGCGCTGCGAACCGCACCGAAAGCCGCGGCGCGCATGCAAGAGAAGACTTTCCCGAGCGCGATGACGAGCATTGGATGAAGCACACGCTGGCGTGGCTCGACGCGAAAACCGGTCAGACGAAAATCGATTATCGCCCCGTGCACTCCTACACGATGACCAACGAGATCGAGCCAATTCCACCGAAAAAGCGGGTATATTAGGCTCTCGTCGCCCTCCACAATTCTGGATCCATTGATCGCCCCGCCGCCATGCGCTTAAGCTCGCCCCGGTGCGGAGGGAGAAAAGACATGGCTGAACGGATGGGGCTGGCGGCGTGGTCAGGCGTGCTTGGCACGTGGGTCGGCATCGGCGCGGCGATTTTCGGCGGCTACCAGGCGCTGAAAACCTACGATGAAGAAGTGGCGAAGATGGAGGATGCGCGCGTCGTCCAGACATTCCAATTGTTCGAGATGTTCAATAGCGGCGAGCGTATTGCCGCGCGTCAGCGCGTGATGGACGCGGCAAACAATGGCGCGCCGCTCACCGGCCAAGATCTTTGGACCACGCTGGATTTCTACGACGCGCTGCAGATCTGCGTTGAACGTGACCTGTGCGACCAGGACTTGGCGGTGCGTCTGTTCCAGCCCTATGCAGCTCCGATTTGGAGCGGCCTCAGCGCCCAGATCATCGCCGGTCGCACGCCGACCGATCCGAACATGGGCGGCGGTCTGCAGTGGATCGCGAGTCTTCCGGCGCCCGCAGCGATCGCTGAACTCGTCCCGCCGGCAACGCAGGCGGCAGCGCCAGAGCCGGAGCCGTCGGCCGCACCGAGCGAAGGTGCGATCATTCCCGCGGCGGCGCAGTAGCCTTCCACGCGCTGTGCAAGTCGACGCGTCCGGGCGGTGGCCGACGAGTCATGCCCATAGCTCGCTGCATCTTGACGGTTCGTGCTGGGCGGTCACAGTGCAGGCGCACATCGCGAGGGAGAAACGCGCAAATGGCTCAGATCGGATACGTCTGCCTCGGCACCAACGATTTCGATCGCGCTTGTGCTTTTTGGGATGCACTCGCACCAGACCTTGGCGGCAAGAAGCTGTTTCCCACCCCGCAAGGCGTGATGTACCGCCTGGCCGAAGGCGCCATGATTATGGTCACGCGTCCGTACAACAAGGAGCCGGCCACGATCGGCAACGGCAACATGCTGGCGATCAACGTCGACACGAAGGATGATGTGACGCGCATCTATCAGAAGGCGCTGTCGCTCGGCGCCGCCAGCGAGGGCGAGCCGGGCCCGCGCGGGCCGTTCGGCGAGTTCGCCTATTTCCGTGACCTCGACGGCAACAAGATCGCCGTGTTCTGGAGCGAACGGCAGAAGAAATAGCGCTTGCCAGCGCACGATCGCCGCGCAGCGACATCAAGCAACCAATAGCACGTTGATGAGCTTGCTCCATACTGGCGCGGTGGCCAGAGCGCGCTATCTGCACCGGCACAGGAGGGCTCACCGATGGAGATTCGCGCCCAGCATCGCGTTCACGCCGGCGTCCTGACCTACGCCCAACACCAAAGCGCGGCGACAGAAACGCCGATGCGCTACTCAGTGTTCGTGCCGCCCGGCGCGGGACCATTCGCTTATGCCATTTGGCTCTCAGGCCTCACCTGCACCGAAGACAATTTCACCACCAAAGCGGGCGCGTACGCCGCTGCCGCGCACGCCGGCATCGCCATCGTCGCACCCGATACATCGCCCCGCGGCGACGACGTCCCTGATGATCCTGCTTACGATTTGGGGCAGGGCGCCGGGTTCTATGTTGACGCAACCGAGCCGCCCTGGGCGCGTCACTTCAAAATGGAGAGCTACGTCACGCGCGATCTCATCGGCGACGTCGAAGCCGCCTTTCCGCTGCTGGCGAAACGGTCTGTGTTCGGACACTCGATGGGCGGTCACGGCGCGCTCACGTTGGCGATGAAGCACCACCATCTTTTCCGCAGCGTCTCGGCGTTTGCGCCGATCGCTTCGCCAACCCGCTGCGCCTGGGGAGAAAAAGCACTGGGCGCCTATCTCGGCGGGCGCCGTGAAGTGTGGCGCTCGCACGATGCGGCGCTGCTGTTGGAAGCCGGTAAGGCGGCGCCCTTCGACGACATCCTGGTCGATCAGGGCTTGGCGGACTCATTCTTGCATTCGCAGCTCAAGCCCGACCTGCTCGAGCAGGCAGCGCTCGCCGCCGGGCGCAAGCTGACCTTGCGTCGCCATGAGGGCTACGATCACTCATACTTCTTCATTTCCAGCTTCATCGCCGACCATATCGCCTTTCACGCCGCGCGGCTGGCGTGAGCGGGGGGCTCGGTGCAGGCGCCGGCGGAGTGGATGAGCCGTTGCGCCGGGCCATCCAGGCGATGCCGAGCAGGACAAGGCCAAGCCCCAAGAAAGAAAGCACGCGTACGACGCCGCTGAGACGCGCCATGTCGAAGAGAAACACCTTTGTCGTCGTAATCAACAGGAGCGCGAGCCCGATCCAGCGCAGCATCACGGCGTTACGGCGCATGCCGAGCCAAAACACCAATCCGCCAAAAAGCGCCCAGACCGCCGAATAGGTCCACATCTCCATGCTCGTCGTCGCCGCAAGGACCATGTCAGCGGGATGATTGAGCCTGCGGACAATCAGCGTCGCAGCAACGAAGAGGTGGCCGATGGCGACGGCCGGTGCGAGGCGATTGAACAAATCAACGCGGCGCACGCAGGGGACATTGCGCGTCGCCAGGCTCATCCAGGCCGCAAATCCGAACACCAGGAATCCTATCATGGCGCCCGCCGCGCCGGCGATGTCGGCTGGATGAAGGCCCCACCACGGATTGAATAGCCACCAAAGCGCAAGCGCAGTGAAGAGCAGCGCCGGCCACACCGCCGCCGCCAAGATCGCTTCAAGATCGTACACGTAGTAGCGCACGCTCTCGCGCGCGGGGGCGCGCTCGGCGAGATCGGAACCGACCAGCACCAGCGCGAGGGGCCACAGCGCATGAGCGAAGCCCTCCAGGTTCGCCATCGGCGCGCCGTCGTCCATGTAGCCGTGTTGCGCAAACCAGCGGATCGCCGCGTGACCGCAACTCCACGCGAAGAGCACGGCTGCTGCCGCGGCGGCGAAGCGCGTTTCCTCGCGTGCTGGCGAGCGCGACAGGGCGCGCCCCAGATGGAGTGCGAGCAGCATCGCGACAGCCTGCGCCAGCACAGCGAGCATCGTCTCGAGAGCGTTTGTAGCCGGGGCCGCCTGACCTCCCCACCAAGGATGGCGCACGATCAGCATCAGTACGATGGACACAACGACGCCAACCCAAGCCGACAGGCGCGTGACCTGCGCGAGATCACGTGTGAGCGGCCCGGCCGGAGAGCGTGCTTCACGCGCACGCGCAGCCAGTCCAATCGTCAGCGCGCTAGCGAGGAAGATCAGAGCGTATGCGGCGCCTTCGAAGAGGCCGAGCGGGGCCGCATCCATTGCCGCGCGATGAAAGAGGCGCCGTGTTTCGCTGAGCGCCCATGCCAGCGCCAACAGGGCGCCCGCGGCGGCATAGATGCGCGCAAGGGCGCGCTGATGCGAATAAAGCCTGGATGCGGCGGAAAACGCCAGTGCAGCGGGCGCGGCGAATGCGAGCGCCAACGTGTTGAACAGGGGTGGTCCAGCAATACCCGCTGGCGCCGTTCCCCACCAGGGGTGGTTCATCAGCATCGGCGAAACGAGCACGTAGAGCAGGCCAAACCCAATCAAAACGTGCCCACGCCAGGCGCTAATAACCCCGCCTCGCTGGCTCGGGCGCGGTAGGAGCAAGAGTCCAGAGGCGAGCAAAGTAAGTGCGCGCAGGCTAGCCTCTGTGAATGCATCGATGACGCTGGCGCCAGCCGTCAGCCAACGCAATCCAACGAACAGCGCTGTCAACCCGATGATGATCGCGGCGGCGCTCAGTGCTTCGCTGCCGAACTCGTCCCTTTGTCTTGCGCCCAGGAGGAAACGGCTGGCGATCAGCAGCAGCGTTGCAGTGAGCGTATAGTTGACCATGGCGACAGCGAGCGGGGCGCCCCCTTGTAATGCGGGTTCGATCACATCACGCGAAAGCGCATGACCTAAAGACAGCACTGCCGCCGCGAGCGCTGCGTTGCGCAGCATGCTCCAGCCTCGCCAGACCAGAGCTGCCGCGAAAAGCGCCGCCAGCGCTGAATCCGCCGTCGGACGCATGCTGATTGCGAAGGCCGATTCGACTCCGAGCAAGGCTAGCACTGCGGCAGCCCCCACCCACAAGGAGACGGCGGGATTTGTTTTCGGCGCATGCGTGTCGCGGGCGGCGAAATGCGCTGCGCAGAACAGAACGACGGCGCCGGCGAAGAGGGCCGCCCATGCAGCCAAGCTGCGCCACTCATCTCTCGTGGTCGCAGCGAACGCGACCAGCAATGTGGCGCCGATCGCACCTGCCGCGGCCACGATACGGCGCCCGCTGCGATGGGGCCGCGCGCCGAGTGCGGCGAACACCACCACGACAGAAGAAAACAGAATAAAGGGGTAGAAATCACTGCCGAGGGGCTGATGGCGCGCCTGCACGTAGGCGACAAAGCCGAGCACGAGCGCTGCGACGGCGACGGCAAAGGCTGCGGGCGGAGCGCTCCGGGCGCGCACGGCGGCGGCGGCAAGCGCGACAAACATCGCCCCAACCCAGGCCGGACCGCCGACGACGCCCATAGGCGCAGTGGCGCTCCCGATCCATGTCCATACCAGCAGCACGCTGGAAACGCCGATGGCTGCGGCCGGCATGCTGGCATGCGCAGCGCGCCAGCTCAGTCCGATGCGTGCATCATCGGGGCCGGGCAAGGGTCTCCTGAACGCGAGGGAGGCGCCCCCTCCCGCCGCGAAGCTCGCCGCCGCAAGCGCGCGCCTGATGTCGTCGGCGCCGATCGCTTGCGCAAACCAGAAGTAGAGGCCGAGCAGCGCGGCCGCTCCAACCCAAGCCCAACGCTGCAGCGCCGCCAAACCAAACCCTGCTGCGCCGGCAAAGCAGATGTAGAGCGTGAGGCCAATGGAAGACCACTGTCCCATGCTGGCGAATGGCGGCGTGAGCAGCGCCATGGCGATAGCGAGCACGCCGAGCGCCTGGCCGTGCAGCAATGCGAGCGCAGCGAGAGCGCAGGCGCACACCGTCAGCAGCAGCGCCGTGGTGCTTAGCCCAATCAGCCCATAGAGCGCATGCGCGCCCCACACGCTGGCATAGAGCGAAACCAAACCTGCGCCGGCAAGCATCGCCGCTACAAGCGTCGAACCCGCGCCCATCAGCGCTGTGCGCCGCGCCCATTCGCTGCCGGCGATGAGACCGAGACCAAGCGCGAGCGCGCAAGCCAGCTGCACGCGCGGTGTGAACCAATCTTGCTGCGTGGCGAACGAGACCAGAAAGATTGCTCCGATTGCCAGCGCGCCGCCGCCGAGCCACGCAAGTCCGTTTTCGGCCAGCCAACGCTCGAAGCGGCCGCTGTCTCGGAGTCGACGCGGGGGCGGCGTCGCCGCGGCGGGGGGAAATGGAATGGGCGCCTCTTCGTCCGCTGCGGGTTGCGTCAGCAGCAACTCCGGCTGCGAATCGTTCGACGGCTCCGGCACGGGAGTGTCGAGCAGCAGCGTCTCCTCTTGCGCGATCACGTTCTCCGTAAGCAGCAGCGGTTCGCGATCATCAGCAGGAGCGGCGGGAATGGTTTGTTGTTCCGCCGCCGAGCGACCCTCGGGCCTCGCCTTTTCTGCGACGTCGAGGCGCTGTTCCAGATCGGCAAGCTTCTGCGTCAGCGCGTCAATGCGCGCCGCCTGCCACCAGCTCCAGGCGGCAAGAGCGAGAATAACCAGCCATTCCATTGCCGCCCCTGCGGATCAAACAAGACGTTCCGCCACGACGGCGGCGGAGGCAAGGTCTTGCGTCACCGTCAGCGCTGCTCACTCGCCCGTGTGGGGAGTTTGCGTCGAGTTCGCACCCGTGCTGAAAGGTTGCGCATGATCTACGCTGTCGAACCCCCTCCCATTCCGACCGCGGCCATCGCCGGAAGCGAAGCGCGATTCCCCGTGCGGCGGATTTTTTGTGTCGGACGCAACTATGCCGATCACGTGCGGGAGATGGGAAACGACCCCAGAAGCGAGCCGCCAATATTTTTCACCAAACCGGCAGATGCAATCGTCGAAAGCGGCGCTGAGATCGCTTACGCCGCCAATACGGCAAATCTGCATTTCGAGGTCGAACTGGTCGTCGCTCTCGGCGCCGGCGGGTCCATGATCGGCCAGGACAAGGCGTTGCAGCATGTCTGGGGCTACGGCGTGGGTGTCGATCTTACCCGGCGTGATCGACAAGCCGAGGCCAAACAGGCCGGGGCGCCGTGGGACGCCGCCAAAGCGTTCGACGACTCAGCGCCCGTGGGGCCGCTGTCACAGGTGCGGAACGGCGCTCATCCTGACAAAGGCCGCATTTGGCTCAAGCTCAACGGCGACACAAAGCAGGACGCCAATCTCGCCGACATGATCTGGAGCGTGCCGGAAATCATTGCCGCACTCTCGCGCTCATGGGCCCTGAAGCCAGGTGATCTCATCTTTACCGGAACGCCAGCTGGCGTGGGCGCGCTGCGGCCGGGCGACCGTGTCGAATGCGGGGTCGAAGGGCTCGCACCGCTGACTTTTGGGATCGCGCGCTGAACAGCCGCGCCTTGGCGCAAGCCGGGCTGCGGAGTAGGGTCACGGCCCCGCGCGAGGAGCAGGCGACTTGAAGCCCACCGACATTCGTAACCCGGACTATTTCCATAAGGTCGTGGACTGCCAATGGGCGTGCCCGGCCCATACCCCGGTGCCCGAATACATCCGGCTCATTGCCGCCAAGCGGTACGGCGACGCTTTCATGGTCAACTGGAAGTCGAATGTCTTCCCCGGCATTCTCGGGCGGACGTGCGATCGTCCATGCGAACCGGCCTGCCGCCGCGGGCGGGTCGAAGAAGAGCCGGTCGCCATCTGCAGGCTCAAGCGGGTCGCCGCTGACAACAAGGGCGAGAACATCGAAGCGCGCATGCCCGCGCCGGTTGCGGCGAGAAATGGCAAACGCGTGGCCTGCATCGGGGCCGGACCGGCGTCGCTGACTGTAGCGCGCGACTTGGCGGCCGTTGGTTATGAAGTGCACGTATTCGACGGAGACTTGAAAGCCGGCGGCATGATCCGCACGCAGATTCCCCGCTTCCGTCTTCCGGAAAGCGTGATCGACGAGGAAGTCGGCTACATTACGCGGCTTGGTCCGGTGATGCATCTCGGACAGCGCGTCGACAGCCTCAAAGCCTTTCTCGCCAAGGGTTGGGACGCCGTCTTTGTCGGCACCGGCGCACCGCGCGGGCGCGACCTCAAGCTGCCTGGGCAGGCCGAGTGCGCCGCCAACGTGCATATCGGCATCGACTGGCTTTCGAACGTGTCTTTTGAGCACATCCACTCGATCGGCAAGCGCGTCATCGTGCTCGGCGGAGGCAACACGGCGATGGATTGCTGC
>CAYODX010000031.1:0-23427 GCA_964402795.1 uncultured Terricaulis sp. | reverse complement strand
ATCACCCCACCAAGCCAAACGAGCGAATTGATGAGTCATCCAGCGTTCGAGCAGGCCATGCGGCGCATCGTAACCGGCGACGACAGCGATGGACGCTCACTCGTCATTATCGACGGTCCGCCCGCCGGCGAGATCGGCGCTGCCGGTTTGGGTGGCCTTTATGAAATCTGGCACGAAGCGATCACCGATGCGCTTGACCCGAAGGATCATCGCGAACGTGGTGAAGCGACGCCGATCCTATCGCCTGCGCACGGCAGGGTGAAAGTGCGTTGGTTCGTGGTTGAGCCGGCGCCGGAGGGTGCGCCGCCGGACCTGATCAAAGCCGCCGCGCGCGAACGCTTCACGCAATTTGGCGCCGGCGATCATCTGCGCGATCAAGACCGCCACCCTGCCATGCACCAAACCGACACGCTTGACATCATATGCTTGATCTCTGGCGAGGCTTCGCTGATACTCGACAACGACGAGCGCCGGTTGAAGCCCGGTCAGATCGTCATTCAGCGTGGAGTCTCGCACGCTTGGAGCGCGCATGGCGGACCGGCGCTCTTTCTGGCCGTGCTGATCGACCGGCAGATGGCCTAGTTCTCTCGGCCCCAGTTCGGGGTTGGCGTGTCCTGTCCGGCCTCGATGACTTCCCGCCGCATGCGGCGGGCGCGGTCGAACAGTTCGTAAAGCGTCTTCCCATCGCCCCAGCGAATGGCGCGCTGCAATGCGGCCAGATCTTCAGAAAAGCGGCCGAGCACCTCGAGCACAGCGTCTTTGTTGGCGATGAACACGTCGCGCCACATCGTTGGATCAGATGCTGCGATACGCGTAAAATCGCGGAATCCCGACGCAGAGTACTTGACCACTTCGCTTTCGGTGACGCTTTCCAAATCCTCCGCCATCGCGACAATGTTGAAAGCAATGAGGTGCGGCAAGTGGCTGGTGACTGCGAGCACGACATCGTGCCGCGTTGCATCCATGCGCTCCACGTTGGCCCCGAGGGCGCGCCAGAAGGCCTCCAGCTTGTCGACCGCGACGGCATAATCCGGCCGCCTGTCGGCCAGTGGGGTGAGGATGTGCCATCGCCCCTTGAACAGCGTGGCGAAGCCTGCGCTGGGCCCCGAATGCTCCGTGCCCGCGATCGGGTGACCTGGAATGAAGAAAGCATGCGGGGGCATGAGCGGCGCCAGAGCCTCCACCACGGCGCCCTTCACGGACCCTACATCTGACACGATGGCGCCGCTCTTCAGGGCTGGCGCCGCAGCGATGAGCGCCTCGGCCATTGCGCCGACGGGCGTCGCCAACACGACAAGATCCGCCGCCGAAACCGCGCCGCTTGCATCATCAGCCACTGTCCCGATGTCAAGCTCGCGGGCGCGCCGCCGCACGTCCGGATCGGCGTCATAGAGGGTCACGGCCGCAGCGGCTCCCGATGCGCGCGCAGCCAGCGCGATTGAGGCGCCAATCAAGCCCGCGCCGATAAGCGCGACGCGATCGAAGATCGCGCTCATCAGAGTCGCGCGTAGGCGCCGAGCACGCGCACATCGCCCTTCGCAACGTGGGCAAGCACAGCGATACGAGCGTCATCCGGCGCGATGAATCCTTTTACCTTGACCAGCACCCGCGGCTCGGCGCGCGCGACTTGGTCGCCATCAAAGCCCGCCTCCTCGAGCCCACGCTTCAGCCGGTGGTGAGGATCAAAGGCGAGCAGCATGGTGGTGTCGTCGCCCGCCGGCTCCGTCGTGCTGACGGCAAACAGCGCGGCCTCGGGTTCATCGCCTCCTGGCAAGAGGGGCAGACCGGCGATGATACTCAGGCCGTGGAACTGCCGTTCGCTCAGCGCCGGCCACCAAGCGCCGACCTGCGGCGCCGCCGGCCACCAAGTGATGGCGACCGTGTTTTCAGGACTGTCCACAACGCGCTTCAGCGCGGTCTGCGGTTCGCCGACCTCCTTGATCCGGGTTCTGGCGCCGAAATGACGCCGCGCGATGTCGAACAAGCGGGTCGGATCGCCGCGGCCGCCGCCGACGACTACGTCGATCACGCGTTGACGGCGCAAAGTTGCAGCAATCAGCGCGCGCCAAAGTTCAACCACCAGTTCGCGCTCCAGCGGGGGCTGCGTTTCGGCGAGCAAACGCCGCAGCAGCGCTATCTCCCTGCCCGGCCGGATCGGCAGACCTGACGTGGTCGTCTTGGCGCTGGCTACCTGCTCGGCGAGTTGCAGCCGCTGCGTCACCAGCGCCAGGATCTGGGAATCCACGGCGTCGATCTGCGCGCGAATCGAAGCGATCGGATCGGCGGCGTCATCGTTCATGCCAACAGCATACAGGCCTTTCATGATCCCCGCCAACGGGTGCGCCAGCTGCGATTCGTTAACAGCCCGGCGAGCTTGCGGGGGATACGGGTAGCGCGACGCGGTTTATACATGCGCACATGATTCATGCGTCAGGCGCGGCGGCGAGACTGCAAGCAGCGGGCGGCGTGCGCACGCTCAGCTTCGATGTCGCGCAGCCGCTGCAACTCTCCAACGGCGAAAAAATCGCGCCTCTCACCTTGGCGTTTGAGACCTATGGCGCGCTCAACGTCGACCGGAGCAATGCCGTGCTGGTCTGCCATTCGCTGGCCGGAGACCAGTTCGTAGCCAGCCCCAATCCGGTGACGGGACGTCCGGCTTGGTGGCCGCGTGTCGTCGGGCCTGGACGGCCAATCGACACCAACCGCTTCTTCGTCATCTGCAGCAATGTGCTTGGCGGTTCGATGGGATCGACCGGACCCGCCTCTCCGGCGCCAGACGGTCAGCCCTATGGCTTGCGGTTTCCCCAAATCAGCGCGGCCGACATCGTTCGAGCACAGTCCATGCTGATTGAAGCGCTCGGCATCCCGAGTCTGTTCCTCGTCATCGGCCCCGAGTTCGGCGGCATGCAGGCGCTGCACTGGGCGAGCGCATATCCTAAACGCGTGTTCGCGTGCGCGGTGGTGGCTTCGGCCCCTCGGCAATCAGCGCAAAACCTCGCTTTGTCCGAGCTTGGCCGGCAAGCAATTATGGCCGACCCGGATTGGCGCAGCGGCGGCTATTATGCACACGGCGTCCGTCCCGCTCGCGGCACGAGCATCGCCCGCGCCGCAATTTCCATCGCCAACGAGGCTGCAGACGAGATCCGAGCCAGATTTGAAACGGCGCGCGACAAAGAGCGTTTTGCCTTCGCGCACGTCGATGATGAAGCCCGCGTCGGCGCCAGTCATGTTGAGCGCATCGACGCCAATGCCTTCCTCTATCTCTCACGCGCCATGGACGCGTTTGACTTGGCCTCGGACTTCGGCGGGCGGCTCTCCAATGCGTTCCAAGACAGCCACACACGCCATGGCGTTTTCTCTTTCACCGGGGATTGGCGCTATCCGCCGCAAGAAGCGCGCTCGATCGCACGCGCACTGATCGCCGCCGGCGCGGAGGTTGCCGCAGTGGAGATCGCGTCTGGCAAGGGCCATGACGCCTATCTCAGCGAAGAGCCGGCGTTCGAAGCAGCGTTGACCGGGTTCATAGACGCCGCCGCCGGAGCGCGCGGCCTAGCCATGCAGGGCGGATTATGAATCTCGCGCAACTTGACCTCGTCCACCCTGCTGCGGCCGCACTGGAGCAAGACGGGGCGCCACGGCCGGATCACGCAATAATCGCGCGTTTCGTGAAGGCCGGCGCGCGCGTGCTCGACGTTGGCTGCGGCGACGGGGCCCTGATGAAGCTCCTGGAGCGCGAACGCGACGCGCGTGTGCGTGGAATCGAATTAGACGGCGCCAAGGCCCAACATTGCGTGTCGCGTCGGTTGTCCGTGGTGCAAGCCGACGCCGATCATGATCTGGGACACTTTCCGAGCGCCAGCGTCGATTATGTCGTCTTTTCACACACCCTGTTTCTGCTGCGCGATCCGGTGCACGCGCTAAAAACCGCTGCACGCGTTGGCGAGCGCGTAATCGTCGCCTTCGACAACGCGGCGCACTGGCGACGGCGCATGCGATTCGCGCGTGAAGGACGACTGGCTACCTGGAATCCAGAGACGCTCTGCAGCATCCGCGATTTTGCCGATCTGGCGCGCAGCCTCCGCCTCAGCATCGAGCGGGCAGCGCCAATCTCCGGCCAGCATGCGGGGGCGCCGTTCGCCAAAACATTGTGGCGGCCGAACTGGTTTGCAGAGCAAGCCGTATTTCTGCTGACGTCTTGAATGTCAGCGCAAAAACGCGGCCATCACACGTTCGCGAAAGCAAACGCCAGCCGGCCGAGCAGTCCGTGCGGCTTCAGTCGTCCTTCGGTTGCAAACAGGCAGATGCAGGCTTCATTGCTAACCACCGTGGGCTGATGGTTGAAGGCACCCTCGACGGCAGCGAAGTCGCCGGCCCGAAAGAGGCCGAGTTCGTCGCGGTATGCGCCCTTGAGCACCGTGCAGAACTCAGCCCCACTGTGCTCATGTCGCGCCGTCGGCATGCCGGGCGCCACTGACAGCAGATAGACGCGATCATGGGGATCGTGCGGCGTATCCACCGCCGCTGTCCACACGCCAGGCGCCACCCAGCGCCGGCTTTTCAACGGCAGCCGCTCGATCAAAGATCGTTGATCGGGCAAAGCCGAGACGCGCGGCGCATCGTCAAGGCGCGACAGCGCGCGAGCGAGCGCGTCAGACGCAAGTTCGCTCTCTGGCAGCTTCGCGAGCGCCGCTCCTGACGCCCTCTCGTAATGACCGACGCGTGTACGGCACATTGCGCAATGCTCTAGGTGCGCATTCACCACCAGAGCGAATCCCGGTGCGAGCGCGCCTCCTGCATAGTCGGCGAGTATCTCCGCTGTCGGATGATGACGGACGCTCACGTGTATTGCTCCCAATGCGCGCGCAGCTTCGTCAGCGCAAGTCGCAGCCGCGATTTAACGGTGCCGAGCGGCAGCTTCAGGCGCTCAGCGATCTCGGCATGCGGACGCTCATCGAAAAAGGAGAGCTGCACCACCTCACGTTGCTCCGCCGGAAGCAGATCGAGCGCCGCTCGCATCTTTTCTTCGCTTTCCGTGCGCTCAGCGCGCTCATCCGGTCGTTCCTCATCGCTCTCCTCGACGGCGTCCAGATGATCGCGATACGCAAGTTCCACCTTCTCGCGCCGCAGCCGGTCGATCCAAGTATTCCGCGCAACCACAAAGAGCCAGGTCGAAGCCTTGGCTTTGGCGGGGTCGAAGGAGCCGGCGCGGCGCCATACCGCCACCATCGCGTCTTGCGCCAAATCTTCGGCGATCCCGCCCCTTGCGCCAAGGCGCAGGAGATAGGATTTCACCCGCCCGGCGTATCGCCCGAAGAACGCCGCGAAGGCGACGCGATCGCCGCCTGCGATCTTGGCCAGCAAGACCTCGTCGCTATCGCTCGCTTCATCCACGCGCCGCCTCCCACCAGGATACGGCGACACGGTTGCACGAGCGAGCGCAAGAGCGGGCATGAGCGGGTTTACGGATGACTCCCCGCGCCGGTTCACTTTGATCTGGGGTGAGAGCCGTCTCGTATCCGACTCCGAACCAAGCGGAGGCGCTTTCGCTTTGGCGGGTAGGTGAGATGGCGTTTACTTCCACTGATGGCACACGGCGGCAAAATATCGCCGTGATCGGCTCAGGCATAGCCGGAATGTCGGCGGCGTGGCTGCTTAGCCAGCGCCACGACGTGACTTTGTATGAAAAGGGGGATCGGCTCGGCGGTCATTCGAATACAGTGTGGGTCGATACCAGCCTTGGTAGGACGCCTGTCGACACAGGCTTTATCGTATTCAACGATGTCACCTATCCCAATCTGATTGCACTCTTCAATCACCTTGGCGTGGTCACGAAGAGTTCGGATATGTCGTTTGGCGTCTCGCTCAATGGCGGTAGGACGGAGTATTCTTCGCTCGGCGCTGCTGAGTTCTTCTGCGGGGGACGCAATTTGGCAAGCCCGCGTTTCTGGTCGATGACCTTGGACCTGCTGCGCTTCTACAAGCAAGCGCCGGCAGAGCTGCGCGCGACGCATGACGAATTGATCTCACTTGGCGATTACCTGCAGAGGCGCGGCTATAGCGAAGCCTTTCAGCGTGATCATTTGCTGCCGCAAGCCGCTGCCATCTGGTCCGCTTCGATGGCGGAAATCCACCACTATCCGGCATGCGCTTTCGTCCGCTTTTTCGAGAACCACGGACTTTTGCAGCTGAAAGGCCGGCCAAAATGGCGGACGGTCGATGGCGGGAGCCGCGCTTATATCGAGAAGCTCACAGCGCCCTATGTCAGGCGGGCGCGGCTTGAGGCCGGCGTAGTGTCAGTGCGGCGCGACCGCGCTGGCGCCTGGCTGCGCAGCGCCAGCGGCGTGGAACGCTACGATGCCATCGTAATCGCAACCCACGCCAACGACGCATTGGCCTTGCTGGAGGATCCCAGCGCTGAAGAACGGCGCCTGCTCGGCGCCTTCCGCTATACCAAGAACTTCGCCGTGCTGCACACCGACGCGGCATTGATGCCGCGCCGAAGTGGCTTGTGGGCGAGCTGGAATTATGTCGGCGACAACCCGGACGGAGGCTGCATCGTCTCCTATTGGATGAACAGGCTGCAACGCATTGCCTCCCGCGAACAGATTTTTCTTACGCTGAACCCGCGTATGCTGCCGCGGGAGGAAAACGTGCTCTATCAGACGGTTTACGAACACCCGCTGTTCGACGCTGCGGCCATCCGCGCGCAGGAACAGATCTGGTCGCTCCAGGGTGTTCGCAACACCTGGTACTGCGGCGCGCATTTCGGGGCAGGTTTTCATGAAGACGGTCTGCAGGCTGGCCTCGCCGTCGCGGAGCAACTCGGCGGCGTGCGCCGACCATGGCGGGTGGAAGAAGAATCCGGACGCATACACCTCACCCGGCCGACGGCGCGCGCGCCGATAGCGGCGTGAACGGGATTTACACCGGCTGCGTAACGCATAACCGGCCCGGACAGCACCGGCTTTCTTATCGCGTCTTCATGCTCGCGCTCGATCTCGATTCACTTGCGAGCGCGACGCAGAGCCTACGCCTTCTGAAGCACAACAGACCTGCGCTTCTTTCGATATACGATCGCGATCACGGCGCGCATGCCGACGCACCGTTAAAACCGCAGATCGAAAACAAGTTGCACACATCCGGCGTCGAATGGAACGGTGGCCGTATCACGCTGCTGACGATGCCGCGCCTGTTCAACTATGTATTCAATCCGCTGAGCGTGTATTTTTGCTGGCGCGCTGAAGGTGACTTGGCGGCAATCGTTTATGAAGTCTCCAACACGTTCGGCGAGCGGCATTTCTATGTGCTGCGTCCGAGCATCGGCGCCGATGGCGCGATCTCCCAGACCTGCGCGAAAGACTTCTTCGTCTCGCCCTTTCTTGAGCAAGATCTGCGCTACGAATTTCGCATCCTGCCGCCTGGCGAGCGCGTGTCCGTGGCCGTTCTAGCGCGACGCGGCGCCAGCATTGCACTGGCTGCGTCGTTCAGCGGCCGCCGGCAAGCTCTGAATGACGCGCAGCTGATCCGCGCCTGGTTGGGCAATCCGCTCATGAGCTTGAAAGTCATCGCCGGTATCCACTGGGAAGCGTTGCTGATGCTGCTCAAAGGCATTCCGTTCATAGGACGGAAGGGTCCCGGGGCTGCGGCGGCCTCGCCCCGCTAAGGCTTTTTCGCAAGCAGCGCGCGCACGGTTTCGCCCGCAGCTTCGATCGGGTGCGCGGCGGCGGCGGCTCGCATGCGCGCGAGGTTTGCACCACCCGCGCGATACTCGTCCATCCACTGCCGTGCAAACTTCCCCGACTGCACATCCTCCATCGCCGCGCGCATCGCCGCCTTCACGTGCGCATCAATGATGCGCGGACCTGTGACATACTCGCCGTACTCAGCAGTGTTGGATATGGCGAGGTGCATGCCTGCAATACCGCGCTCGTGAATGAGATCGGACAACAACTTCACCTCATGCAGGCAATCGAAATAGGCGAGCTCTGGCGGGGCGCCTGCTTCGACCTGCACTTCCCAAGCCGTGCGGATAAGGTGCGTGAGGCCGCCGCAAAGCACTACTTGTTCGCCATAGAGGTCGCCTTCGGTTTCGATCTTGAAGGTCGACGCGATCATGCCAGCGCGGCCGCAGCCGATCGCCGCGGCATAAGAATAAGCGAGCGCCTCGGTTGCGGCGCTCGCATCCTGCGCCACCGCGACGATGCAAGGCAGACCACCGCCTTTGACATACGCTTCGCGCAGCGCCTTTCCCGGCCCCTTGGGCGCCGCCATCGCAACGTTCACGCCTGCCGGCGCTTGGATGAAGCCATAGTGGACCGCAAAGCCATGCACGAACATCAACGTCTGCCCTGCACGAAGATGGGGGGCTATCTCCGCGGCATAGAGATCAGGCATCACTTCATCAGGCGCGCACATCACCAGCACGTCGACCTGCTGCGCCGCCTCCTCAACCGAACAAATTGCGAAGCCGTCGTCGCGCGCCTGAGTGGTCCGACGGGCGCCGGCATGCAAAGCCACAATGACGTCGACGCCCGAGTCGCGCAGATTGAGCGCATGCGCGTGACCTTGTGCGCCGTAGCCAATGACGGCGACGCGCTTCGCCTTGATGAGGTCGGCGTCGGCGTCGCGCTCATAAAGGACGCGCATCAGTTTTTCCTTCCATCTTGCTTGCGTCTCTAGCCGCACGGGCTCAGTTTCGCAAAATCGGAGATGCGTTATGGCGAGTGCTGGCGAGATCGTGCGTTTCTGGCGCGACGCAGGACCCAAGGCGTGGTTCAACAAGGACATTGTGTTCGATGGCCGATGCCGCGCTTTCGAGACCGACCATCACGCCGCCGCGCGCGGCGAACTGGCGCACTGGGAGCGCGACGCCGAGAGCGCGCTCGCACTGGTGCTGCTCCTCGATCAATTTCCCCGCAATCTCTTCCGCGCCAGCCCGCACGCATTCGCCACAGACCTCTTGGCCCAAGGCGTCGCCAACCGCGCAGTTGCACAACGCTTCGACGCGGTAACAGACTCGGCGTTGCGAATATTTTTCTACATGCCCTTCGAGCACGCCGAAGATCCGGCGCTGCAACAACGCGCTGTCACGTTGATCGAAGCCATGCGCGACCCGGACTACACCCGATATGCAATTCTGCACCGAGACATAATCCAGCGATTTGGCCGCTTTCCCCACCGCAACGCTATCGTGGGCCGGCACTCCACCCCGGAGGAGATGTTGTTTCTCGCCGAGGGCGGCTTCTCCGGATGAAGATTCGCTTTGAACTTAGCGGATGGGGGCGTCGAAGGCGTAGCGCCAGTTGCCGAGATAATCGCGGGTCCAGGTGGTGACATAGCGCCCCTCCCGCCGCGCGCCATCAGGCGCGGTGTACGCTGAATTTCCCCAAGTCCAGGCCATGTCGCCGCGCTGCGAGACGCGGGCGCTTTCGGGCGCCCACTCAAGCCGCGCCTGTGCTGGCCAATCTCGATAGAAGGCGACGATCTCAGCCTTGCCGGCGATGCGCTCTTGACTGGTGACGATCACCGCATCCTCAGCTGCGAAGTGCTCGAACGCCGCCGGCACGCCGTCAGCTTGCGCCATCGCCGCGAAGGCGCGGTCCGCCTCCAATACTTCGCCGACCGCGGCGGCGGAGAGTTCCTCTTCCGTGCGTGAACCGGCGATTTCGGAGAGACGTAACGCCAATCGGCCCGCCGCATCCGAATCAGCCACGCATGCACGCGACAAAGACGTCGCCCGGCCAGCAACGGCGATCTCGATATAGGCTTGCTCACCTGCTGAACAGAGTTCGGTCGACGCGCTTACTTGGCCGGCCACGCCGCTTGCGCTGCGCGCGAGACTGGCGAGTTCGGTGCGTTGCGCGGGAGTGGCATCAGTAACGCGTGGCGCATCGGCGCCCCACAGCCACCAGCCGGTGCTGGGGTGCCCCGTGAAGCGGCGCAACGCGATCGTGCCTGCGTCACCACGCTGATCGTAACGGATCACACGGGCGACCCCGCCCGCACTCGGCGCGATGGTGACCCGCACAGCGAGGTCGACGCCCTCAGCGTTGATGAACGCGCGGCCGCCGGTGGTCGGAGTGACATCGGCCGACAGCAACGCCTGCGCCCATTGCGGCGCGCGGAGTGAAAGGTTCTGCCCAAGTGCCGGCGCAGCAAACAGAAGCGCCGCACCGCAGACCGCGGCTGCGCGAAGCATGGTTCTCATCCCGCCCCTCGATCCAAAGCTACAATCGACTGTAGCGCGGGGCTCGCGGGGCCGGAAGACTCAATACTCAGGCGCAGGTTGCACCGGTTGGCCGTCGCGCAATACCCATTGTGCGGTATTGGCGACACGATCGATTTCGTCCTCCAACGCGCGCATGGCCCGCGGCATCCCCGCGCTCACGCCGCCATAGTCCACCACGCGCTTGCTCTGTCCATTACGGGTGAGCGTGACGATGGTCGTCGGCAAGTCCGTCATCTGCCCGCGGTATTCTTCGCGCAAGGCCGCAAACCCAATGTCGTCGAAGCGGCGCAACAGGCGGTCCACCTCGGCTCGCGGGATGGCGCCGCTGCGCTCGCCGACCACATTGACGAAGCGCTCTCCAACATAATGCACCGTACCATCGCCGCGAATCGTCACCCGATAAACTGGACAAAAGCCGTAGCAGGCCGTGCGCTGCAAACTGATTTCCACACCAGGCTCCTGCGCTGGCGCACTGACCGGCGTGCAGCTGATCATCATCAAAGTCGCCACGAGAACGCCGACAACACCGCGAATGCTCATACCTTGCCCCTGAACATTTCGAATGTCCGCAGGAACGCCGTCACCGCCGGCAACCCGGGGTGACGCTCTTCTAACGACAACGCCAATTGGTTCGCCACGTCGAAACTCGATACCGGATCATCCTTGCGGCCAACGGCTAAGCGCTTGAGCATGGCTTTTCGGCGGCGGGGATCGACGGCGTTCTGTGCTTCCGACACCAGCAGGCGCCGGCATTTGACCAAGAATTCGGCGGCTCCAGCGTCGTCAGCGCCGCGCAACTGCTCCAGTTGGCAGCAAGCGAACACAAGCGCATCGAGAATCGGGGGGCGCACGCCTTGGAAGGCGAATTCCTTCGACTGGCCGTGCAGGTCTTGGAATTCGTTTGGAAAGAAGAGCCGGCCGCGATCGGCCAGCGCGGAGAGTTTGCACGCAGCGTCAGAGATGCGCAGGGCAAACTCGTCAGCGCTGAGGAGCGCCTTCTGCCGCACCAGCTTGCTCGCTTCCGCCAATTCGCTGATGGCTTCCTGGGCCCAGGACACCACCTCGACGTCCATCTCGGCCCGAACCGCTTCATATTGGAGTTCAGTTTGCCGCGAGGCTATCGCCCAGCTTGCTGCGGCCGACGCGATCGCCATGATCGCCGACCCGACTGCGAGTAGATCGTTGAGATCCATCGCGAACTCCCCCTGCTCCATCACCGAGCCTCCGCCAACATGGACAGCGCCAACTCAGCCCGTTCCCGCGGCGCCGTAGCGGCGATGCGCGGCCATGTCTGCATCTGTCCAGCTATCCACGTGAATTGCCGCTTTGCATAGCGTCGCGTATCGCGTTTGCCGATATCGGCTGCTTCGAGCAGCGGAGTCTCGCCCCTCAGATACGCCATCAGAGCAGGCGCGCCATGCGCCTTCATCGCAGGTAGCGAGGGATCGAGCTGGCGCGCTGCGAACCTACGCACTTCGTCCAGCGCGCCACGAGCCAACATCGCATCGAAGCGCGCATTGATCCTTGCATAGAGCGGCTCGCGCGGCGGCGTCAGCACGAGGCCTGTCCATTCATTGCGGGCGAGCGGCGCTTTCGTCTCGCTTTGCAATGCGGTGATGCTTTCCCCAGTGGTTTCGAGCACGCCAAGAGCGCGGAGAATGCGCGGCGTGTCATTCGGCTCCAACCGTGCAGCAGTGGCGGGATCGCGGCGTGAAAGCTCCGCATGCAGTGCCGGCGCACCTTCGCGCTCAGCCCGCGCGCGGAGCGCGGCGCGCAGCTCAGGGGGGGGCTCCGGAATGTCGGCCAGGCCTTCTGTCAACGCCTTGAAGTAAAGTCCCGCGCCGCCGACCAGAATCGGCACAGCGCCGCGGGCTCGGACACTCGCAATCACCGAAAGCGCCTCGCTCAGCCAGCGTCCGGTAGAGTAGAGCGTGCCTGCATCGATATGGCCATAGAGATGATGCGGCGCCCGCGCCTCGTCTTCGGGGTCCGGCCTCGCCGTCAGGACGCGGAAATCCCGGTAGACCTGCATCGAGTCTGCATTGACGATCTCGCCGCCCATCCTTTCCGCCAGAATGAGGGCCAGCTCGGACTTGCCGCTCGCCGTCGGGCCCATAATCAGAACGCACTTCATGTCCGCCCCCCTCCCAGGGCGCGCTCCAAGGGCCGAGCCCAAACGTCGCCGACGAAACAGATGCGCATTGCAGGAACGTGCACTAGGTGGAGCCCATGCATAGTCGATCAGGCGCTCCGCTTCACCCCACACATTCTCCCCGCCCTCGTCCAGGACGGCGGACATGAGCGCCCACGCCCTCGTTTTCGTCGCCAGTCCTGACGACAAAGCCGCTTACCGCGAAGCGTTGCTGATGCTTGGCCGCGTGGCGCTGTCGCGGAAGCTGCCGCCGCCGGATGTGCTCTCCGGCTGGGAGAGTGCGCAATGGATCTACGAGCGGGTCGACGGCGAGTTGCGTCAGGAAGCCGCGGCCGCCGTCGCTGAGCTGCCCGTCGACTGGGCGCTGGTCCCGATGGAAGGACGCCGCAAGCGCCTGCTGATCGCCGACATGGATTCCACCATCATCAACGTCGAGTGTCTCGATGAACTTGCCGATTATGCAGGCATCAAAGACGAGATTGCCGCGATTACCGAGCGGGCTATGCGTGGCGAGCTAGAATTCGAACCGGCCCTCCGTGAGCGAGTGGCGAAGCTGAAAGGCCTGCCGACGGCGATGCTTCAGCGAGCTTACGACGAGCGCGTGCGCCTCAACGCAGGCGCGGCGACGATGGTGAAAACAATGGCTGCGCACGGCGCGCGGTGCGTGCTTGTCTCCGGCGGCTTTTCCTTCTTCACGGCGCGAGTGGCGGCGCTCGCGGGCTTCCATGCCGAGCGGGCGAACGTGCTGATCGAGGATGGGGAATCGCTGGCGGGCGCCGTGCGGGAACCGATCCTTGGCCGCGCTGCGAAATTAGAGGCGCTGGAGCGCGAGGCGGCGAAACTCGGCGTCTCCGTTTCCGATGCTCTGGCGATCGGCGACGGGGCTAACGACCTTGCCATGATCAAAGCTGCGGGGCTTGGCGTCGCCTATCGGGCCAAGCCGCTGGTCGCCGCTGAAGCAGGTGCGCGCATCGACTACACAAGTCTTGAAACGGCGCTGTTTTTCCAGGGCTATCGCAGGGGGGAATTCATCCAATGAAGCGTGCGCTCATGCCCATCGGTCTTTTGCTCGCGGCCTGCAGTCCGCAACCGGCGCACACAGAAAACACAGCACCCCAACTGTCAGCTGTCCCGCTGCCGATGGCCGATCGAGCCGGCAATCGCCTCGTTGCTTTGGTGCAAGATGGCGGGAGATGGTGCAGCGACGATGGCGCCTGGTGCCTTGACGCGGCCGACGGCGCGCCGATCGAAGTGATCGCTGGCGAGAGCAGGATTGCACTGCCCGCAGCAGGCGAGAACGAAACTCTCGCCCCTTGGCCGATGATGATCGAACAAGCAAGCGCGACCCCTCTGTTCGGCGTCATCGCCACGACGATGCAAGGATATTCCGGCGGCGGCGGCGAGGCTTCGCAGCTGCGGCTCTATCGCATCAGCGCTGGCGCCGCGCACGAGGTCCTGCGCATGCCGGCCGGGGGTTCGCTGACGATCCGCGCCTGCTTCGATGAAGACGACATGCGGACCCGCGCAGAGGCGTGCGTTGATGAATATGCATTCGTGAGCCGTGTGTCGCTCGATCAGAGCCTCGCCGAAGGCGCACCACGTATCGTGCTGGAAACGGAAGCCGGCACTTATCCTGGCAGGCTTAGCCGCAGCCAAGACAGTTCCACCGCCGCGGCGGAGCGCCCGCTGACCCAGGCAGACCTGATATGGGCGAGAGACGAGACATGCTCATACCGTCGCGTCTATACGCTGGGAGCAGACGGGCTCTACATGCCCGACCAGCCGCTGCCTCCGTGCGCCGACTATCTGGAGCCCTGATTTGCGTTTGCCGCGCCGGCCGCTGGCCGTAGTGTTCGACTTGGACGGGACGCTGATCGATTCCGAGGCGCTGGTCCGCGAGGCCCATTTCGCCGCCTGCAGTCAACTCGGCTACGCAATGACAGACGAGCAATTTCTCGGCCTCGTCGGCATGCACCGCGAAGCCAACGATGTGCAGCTCAGACGCTATTACGGCGACGGTTTTCCCCTCGACGCCTTCATTGCGGCGACCCGGGCGCATGTCGGCGAGCGCGTCGCGCCGCTGAAGCCGGGCGCCCTTGAGCTGATGGATGCGCTCGATTCGATGCAGCTTCCCTACGGTCTCGCCACCTCCTCGCGGCGCCCTTGGGTGGATCGCCATTTCGCGGCGCATGACTTGACCCACCGCTTCCCCGTGGTGGTGACGCGACAAGATTGCATCGAGGGCAAACCGCATCCGGAGCCTTACCTCAAAGCTTCGCAATTATTGGGCGCGAAGCCTGAGACGGTGCTGGCGCTGGAGGATTCACACGCTGGCGTCGCCTCGGCGCATGCGGCGGGCTGCATGACGGTGATGGTGCCTGACCTGCTCGCGCCGACTGATGAACAGCGCCAAAAGGCCGTGGTGGTGAAGTCACTACAAGAGGTGTGGGCGCTCTTGCGCTAACCTCGCCTGGATGCATGACGCACTGTGCTGCGCAATGGAATATCAGCTTTGCGCACGCAGCCGGCGATAGGTGATGGCGCCGTCGCGGTTAATACGCACGACGATAGCATGTTCGCCGATCGCGGCGCGGCCGGCGACGGCGCGCGCGGTCGTCATGGAGTCTGCGGGCGTGAATCCGATCGCTTCGATCACGTCGCCGGGACGGATGGAATTCTCATTTTCGCTGCCGACATCGACGCCGAGCACCACGAGCCCCTGCACCGACGCGTCAATTTGAAATTCTTCGCGCAAGCTGGCGTCGAGCTCGGATAGCGCGATGCCGAAGATTCGTCCGCCGCGTGGCCCGCCATCCCGGCGCGGTGCGGGCGAACCATCGTCGCGTGCAATGCGCGTGCCGTCGTCGGTCTCCTGCAGACGCTGGATGGTCACATTGAGCGCTATGCGCCGGCCATTGCGCATGATCTCGACCGGAGCGGCGGCGCCGATCTGGGCTTCGCCGACCATGCGCGTCAGCGCGCGGCTGTCGGTGACGGCGCGGCCATTGAAGCGCAGCACGATATCGCCTGGCTGCAAGCCCGCCGCCGCTGCTGGGCCGTTTGGCGTTATGCGCGTTATGACAGCGCCGTCCTCGCCTTCGTAGCCGGCGCGATCGGCAGCAGGGCGACTCACATTGGCGAGGCGCACGCCCAGCCAGCCACGGCGCGTCTCGCCGTACCGGACCAATTGCTCCACGACCGGACGTACAATCGAGGTCGGCGTGGCGAAGCCAACGCCGACAGAGGCGCCTGTCGGAGATACAATTGCGGTGTTGACGCCGATCACGTCGCCATCGCTATTGAACAGCGGCCCACCTGAATTGCCGCGATTGATCGCAGCGTCAGTCTGGATGAAATCGTCGTACCGACCAGCTTCGATGTTGCGATTTCGCGCAGAAACGACGCCGACACTGAGTGAACCGCCCAGACCAAAAGGGTTGCCTATTGCGAGCACGATGTCGCCGACGCGGGCTGTGTCGCTGTCGCCCATATTCACGTATGGCAGCGGCTGACGCGCATGCACGCGCAGCACGGCGATGTCGGTAGCTGGGTCACGGCCTACAACGACGGCTTCGTAGCGTTGACCGTTCTGCAATACGACCTCGATGGCGTCCGCGGCCTCGATCACGTGGTTGTTGGTGACGACGACGCCATCGGCCGAAACAATGAAGCCGGAGCCGAGCGAGGTGATCTGCGAAGCGCCCTGGCCAAGTCCTTCATTAAATCGTTCAAGCGGTGATCCCGGAGGAAAGCGCGGCAGTTCGTCCACGCCCTCAACGCGCTGGCTTGTGGAGATGTTGACCACCGCAGGCGAAAGCCGCTCCACCAGATCAGCATAGCCCTCGGCCGGATAGCGTGACTGCGCCAGCGCCGGCAGCGCAAGCGTCATGGCGGCGAGGGCGAAGAAGATGGCGCGCATGGGAGTCGCCACAGGGTAGCGAAGCGGGCGGCAGGCGCAATCGTGTGCATCATACTTCCTGCGCAAGCACAGGCCGGGGCTGGTTCTGATGGAACGCAGCGCCGGCCTTCTCCGCTGGCGCTAGGGCGGCCAAGCGGTGAGCCGGGCTGGAGCCTGAGGACCGCTCCGCTTCCCGAAATGTCAGCGCCCGCTTCGCCTCTGCATATAGCGGAAGAAGTCGCTGTCCGGCGACACCACGATGGGCGTGCCTTGACTGAGCGCCGTGTCGTAGGCGCGCATGGAGCGATAGAAGGCGGCGAACTCAGCGTCGCGACCGTAAGCGCGAGCGAAGATGCGCGCGCGCTCGGCATCGCCCTGGCCACGCAGACGCTCGGCCTCCTCCTGCGCGGTGGCGCGGATGATCGCAGCGTTCCGCTCGCCCTCGGCGCGGATACGGCCGGCGACCTGCTGGCGTTCCGTGCGCATGCGTTCATAGACCCGATCGCGAGTCTGGTCCGGCAAATCGGCTTGTCGGATTCGGACGTCGACGACCTGCACGCCAAGATCAGTAGCGGCCGCCGCGTTGAGGTCGTTTTCGATCGCCTGCATTAATTCCGCGCGCCGACCTGAAATGATGTCGTTGGACGTGGCGCTGCCAAGGGCGCGGCGCATCGCCGCTTCGGTATTACGCGCAAGCTGGGAAGCGCCGGCTGCTTCTGAGCGTGCGCGCTGATAGAAGCGGCGCGGATCGGCGATGCGCCAACGCACGACGGCGTCGACAATCAGCCGCTCCTGATCAGAAGCGACGATCGCCTGTTCTTCGCTGCCCTGAATGGTGAGTCCCATGTTGCGCTTGTCGTAGATAACGACGCTATCGACGAACGGCAGTTTGAAATGCAGGCCTGCTTCGTTGGCGCCAGGTTCGTTGATTGTGTTTGTGATGGCGTTGAAGCGAAGCACCACGGCTTGGCGGTCCTGCCGGACAACAAACACCGTGTTGAAGACGAGCAGAAGCGCAACGACGACGAGGGTCAAAGCGATGTAGGGATTGCGCAGCATCAGCGGGTCCCTCCCTGCTGCTGCTGTGGCGGCGATCCATTGCGGCGCAGCAGCCCTTCGATCGGCAGATAAGTGACCGAGCCGCCGCGCTGATCGAGGATCACAAGGTTGCCGTTGCGGTACACGCGCTCCATGGTCTCAGTATACAGTCGGTCGCGCGTCACCTGCGGCGCCTGGCGATATTCGGCGTAGACCGAACTGAAGCGATCGGCTTCGCCCGTGGCCTCACGCACCACTTGTTCGCGGTACGCCTGCGCCGCGTTCAAGATTTGAGATGCTTCGCGATTGGCGTTGTTGACTGCGCCTTCAGCGTCCTGCCCTGCGCGCACGACATCGTTGAACGCATCGATCACCGCCTGCGGCGCCGACGCGCTCAGCAATTCGATGCGGATCACCTGGATGCCGGAATCGTATTCATCGAGCACCTGCTGTGTCAGCTGCGCCACTCCCTGCTCGACGGCGGCGCGCTCGGTTGTGATGACCGGCTCGAGTTGGCGGCGACCGATCACCTCGCGCATCGCGCTTTCGGCCACCTGACGCACTGCGCCCTGTTCGTCGCCGCGCTTCACTGGATCGCGGACGCTGAACACGAATTTATAGGGGTCTGAAATATTGTAATAGATGCGGAAATGAATCTCGACGATGTTGCGGTCGCCGGTGATCATCAGGCTTTCATCAGGCAAGTCCTGACATTCGCCGCCGCGCGTGACGCAGCCGACTTCCTCAATACGCTGACTGGTGACGTCCACCACTTCGCGCGCTTCGATGGGTGCGGGCAGATGCCAATGGATGCCGGGCCCGGTGGTGCGGCTGTATTGGCCGAAGCGCGTGATCACTGCCTGCTGCGTTTCGTCGACGGTGTAGACGCCGGTCAGCACCCATCCAAGCAGCAGCACGGCGCCGACAATACGCCAGGAAAAGCCGCGCCGGGGTGATTGCCCGCCGCCGTCTGCGCCGCCGCCGCGGAAGCGCTCGCGCCACTGACGCAGCATGTCTTCGAGGTCTCGTCCCTGCGAGCGCTGCTCTTCCGGTGGACGCGGCGCCTGCCCCCACGGCCTGCGGGGTCCTCCCCCCCATGGTCCTTGGCCGCCAGAGCCGCCATTCGACTGGTCGTTCCAAGGCATCGAGTTCTACAGCCCCCCAGGAATGAGCGCGCCGTTCTGTAGCGCCCCGGGAGCTTGCCGCGCTCCCACGCGCGCCGATATGTGACGCACCAGCGAAGGGATCAAGCATGAACAACCGGCTGGCGCTGACCCGACAAGAGATCGAGAAGCGCCTCGACACGATCAAAGATCCTGTCTCGGGGACTGGTTTATTCTCGGCGGGGCGAATTCTTGGGCTCGATGTCGCCGAGACCGGGAAAGTGTCGTTCACGATCGAGGCGCCTGCTGAGGAATCGCGGCGTTACACGCCGATACGCGCGGCGGCCGAGTCGCTGGTGAAACGCGTCAATGGCGTGACGCAGGTGCTGGCGGTGCTGACGACGCACGGGGGACCAAAAACGAAAACAGATGGCGGCGTTTCGCGCGTCAAGCACATCATGGCCGTCGCCAGCGCCAAAGGCGGCGTTGGCAAGTCGACAGTCGCGGTGAACCTCGCGTGCGCCTACGCCAACCTGGGTTTAAGAACTGGCCTCCTTGATCTCGATGTTTATGGTCCATCCGCGCCAACCCTGCTCGGCACGGGGGCGAAAAAGCCGCACATGCGCCCCGACAAGCTGCTCGAGCCGCTGGAAGCGCATGGGCTCCAAACCATGTCCATAGGTTATCTCGTGGACGCCAACGCGCCGATGATCTGGCGCGGAGCGATGGCGACGAGCGCTGTGCGGCAGATGATCGACGAAGTGGTCTGGGGCCCGCTCGACCTGCTGCTGCTCGACCTTCCGCCCGGCACCGGTGATGTGCAACTCACGCTAGTGCAGCGCGTGCCGCTAGCCGGCGCGGTGATCGTCTCGACGCCACAGGAGGTGGCGCTGGCGGATGTGCGCCGGGGACTTGCCATGTTCGACAAGGCGCGCGCGCCGATCCTCGGCGTAGTCGAGAACATGGCGTATTTTGAAGCGGCGGACGGATCGCGCACGCACATTTTCGGTGAGGGCGGTGCGCGGCGCACGGCTGAAGCGGCGGGCGCGCCGTTCCTCGGCGAAATTCCGATCGATGTCGCACTGCGGCAAGCCTGCGACGCCGGCGCCCCACTGGTCGCAACGCAACCAAACCACCCAGTGTCGCAGCGTCTCAGAGTGATTGCCCAGGCGGCGCTCGACAACGTCGAGCGCCTGGGCAAACCCGCGCCTCGCATCAGCTTCGCCTAGCGCGACGCGCTCTTGCGGCCGGAACTTTTGCGTGCGCTCTTCCGCGCTGTCGACTTCCGCACGCCTTTGCTCGCGCTCTTCTTGCGTCCGCCCGACTTACGCGCACGCGTCGCCGCCGCTTTTTTCGCTGACCTCGACTTCGCAGCCTTTGATCGTTTGGCCGAGGCCGCGCCGCCTTTGCGCCCGCCCTTTTTCGCTGATGCTTTGCTGGTTTTCTTGCCTCGGCCGGAGCCGCTCTTTCTGCCGCCGCCACTCGATTTGTTCACCGTCGCCCAGGCGCGACGCTCGGCTTCGTCTTCGGATACGCCGCGTTCCTCGTACCCTTCTTCGATGTGTTCAGCCTGCCGTTTCTGCTTGTTCGTGTAACTCGACTTGTCGCCACGTGGCATGATCGCCTCTCCATTTGCAGTCTTATCCACAACGGTAGCGCGCGCTGCGAGGTTCCGGCGCCGCAGCCAGCAAACAGAATGCGGCGGAAGCCGCAGCAGTGCTATTCCAACCGGAGCACGCGGATGGTGTTGGTTTTGCCGGCGCGGCCAAACGGGATCCCGGCGATGATAGCGACGCGGTCATCTGGACCCGCCACGCCCAGCGCCCGTACCGCCGCGTCCGCCTTCTCCACCATATCCTCTACGTTTTGCGCATCTTCAGTGACCATCGAGCGCACGCCCCAGACCAGAGCCAGACGCCGGGCGGTCTGCAGATGCGGCGTGAGCCCGACGACGCCGCAGCGCGGCCGCTCGCGTGCGACGCGGATCGCAGACGAGCCAGTGGCCGTATAGGCGACCAGCGCCGCGCAGCCGATCACCTCAGCAATGTGGCGCGCCGAGAGCGCGATAGCGTCGGCGGTGGTGGCCTGCGGCGGAGTCATGTCGCGCGGCAACGAAGCCCAATATTCTTCATCCGCTTCGACCGCGCGGATGATCCGGTCCATGATGGCCACGGCGGATTGTGGGTGACGACCGACTGCGCTTTCGGCGCTCAGCATCACTGCGTCAGCGCCTTGATACACGGCGGTCGCCACATCCGACGCTTCAGCGCGCGTGGGCGTGGGCGCATCAACCATGCTCTCGAGCATGTGCGTCGCAACGATCACCGGCTTGCCGGCCGCACGCGCAGCGCGGATGATCTGACGCTGCGCGATCGGCACATTCTCCGGCGGCAACTCGACCCCAAGGTCGCCGCGCGCCACCATCACTGCATCCGAGAGTTCGACGATCTCATCGATCTGCTGCAGCGCGGATGGCTTTTCGATCTTCGAGATGATGCCAGCGCGCTCGCCGATCAGCAGACGCGCTTCACGTACGTCCTCGGGGTGCTGCACAAATGAGAGCGCGATATAGTCGACGCCGAGATCCAGCGCATAGGCGAGGTCCTCGCGATCCTTGGCGGTCAGCGCTGAAATCGGTATGCGCCGCGTAGGAACGTTGACGCCCTTCTGGTTCTTCAACGCGCCGCCGAAATCGACGCGCGCTTTCACTTGGCTGCGACCACGCTCGATGACGGTGAGCTGCATCTTGCCATCGTCGAGCTTTAGAATGTCGCCCTCTTCGAGCGAGCCAACCAACTCGGGATGCGGCATGCGGATCAGTTTGCCCTCGCCGGGTTCGTTCGAGGCTTCGAGCGTGACGATGTCGTTGTAGCGCAGAGTGATATGACCGTCGGCGAACGTGCCGACGCGGATCTTCGGGCCTTGCAGGTCGGCAAAGACAGCAACCGGCGCACCCGCTTTTTCTTCCGCCGCACGGATAGTCGCCATGCGGCGCGCGTGATCCTCGCGCCCGCCATGACTGAAATTGAGTCGGAAACAATCGACGCCGGCCTCGATCAGCATGGCCAGCCGCTCCGGCGGATCTGAGGCCGGGCCCATCGTCGCTACGATCTTGCAGTCGCGATTTCGCATACTTTCTCCGTGGACGAAGAAATTCAGTGCGTTGCACCGAAAGTCCAGCCTTCTTGGCCCGGGTCTGCTTCGACTGGCTCAGGATGATGCGTGGCAGAGGCCACGCAGTGACTAAGAAGCGTCATCCCGAGCTTTTCGAAGGGCGACCTCTCACGCGCCCATTTTGTAAGGCCCGCCCCGCTCCAGCGCGCGCTGATAAGCGGGCCGCGCCTGGTTCGCGGCGCGGGCGCGCATCAAGTTGGGGAATCTCTGAAGCCCGCCGCGTTGGGAGGCCGCATCGAGAACGAAACTCATCTGAATGTCCGCGGCGGTGAAACGGCCGCCGGCGAAATAATCCGCGCCGTGAAGCGCCCGGTCGGCGTGCTGCAGGTGGGCCTCAATCTCCGGCTCGATCCGCGCCGCCATCAGCGGGCCGCCGGCGTCGCCGAGCAGGCCGACATAGAGTTTCAGCAGCAGGGGCAGCATCGCCGACCCTTCGGCGAAGTGAAGCCAATAGAGATAATCGAAACGCGCAGCATCGCCCGCCGGGATGGCCAACTTGCCGCCGTGCTCATGCTCCGCGAAATATTCGATGATCGCTCCGCTTTCGGCGAACACGCGGCCATTGTGCTGCAGCACCGGCGATTTGCCGAGCGGGTGAATGTCTTTCAACTCGGGCGGCGCGAGCCGCGACTGCGCGTTGCGTGCATACCGGCGCACTTCGTAATCGAGTCCGAGTTCTTCGAGCAGCCACAGGATGCGCTGGGAGCGCGATTCTTCGAGGTGATGGACGATGATCATGTTCCGCTCCGCTCTTGGCACTGGCGCCATCGAACTCTTAGCACCTGGTCGACGAGCGCCTAATACGGCGCAAAATTCAGCCTCAGCCCCGGCTCCGGCCAGCGCGCCTTGATCAAGCGGCCGGTTCCCGAGAGCGTAATGTAAGCGTCGCGCATGTCGGCGCCGCCGAAAGCGATATTGGTGACGAGCGGATCCGGAAACGGCGTGTGTGTCGAGGCGCCCGCTGGCGTGATGGTGGTGACGCCTCCGTTTAGAATGGTGGCGACGCAGACATCGCCGTTGGCTTGCACTGCGAGGCTGTCGAAGAAACAATGATAGGGCTGCACTGCGATACAGCGGCCCGCCGGTCCGCCCAGCGGGGCGTGTGCGACTTCGCCTTCTCCGATGATATCGAACGCCCACAGCTTTCCGGTCTCGGTCTCGGCGGCGTACACGACCGCCTCATCCGGCGAGAGACCAACGCCATTGAGCCCGACGTGTCCGTAAGAGGCCTCCTTGATCAGCGAACCATCCGGCCTGCAATAGTAAAGCCCGCCACGATCCTTCGAGCGCCTATAGTTCTTGCCGAGATCGGTGAACCAGAAATTGCCCGACTTGTCGAAGACGAGATCGTTCGGTCCCGACAGCGCGCCGCCCTCCACCTTGTCGTAAAGTCGCTCCACCTTGCCTGTGTTGAGATCAACGCGCTCGATGCGGCCGCCGGCGTAATCGTCGGGCGCGTTGCCCGGTATATTGAGCCCACCGATCTCTTGAAACTCGAAGCCGCCATTATTGGTGATGTAGCAGGCGCCGTCCGGTCCAATCGCCGCGCCATTCGGACCGCCGCCGATCTCGGCGATGACTTCGCTCCTGCCGTTCCACACGCGTGTCAGCGTCTTGCGCTGGATTTCGACCAAGACGACGCTGCCGTCCGGCATGACGATGGGGCCTTCAGGAAATTGAAGACCGGCGGCGATGATTTCGATGTTCGACATGGGATGACGGTAAGCAGGCGGATGGCGAATGGCGAGTGGCGAATGCGAGGAGCGAACGGAAAACCGTGAACGGGCGCATGGCTTGCGAGCGGCGCGACCCGCTCTTTTCGCTACTTGCCAGT
>CAYODX010000030.1:8556-25529 GCA_964402795.1 uncultured Terricaulis sp. | reverse complement strand
GTGTCTGCGGAATCGTGATGCGCAGCGTCTGCTGGTTCGTGCCGTTGATGATCGGAGCGCCTGACATGGCGTTCCCACGCATGAACAACATCTCGTTCTGGCTGCTGCCCGCTTCGTTCACCTTGGCGACATTGTCGATGCTCGTGCCCGGGAACGGCGATTATCCAGGTTTCGGAGGCGGCTGGACGATGTATCCGCCGCTGTCGACGTCGGCCACCCATCACAGCGGTCCATCGATGGATCTCTTGATCCTGTCGCTGCACATCGCAGGCGTCAGCTCGATCCTCGGCGCCATCAACTTCATCACGACTATCTTCAACATGCGCGCGCCGGGCATGACGATGCACCGCATGCCGCTGTTCGCGTGGTCCATCCTGGTCACAGTGTGGCTGCTCGTTCTGTCTTTGCCTGTTCTGGCCGGCGCGCTGACGATGCTGTTGACCGACCGCAATTTCGGCACGCAATTCTTCGAGCCTGCCGGCGGCGGCGATCCCGTGATGTACCAGCATTTGTTCTGGTTCTTCGGCCACCCTGAGGTCTACATCCTGATCCTGCCGGGCTTCGGCATTGTCAGCCAGATCGTGGCGACGTTTTCGAAGAAGCCGGTGTTCGGCTATCTCGGCATGGCCTACGCCATGGTGGCGATTGGTTTCATCGGCTTCATCGTCTGGGCCCACCACATGTTCACGGTGGGCATGGGGCTGGATCTTGAAGCCTACTTCGTCGCCGCGACGATGGTCATCGCCGTGCCCACGGGGATCAAGATTTTCTCGTGGATCGCCACCATGTGGGGCGGTTCAATCGAGTTCAAGGTGCCGATGTTGTGGGCGATCGGCTTCATTTTCCTGTTCACGCTTGGCGGCGTGACCGGCGTCGTCCTCGCCAATTCCGGTATCGACACCTATTTGCACGACACCTATTACGTGGTCGCGCACTTCCACTACGTGCTCTCTCTCGGCGCGGTGTTCGCGATCTTCGCGGGGTTCTACTATTGGATCCCGAAGATGAGCGGCTACCGCTACAACGGCTTTCTCGCCGGTCTGCATTTCTGGATCACATTCATCGGCGTGAACCTCATCTTCTTCCCGCAGCATTTCCTCGGGCTGCAAGGGATGCCGCGTCGCTACATCGATTACCCGGCGGCGTTCGAGCATTGGCACTACATCTCGTCCATCGGCTACGCCGTGACGATGGTGGGCACGCTGGTGTTCTTCGTGACCCTCGTCGAGTTGTTCGTGGTGCGCCGCAAGGCGGGCGACAATCCTTGGGGAGCAAGCGCGACCACCTTGGAATGGACCCTGTCCTCGCCGCCGCCGTTCCACCAATTCAGCGAATTGCCGGTGATCAAGCCGGACGCGCACCACTGATTTGAGGCGAACTCGAATTGGCTGACGTCTCCGCCACCCAAGTCAGGCCGACGAGCGCGAGCGACTATTTCGCGCTGTTGAAGCCGCGCGTGATGAGCCTCGTCGTCTTTACGGGACTGGTCGGCTACGTCGCTGCGCCCGGCGCCGGCGATCCGGTGCTTGGCTTCGCCGCAATTCTGGCGATCGCCGTCGGCGCCGGCGCCGCGGGCGCGCTCAACATGTGGTTCGACGCCGATATCGATGCGGTGATGAAGCGCACGCGCATGCGTCCGATCCCCGCCGGCCGGGTCGAACGCGAAGAAGCGCTGATGCTCGGGCTCACCCTGTCCGCGCTATCGGTCGTCACCATGCAGATCGCCTCCGGACCATTGGCTGCGGCCCTGCTGGCGTTCACGATCTTCTTCTATGCCGTTGTCTATACGATGTGGCTGAAGCGCTCGACGCCGCAGAACATAGTCATCGGCGGACTTTCCGGCGCCTTGCCGCCGGCGATTGCTTGGGCCGCCAAGACAGGCGCTCTGACGCTCGATCCGATTCTGCTCGTGGCCATTATCTTCTTTTGGACGCCGCCGCACTTCTGGGCGCTGTCACTGCTCCAGAAAGATGATTATGCGGCCGCGAGAGTGCCGATGCTGCCGGTCACGCACGGCGCAGCCGCGACGCGCGCGCATATCCTTTTCTACTCGCTGGTGTTGGCGCCGCTGGCGTTTGCCCCGGTGCTGACTGGACTTGCGAGCTGGATCTACGGCGCCTTCGCGGTTCTGGGCGGGGCATTTTTCGTCTACCTGGCCTGGCGCGTGTGGCGTTCGAAAGCGGGGGAGGGCGACAAGGCCGAAGACAAGCCGGCCCGCGATCTGTTCGGCTTCTCCATTCTCTACCTGTTCGCCTTGTTCGCAGCGCTGCTGGCGGAGCGAGCCTTCGCATGAACGAGACTGTGAACCTCACGCCCGAGCAGGAGAAAGCGCGAAAGCGGCGCAATGTCTGGATCGCGATTTCAATCTTCGCGTTTGCGATTTTGGTGTTCTTCATCACCATCGCCAAGATTCGCGGCGGCGCGGAGATCCCGCTATGAATCCGCAGAAGCGGCGCAGGGCGATCACGGCGGCTATCGTTGTCGGCGTGCTGCTGGGCATGACGGGGCTCGCCGCATCGGCGGTGCCGCTCTACAACGCCTTCTGCAGATTGACCGGCTATGGCGGCACCACGCAAACCGCCGAAGCTGCGCCGGCGCAGCCGCTGGCGCAACGCATCAATGTGCGTTTCGACACCAACATCGCGCCGGGTTTGCCCGTCGAGTTTGCTGCGAAGCAAACGCAGGAGCGGCTGCGTATTGGCGAAAGCGGGCTTGCCTTCTTCCGCATCCGCAACACCTCGAGCGAGCCGGTGATCGCCCGCGCGACCTACAACGTCACCCCGCACCAGGCGGGCCAGTATTTCGTAAAGCTAGAATGCTTCTGTTTCCAGGATCGCACTTTGGCGCCTGGGGAGGAAGCCGAGCTTCCAGTAGTGTTCTTCGTCGATCCCGAAATCGTCACCAACCCGGAGACGGCCGATATCGACACTATCACGCTTTCCTACACCTATTTCAGGTCAGCGGTCGCGCAGGCGCCCGTTGACGATCGAGCGAGCTGAGAACGACAGTCTGTCGCCTTGGCGGCGGATCGCATTGGGGATCGAAATGGCGCACGGCGACGTCAAACACGATTATCACTTGGTCAACCCGAGTCCTTGGCCATTTGTGGCCTCGGTCGGCGCCCTGGTCACGGCCGTGGGCGCTGTCGTGCTGATGCGCGGGCTCTCCGCCAACGAGAATGATTTCTTCTTCGGCGCCGGGCACTGGACTCTGTTCCTGATCGGCATGGGAATCTTGGCCGTCACCTGCATCGGTTGGTGGGGAGACGTGATCAGAGAGAGCCGCCAAGGCGATCACACGCCGGTGGTCGATATCGGCCTTCGCTACGGCATGATCCTGTTCATCGCCTCCGAGGTGATGTTCTTCGTCGCTTGGTTCTGGATGTTCTTCGAGCTTGCGATCTTCCACGAGCATCGCGCCGCCTGGGTTGTGCCGACGTGGGATGAGGCGACCACCCAGGCTTGGGCGAACTGGCCGCCGCCGCACGTGGAAACTTTCGACCCCTTCCATTTGCCGCTGATGAACACGCTCATCCTGCTGCTCTCCGGCACGACGGTGACCTGGGCGCACCACGCTCTGCAGCAAGGCGATCGCAAGGGCGCCAGACTGGGGCTTATCCTCACGGTGCTATTGGGGTGCCTCTTCACGTTCGTTCAGTTCGGCGTCGAGTACCCGGAGGCGGGCTTCGCTTTCGGCAACAAAGGCGATGTCACCGTCGCCAATCTCTATGGCTCGTCCTTCTTCATGGCGACCGGCTTCCACGGCGCGCACGTGATCATCGGCACCATCTTCTTGTTCATATGTCTGCTGCGGCTGATGGCTGGACAGTTCACGCCGCAAAAGCACTTCGGGCTTGAGGCGGCGGCTTGGTACTGGCACTTCGTCGACGTGGTGTGGCTCTTCCTCTTCACCTTCGTCTATGTGACGCCGTACCTGACCATGCAGGCGAATTGATTGCGATGGAGGCGCGGCCCTCGCCCTGGGTTGCGGGGGTCAGGCTCCGCTGCCCGCAATGTGGACGCGGCGAGGTGTTCGAAGGCTATCTCAGGTTTCGCGACCATTGCCGTGCATGCGGCGCCGACTTCAAAGCGGCGGATGCAGGCGATGGCCCGGCCGTTTTCGTCATTCTTATCGCCGGCGCCATCGTCGCGCCGCTGCTGATCATCTTGCAGTTTGGGCTGGACCTCCCTGGCTGGCTCGCGCTCGCCATCACGATGGCGGCCGCAATTGCGCTGTGCCTGGCGCTGTTGCCGCCGTTCAAGGCTACTTTGTTCGCGCTCCAGTGCAAGCACAAGGCGCGCGAGGCGACGACGGAAGACCTGCAATGATCCGCTTCCGCCCGCTCTTGCTGATGACTGCCTTGACGCTGATCGCATTCGCGGTGCTGATCTCGTTCGGACGTTGGCAGTGGGAGAAGTACGAGCAGAAGTCCGCCGCGGCCGAAGAACCTGTCGCGGAGATGACCATCGCCAGCTACCAGCCGCTGCCGAACGCGATCCAGTTCGTCTACGGCGTGCGCAGCGACACACACGATCAGGGTTGGCGGGTGTTTGCCCCGGTGCAGTTCGGCGACACCACGGTGTTCGTCGACGCCGATTTCATTCCCAGTATAGAGCCGCCGAATCCGGACGAAGTGCGCGTGCCTGCAGCTTTGCGTCTGGGGGCGCCGATCCAGGGCGCTTCAATGCGGCCAGAAGAAGCGGGGCCGTTTTCGCTACCGCCGCGTCCGTTGCAGCGGCTCTGGTTCGCGGTCGATTTGCAGGCTATGGGCCGCAACGCCGGTTTGGAGGAGGTCGCTGATTATTACATTGCATCGACCTATGTCGGCGCCGACGGACGCGCGACAGCCAATCCGTTTGCGCTCGCGCCAGGCGCGGACGCGCTGCCGCCGGAGCGGCATCTCGGCTACGCGCTCACGTGGTACGGCCTCGCAGCGATCCTGCTTGTCGTCTATTTCGCCTATCACATGAGCGTCGGGCGGCTCTCATTCGGCCAGCCGCGACAGCGGCAGAATTGAAGCCTGCATGCGATCGCGCCTGCTTGTGACGGCGTCGGCGCAAACCTAAGACTAAGCGCACATGCGCTATATCTCCACCCGCGGACTGGCGCCGCCCGTCTCCTTTATTGACGCTGTGCTCGCCGGGATGGCGCCCGATGGCGGGCTCTACGTCCCGGAAACGTGGCCCGCTGCGCTCGATAACGACAGCTTCCGCGCGCTCTGCACGACGCATCATTTTTCAGAAGTCGCGCGGCGCGTTCTGCACGCCTTTGCAGGCGACGCTCTGAGCGAGGATGAAGCCGCGAAGATCGCTCGTCTGGCGTATCTTTGGCGTCCGTCCGGGGTGGCTCCCTGGCCTGGCGCAGTGACGCCGCTTCGCCAAATCGGCAATGGCGAGTGGTTGCTCGAACTTTTCCACGGCCCGTCGCTCTCGTTCAAGGACGTGGCGATGCAACTGATCGCGCCGCTTTACGAACATGCTCTGGCGCAGCGCGAGCAGCGACTGACGGTGGTCTGCGCCACGTCGGGCGATACGGGCGGTGCGGCGGTGGAAGCGCTCAGGAACACAGGACGGGTCGATCTGTTTGTGCTGATCCCGCGCGGGCGCGTGTCCGAAGTGCAGCGTCGCTTCATGACCGCCTCCGGCGCCGCCAACGTGTATGCACTCGACATCGAAGGCGATTTCGATGCTTGTCAGGCCATCGTGAAATCGTTGTTCGCCGACGCCGATTTCTCCGCCCGCGCGCGATTGTCCGGCGTCAATTCCATCAACTGGGCGCGCATTGTCGCGCAGTCGGTGTATTTCCACATCGCGGCGAACACGCTCGCCGCACACACAGCGCCGAGCTTCGTGGCGCCGACGGGGAATTTCGGTGATGCGTTCTCCGGTTGGGCGGCTAAGCGTTGCGGTGCGCCGATTGGCAAGATCGTGCTCGCCACAAACGTCAACGATATTCTCGCCCGCGCCATCGACGGCGGTCGCTATGTACGCGCAGCGCAATCCAAGGCGACGCTGTCGCCGGCAATGGATATCCAGCTCGCCAGCAATTTCGAACGCATTCTGTTCGAAGCCGTCGGACGCGATGGCGCTATTGTGCGCCAGCTCTACGCCAGCTTGGCGCAAAGCGGCGGCTTTGACATACCGCCGGTCGCGTTGGCGCGGCTAAGGTCCGACTTCGGCGCCGCCAGTGTCGACGATGCTGCAACACTGGAAGAAATGCGCCGCACGGCGACGGAGTGGGGCGGCTTCCTCGCATGCCCTCATACCGCTGTCGGCCTGCGCGCCCGCATGGCCGAGCAGTATGAGACCAAGCCAGACGTGGTGCTCGCGACTGCACACCCTGCGAAGTTTCCCGAAACTGTCGCGCGGGCGACTGGCCTGCATCCACCCTTGCCGCAACATTGCGCCGACCTGTTCTCGCGCGAGGAAAGATCAGACATGTTGCCCGCCGATGTCGAAGCGGTGAAACGGTACATACGCGAGCGGAGCAGGGCTTGGTCGTGATAGCGCAAGGCAAAATGGACCGCCGTCGCCAATGAATGATCTTGATCTCGTCCGTCTGCCCAACGGCGTGCGTGTGGCGCTTGATCCGATGCCCGGACTTGGCACGGCTTCGCTTGGCGTATGGCAGCGTGTTGGCGCGCGCTGGGAAGCGGCGGAGCAGAACGGCATCGCCCATTTGTTCGAGCACATGGCCTTCAAAGGGGCCGGCGCGCGCGATGCACGCCAGTTCGCCGAGGCGATCGAGAATGTTGGCGGCGTCATGAACGCCGCCATCGGCTATGAGCGCACGGCCTACTTCGCCCGCGTCGTCGCGGAATATGCGCCGTTCGCGCTCGATCTGATCGCCGACATCCTGTTCGACCCGCACTGGTCGCCGGGCGATCTGGAGAAGGAGAAGGGTGTCGTCGCCCAGGAACGAGGCGAAGCGTTTGATGTGCCGGATGATCGCGTTTTCGAACTGCACCAAAGCGCGCTTTATCGCGATCAGCCCCTTGGCCGGCCAGTGCTCGGGGTGGAGGCGACGTTGGCGAATGTCAGTGTCGAGGCGCTGCATGCCTTTCACGACGCGCACATGACGCCGGAGCGCATGGTCGTCTCCATTGCCGGCGCCTTCGATCGTGAAGCATTTCTCGAGCGTGTGCATGCGCGCTTTGCAGATCTGAAACCGCGCGCGTCGCAATCGTGCGTCGCCGCGCAACCCATCGCCGGCAGCGCCAGTGAGGCGCGCAAGCTGGAGCAGACGCATCTCGTCTTTTCATGGCCCGCTCCGCCCGCAGTGTCCGACCGGCTGCTCGCGGCGCGCCTGCTGTCGGAGGTTTTCGGCGGGGGCATGTCCTCACGGCTATTCCAGGAAGTGCGCGAGGAACGCGGTTTGGTGTACGCGATCGACTCCTTTGTCGACGCGATCGAGGATGACGGACGCTTGTGCGTCTACGCCGGTTGCTCCGCCAAGACCGCGCGCGACGTTGCCGCCATCGTTCGCGACCAACTCGCGCTGCTTGCCGAGCACGGGCCGCGGGCGGAAGAACTCGCACGCGCCAAGGCGGTGGCGCGAGCGCAGATGCTGATGGGGCTTGAAGCGCCCTCGGCCCGCGCCGAGGCGCGCGCCGCGCAGGTGTTCCAGCGAGACCGGCTGATTGACTTTGCCGAACTGAAGGCCAAGCTGGAGGCGACGACGGCGCAGGAGGTGCAAGCAATTGCTCGCGCTGCGCTTGCGGGTCCCGCTGTCGGCGCCGCAATCGGGCCGAAGGCTGGGCATGGCGCGCTCGCCGCGTTTCGGGCAAACTCCTAGCGCATGGCTCTGATACGCAAGGACGGCGACTCGGCGCGGCGCATCGACGGGGACGGCGTTTACCTGCGCGCCCCGGAAGCACGCGATTATCAGGACTGGGCGGACGTGCGCGGCGCCAGCCGCAACTTCCTGACCCCCTGGGAGCCGACCTGGGCGCAGGATGAAACCTCACGCGCATCCTATCGCTACAAGCTGCGCCGCTACACCGAAGATGCGCGTGATGACAAGGCGCATGCGCTCTTCGTTTTCAGGGAGGAAGACGATGCGCTGGTGGGTGGCGTGACGCTTTCCAATATCCGACGCGGCGTCGCCCAGACCGCATCGATGGGCTACTGGGCCGGCGAGATGTTCGCCGGACGCGGCCACATCACTGCGGCTGTGCGCGCTGTGGTGCGCTTTGCATTCGAGGATCTCGAACTGCACCGGGTCGAGGCGGCGTGTCAGCCTGACAACTTGGCGTCGCGCCGCGTGCTCGAAAAAGCCGGGTTCACCCAGGAAGGCTTCGCCCGCGCCTATTTAAAGATCAATGGCGCCTGGCGCGATCATCTCTTGTTTGCGGTCGTGAACACGGCGGCTTAATCGAATTGCCGTCGTGATCAGATGGCGTCCAGCGCCACGTCCAATGCCCGCGCCGAATGCGTCAGCGCGCCAATCGAAATCACGTCGACGCCAGTCTCGGCTACGGCGAAGACGTTTTCGATAGTGATCCCGCCGGACGCCTCCAACAAGGTCTGCCCCTTCGCAAGCTTCACCGCCGCCTTCATGTCGGCCAGCGAGAAATTGTCGAGCATGATCGCGCTTGGCGCGTGCGGCAGGGCCTGCCGCAACTGGTCGAGTGTGTCGACCTCGATTTCAATGCAGGTGAGATGGGCGGCGTGCGCGCGTGCTCGGGTCAGCGCTTCGGCCACGCCGCCGGCGGCGGCGATGTGATTGTCTTTGATCAGGATGGCGTCGTCGAGGCCATAGCGGTGAGCGCCGCCGCCGCCGAGCTTCACCGCTCGCTTCTCCAGCGCCCGCAGACCAGGCGTCGTCTTTCGCGTCGAAGCGATGATGACGCCCATGCCGTCGACCGCATCGACATAAGTGCGCGTCAGCGTGGCGACGCCGGAGAGGCGACCAATAAAATTGAGAATGGTCCGCTCCGCCATCAGCACGGAGCGCGCAGATCCTGCGAGATCGGCGATCGTCTCGCCAGCCTTGACACGTGATCCATCGGGCGCGGCGACAGCAAAGCTGATGTCCGCATCGACCGTGAAGGCTGCGAGCGCCGCCGCATCGAGCCCGGCCACGACGCCGGGTGCGCGCGCGACCAAGCGCCAGCGCCCTTGCGCCTCCGGATCGATCAGCGCGTCCGTCGTGACATCGCCTGCCGCGCCGAGATCTTCGGCGAGCGCGAGCTTGACGATTGGCTCGAGCACGATGTCAGGCAGCGGCGGCAGCGTCGTCGCGCGTGAGAAAGGTGCGGTGCGGATCTGCGGCATGCGGGTAGTCGCTCCTGAAATGGGCGCCGCGGCTTTCTTTGCGCTCAAGCGCGGCCATGACGATAAGGCGGGCGGCGCAGAGCGCGTTCGCGGCGCCGTGTTCAGTTATCATCGCATTGATGCGCTCGAGGGCAAAGCTGAGTCCCGCGGCGTCGCGCTCCACGCCTGCATGCGTCTGCATCAACGCTCGCAGCGCGGCGCGCGGAGCTTCACCCAGCACTGGCGGCGGTTCGCAATGAGCCGGCGCTCCGGACTGCGTCTCGCCGCCTTCGCGCAGACGATCGGCCACGCGATGAGCGAATACGACCGCTTCGAGCAATGAATTGGATGCGAGCCGATTGGCGCCGTGTGCGCCGCTCGACGTGCATTCTCCGATCGCCCACAATCCATGAAGCGTCGTACGGCCCCATACGTCGGTGACCACTCCGCCCATATGATAGTGCGCGGCCGGGGCTATGGGGATCGGCTGTTCACGCGGATCGAATCCCGCGCTCATGCAGGCCGCGAAGACAGTCGGGAATTCGCTTGGAAAATGCGCGCCAACGGCTTTGCGGGCGTCGAGAAACGCGCCGCGTCCGGCGCTGCGCTCGCGATGAATCGCACGCGCGACGACATCGCGCGGCGCCAACTCGGAGACAAACGCCTCGCCCGCGGCATTGATGAGCTTGGCGCCTTCACCACGGAGCGCCTCCGTCGCAAGCGGAGCCGGGTCGCGGCCAACGTCCATCGCGGTCGGGTGGAATTGAACGAATTCAGGATCAGCGATCAGGGCGCCGGCGCGCGCGGCCATGGCGAAGCCTTGGCCTTGTGCTTCGGGGGGATTGGTCGTCACGGCGTACAGTCCGCCCGATCCTCCCGTGGCGAGCACGGTCTCTTCTGCAGCGAACGTCACCGCGCCATCGCACCAAACCCCGCGCACGCGGGCGTTGGCGTCCTGCAGCAGACAGCGCGCGCGCATGTTCTCGACGATCTGGATGTGCGGGGCTGCGCGCGCGGCCGCGATCAGCGCATCCATGATCGCCTTGCCGGCAAGGTCGCCAGCCACACGCACGACACGGGGGCGTGAATGGGCTGCTTCCAGGCTCTGCGCCAACTCGCCTCGCGGCGTGCGGTCGAACGGGACGCCAAGCGCAATCAGGTCCAGCACACGTGCCGGGCCTTCGTCCGCAAGCAAGCGCGCGATCACTGGATCGACAAGACCGGCGCCAGCTTTCACGGTGTCTTCGGCATGGAGCTCGGGGTTGTCCTCTGCGCCTAGAGCGACCGCCAACCCGCCTTGCGCCCATGCTGATGACGCCGCCTGTCCGAGCGGCGCTTGGCTCAACACCGTCACGCGCCGCGGCGCAAGCTTCAGCGCCAGGAACAGGCCAGCAAGTCCCGCGCCGATCACCAAGACACTTGGTTGGCTCATTGCGCTCGCTTCCCCTCGTTGCGCGAGGTTTCACACGCGAGGCGACCAAACGCCCTTGCTGTTCGCGCGCGCCCTGCGTCGCCGGACAGCGCCTCCCCGCGCGCGGGGGAGGCGGGGTTCTGCGCCCGCATCAACTTGGCTCAGACCAGTTCAACCGCGGCTTCCGGCATCCCGACCGCGAAGGCGCGCGGCTTTTCCTTTGGCAAGTCGAGCATGCGCTGGATCGCCTGCTTGGCGCGAACCCGCACCTCTTCCGGTATCGTCACTTCGTGCTTCATCTCGACCAGCGCGTCGTAGATGCCTTCGAGAGTGATCCGCTTCATGTGCGGGCAGAGATTGCAGGGGCGAACGAAATCGACATCAGGCGCGGCCGCAGCGACGTTGTCGCTCATCGAGCATTCCGTGAGCAGCACGACCTTGGCGGGGCGCTTCTCCAGCACGTAATCCTGCAGCGCAGCGGTTGAGCCGGCGAAGTCCGAGGCCGCCATAACATCGGGAGGACATTCAGGGTGCGCGAGAATGACGACGCCAGGATAGGCGGCGCGCAGTTCCTCGATATCTTCCACCGTGAAGCGTTCGTGTACCTCGCAGCGGCCGTGCCAAGAAATGATTTTGATGCCGGTCTGCGCCGCCACGTTCTTGGCCAGATACTCATCAGGGAGCAGGATCACGCGATCGCTTTTCCATTCGCGCGCCGCCCATTCCACTACCGCTGCCGCGTTCGAAGAGGTGCAGCACACATCGCTCTCGGCTTTCACCTCCGCCGAAGTGTTGACATAGGTGACGACTGGCGCACCCGGGAAACGCTCTTTGATCAAGCGCACATCCGCGCCCGTGATCGAGGCGGCAAGCGAGCAGCCGGCGCGCAAATCTGGGATCAGAACGGTCTTTCCTGGCGCCAGGATTTTCGAGGTCTCAGCCATGAAGTGAACGCCCGCCTGCACGATCACGTCGGCGTCGGTCTCGGCCGCTTGGCGCGCCAGCTGCAGCGAGTCCCCGCGGAAATCGCCAACACAATGGAAGATTTCGCTGGTCATGTAGTTGTGCGCGAGGATCACGGCGTTCTTCTGCCGCTTGAGCTGGTTTATCGCAGCGATGAGCGGCGCGTACGCCGGCCACTCGACAGCGGGCACGACGTGTTTGACCTTCTCGTAGAGCGCATCGGTCTGCGCCTTCACCTCGGCAGTGTAGGCGAGGCCGCGTTTGCGTGCGGCGTCGAGCGAACCCCAGGCGCCATGCACAGCGCGGGGATCGCAGCCAGACCCTTCCGAGCCGGTGAGGGGAGCGTCAATGATGCGGGCCATGGCGAGGCCTCCTTGCGCCCGAAGCGGGCATTTATGCTCAATTGGAGCATATATGGGGTGCGAAAGACGGCGGTAAAGCCCCGCCCCACCCCTTATGCTACAGTTGAGCATAATTCAGTTCGGGGACACTACTCTCCGCAGGACGCCCGCGCAAGAAAAAGCGGTAAGGGTGCGGCAACATTCTTGGCGCAGGCGTGCGGACGTGTTGGGGTTTGCTGCGTTGCCGTCGCTGACCTCATCGCCACGAAGGACCGCTCATGCGTCTTGCCGCGACAATCATTCTAGCCGCTCTGCTCGCGGCTTGCGCCACCCGGCCCAGTGAACGACCCGTGCCGCAGCCGGCACAACCTGCAGTCGAATTCAGTCTGCGCCCAGCTACATTCAGCGACTTGCCGGGGTGGGGAAACGCCGATCTCGCCCCTGCGCTGGCTGCATTCAAGCGATCCTGCGAAGGTCGGCGTTTGCGTGCGCCGGACGCGCCTTTGTCGGGCGGGGGCCGTTACGGCGGCCCAGTGTCCGATTGGGCGCCGGCGTGCGCCGCTGCACGCGAGGTTGTTCCAGGGGGCGAGCGCGCGTTCTTCGAAGCCAACTTCACGCCCTTCGAAGTGCGCGGTCCGGGTGAGGCGCGTTTGACTGCCTATTATGAACCGGTGATCGAGGCGCGTCGTGCTCCGGAAGGAAACTTCGCCGAGCCGCTGCTGCGTAAGCCCGACGACATGATCAGCGTCGATCTCGCGGCGTTCGCCGAGGCATATGACAGCGAAGTGCTTCGCGGCGCGCCGCGCGCGCTCACCGGACGGCTGGTGGGCGCCACCGTGCAGCCATATCCCGCCCGCGGTGAAATCGAACGCACGCCATCGCGCGCGTTCGCCTACGCGAACCCGGTCGATGTGTACAATTTGCAGGTCCAAGGATCTGGCCGCCTCGCCTTTCCAGACGGCACGCAGTCGCGCGCGCAGTTCGCAGCGCAGAATGGATATCGCTGGCGCTCGGCGCTCGGCGCCCTCCGCGACGCAGGCCAGTTGCAGACGCCGTCATGGAGCGCTTTCCAGGCATGGAGTGATGCAAACGGCGCCGAAGCAACCCGCCAAGCACTCAATGCCGATCCATCCTACGTGTTCTTTCAGGAAGAGCAGATCACGGATCTGAGCGCCGGTCCGCGCGGCGCGGCCGGGGTCAATCTGACGGCGATGGGCTCGATCGCAGTTGACCCGGCATACCACCCGTACGGGGCCGTCCTCTTTGTCGACGGGCAATACCAGAGCCAACCTTTCCGGCGCTTGCTTGTTGCACAGGACACCGGCGGCGCCATCAGGCGGGGGCCGTTGCGCGGCGACGTCTTCTTCGGCTCAGGGCCGCAGGCCGGCCAAGCGGCGGAAAGCATGAATGCGCCGGCGCGATGGTGGACGCTGCTGCCGCGCGGGGCGCCTGTGGCGTAGCACTTCCGCGGGCGCAAAAACCAGCTAAGCTTCACGATGAGGGGCGATCGTCGGGAGGAAGCGCAATGCGCCGCCTTGCACTTTCGCTATTTTCGCTGCTGACGCTTGCTGCTTGCGCCACCAGCTATCCGCCGGTCAGCGTCCCGCCTTCGCACCTGCCCGCGGCGTTGCCTCAGGCCGATCCCGCGCTCTATCTCAACGCGCCGCGAGCTGCGCTGCACAGCGAATTGTTCGCGTGCGCTCCGTATGGCGCAAACATAGGCGAGATCGGCGCCCGCGGCGAAGCGCTGCTCTACACCCCTTACATCTACACTGCGGCCGGACCGCTCCTGCGCATGCCCGTCGAAGCCGCATGTTTCTCTTCCGGCTTCGGCTGGCGGGGCGTCGCTAGCGGGGGCGGGCGTGAGCATCGCGGTGTCGATCTCGCCAATGCCGCTGGCGGCTTCGTTTATGCGCCAGCGAACGGATGGGTGCGCAGCGTCGAGTGGCGCGGCGGCTACGGCCTGGTGCTTGAGCTCGATCACGGCGCCGGCGTCGTCAGCTTGTTCGCGCACCTCAGCGAGATCGATCCGCGCCTCGCGCCGGGCGCGCTCGTGCAAGCCGGGGCGCCAGTCGCACGCATGGGCATGACGGGCAACGCGACGGGCGTCCACCTGCATTATGAGGTCAGCGTGGACGGGCTGTTGGTGGATCCGATGCGATTCGGCGTTGCGCCGGCGCCTTACGATAAAGATGCGCCTGCATCTTGATCACTCGCGCGGCGCCGGTACATGCACGCCGCTGACAGGGCGCTCGCTCAGGATTTCGCGTTTGCAGCGGAAAAGTTCGGCCGGACGCCCGCCGGCGCTGGTATCGAACTTGCCCGTGCCTTCGACGAGCCCGGTGCGATCGAGCAGACGGCGGAAGTTTTGCTTGTGCAGTTCGAGCCCGGCGACGCCTTCAACAAGGCGCTGTAGATGCAACAGCGTGAACATCTCCGGCGCCAGCTCGAAGATGACCGGCCGGTACTTGATCTTGGCGCGCAGGCGACCAATCGCAGTTGCAAGGATGCGGCGGTGGTCGGAGACCATCGGCTCGCCCAGCCCAGGCGTAGCTTGCATGGCCGCCGCGTGCTTTCCTTCAATGCGCACACGATCACGTGCGGCTTCGGGCGCAAGCCCGGCTTCGTACAACAATTCGTAGCGCTCAAGCGCACGCTCTTCGTTCCATACTGCGCCATCGAGCGCGAATGCGAGCCTTGCCCGGCCACGCCGCTGGCTCGCGATTTCAGCGCTTGCAGCGGCGTCGATCCATGCGTTGAGCTTGTCGGCGATCACCTCATCGATGATTGCGGGTCTGCCGTCCCGCCAGTCCTCCCAGGGGAAGAAGTCATACCAGGAGCGCCAACGCGCGCCTTCGCGATCGAGCACGGCGCGCGACGGGGTCAGGGCAAGATAGGAGATGGAGATCACCCGGTCCGGGTTTGCGCCCTTGATGTCGGCGAGAGGCGTCTCACGGCCGCGGTCGCCGAAGGTATAGAGCTGCTCGACATAGCCGATCGTGAAACCGGTCTGATCGCTCACCCATCGCCGCAGCGACAATTCCAACGTTCGATCGCCGGCCGGATCGAACGGGCCGAAGGGAAGGCCGGCTGCGTCATCGCCGCTTTCGCGCGTCACCAGAACGAAGGGCTCGTCTTCGGTGACCGCCACGATCACGGCGGACAAACCGATGACAACGCGTGGGCTCATGCGCGCCCACCGAACTGCGAAACGATCGAGAACGGCTGCGCTTCATCAATATCCGGCCAACGTGGAGAACCTAGGCCGATCGCTTCCACGGCGCGGTTCATGCGTCCGTTGCGGCCAAGCGCTGCGTCGGCGAGGGCGACGAAGCGGCGGTTCGGCGTGGCAGTTGGCGACGCGGCCCGCAGCGCGCGCGCGATCTCCTCTTCGTCCTGTGCAGGATTGTGGGCGCAAGCGGTTATGAAAGCCGTCGCGGTCGATCTGGAAATGCCGGCGTAGCAGTGGATCAAAATGGGCGCTTCTCGCGACCAGCCGGAAACGAAATCGAGCAGCCGCCCGATCCGGCCTGCGCACACAGCATCCAGTCCATCGACCTCAGTATTGATGTCATGCACCTCGAGCCGCAAATGGCGTTCGCCGGAGCAGCTTTCGATGATCGGAAAGGCGGCGCCGGGATCCAACAAGCTGACGACGTGCGAGGGCTTGCTCTCGCGCGCGATTTCCGGCGCACGCGAAAGAGGGCAGACGATGATGGCCATGGCGCGAGTTTAAGCCGGATCGATCAGAGAGCGGAAGCGCTTGAGAAATGCTTCCTGCACCTGTGCGGTCTCCATGGGCGCAAGCTTGAGCCGCATGCCTCGCGGCGGGGTTCCGAAGAAGCGCTTCGCCTCCGCTTCCGAAAAACCCGCCAACTGCACCGCCTCGAAATAGGCGCAAACCGTATCAGCCCGCTTGATCACCCCTTTCACAGCAGCGGAGGCGTGCGGCGGCAAGCCGAAGCGGAGGTGAATGGCTGCTTCGAGCTTGGCCTCGAACGCTTTGTAGTCGAGCCCCAGCGCCGCTTTGAACGGGCTGATCATGTCGCCGATCACGTATTCCGGCGCATCGTGCAGAAGCGCCATGAGCCGCCGCTTCTTGTCCCAGTCGGGCGCTATCTTGCGGCAGATTTCTTCAACAACGAGCGAATGCTGGGCCACGGAAAAAGCATGTGGGCCAAGGGTCTGTCCGTTCCATCGGGCGACGCGCGCAAGGCCGTGCGCGATATCCTCGATCTCCACATCGAGCGGCGAGGGGTCGAGCAGATCCAGCCGCCGCCCCGACAGCATGCGTTGCCAGGCCCGCGGTGGTTGCGCGGGCTTTGTCAGTGAGCGGGGGACGCGAGTCGCAGTCATTTGCGTCACTCTAAGGCCGCACCTAAGCCCAGGTAAGGTCGTGGGCGCCCGGGGATGGATTGCGCCGGAGCGCAGCGCCCGGCAACATGGTGCAATATCGAGGGGGGGAAACTATGCCTGCAAACGTGCGTGCGCTCGCAATCGCAGCGATGCTGGGATTGGCCGGATGCGCCTCGACGGCGGCCCAGCCGGAGCACGGTTCATCGCTGATAGCCGCAGCATTGCCGGATGCGCCGCCTTCGCCGCGCAGCGAATGCGCCGACGCGCACGTGACGCTGTACTTCTCCGAGCAGGTGGCGAGCGATGAGCCTGTGGTGACGCCGCTGTTGAACGACTTCATGAACAGCATCCGCGCCTGCGAAGCTGCGGGCGGGGAACTGCGCCAGATCAGCATCGTCGCGACCGCCGACCCGGGGCAGAGCGCCGCCCAAGCTCGGGCGCAAGTGCAGCGCAGGCAGGAACGCGTGCGGGCAGCGCTGGTCAATGCCGGCGCCCCGAACGATAAGATCGCGATCGGCGCGCAGACTGCGGCCGAAGGCGCGATCATGGCGCGCCGCGCGGACATTGCGGCCGATCTCTACTGACCCGCTCCAGCGCGCTTGCGCGAGCGCAATGCTGCGGGCAGATCCGCACCCTAGTGCTCGTTGC
>CAYODX010000030.1:0-8456 GCA_964402795.1 uncultured Terricaulis sp. | reverse complement strand
GCGCGCTTGCGCGAGCGCAATGCTGCGGGCAGATCCGCACCCTAGTGCTCGTTGCGGAAGGAGCAGTGCATGCTTGGTTTGACGCGTGTGATCCTGCGGCTCGGACGTAACCCCGAGGCCGGTTTTCCCGATGGAAACGATCAATACGGATATGTGATCCAGGCGCCGCTCGACGCCAACGGCAAACTCGACGCGGCTCTCTGGCGCGACAAACGCGAGCAATGCACTGTTCGCCGCTTCCACCCCAACGAGACGCCAGCTGACGGCTTCCTGCGCCATCGCGGCGACCACTGGTACTTCTGGTATGATGAAGCGGACGAAGGTCCGGCCGAGCCGTTGATCAAGCTTGGTTCGCACGAACTGAGACCGGGCGAGTATGTCACGGTGCGCGAGCCCGACGGCGATGTGCTGACCTTTCGCATTGCCGAAGCCGTACGCATCTAGCATCGCCCTCAGGGAAGTGCAGGCGCCGCCTCCAAGGCCTCACGGTAGCGGCGGCTGCCTGCGATGTTGCTCCCGTTATCGAGTGTGATTTCTACATCGCCCGCCGGGGTGGGCCGGATCGCGCGAATGCGCGCGCGGTTGACGAGACGCGACCGGTGCACCCGCACGAAGCCTCGTTTCGCAAGCTGCGCCTCCCAGAATGCAAGCGTGCCCCGGACTAGGTGATTGCGCGGAGCGGTGTGGAATTCCACGTAATTGCCGGCCGCCTCGACCCAGAGCACGTCGCTGGGAGCTAGGAAAATGGCCGCCCCGCCATTGCGGATCTCGATGCGGCCATCGCTTTGCGGCGCCCGCGCCGTGGCGCGTCGCGCAGCCACGTAATCGAACGCCCAATAGGCAGCCGCGATCGCCGCGTAAGTCAGCACGTCCTTGCGCCATTCATAGAGCAAGGTCAGCGCCACTCCGTCATCGAAGAAGCCGTAGTGACGCCCGATCACCCAATAGATGGCCTCGCGCAGGACGAAAATCGCCAGCACATGGACAAGCGAGAACGGGATCGTGGCGGCCAGCTGCACAGCGAAGAAGGGTGCGAGACGGTCCGGCCGCGGCGGCCATCGCCGCATCGTCCATCCCACCAACGGCGCGGTCGCGATAATCACGGCGGCGCTTGTCGCTTCCCAGATCAGCGGCTCCCACCAGCGTCGTTCTGACCCGGACTTGGCCAATTCCATCATGTCGGACGTGGCAGTCACAAGAGCCACGGCCAGGCCAACCACAGCGACCGCTGTCCATGGTCCCCATTGGACCCGTGGCCAACCGTTTGTCCCGTCGTCGCCGCCGTTTGTCACCAGGCGCTCCCCGCTCGTCCCAGTCTCTCGCCGCATGCGGCGCCAGCCTAGCGGCCCCGCCGCGACCGCGAAAGAAGGCGCTCCGAAGGAGGCGCATAGTCATGCAGCAACGCCGCTATGATCTCGACTGGCTCCGCATCATCGCGTTCGGGCTGCTCATTCTTTACCATTGCGGCATGTTTTACGTGACCTGGGACTGGCACGTGAAATCCAGCCGCGCCAGCGAGGCGATCGAGCCGCTGATGCTGCTCACCAGCCCTTGGCGGCTCACGCTCCTGTTCCTGATTTCAGGCGCCGCCACGCGTTTCATGGCCGACACGATGAGCGGATGGCAGTTTACGCGCGCGCGCATGGGACGGTTGTGGCCGCCGCTGCTGTTGGCCGTGTTCGTGATCGTACCGCCGCAGAGTTTCTTTGAGGTCGTGGAAGCGATCGAAGCAGGCGCGCCGTTGTCGCTCCACAACTTCTATTTCCGCTATGTGACGGCCTCAGGCCAGTGGTGCGACGCAGACGGCTGCCTCACTACGCCGACCTACAACCATATGTGGTTCGTCGCTTATCTCATTCTCTACACTCTGGCGCTTGTCGCGCTGCTGCCGCTGCTGCGCCGCTGGCGTGACGCAGCATGGCGCTATCGCCCCGTACCGGGCGCTCTTTCGCTCCTCATCGCCGGCCCCGGCCTCATTGTGACCCCCTGGCTGGCGATGACGGCGCTGCGGTTGACCCTTTATCCGATCTTCGGTGAAAGCCATGATTTCCGTGAAGACTGGTATCTGCACGCGCTTTATTTCACGACATTCCTCTTTGGATTCGCCATCGCCAAGCACCAGCCATTCTTCCAGCGCGCCGTCGCGCTGCGCTGGCCGGCGCTCATCATCGCCGTGGCGAGCTGGGCGGCGTTGGTCGCTTTCTACGGCGGCGCCGGGGAGACTACCCCTGACTGGCAGCGTGCAGTGTTCCGTGCGGTGCGTGAACTCGATGCATGGTGTGCGATCATCGCCGCCTTGGGTTTCGCCCATCGCCACCTGAGGAACGCGGACGGCCCTGCGCGCCAGCTGCTGACGAAGGCGATTTTTCCATTTTACCTGATCCACCAGACCATAATCGTGGTCACCGGCCATTTTCTCGACGCGCTCGCTCTGCCGCTCTGGATCGAGGCGCCGCTGCTGATCGGAACCACTGCGCTCGGGTGTTGGCTGTTCTTCGATTTGGGGCGCAGAATTCCATTTCTACGCGTGTGGATCGGCCTTCCCTCGAATGCCGGTCCGAAGCGTGCTAGCGTTCGGCCCGTTACGGTCGGAGAGGCCGGATAGCTCGAGGGTGAGAAGCGCCCAAGGAGCAGCGCCATGTTCTTCTTGTTCCTGATCGCCGTGGCCATCGTTGTCGCGTTGACCTTGTTCGGGGCATGGTACTCGCGCGGTGAAAAGGGATGGAATGACGACGGACCGATGGGTCCCTGGGTCGATCACCACTGAACATCGCTAACGCGCCGTTTGCTCTGCTTTTGCTTGCCAGCACGTAATCAAGGCGCATGATCGTCACCGATGGTTGCGCCCATTCAGATCCGCCGCGCCGTTGCCCGCGACGCGGAGATCATCGCCCGCCTTTCCGCCGAGGCGGCGGAGGAGGAGGGCGCGCAATCGGCGTTCGACATCGATCGTGTGAGGGCCCATGGTTTCGGCGCTAACGCGCTGTTCGAGGCCTGGCTGGCGCATGGCTCCGGCAAGAACGATCATTGCGGCCTCGCGGTTATCACCAAGAGCTATGACGTGCGCCGCGGATGCCCGAGCGTCGTGCTATGCGAACTCTATGTGGCGCCGCAGCAGAGACGCTCCGGGCTGGCGCGTCGCTTCATGCGCGCCATCGCCCGTCGCGCCCGCGATCTCGGCGCACGTGAACTTGCCATTACGACAGGGGTTGAAAATGAGGTCGCCCAACGCTTTTTTGCGGCCGTCGGCGCGCGCCGGCGCGATGCGGCGGTGTTCATGATGTCGGCCGACGGGATAGAATGGCTGGCGGCTGAAGGCTCTTGAGGCGGGGAACCACGTCGCGCGCGAGCGCGGCGCCAGAAGGGGATAGGACAATCACATGATCGCGAAACCGTTGCTCAAGGCGGCGACGTCTTGGATCGCCATCGTCGCTTTCACGGCGGCTTGCGCCACAACGCCTGGTGCGCAGGTGGGAAACCAGCCAAACGGGCCTCCCACCGTCGCCGAGGCGCAAACCTTTATAGAAAGCGCCGAACGGGAATTGGCTGAACGCTCCGAGCGCGAGAGCCGCATCGCCTGGGTCTATTCCACTTATATCAATTACGACACGGAATGGCTGCAGCAGCGCTCGGATTCCGAAGGCACTCAGGCGCGTGTTCGTTTGGCCAGTCAGGCGGCCCGCTATCAAAATCTCGATCTGCCGCAGGACCTGCGCCGCAAGATCGATCTGTTGCGCTTGTCGCTGACGTTGCCCGCGCCGCAGCGCGAAGGCGCCGCCGATGAGCTGGCCCAGCACAATGCGCACATGGCCTCGCTCTACTCGACCAGCCGCATCCAGTATCAGGGGCGCGAGGTCACGCTCGACGAGCTCGAATCATTGATGGGCACGGAGCGCAACCCGGCGCGCCTCGCGGAGATGTGGACCAAGTGGCACGACATCGCTCGGCCAATGCGCGGCGATTACGAGCAGATGGTCCAAATCGCCAACGAAGGCGCGCGCGAACTCGGTTATCCGAACGTCGGCGATTACTGGCTCTCGAACTACGACATGGCGCCCGATGAAATGGAACGCGAAGTCGAGCGTTTGTGGGGGCAGATGCGGCCGTTCTACGAGCAGCTGCATTGTTACGTGCGCCAGCGGCTCAATGCGCGCTACGGCGACGCGGTGCAGCCGGAAACCGGGCCGATCCGCGCCGACCTGCTCGGAAATATGTGGGCGCAGGAATGGGGCAACATCTCGGATATCGTCGGTCCCACTGCGCGCGGCGGCTACGATCTGACTCAGCTTCTGGAGCGCCAGCATTATGACGCGCGCCGCCTCACCGAGACGGGGGAGCGCTTCTACACTTCGCTCGGGCTTGCCGAACTGCCCGATACGTTCTGGGAGCGCTCGCAGCTGGTGCGCCCGCGCGACCGTGACGTCGTTTGCCATGCCTCGGCTTGGGATCTGGACAACCGCGATGACGTGCGGATCAAGATGTGCATCCAGATCGACGCGGACAATTTCCAGACCGTCCATCACGAGCTCGGCCACAACTATTATCAGCGCGCCTATCAGAACCAGCCGATCCTGTTCCAGAACGGCGCCAATGACGGCTTTCACGAAGCGATTGGCGATTTCGTCGCGCTGAACACGACGCCAGAATACCTGGTGCAGATCGGGCTGCTGCGCCGCAATCAAGTGCCGTCGGCCGCCGCCGACAATGCACTGTTGATGCGTCAGGCGCTGGACAAGATCGCCTTCCTGCCGTTCGCACTGAGCGTCGATCAATGGCGCTGGCGCGTCTTCCGCGGCCAGATCCAGCCGGCCGATTATAACACTGCGTGGTGGGAGCTGCGCCGTCAGTATCAGGGCATCACGCCGCCTGGCGGCCCCCGTCCGGCTGATGCATTCGATCCCGGCGCGAAGTATCACATCGCAAACAATGTGCCGTATCTGCGCTACTTCCTCGCACGCGTGCTGCAATTCCAATTCTACGAAGCCGCGTGCCGCCAAGCTGGATGGCAAGGGCCGCTACATCGCTGCACCGTCTATGGCAACGAGGAAGTGGGCCGCCGTTTCAACGCCATGATGGAAATGGGACAGTCGCGCCCCTGGCCAGATGCGCTCGAAGCCTTCACCGGCACGCGCCAGATGGATGGTTCGTCCATGGTGCACTACTTCCAGCCGTTGATGGCGTACATGCAGGAGCAGAACCGCGGCCAGCAATGCGGATGGTGAGCCGCAGACCGCACTGACGAGGACAGGCCGCGCTCGGCGACGGGCGCGGCCCTTTCTTGTTTGTGCGCCTGGCGGGCATGTGCGCCACCCAGTCCTGGGGCTATGCGAAGCATCGAGCCCGGACCCATGAGCAGGCATGCCCAGCGACTTAGAGACGCCTTCGGATGAAATGCGGTAGCCCAGAAAAAAAGGGCGGAGCGCCAATTGCGCTCCGTCCTTTTTGTCCATGAGGCGGCGGCGAGGGTAATTCCGAGCCCCGAGCCCCGAGCCCCGAGCCCCGAGCCTCAGCCGAACTTGCGCTTCAGTTCGTTGACGCCCTGCTGCACTAGGCCGGCCTGCGCCTGGTCGTTCATCCGCTCGCGGATCAGGCGTTCGGCTGCGGCGATCGCAGCTTCCGCCGCGGCGGCGCGCACTTCGTCCGCCGCTTTCGACTCAGCCGATTGGATGCGCTCTTCGGCTTGCCGTTCGCGACGGGCCATGGCGGACATCATCGCCTGACGCGTTTCTTCGGCAACCGCGGCGGCTTGCTCTTTCGCCGCCGCGACGATTTCCTTCGCCTCGGCCTCCGCGTTGGCGCGCTTCAGCTGATACTCCGCCAGCAGCGTCTCAGCTTCCTCTCGCAATCTGCGGGCTTCGTGCAGTTCCTTCGCGATCGCCTGCGCGCGCTGATCGAGCGCGCCGGCGATCATCTGCGGCGCCTTCAAGTACACAAGCAGGCCGATGAACAGCAGCAGCGCGATGAACGCGGTTTCGGTGGCGGTGAATTCCATCACGCGTCTCCGGTCACAGGCGCGCGCGCCGAGGGCGAGGAGGCAGGACGCGCTGGAGCGATTTTGTCGGCGATCTCCCGCGCCAGCGCATCTGCGATCGCCGGCACTTCCGCAAGCGCTTTGGTTCGCGCTTCATTGACCCGCCGTTCGGCTGCGCCGATGCGGTCGGTGAGGCGCTTTTCCGCCGCTTCCTGCTCCGCCGTCAGCTTGGCTGTGACGTCCGCGCGTGCAGCGTCGACAAGCGCGCGCGCATCCGCACGCGCTTTCGCCACGGCCTTCTCCATCGTCGCGCGCGATTCTTCGGCCGATGCGCTTTTTTGCGCCGCCGCATCGAGGTCGCTCGAGACCGTCGCTGCGCGGTTGGCCAGCACCGCTGCGATTTGCGGCAGGATGAAGCGCGAGACGATAAAATAGAGCGCCGCGAACGTGATCGCGAACCAGATTAGCTGGCTGGGGAACAGGGATGAATCGAACGGTGGAAAGTTCGACGCGTGTTCGCCGCCATGCGCCGCCGTCTCTGCAGCGCCGTGCGCTGCGTCGGCGGCGCTGGCCGTCTCGTGCATCTCGGGTGTGGCTGGGTGAGCCATTTGATCTGCTTTGCTCTCTTCTTGCTTACTTCGGCACCACGAAGAGCAGGAGGATGGCGATCAGCAACGAGAAGATGCCGAGCGCTTCGGTCACGGCGAAGCCGAAGATCAGGTTGCCGAACTGACTTGGCGCGGCGGACGGGTTGCGCATGGCGCCCGACAGGAAGTTGCCGAAGATGAGGCCCACGCCGATGGCGGCGCCAAGCATGCCGAGGCAGGCGAGACCCGCGCCGATATAAGCTGCTGCAGTTGCGTCCATTACTAATGCTCCCCTAGGGTTTGGTTCAGCCGGGCTCAGTGCCCGGGGTGAAGCGCGTCGTTGAGATAAATGCAGGTGAGGATCGCGAACACGTAGGCTTGCAGGAACGCGACCAGGAATTCGAGGCCATAGAGGCCGACCGTCATCGCCAACGGCAGTATGGAAAGCACGCCGAAGAATCCGCCTGCGCCAATCAGCGCCGGCACGAAGCTCGCGAACACTTTCAGCAGGATGTGCCCGGCCAGGATGTTGGCCCATAGACGAACCGCGTGGCTGAGCGGGCGCGAAAAGAACGAGATCACTTCGATCAGAATGACGAAGGGCAGGATGTAGAGCGGCACGCCCGACGGCGCGAACAGCTTGAAGAATCTCAGCCCGTTTTTAGCGAAGCCGACGATTATGACGGTGAAGAACACCATCAACGCCAACGCCGCGGTCACCACCAACTGGCTCGTCGGCGTGAAGATGTGATGAATGCCGAAAAACCCCGGGAACATGCCCAGCATGTTCGACATGAAGATAAAGAGAAACAGCGTGAAGACGAACGGCAGGAATTTCTTCACGCCCTCGTTTCCGGCCGCGTCCTTCAGCATGCCGTGTATGAAGCCGTAGGCGCTCTCGGCTGCAACCTGCGCGCGGTTCGGCACAAGAGCGGCTGGCTTCATCGCCCAATTGAAGAACCACGCCGCCAGCGCCGCTCCACCCACCATGGCGAGGCTCGCATTGGTGAAGCTGGCGTCGAACCCCGCCAGCTGGAAGCTGGCGATCGGCTCGATATGGAATTGTGCGATCGGATCGTTCGACACTTGCCGCTCTAGTCCTCTTCGTCGTCCTCGACAGACGGCGTTTCCGTCGCGGCCGGGGCGCTTTGTGAATAGGAGCGCGCCACGCGCACCACATTCACGACGCCTGCCGCGAAGCCCAGCGTGACCCCGATCAACAGCCCCCACGGTGAGGTGTGGGCGAATTTATCGACGCCGTAACCGAGCAATGCGCCGACGATGATCGCCGCGCCGAACTCCCCGCCGAACCGGAGCGCCAGCGAAGCTGCGCTCTGGGGCGGTGGGGGAGCTGAACCGCTCTCGCCGCGGGCGGCGCGCACGCGCCGCCGCAGATTGGTAAGAGCGTCCTCGGGCGGAGTTCTGTCAGCCATTGAACGGTCCGCGCGCCCGCATGGGCGATTCCATCGAACACCCCCCGTTCGCGCGCGCGGAAACTAGCAGGGGTTTGTCTGAAAGCAAGAAACCGATGTGCGGCATTTGTTGCGCTGCAACCCCGCACCCGACGTGGCGCCGCGCCGCCTCGGGAGCGGCAGGCCGAAGCGGCTGCCTGGCCCAGCCGCCGGTACGCGCCGCCGCCACCGCGAAGCGGGAGCTGGAGCGCGTTCTATGCCGGCTCCGAGATGCAAAAGTTCCTGCAGATCAAGCCGATCGCCCCATTCAATCCGACCGGCTTGGGGCGGCGCTAGAATGCCCGCTCATGCAATACAAAGCCCCGCCACTCTCCAAGCTACGCGTCCAGCGGCTCGCCCGCTGGACGCAGCTTTGGCTGCTGTGGTTCCTGGGGTTTTTGAACACGGTCGCTGCGCACGGATTGCTCACCGCCCCGGCCGAAGCCC
>CAYODX010000029.1:0-26219 GCA_964402795.1 uncultured Terricaulis sp. | reverse complement strand
GCGGGCGCCGCGATGATCGCCGCCGCGGGGACGGGGGCGCCGCCGGAGCCGCCCGCGCCGGCGGGGGGCGGCAACTCCGCGGAGGTCTTCCGCGCCGCGCGGGTGAGCAAGATGCACTACGAGGCGCGCCGCGCCGTGGTGCGCGTTGCGCGCATCCAGGGCCGGCTCGCCGAGACCGCCACCTTGCGCGCGCTCGCCGCCAACGACGGCGCCACGGTGCGCAGCATGCTGGAGAACCTCGCCGACCAGGCCGCGCCGCGCTTCGCCCCGGTGCGCGAGGCGAGCGCCGCCGCGCGCATCCTGGAGGAACTGCTCGGCGACGTGACGGAGACCATGGTGAAACTGCTGGCGCGGAATGTCGAAGCGATGCGGAATACGGAGATGGAGGCGGTGACATGACCCCCGCCACCCGCAAACTCCACGAAGCCCTGATCCGCTTGGCGAAGGGGGTCATCACGGCGTGGGAGGAATGGCTGAAAGCGCATTGTCAGTAGCGGATGGATTCCCGCCTGCGCGGGAATGACGGAGTGCCCCGCTCGCGCGGGGATGAAGCAACAGCACCGGGCACGCGAAACGCCCTCGCGCTTCACCAGCGCCTCGGCCAGGCAAGCCTCCCCGGCACCACGGGAAAGGCATCGCCATGGAGTTGTCGCTGGACGACCGGTTGTCCGCGCGGTTTTCGATAGACCGCGCGAAGAAGCTGCGCGCGGATGCGGAGGAAGCGCGCGCGCTCACCGAGCAGTTCTGCGCCTCGCTGGTCGAAGCGGAGAAGGCGGCGGGCGCGATGCGCGAAGCGCGCGCACTGCTCGCGCGCCTGCTCGACGGCTGGCGCGCGCGTCTTCCTGCGGAACTCGCCGCGCTCGAATCGCAGGACGCCATCCACGCACTGCTCTCCGACCTCGCGCACGAAGGCCTCGCGCAGCTCGCCGCCGAATTCTCCGCCCGCGCGCACGAACTCGCCACCGAGCCGGGCAGCGCCATCGACCCCCTCGTCGCGCATGGGGGCGCGGAGTATTTCCGCCGCGCCGCCGCTGCCATCGCCCCGCGCGAGCACCTCACCGTTTCCGCCTGGGCCGACCGCCACCGCTGGCTGTCGCAGAAGGGCAGCGGCGAGCCGGGCAAGTGGAAGACCGACCGCAACCCGCTGCTGCGCGAGATCATGGACTGCCTGTCGGTGCAGTCCGACGTGCGCCGCATCGTCATCATGAAGTCCTCGCAGGTGGGGATCACCGAAGCGTGCGTGAACTGGATCGGGTACGTCATGCAGCACGCGCCCGCGCCGATGATCGTGCTGCTGCCGACCATCGAGAACCGCGACAAGTGGGTGGTGCAGAAGCTCAACCCCCTGCTCACCGAGACCCCGGCCGTCGCGGAACTGTTCGACGCGCGCGTGCAGCGCGACGCCTCCAACAGCAAGGACACCAAGGACTTTCCGGGCGGGGTGCTGTTCCTCGCGGGGGGCAACTCCCCCAACAGCTACGCGCAGATCTCCGCGCGCTACGTCATCCTCGACGACCTCGACCGCTTCCCCGAGGAAGTCGGGGAGGAGGGCCACCCCGTCGCGCTCGCCCGCGGCCGCGCCAAGGGATTCAGCCGCTACAAGCTGCTGCTCATCTCCACCCCCACGGTGAAAGACGCCTCCCACATCGAGGCGGAATACGAGAAGAGCGACCAGCGCCGCGCGCACCTGCCCTGTCCGCACTGCGGGGAATACCAGCCGCTCGCCTGGGGCAACCTGCAATGGAGCGCGCCGGCCGGGCAGGTGGTGTCCGCCTGGTACGTCTGCCCGGAATGCGGCGGGATCATCGACGAGCACCACAAGCCGGACATGCTGGCCGCGGGCCGCTGGATTCCCGCCCGGCCCGAGATCCGCACGCGCGGCTACCACATCAGCGCGCTGTATGCCCCCATCGGACTGGGCAAGACCTGGCGCGAACTCGCGCAGGAATGGCTCGACGCGCAGCGCGACCCCATCGCCCTGAAGACCTTCATCAACACCGAACTTGGAGAGACCTGGGAAGACCGCAGGAACCAGGTCAGGCCGCGCCACCTCTCCGAGCGCGCCGGCCCGCAGCGCGCGCGCGAAATCCCGCTGGGGTGCCTGCTGCTCACCGCCGGGGTGGACACGCAGGACAACCGCCTGGAGGTGCAGGTGCTCGGACACGGCCCCGGCCCGAGGCCGCGCGAACTGGTGCACTGGGTCATCGACTACCACGTCATCCACGGCGACCCCTCCAAGGACGAAGTCTGGCGCCAGCTCGCCGAATTCCTCAACCGGCCCTACCTCAACACCCGCAACCGTGAGCTTGTCATCGAGGCCGCGATGGTCGACGAAGGCGGCCACCACGCCCACGACGTGCGCGCCTTCTGCATGAGCGGACGCGCGCGCCGCCTGATGTCCGGCAAAGGCATGAGCCGTCCCGCGCGCAACGTCCTGCCGACCGCGCCGAAGACCACCGAACTCAACTGGCGCGGAAAGTCCGACAAGCGCGGCGCGCTCACCTGGGACGTGGGAACCGATGTCGCGAAAAGCTACCTCTACTCGCGCCTGCTCGGGGACGCGGAACTCTCAGCCGAGGAGCGCCGCATCCGGTTCCACATGGAACTCGAGGACGACTACTACGAGCAGTTGCTGTCGGAGACCTTCGACCCGCAGAAAAACCGCTGGGTGAAGAAGAAGGGAAGACGCAACGAAGGCCTCGACACCTGGGGCTACGGCTTCGCCGCCGCGCACCACCCGCAGATCAGCGTCGTGCGCAAATCGAAGCGCGAATGGGAAGCGCTCGCCGCCATCCTCGAGCCGCCGCTGCAGGAAGACGGGAGCCTGCCGCCGCCGCTGCCCGCCGCGCCGGCCGCGCCGCCAAAGCCGGCCAGAAAGAAGGACGACCACGGCTTCGGCAAGGAAGGGTGGAACCTGTGAGCACAAGAGAAACCCTGCAGCGCGACGCCGCCGCCGACTTCCATAACGAGCTGGTGCGCCTGATCCGCGAAACCCTCGGCCTGCCGGAAAAGATCGCCGTGCCCATGGCCGATGTCCTCGCCGCCGGACTCCAGCGCCGCATGGGCGGGCTGATGGTGCCCAAGCGCGAGATCAGGGGCGCGCGCGATGCCGCGGTGCTGCGCGACTTCAACGGCCGCAACCACGCCGAGGTGATGCGCGCGCACGGCATCAGCCGCGCAACGCTCTACCGCATCATCGGCAAGCCGTGGATTGACAAGAAAATAGAGGCTGACGCTTTGGTTGATTGTCTCAAATCCGCGAGAAATGAGACAGGCCCGCCGCCATGATGCCCACACAACCTGCAAGGGGCCTTCATGTCCTTTACCTCCGCCGACCTGGACGCCATCGATCGCGCCATTGCCGCCGGCGAACTCTCGATCGCGCTCGGCGACATGCGCATCACCTACCGCAGCATCGAGGAACTGCTCGCCGCGCGCGACCGCATCGCGGGAATCCTCGCCGAGGAAGCCGCGCCCAGCCGCCCCAGCCCGCGCCACAAGCTCGCCGACTTCTCGGACGACACGGAATGACAGCATGCCGAACCTGATCGATCGCGCCATCGCGTACATCGCGCCCTCCGCCGCGGTGCGCCGCGCCCATGCGCGCCGGGTGCTCTCCTACTACGAAGCCGCCAGGCCCGACCGCCTGCGCAAGGGCCGGCGCGAGACCGGGAGCGGCAACGACGCGGTGCTGCGCGCGGGGAGCAGCCTGCGCCAGCAGGCGCGCCACCTCGAGCAGAACTACGACATCGCGCGCGGCGTGCTCAACGTCCTCGTCGCCAACACCGTGGGCGCGACGGGAATCGGGGTGGAACCGCAACCGCGCCGCAAGGACGGCAGCATCCACGCCGAATTCGCGCGCGAACTGCTCGACCTCTACAAGAACTGGTCCCTGAAGCCCGAAGTCACCTGGTGCCACGACTGGGCCGGCGCCCAGCGCCTGCTCGCGCGCGCCTGGTTCCGCGACGGGGAGGTCTTCGCGCAGACGCTGGAGGGGATGGTGCCCTGGCTCGACCACGGCACCCGCGTCCCGCTCTCAATCGAGATGCTCGAAGCGGACTACGTCCCGATGGAGATGCAGAGCGAGACCCCGACGATCCGCCAGGGCATCGAGATCAACGCCTGGGGCCGTCCGGTCGCCTTCCACGTCTGGCGCGACCACCCGCTGGAAGCCGGCGGCAACCTCTCCGCGCGCGGCCAGACCAAGCGCCTGCCCGCCGAGCGCGTGCTGCATGCCGCGCAGGTCGACCGCATCCGCCAGTTGCGCGGGGTGTCGATATTCGCCTCCGTCCTCACCCGCTTCGACGACCTCAAGGACTACGAGGAATCCGAGCGCATCGCCGCCAAGGTCGCCGCCTCGATGGCCGCCTTCATCAAGAAGGGCAACCCGGACCTCTACAACCCGGAGACCGACGCCGACCTGCGCACCCTCAAGTTCCGTCCGGGGATGATCTTCGACGACCTCAAGCCAGGCGAAGACGTGGGCACCATCGACACCAACCGCCCGAACCCGAACCTCGAACACTACCGCAGCGGCCAGATCAAGGCCGTCGCCGCCGGCACCGGGCCGACCTACTCATCCGTCGCCAAGACCTACGACGGTACCTACAGCGCGCAGCGCCAGGAGCTGGTCGAAGGGTGGGTGTTCTACCAGACCCTCTCCTCCGAATTCACCGCGCGCATCGTGCGCCCGGTGTACGAGAAGTTCGTCGCGCTCGCGCTCGCCTCGGGCGCCGTGCGGCGTCCCGCGGACGTGGTGCCGGAGAGCCTCGACGACGCGATCTACATCACCCCGCAGATGCCGTGGATCGACCCGAAGAAGGAAGCCGAAGCCTGGGGCGTGCTCGAAGACCGCGCCTACATCAGCGGGCCGGAGATCATCAGGAAGCGCGGGGGAAACCCCATCGACGTCCTCGACCAGCAAGCGCGCTGGCGCGACGAGAAGGAAAAGCGCGGCATCCCGCAGGACGCCTCCGTGCCGCCCGCGCCCGAGCCCGCGCCGGAACCCGACGCGGACGACGACGAAGAAGACGCCGCCGAGCGCATCGGCAAGGCCCTCGCCGCGCCGCTTGCCGCCATGGCCGCCGCGACGCAGGCCGTCGTCGCCAAGGAGCCGTCAGCGCCCGTCATCCATTTCACCTCCGGGCCGGTGACCGTCACCTCCCCGGAGATCCACAACCACCTGCCCGCCGCGGACGCGCCCGAAGTGCATGCGCATTTCGAAGCCGTGCTGCCCGAGCAGCCCGCGCCCGAGGTGCACGCGCATTTCGAAGCCAGCCTCCCCGACCAGCCCGCGCCGCAAGTGCACGTGCACAACACCGTCCAGGCCGCGCCGGTGTCGAAGGTCGAAATCACCGCCATGCCGACCCGCGAAACCACCACCACCGTCGAGCGCGACAAGCGCGAGAACATCGTCACGACCAGACAGACCGAGCAGGACGCATGACCCTCGAGACCCTCATCGCCGAGCTGCAAACCCTGGCGCAAGCATGTCCGCCGCAAACGCCCGTGCGCCTGGCTGACGCAGACAGCGAAGTCGATCTCCAGATCATCGAGGTGCAGTCGCACACCGGCGGCGTCGAAATCCATCTGAAGGGCTGACCGCGTGGCCACCATCACCACCGCCGTCTACCTCGAAGACGCCGCCCGCACGGCCGGCGAGGCGATGACCATCAACGGCGGAAGTCTCACCGTCCGCTCCGATACCCGTTGGCACGCGAACAGCCCGGCTTCGATGACCGGCTCCCTTGGCGCGGTGACGATCTCCTCGACGCTGGGCGGCAGCTACATCCTCGACGGGCGCGACGTGCGCTGGCTGCCCTACGATGCCGGCTCCGGCAACGTGCCGGCTGTCGGCACCACCATCACCGGCGGCACCAGCGGCGCGAACGGCTACCTGCTCGGCGTCTGGGCCTCGCTGACATCCGCGCCGACCGCGGTAGGGGCGGCGATGCCGGCTTCCGGCTTCATCAAGCTGCGGGAAGCGGACGCGGCCTATGTCGACAACGACGTGCTGTCCGGCATCGGCGCGACGGCGAACGGCGTCGACGTGGTGGGCTGGATCGAGGTCGTGCATGACCAGTCCATTGCCATCACGGTGCCGCGCCTGGGCGACTTCACTGTGCGCGGCGACTGGTTCGAACTTGGCACCGGAAGCGGCAGCGCAAACCAGACTGTGCAAGTGCCGACCAACGGCGGAGGCTCAACAACCTACGTCCCCGGTGTGTGGATCGAAACAGGCAACGGCACGGGCGTCTACGAGTTCTGGCCGGCGCTGGTCGCATCGGCCATGAGCACGACAAACCTGGGCACGGACGCCCGTTCGAAGTTCGTCTGCACCGAGGCCAGCGGGGTGATCCGCATCGGCCACAACGGCACCACCACTGTCGGCTACGTGCCGGCCTCCGGCGCGAAGATTCGCATTCCGAACGTGATCGGGCGGCAGTGCGCCACCGGCACCCGCGCCACCAACGCCGCGCCGCACGGCACGCTCGCCACGCGCCCGGACTTCACCACCACATCGGCGGGCGTGATCGACGTTGAAAACTTCATCTGTGATTGGTACATGCTGTTCGCGCAGCCCTACTCGGTCAAGCTGAACAACCACGCCACTTTCGACACGGTAAACATCAGCGAGTGCGCCTCCGCGCTCGACCTGGAGAACGGCGGCACCGGGATGTATTCGCTGCTCGACGTGTATTCGCTGAACCTCACGTCGAACTTTGCGGGCGGGAACATCACAGACTGGTATGGGCAGCGAGCGAACACGCCGGGAACGAACGACCATGATATATACATGGCCTACTGCATCGGGCAGACCTTCACCCGCGTGCACGGCGGCATCGTCGGGTACGCCAGATCGACCGGCTACGCGATCTACGCGACGCAGAGCCAGTATCTGACGTTCGATGATTGCTACGTCAAGAACATCGGCATGTATCTGAACACCTGCAAGAACGTCACGATTGACGGACTGGACTACTGCGACCGTTATGTCGGCAGCACCAACACTACGGGCACCCTGTACTGCCTGAACATCCAGAACTCCTGCGACACGGTTACGGCGCGAGACATCACCTTCGGACTCAAGGGCACGATCAGCAACGTGCATCCGTATGGCGGCATCGTGAACTTCCTCGCGTCCTCGAACATCAAGGTGCGCGAGTGCGGCAGTCGCGGCACGGTGCTCTCTGGCGGCAGCGCCAACAACCCGGCGTATCTGGTAGTGGATGGCGGCAACAACGCCAACTGCAAGTTTCAGCAGATGTACATGACGCCGACGAGGACAGGCGCAATCTCGACACTGAACTCTTCGAAGGGCATCACCTACGAACACGTCTACGGCGACATGGGCGACACGATGGTTGTCGCGTCGCTCAACACCGTCGTCAAGAACTGCGGCGGCACCAACACCGTGACCGGGCAGACTTCGGTCTACGGCACGCACTTCCTGGACTCCTTTACCGGCGACACGGCGGGCCGCGTTGTGCTCTCGATGAACGAGCCGACCGCCGAGACGGTGGCCTACTACACCGCCGTTGCCGGCACGCCGAAATTCACCAGCGCGGGCGGCTTGGTGCTGGCGGCGCTCAACGACGAAGTCATCATCGAGCAGGACTATTACGTCAAGGGCTGCACCGGCCTGCCGAACACCGCGCCGGTCGTCACCGGCACGAACGTCACTTACGTTTCCGGGCCTGATTGGGGCAACCACGACATCTATTTCCAGATCGACGTGAATGACGGCAGCGGCTGGAACGGCTCCTGGCTCGACCTGACCGGCGCGAACCTGAACAGTTTCGACGCCGACATCGACCCCGCGCTCGGCTTCAAGCTCAAGTACCGCATCGTCTGCGACACGGCGAGCACGAGCAACCTGATTTCGTATATCCGCATCGCCACGACTTCGACGCTGGCCGCGCAGACGGACAACCTGTATCCGCTGGACACCAACACGCTGACCTTGACCGGGTTGCAGTCCGGTTCCGACGTAGTGGTGCGCTCGGCCGGCACCACCACCATCCTGGCCTCAGTGGACGCCGGCGGCACCAGCTTCACCTACACCTATTCCGGCGCGCACAGCGTGGACATCGACATCCACAAGGCCGGCTACGTACCGCACACCACGATCCGGGCGCTCTCGCTCGGCACCGCCGACAGCACGTTGCCAATCGTGCAGACGGTGGATCGCGCTTACCTGCTTTGATGGAGAAACGAAATGGCTAAAATCACCGATCCGGATGACCTCAACGTCGGCACCGAACTGACGATCAATACCGGCGCCAAGACCTTCACGCTGAACGTCGCCGGCAACCTGGTCGCCAAGGATGGCGTCACCGGCAATGCGCTGTGGGCAAAGTTCGTCGACCTCTGGACGACGGCCACCTACCAGCCCTACCCATTCCCGATGAACGTCCTCGACGCCCGCTCCGGCCAGTACATCTTCGGCCAGGACCCCGGCGGCAACTACAACGGGTGGAAGCCGGCCGACGACGCCACGCGGCAGATGATCCGCGATGCCGGCTGGTCGGAATACTCCGGCGCCGGCGCGCTCAACCGCCAGTATGTGGGCATGGTCGCCCTGGCCTCCGGTTTCCCCGCCGGCGCCCAGATGTACTACCAGCGCACCAGCACCGGCAGCGCGGCCGACTTCACTTTCGACGACGCGCCGAACGAAGCCATCCAGGTCTATGGCGACGCCAGCAACGGCAGTTTCGACGAGCGCGCCTACTTCAAGCTGTTTTGCCGGGAGGAATCCTATCTTTACGACGACGCGGTTCTGGGCGATGTCGGCGAGACGGGCACCGGCGCCTACAAGGTGGCGCTGCCGATTGCCGTCGGGGCCGACCTCAAGATCGAGGATACCGACGCCAACGTCGCCTCGATTTCGCCCTACACCAAGGTCCGCGTGCGCTACCTGGCGTCCGCCTACAACCGCGAGGTCGATTCCGGCACCGCGCGCAACTTCGGCATCGTCATCGACGCCGGCACCTACAGCCAGGCCAACGGCGTGTCCAACGGCACCACGCTGTTCACCAGCGCTTCGCTGGGCGATGCCACACTGGCCGACTACGCCGGCGGCTCCCTGGTCATCCACGAAGGCACCGACAAGGGCACGCACACCATCAGCGGCACCCCGGTGAACAACGCCGGCACGCTGGAAATCACCCTGACTTCGGCCCTGTCCGGCAGCCAGACGGGGCTGTCCTTCACCATGCACCCGGCGACGGCGCTCGACGCCACCCTGCCGGAGATCTACACCAAGGTGCAGTACCTGCTGCGACAGAACTCCGACATCGACGGCACCACCAACAGCGTGACGGGCAAGACCGCCGGCCTGTTGTTGAACTTCGTCGGGGACAGCCTGAAATGCGGCTTCTACGCGCCGACCAACCCGAACGGCGGCGGCTCCGGGGTCATTGTTGAGGGCATCCGTGCCGCCGACCTGAACAGCATCGTCTTCTACGACAACACCGCGACGAGCCGCGAATACCCCTACGCCTCGGCCGGCACGCTGAACTTCAACGCCGCCCTGACCGCCGGCGGGACGGGCTACTACCGCATGTATTTCACCAGCCTGCCCGGCGCCGGGGACGACTACGGCGAATCCGGCGCGGTGACGGTGAACGACAAGGACGGCAATCCTATCGCGGGCACGATCAGCGGCGCGTCGATCAGCTTCACCTTCGACTATTCGACCAACGTCCAGGGTGGGCGCACGGCGGGAACCAACGCCGCGGTGACAGTGGTGGCCGGCAACGCCGGCAGCGCCAAGCCGGTGGTGGCGACCGGCACCATCACCCAGTCGAAAGCGATCTCGATCACCCTGACCGCCGAGACCGACCGAGCCTACATCGTGTAAGGGGGCCGGATGGCCATCAGCTTCGACGGCGCGACCAAGGTCATCACCCTGTCTTCCGGGACGACCACGCTCGGCGTGCGCGATCTGTGGAGCCGGTGGGTCGACTGGTGGCTCACCGGCGACAACAGCAAGCATCCGCTCGCCATGAGCAACGTCGGCGGCGACGACATCGACACTGTGGCGGGAACGAAGATCCCAATCTACTGCTTCCTGCTCAACGGCTGGAAGGTCAAGCCGCAGGAAGCCAACCACACCCTCAAGGTCGATGACGGCATCCTGCTGGTCTCCGGCGGCGGCGACCCGTTCATGAACACCAGCGGCAGCTACGTGGTGCGAATCAACTACCAGCAGCCGGTGCAGGCGATTTCGTTCGACTCCGGCGGCGGCTCCGGCGGACTGACCGCCGGCCAGGCCGCCCAGTTGCTCGACCTCTGGCAACGCCACGGGCTGGACATCGACAACCCGCTGACGCAGACCACGACAAGCATCGCGGCCGGCGGGGTGGACCTCGCCATCACCGGCGACCCCGACGTGAGCGTCACCGTCACGCGGCAACCCTGACATGGCGCTCGATCCGCTTTCGATCGCCCACCTGGGCTTCGCCTACCGCCCCCTGGTGGCCGCCATGCTCGGCCTGTGGGACGAGATCGTGGAAGCCATCGCGGAAATGCAGCGCGGCGGCGGTCACGTCGTCATCGGCAAATCCACTCCCCACGCCACCCCGCACCGCCACGACAGCCGCAAGCGCCGCTTCCCCGCGCGCGAGGAGGCGCGGCGCATCGCGCGACGCGCCGCCGACGAGGAAATCCTGCTCGCCGTCCTGTAGTTTCAGATTGTCTCAAATCCGCGAGAAATGAGACGCCGCAATCGCCATCCTTCGTCCATTCATCGACGAAGGACACGCGATGCCGCAGCCCGCGAAGTGGTACGAGATCAAGGCGAAGGCCAGCGCGCAGGACGACAAGCGCGCCGCTGAAATCTTCATCTACGGCAACATCGGCGACCGCTGGGACGAGAACGGCGTCGTCGCCGCGGACTTCGTGCGCGACCTCTCCGCGCTGGAAGCCGACGCGATCGTCCTGCGCATCAATTCCTACGGCGGTTCCGTCCCCGACGGGCTCGCGATCTTCAACGCGCTGCGCCGCCATCCCGCTTCCATCGACGTGCAGATCGACGGGGTCGCGCTCTCCTGCGCCGGCTATATCGCCATGGCGGGGGATTCGGTGACGATCGCCGAGAACGCGATGCTGATGATCCACGCCCCCTGGGGCCTGGCCGTCGGCAACGCCGCCGAGCTGCGCGACATGGCCGATGTGCTGGACAAGTACGCCGCCGCGATGGCCTCGGGCTACGCCGCCAAGTGCGGCAAGGATTCCGGGGAGTGCCTCGCGCTCCTCACCGACGGCAAGGATCACTGGTTTTCCGCGGAAGAGGCGAAGTCCGAAGGCTTCGCCGATGCCGTGGGCCCCGCGGTGGAAGTCGCTGCCGGGCTCGCGCGCAGCTTCGACCTCTCCCGTTTCAAGCAACCGGCGGCGGCCGCCGCCACTTTCAAGGAGCAGACCATGCCCGACATCACCCCGGCGGCAGGCGCCGCCACGCCAGCGGCGGTTTTCGCCCGCACCAAGGAAATGAACGAGGAGATCCTCGCGCGCTTCAAGCCCTTCGCCGCGCGCGACGGGGTCGTCGCGCTGCAGACTTCCATCCTCGCCGACCCCGCCGTCACGGTGGAAGCGGCCGGCGCGAAGCTGCTCGACCTGCTCGGGAAAGACAGCGCCCCGGCCACCCCCGCCGGCGCCGTCTCGCGCGTCGAGACCGTCGCGGACGAAACCGACAAGTTCCGCGATGCAGCGGTCGAATCGATCATGGCGCGCGCCGCCGCGAAGGACGACAAGGGCCAGCCGGTGCGCGCCACCTCGGCCAACCCGTTCCGCGGGCACAAGCTGATCGACTTGGCCCGCGCCTGCCTCGCGCGCGCCGGCGTCAAGACCGACGGCATGAGCCAGATGGAGGTGGTCGCCGCCGCCTTCACGCAATCGACCAGCGACTTCCCCGTCCTGCTGGAAAACACCATGCACAAGACGCTGCAAAGCGCCTACGCGACCGCCGCGCTGACCTGGCGCCGCTTCTGCAACATCGGCTCGGTGTCCGACTTCCGCGCGAGCAACCGCTACCGCGTGGGGAGCCTGTCCAACCTGGACGCGGTCAACGAACTCGGCGAGTTCAAGAACAAGACCATCCCCGACGGCGAGAAGTCCAGCATCACCGCCGCGACCAAGGGCAACATCATCAACCTGTCGCGCCAGGCGGTCATCAACGACGACCTGGGCGCCTTCGTCGGACTGGCCGCAGCACTCGGCCGCGCCGCCGCCCGCACCATCGAAGCGGACATCTACGCGCTGCTCGCGCAGAACGCCGGACTCGGCCCCACCATGAGCGACAGCTACACGCTGTTCCACGCCAACCACGGCAACATCACCACGGGCGCCGCGATCAGCATGGCCGCGCTCGACCTCGACCGCGTCGCGCTCGCCTCGCAGATGGATGTCGGCGGCAACGACTACCTCGACCTGGTGCCCGACGTGCTGCTGGTGCCGATGAGCCTCGGCGGCACCGCGCGCGGCATCGTCGGCGCCGAGTACGACCCCGACACCACCGGCAAGCTGCAGAAGCCGAACATCGTCAAGAACATGGTGCGCGACGTGGTCGACACCCCGCGTCTGTCTGGGACGCGCCGCTACCTGTTCGCCGATGCCGCCGCCGCCCCCGTGCTCGAGGTTGCCTTCCTCGACGGCGCGCAGGAACCCTATCTCGAATTGCAGGACGGCTTCGACGTCGACGGCGCGCGCTACAAGGTGCGCCTCGACTTCGGCACCGCTGCGATCGACTACCGCGGCGCTGTCACCAACGCCGGCGCCTGATAACCGCCACCGACAGGAGAAACGATCATGGCAACCAACTACGTTCAACCCGGCGAAGTCATCGACTGGACCAACGGCACCGGCTCCGCCAAGGACGCCGGCACCGTGGTGGCCGTCGGCCAGATGCTCGGCGTCACCCTGGTCGACATCGCCAATGGCGCCACCGGCTCGGTGCGCATCCGCGGCGTGTTCACCGTGCCCAAGGTGTCCGCGGCGGTCATCGCCGCCGGGGAATCGCTCGTCTGGGACGCATCCGCGGCCGCCTTCGACGACAACGCCGCCACCCCCGCCTCGGGCGACATCAGCGGTCCGCCCGCCGTCGCGGTGGAGGCCGCCGGCAACGGCGTCACCTCCTTCGATGTCCTCTTCACCGGGGTTCCCGGCACGAAGACGCCCTGAGCCTGAGTGATGCTGGACGCCGCCTCCTTCTTCGCCAAGTTCAAGGGCCGCGGGCTGCTCTACGAAACCACGTGGACGCCCGCGGGAGGAGGCGCCGGCGGCAGCTTCGAAGCGCGCCTCATGCGCGGCGGCCCGGCCAACATCCCGATGATCGGCGCGGAGGAGAAGGCCATCCAGTTCATCACCACGGAAGGCGGCGCCATCAACCAGGGCGATTCCGTCACGCTCGGCGGCACCACCTACACGCTGCGCGACCGCGACATCGAAAACTGCAGCGCGGACGGCACGCTCACCGCGTACCGTATCCGGGAGGCATGACGCATGGCCACCGTGCGCCTGCAGATCGTCAATGCCATCGCCACCGCGCTGGCGACCGCCACCGGCCTGACGGTGCATCGCAACCTGGACTACGCGCTGCGCGACACGGCGCTGCCCGCCATCGCGGTGACCTCCGTCGAGGATGCGCCGGACGAAGCGAACCGCATCGGTGCGCCGCTCTCCGGCCTCGCGCAGGAGGGACTGATCGAGGTTGCCATCCTCGTCGCCGGCAGCGCGAATCCGGAAGCCGATGCCGATCCCTACGAGGCCGCGGTCCACGGCGCGCTTTACGGGGCGACCGCCTTCGGCGGCCACAACGCGGTGTTTTCCCGCGTTGCCGCGGGATGGTCCTTCGACCTGGGCGACTGCGCGCAGCGCGCGCTGCGCTATCGCTTCGCATACGCATCCGGGATGACCGATCTGGAGGCATCCACATGAAGCACGACACGATCAACCGGCCGGGCCTGACGCGGTGGCAGGACGGCGAAGCGACTTTCCCGTCCACCGAATCCCTGAATTAAGGAGCACACCATGGCCACACCTCTCGTCCCGCAGGGCACGCGAATCTACATCGAGTCCGCGCGCGGCAGCGTGCAGGCGCTGTCCGGCATCACCAAGGCCGACCCGCCCGTCGTCACTTACGTCGGCACCGACCCGGCCAACAACGACTACCTGATCCTCAAGGACATGGTCGGCATGACCGAGTTCAGCGACGCGGTGGTGAAGGTCGCCAACGTCAACACCGGCGGCAACACCTTCGAAGCGAAGGATCAGGATTCGACCGACTTCGGTACCTTCTCCTCCGGCAATATGTACCCGGTTACCTTCGGCACCGAGCTCACGCTCGCGACCGGCTTTTCCACCAGCGGCGGCGAGCCGCAGTACGCGAACTACATGTACCTGTGGGACCGCCAGGAGCGGCGCATCTACACCCACAACGCCGCTGCCGGCATCGAGCTGCCGGTGGTGTTCGACCCGACCGACGCGACCTACCAGTACCTGTACAACCTGGGCCGCACGGGACAGGACCTTGCGGTGAAGTTCCTCTTCTCCAACGGCGTCGAGTGGCTCACCTTCGGCAACTTCGGCGGCGGCGGCATGCCCTCCGCGTCGGACGCGCGCAGCGTCATGCAGGTCAACTTCTCGATCAACCCGTCGAGCAAGCCCTGGTACGTGCTGCCGTAACCGGACGGCCGGCGGCAAGCGATGGCCAAATCCCGTCGCGCCGCGCCCCGCCTCGCGCGGCAGCCGCCGGCCCCTTCTCGAGGCGATGCAGGAAAAGAGGCGACCATGTTCAAGATCCAACCGAATCCGACTTTCTGGGCCAAGGTGCCCGTCACCGTGCCAGGACAGTCCGAGGCCGTCATCGTCGAGATGGAATTCAAGCACTTCACGGAAGAGGAGCTTGTAGCGCTCGACGAAGCCCACAAGAGCATCGCGCTCGACGAACGCATGCGCCACCGCGCGCTCGCCATCGTCTGCGGCTGGCGCGATGTCGACGCCGAGTTCAGCACCGAAAACCTGACGCGCCTGATGAAAAACTACTCGCGCGCGTCGCTCGACATCTTCGAAACCTACAACCGTGAGCGCTTCGAGGCCCGCAGAAAAAACTCCTAGAGGCGGCGCGGCGCCTCTACGGCGAGCCGCCGCCGCGGACGGAGGACGACTACATCAAGGCGGGCTACCCGCGCAAGGTCGCCGCCTTCATGGCGGCCAACCCGCCGCCGCCGCTCGAGCTGTGGTCGTGCAACCTGCCCGCGCTCGATCTGTTCGAGGCGCTCGCGGACCAGTGGCGCTTCAGCATGAAAGGGCCGGTCGGCCTGGACAACGCGGCGATTCGACCCACCGCAGACCTGCTTGGCATGAAGGAAGTCGACCGCGAAATGTTCGCGGACCTGCGCGCCATGGCGCGCGTCGCGCTGGAAGAGATGCGCAAGTGGAAATGAAGCAATGGCGCTGAGCATCGATCCGGTCGAAGTCAAGTTCGCCGCAGACCTCGCGCAGCTGCGCCGCGACATGGAGCAGGTGAAGTCCATCGTCGGCAACGGCGCGGCGCAGATGGAGCGGCAGATGGCGGGCGTCAGCGCCGGGTTCGGCGCCGGCTTCGCCCGCGAGGCGCAGATGGTGCAAAGCGCCCTCGGCGCCATCGGCGTTTCGCTCTCCGCCGCCGGCTTCGGCACGTGGATCAAGGGCGCCATCGACGCCGCCGACCGTCTCAACGACCTGTCGAAGTCGACCGACCTGGCCGCCTCGAAGCTCGCCGGGCTCCAGCTCGCAGCCAGGCAGTCCGGCGGCGAGCTGGGCGGCATCGCCGACTCGATCAACAAGCTGTCGATGAATATCGGGAAGGACGCCGACAAATTCGCCAAGATCGGCATCACCGCGAAGGAGCCGATCGAAGCGTTCAAGCAGCTCGCGGACATTTACGCCTCGCTGGAAGACCCGCAGCTGCGCGCTGCGGTAGCTGCGCAAGCGCTCGGCCGCGGCTGGCAGTCCGCCGCGCCGCTGCTGAAGGAAGGCGGCGCCGCGATCCAGGCCATGATCGACAAGGGCGAACGCCTGTCCGGCATGACGCAGGGGCTGGTCGATGCGTCCGATGAATTCAACGATCGCATGGCCGAGTTCCAGGCCGCGCTGTCCGGTTCTGCGAACGCGCTCGCCGCGCAGATGCTGCCGCTGCTGACGGATTTCGCCGAGAGCCTGACCGACACCGCCGACGCGGCCAACCAGACGAGCGCAGCGTTCAGCCCGCTCACCGAAGCGCTGCGCGCGCTGATCGTGCTGGGCGGCAACGTCGGCTTCGTCTTCCGCGGCATTGGCGTCGAGCTGGGCGGACTCGCCGCGCAGGCCGCGGCGGTTGCGCGCGGCGACCTGTCCGGCGCCGCCGCCATCGGCGACATGATGAAGGCCGACGCGGAGCGCGCCCGCGCCGCGTTCGACGAGTGGGAAAAGAAGATGATGGCGGCCGGCACCGCCGCCGTCAGGAACGTCAAAAAAGCCATTGCGGACGAGGCCGCGCGCCTGGAAAAGGCGTTCTACGGACCATCCCCCGGCGCGAACACGGTCGCGCTGCGCGGGTTTGTGGGCGGCGACGATGCCGCGAAAAAGGCCGCGCAGGACGCGGAGCGCCTCGCCAAGGCGGAATTCGACGCGCGTCAGAAAATCATCCAGCAAGCGCTCGAGCACGAGCGCGCGCTGATCGAACAGGCGCACGCGAAGGGCCTGCTGAACGAAAAGGAATACCAGGAAGAACTCTACAAGGCGCAGATCGCGGGCATCGCCAAGCGCGCCGCCGCGGTGCAGAAGCAGCTCAACGCGGAGACGGATACGACCAAGCGCGTCGAACTGCAGTCGCGCCTGAACGATCTGCAAGCCGAGTCCGCCAAGGCCGCAGATGCTTACGCGCTAGCCACCATCAAGCTCAATGCCGCGTCGAAGGACTACCTCGGCACGCTCGCGAAGGAGAACGACGGACTCGCGGAGCGCGTCAAGAAAGCGAAGGAGGAACTCGCCGCGATCGGCCTCACGGTCGAAGAGAAGGAACGCCTCTCCGCCGTTGCGAACGAGGCCGCAGCCGCGCAGTACGAGGAGGCCGCCGCCGCCTATGAGGCGGGCCGCGCGTATGCCGAACTGACCGGAAACACCGACGCGCAGCGCTTCTATGAGAGCTTGCGCGACGAAGCGCTGGAAGCCGCCGCCGCGCTGCGCGAGATCGCCGGGATCGAGACGCAGCAGGCCGCGAAGCGCGTTGCCGTCAAGGCTGGAGAGGACTCCGCGAAGGCCTGGGAAAACTTCTCCCGCGACATCGAGCAGAGCCTCACCGACGCCCTGATGCGCGGCTTCGAGTCGGGCGAGGGCTTCGGCGAGAACTTCGTCAAGACCCTGCAGAACACGCTCAAGACCGCCGCGCTGAAGATCGCCGTGCAGATGGTGGTGCAGCCGGCGATGGGCCGCCTCGGCCAGGCGCTCGTCTACACGCAGGCCGGCGCCGGCGGCGGCGGTCTGGGGAACATCTTCTCGCTTGCGAACAACTTCACTGGCGGCGGCGGGATGTATGGCAACTTCGCCACCTCTGCCGCCGGCCAATCGCTCGGCCTCTCGGCCCTGGTTCCAGGAATATTCGAAGAGGCCGCCGCGCTTGGAGTCGGCGGTGCTGTGGGGGGCGGCGGTGCCGCTCTGACTGGCCTCGGCACCGCGCTGCCCTACATCGGCATCGGCCTCGGCCTGCTCTCCCTCTTCGGCGGCGACCTCTTCGGCGGCAAGGAAAAGCCCCCCGTCGCCGCCTGGACGCAGTTCCCGCAGGGCTCCAAGGACTGGGGCATTCCGCTCGCAACGCCCTGGGGCGACCTGCGCTTCGCCGGTCAGCACATGGGCGACACGGAAGCCGAGGTCGCCAAGCTGCGCGACGCCTTCGCGCCCATCGCCCAGCGCGACTACGCCATCAGCGGCATGCTCACGGGCGACGAGAACAAGCGCATCGAGCAGGCCATCGCCGGCTACACCACTGGCGAGATGGAAGACTACTCGGAGGCCGCCATGCGCGCGCACTTCGAAAAGCGCCTCGACCTCGTCTCGGACGCCATCGGCGGCTGGGTCGACGAGATCGCCGACGCCTTCGTCGGCGATCTGGAAGGATCCTACACCGCCATCGCCACGCTGCTCTCGGTGCGCGGGGTTGAAGGCGCCGAGGAGCTTGCCCGCGCCTTCATCGGCACCTTCGAGACGGCGGCGGGCGAAGCCATCGTGCAGGCGCAGTCCGGCACGTTCATGGATGGCTTCATCAACGATCTGAACGCCGGCGGCGCGGACGGTTCGCTGGTCTCCTCGCTCTCGCGCGAAGGGGAGACCGCCGCGGACACTTTCGCGCGGCTGGTGAACGATCTGGTCGGCGTGCGCGAGGCATTCGACCTGATGGGGCGCGCCGCGCTCGATTTCTCGCTTGCCGCCGCCGACATGGCCAGCAGCATCATCGAGGCCGCCGGCGGCGCGGAAGCCTTCAAGGGCAAGTTCTCCGCCTATTACGCCGAGTTCTACACCGAGCAGGAGCGGCTTGCCAAGCACACCGAGCGCACCGCCGCGGAGTTCGACAAGCTCGGCCTCGCCATGCCGGATTCGCACGCGGCCTTCCGCGACCTGGTCGACGGCATCGACCTCACCAGCGCGGCCGGCCAGGAACTGTTCGCCTCGCTGCTCGACCTGGCGCCCGCCTTCGACATCGTCGCGGACGCCTCTGCCGCCGCCGCCGAGCAGGCCATCCAGTCGGCGCAAGCCGCCGCCGCGCAGCTCGCGCAGCTCGCGCAGGGCCGCCGCGCGCTCGAGATCGAACTGCAGGACGCGCTGGGCAACGGCGCCATCGCCGAGGCCATGCGACGCGAAGACACCCTGGCCGGGCTCGATCCCTCGCTGCGCGGGTTGCAGCAGCAGATTTGGTCCGCGCTCGATGCCGCCGCCGCGCAGGCCCGCGCCGCGCAGGACATGGCCGCGAAACGCGAGCTGGAGATTCAGTTGATGGAAGCGCAGGGCAACGACGCCGGCGCCACCGCCGCCCGCCGCGCGCTCGAACTGGAGGGCACCGATGAGGCGCTGCGCTCACTCAAACAGCAGATTTGGGCCGCGCAGGATGCCCGTGTCGCGGCGGAAGAAGCTGCTCGCATGCAGGCCGAAGCTGCTCGCATGCAGGCCGAAGCCGCCGAAGCCGCGCGCCGCGCCGCAGAAGAGCAGGCCCGCGCGCAGCAGGCGCTGCGCGACGGCTGGCAGCGTGTCGCGGATTCGATTTGGGACACCATGCGCCGCCTGCGCGGCGACATCCTCGGGCCGGAGCAGACCTTCGCCCGCGCGCAGTCCGAATTCGCCATCGCCACCGCGCAGGCCCGCGCCGGCAACCAGGACGCCGCCGGGCAACTGCCCACGCTCGCGCAGGCGGTGGTCGAGCTGGGCAAATCGCAAGCTTCGACCGCCGTCGAACAGGCGCTGCTCACCGCCCGCACCCTGGCCAGCCTGGACCGCACCGTCAAGGGGCTGGCGCAAACCTTCGGGCTGGAGGTGCCGGCCTACGCGGCGGGCAGCAGCTTCATTCCGCGCGACACCCTGGCCCTGGTGCACGAGGGAGAGCGCATCATCCCCGCCGCCGACAACCGCGCCCTGATGCAGGCGCTCGGCGGCGGCGACATGGCCGCCGAGCTGCGCGCCCTGCGCGCGGAAGTCGCGCTGCTGCGGCAGGCGAACAGCGCGGAGAACAGCGCCATCGCCAACCATGCCCGGACGGCGGCGGACGTGCTCGACTCCTCCGCTCGCGGCGGACGCAGCCTCTACACGAGGACGACGGCATGAAGTTCCTCGGCCCGATCCCCGTCACCGACGCGCAGTTCACCGCCAGCAGCGTGGTCGAGGCGCCGCCCGCCGCCTACAACGCCGGGACGACCTACGCGCTTGACGACGAATGTTCGACCGGCACCGTCGGCGGCGTCATCACCGCATGGCGATCATTGCAGGCGGGTAATACGGGCAACACGCCGAGTAGTTCGCCGACTTGGTGGGTGAGCCTCGGCACGACCTATTCGGCCTACAGCGGCGCCGTCACCTATGCCGCAGACGACATCGTGCTCGTTGCTGCCACGCACCGCGTGTACCAGAGCGTGCAATCCGCCAACACCGGCAATGACCCCACTACCGACGACGGCACCTGGTGGGTCGCCATCGGCCCGACGAACCGCTGGGCCTGCTTCGACCAGGCGGTCGGCACCATCACCTCCGCGCCGTCGCCGATCGTCTTCACGATCACCCCGGCCGAGATCTTCAACGGCCTTGCGCTGCTCAACCTGGTAGCTTCCAGCGTGCGGATCGAAGTCGACTCCGGCGGCCCGATCTACGACGAGACCTACGAAATGGAGGATCGCCGGCTATGCCTGGGCTGGTGGGAATACTTCTTCATGCCGCTCGACCCGCAGACTTCGTTGGTGGTGGATGACCTGCCGCCGACCGGGGCGGTCACCGTCACTATCGAAGCAGTCGCGGACGCTGCCGTCGGCACGCTCGCCATCGGCCGCATCGTCGCCATCGGCGACACCCTTCGCGCGCCGGAGATCGGCATCAAGGACTATAGCGTCAAATCGACCGACGCCTACGGCGTCACCACCGTCACCGAGCGCGGCTACGCCAAGACCGCGCGCTACAACGTGCTGCTTGACGGGCACCGCGTCGACGCCGTCGCCCGCCTGCTCGCCGGGTTGCGCGCCACGCCCGTCGTCTGGATCGGAGACGACCGCTACGGTTACGACTCGCTGTTGATCTACGGTTTCTACGCCGACTTCGGCGTCGTCATCGCCTACCCCTCGTTTTCGGAATGCCGCCTCACCGTTGAAGGACTCTCGACATGACTACCATTTCCGCACTGCCCGACGCACCGAACCCGCTCACCGATTCTCAGTCGAGTTATAACAGCAAGGCGCTCGCCTTCACCCAGGCGCTGCCGACGCTCGTCACCGAGATCAACACCGTGGCGGGCGAGGTCAATACCGCCAAGACCGGCGCGGAGACCGCCGAGACGAATGCCGAGGCCGCCCAGGCCGCCGCCGAAGCCGCCGTGCTGCAGGCGCAGGCCGCCGCGAACGTCGACGAATGGGTCTCCGGCACCAGCTACACCGAAGGCAACTGCGTCTGGTCGCCGACGGACCACCAGACCTACCGCCGCAAAGTGACCGGCGGCGGCACCACCGACCCGAGCGCGGACTCGACGAATTGGCAGATCATCACCAGCAACGGTCGCCCAGCGTGGTTGCTTAAAACCACCACCTACACCGCGGCTGCCAACGAGGCGATCATGGTCGACACCTCCGGTGGCGCATGGACGCTAACGCTTCCCGCCTCGCCCTCTGCTAATGATGTTGTGCATGTTGCCGACTACGCCGGGACGTTTGCTACCTACAACCTCACGGTAGCACGCAATAGCCAAAAGATCATGGGGCTCTCCGAGGATATGACGGTTTCGGACAACAACGCCGCATTTACGCTTACCTACATTGACGCAACGAAAGGATGGACGATCCTATGAGCAACCTCTCTCAATTTTTCGGTGGCGGCAGCGTACCGATCGGCGGCCTCGTCGTCATGCCTGACGCCCACACTAACCCCAGCATAGGCGGCCGTGAATATCTGCGCGCCGGCAGCATTAAGACCTACGCTGCGGACTACGCCGATGTCATTGTCGACGCGCCGCAATTGCGCGTTTTTGGCATCGACGCCACGTCCTTGAAAGCCGCTGCGGTCGATACTAGAAGGACGACCTACTATCGCATCGGCACGAACTACGTGTCCGTCTCGGCGAGTTTGAACAATGGCATTTATTATTCGACCGATCTCGTCAATTGGTCAAACGTCACCGGCACCGGGACACCGTCATTACACTGTGGCAAGCGTTTCGCCGTGAATGGCGCCAGCTACCTCGTCGTGCCTGTGGCGGCGAACACCGCGCATCAATATTCGGCCAACGGCAGCACGTTCTCTGCGGTCGGAGGCACCTTCACCACCCACCCGATAAGCAGTGCCGTCGCTTATGGCAATTCGTGGTGGGTGGCGCTGCACGACCTCGCCGGGACGGCAGGCGGACGCAGCACCATCAACAACGCGAATCCGTCCGGCGCCTGGACGGTGGCGGCGTCGCCGAGCCTGAGCGGCACATCCGGCGCTGCCGGAGTGAAGGCCATCGCCTTCGGCGGCGCGTCGAATTGGTTCGTGGCGGCGGGTGGCAGTGCCAGCGCTACGGCGGGAAAGCTCGCCACCTGCACCGATCCTTCGGCGACGTGGACTGACCGCACCAGCGGCAGCGGCATAACCTTCGATGCTACATCCATCATCACCGATCTGATTTTCGACGGCACGTATTTTGTTGCTGTGGTCGATGCCCTTTACGTATGGCGGACTACCGATCCGACCGGGGTATGGACGTACATGGGCGTTCTGCCGATAGATACCTTCGCCACCAATTATATCGGCGCTACCAATGTTGGGTACGCATTCACCCAATTATCCACCGACGGTGCCGGCAAAATCGTCGCGGCCTGCGGCGGGGCCGGAGGCCGATACCTCGCGCTTTATAGCGGCGACAGTGGAGCGACGTGGAGTCCGTTTCAGGTCTATGCGAAATCTGCGCACAGTGCCGCCACAGATTACAACGCCGTTTCCCATGCCAATTCCAAGTGGCTCGCCAACTATTCCGGAGCGATCAATGCCAACGTAGACCTCGGTGGCGATCTTGCTGGCACGCCGAACTACGTCGGCATCCAGAAGCAGGCCGCACAGGGCTTTTACGTGAGGATCAAATGACCATCATTCACATCGATCAAACCCAACAAAAGCGCCTCCTGACCCGCCTCGCCTTCCGCAACCGCTTTACGCCGGCCGAGAAGGTGGCGCTCTACACCGCCGCCGAATCGAGCGTGCAGATCAAGATTTACCTCGACGATCTCGCCGCGGCGACTTTCGTCGACCCGGAACGCCCCGACACCATCGCCGGCGTGCAGGCGCTGGAAACCGCCGGCGTCATCGGCGCAGGGCGGGCAGCGGAGATTCTGACAGCGCCGGTCACAGACGAAGAGATGTGGGTGGGATGATCGACCTGCGCGCTTACTTCCCCGAAGAAGCCACCGTCACTCTGGCGAACAAGTGGGGTGGCGCGTCGGCGCGCTATGACTTCCGTCACAATCATCCGGGTTATGAGCCGCTTTACCGCCTTTTCCTGAACGTCCAACGGCCTGGCGCGCACTGCGTGTGGGCAAAGCATTACATGATCGACGGCGCTTGGCGCAACCAGACCAACGCGGTGCTGTTCATGGGCGACGACAAGAGCGTCATCGAGGTGGGCGACTGGACTGTCTCGACCACGCCGTATAAATGCGACACGGTATTTGGCTATCGAGACGACGCAGGCAAGCCGGTCGGCCTCGTCTGGTCTCCACCTGGCGGTCTGGAGATTGGCGCGGTGCACACCGCCGAGATGAATTGCTGGCGGCAGAAAACGCCCGGCACGGCGTACAAGGACAACGGCTCGGATGCCTATAGCCGCGGCGGGCTGATCGAGCACCTGCCGCGCTACACGCCGCCCTACGGCCGGCGCGGCGGCAAGTGGGGTGCTGGCCTCGGCAAGGAGTATCAGGACGTGGTGCATCTTGTCATGTACCACGGCACGCGCAGCCCAGGATGGGAACCTGTGCGTTGCACGCCGCCGCTGGTGGCCGACGGGGTGTATTACCAGCCGTACAAGGACTTCAACAGCTACGCCATCGAGCTGTACATGGCGCGAGGCGTCGGCATCATCCAGCAGAGCACGCCGTTCGTCGAGGCGGGCAAGTATTTCGGCTGCGCCGATTGCAGCGGCAATATATTCAGCGACGATCCGCACGCATGGATGATTTTTATCGACAAGGGGGCAGCAGCGTGAACACAAAAATCAAGCACGGCCTGTACCAACTGGCTATTGCGCTCGACCAGCTACTTAACGTGGCGCTGAACCCGCTCTCGCTGGAATCGTGGGCCGACGAAACCATGTCGTCGCGCTGCTGGCGGCAGCGGCACCGGTATCCGTACAAGGCGTACCGCGTCGTCATCGACCTGCTATTCCGCCTGCCACAGGGGCCGGATCACTGCGAAAACGCCTTCCGCAAGGAGCGCGAAGGGCGGCATCTGCCGCCGGAGTTGCGGCGTGCTGATGCCAATTAACCTATGTGACAGGGGCAAATTGAATGGCTGACGACCAGACGCAGCAGCGCGCCTTCCTGAAACTGCTGGCGGCGGGAGTGGGCGCGTTTCTGCGCGAACGGTGATGTTGCACGACCTGCGAGGATAGGAGACAAGGATGGTCGGAGAACGCCGGGCGCGCACCCTCACCGATGAAGACATCGAAGCGCTGACCGCCGCCATGCACGGCGGCATGTCGGCGGAAGAGCATGCCGATCACCACCAGACCTTCAAGACGTGGATCGAGCGGGAGAATCGCAAGGCCGAGTTCCGCGACAAGGTGCGCGCGCAGGTCGGCGGCTGGGGCATCATCGCCGCGCTGAGCGGCCTCGGCTTCGCCGCCTGGGAGGGTTTTTTACGCATCGTCAAGATGAAAGGTGGTGGGTGATGAAACGCTTTCGAATGGACTCGTGGGCCTACATCGCGCTGGTATTGTGCCTGGTGGTGGTCGCCATCGCCCCGCAGCAGATCGGGGTGACGGCCTACAAGCTCAGTCTGCTGGCCCTTGGCGGCGTGCTGGGCTACTGGCTCGACCGCAGCATCTTCTACTATGCCCGGCCGGATGACCTGATGGTCGAGCCGCATGACAGCCGATTCTGCTTCGCCATGCAGCGCCGGGCGCTGATCGTCGCGGCCTGCATCCTCGGAGTGAGCCTCGGTGCTTGACTGGGACGACCAGCCACCCGAGCCGCCGGAGGACAACGTCTTCCGAGACCTCCTGATCGTCGCCTTCGTGGTGGTGGCAATGCTGCTGGCGCGGGAAGGCTTCGCGCAGGAACAGTACCGCCGCGATCTCACGCGCAGCGCCCGGCTGTCGTGGGGGCTCGATGCCCCCGTCGCCACCATGGCCGCGCAGATCCACCAGGAGAGCGGCTGGCGGCCGGATGCGCGCAGCCATGTAGGCGCAACGGGCATGGCCCAGTTCATGCCGGCGACGGCGACGTGGATCTGCGGGGCATATTCTGACCTCCCGCCGGGCTGCGACACGCTGTCGCCGGTGTGGGCCATGCGCGCGCTGGCCACCTACGACCGCCATCTCTACGACCGCCTCGCCGTCGCCGGCGGCGAGTGCAACCGCTGGTGGGCGACCCTGCGCAGCTACAACGGGGGCTTAAGCCACTGGCTCAAGGAGGCTCGCCTGGCCGCCAGCCCTGCGGACAGGGAAGCGGTGAACTCCGCGTGCGGCCGGGCGAGCCGCCATCCGAAGCACTGCCCGGAGAACCTCGGCTACCCGGACCGCATCGTCAATCGCCTCCAGCCGCGCTACACGTCCTGGGGGCGCGGAGTCTGCCAATGATCCTGCCGCTTTCGTCTTTCAGCCTCACCCACAAGCTCTTTGCCATCGGCGCGCTCGCCCTGCTTGCCGCCATCGCCGGAGCTTGGGGCGGTCACAAAATTACCCGCACCCACTACGAGGCAAAAGAGTCCGCGCGCTTCAAGGCCGAGGCGCAGGAAATCGCCCGACTCAACCGGCTCGCCTACGACCTCGGCCAGGCGCTCGCCGCCGAGACGCGCCAACGACAACAACAGGCACGCGCCCACCGCGCGGAGATCGAGAAATGGAGACAACATGGAACCGTTCAAGTCGAATGCCCCGCCACGGCCGCCAGCGGCATCACCCTGCGCTCGATCGCGCCGGATGCTGTGCGCTTCGGCGCTGATTATATCGATCTCTGGAATGCAGGGCTGCGCCTCGGTCTGCCCCCGCCCGCCGCTGCCGGCCGACCTGATGCAGCCCCCGGCCGAGCCGATCCTCCTACCGCGGCCGCGCTCCTCGCCAACGTCGCCGAAAATGGAGAGTCCTGCAACGCCGACCGTGCCCGCCTGAAAGCGCTGCAGGCGTGGGTGAGGGCGCTGGCCGGGTAACTTTTTGTGGCAAATCCGAGGTAAATTGCCCCATTTCTGCCCCATCTTTCACGTAACTAATTGATTACGCTGGTGGAGGCGGCGGGAATCGAACCCGCGTCCGCAAGCCCTCTACAGGCAGTACT
>CAYODX010000028.1:0-31124 GCA_964402795.1 uncultured Terricaulis sp. | reverse complement strand
AGTCTCGCGAGCTCGGGTAACTCAGGTTCTGCAGGTCTTGGACTTGGCTCCGGAAGCGTTGGAGTTTTTGGAACAGGAATCTGGACCGGGAATAGTATCGGAGCGGGCACTGAGGGAGCTGCAGAAGTTTCCGCTGGAGCGACAGCGCGAGCGGTTGCTGTCGCGGCCTAGCGAAGTAACGCCAGACCGTGGAGCTATAGCTAGAGGTTGAAGTCCGACGGAAATGTGTCGGTCTGGGTTCAGGGCTTAAGCGCGCGTGAACATCGGCACGTCAGCACCGCTGTGCGTATGCGCCGCCGACCGGCTCATCCCGTTCTACATAGTTCTTGAGTTCTAACGGAGTCGGCCGCGCCTGGTGTGGTCGCGGCCGTGGCGCTCAGACCTCGGATGAGCCCCAGGCGGTCAGACCACAATTCGATACCTACTCCTTGCCATCATTTGAGGGCTGGGCATCATTCTGGCGGTCCAAACCGGCATCACTACTGCGACTAGCACCTGGGAATCGCCGGTACCTGAGGCGGGCCTGTCGTTTGCGGCACGGACATGGACGGGCCATCCAACGCGAATCCGACTCGAAGTCGAAGGTCGTGGGCCCGGAGAGATTCGAACTCTCGGCCAATGGATCAAAGGGCGGTCCGTAATGAACCGGTCGCTGGTCTCACATTCTGCTATGAAGCGACACCACATGAGACCGCGGACGCCGCAACGTCAGACCTGTACAGAAGCTTGGTTTACATTGGGACGTTGCATCGGATTCATCAGCGCGATGCTACCAGCCGCGCTGAACGTTCTTCTGACGGGCGCGACCAATGACCGTTCGGGCGCCGCTTGCGTTCATCCGCCACCGCGCAACCGCCAGACTGACGTCGAACGCTGTCGCCGCGTCCGAGTCGGACGCGTCTCGAGTTGCCAGCCGGAACGCGCCATCGGTCGGGAGCAGAATCTCTCCCGAGAGCCAGTCCGCTTCCTCCTCCTGAACTCCCCCGAGACCGCACTTGCGCTCGTCAAGCGACAAGGACATCCCGAAATCATGCTCGAGCACGACGTGCGCCATCTCGTGGCACATGGTGGTCCTTCGACGCGATGGGCGGTGCCCGTCATTCTCCAGGATTGCTCGCCCCGTGCCGATGGGAATTAGCGCACCGGAGAAGGTGCCATCAGCCTGCAAGAAGTGATGCCGTTCCTCACACGGCAATTGACTGAGAGGGACAACTGGCACTCCGTACTGCTTCGCAAGTGCGTAAGGATCGATAGGAACGTGGGCATCGAGACCAATTTCCGATCTGAGCTCCAGCGCGAGGCGGCGAGCCTCGGCCTTGAACCCGTGGCGCATTCGTCAACGCTCCTTCGACCTCACATGTTCCACGGTGGCGGCGAACACTTTCTGGAGATAATCCATGTCGGTCTCAGAAAGGTCCTTGCGTGCGCGGAGAAGCGGAACAAGCTGCGCCATGAGGTCAGGCTGCGCAGCCTCGCTCTCCGCGCCCCCGTCTTCGTCCACAAAGAACTGCTCAGCCGGCAGCTTGAGCCAGGCGACGATGGTCGCGAACCCGTCCGCGTCCGGCTTCAGGCCGTTCCCGATGCGGGAAAGCAGCGACGGGCTCACCCCGATTTCGCGCGCGAGGGAGCGCCAAGACAGATCCCTCTCCGTTCGAACCGCATCCAGGGCCGAGTAGAGGAGAGCGGGACTGACCGTCGTTCGTGCCATGAGGCAATGATCTCACATTCGACGCAGTGTGTCGCGTCCGCATCGTGACTGTGTTACAATTGAAACAGTCGGGCGGATGCGACGCACGCAGAGAGGAGGTGAGAGCAATGGCGGGTAAGCAAGGTAGAAGCGCTATCACAGGCCGCTTCGTGAAGCAGTCCACGGTGAAGCGGCACCCGAAGACCACGACCAATGAGACCAAGAGCGGGAAGAACAAGAAGTAGGCGGACCGCCTGCTTCACGTCACGGGGTGACGCTCATGCTTGCCAGCATGTCGGCACCCCCTACTCCACTCCTTGAGGAGGACCGACATGGCACACCTGCGAAAGCAGTTCGCGGAAGCGCTCCGGAACGTCGAGCCCGACGACAACGACAAGAGCAACGCGCCTGAAGCTCACAAAGCCGTGCGCGAAGCGCTCGAAGCCGATCCGACGCTGAAGAGCTATGGCATAGACACGGTCCTCATCGGGTCGTACAAGCGCAGCGTCTCCATCAAGCGCATAAAGGACGTCGACGTCTTCAGCCGGATGCCTGACCTCCCGGACGATGTCACGTCGAAGGACATCCTTGACCACTTCTTCAAGGTGCTCAACGAGGCGTTCGGTCGCGACGCTGACGGGCACCTCCGCACGAAGCGTCAGGCCAGGAGCCTGCAGGTGAGCTTCCCTGACTTCGACCTGCACGTCGATGCCGTACCGGCTCGCCCTCACTCCGATGGCGAAACCTGGGAGATTCCCCAGAAGGGTGACGAGAACGCCTGGGTCCAGACCAATCCGGAGGAGCTCACCACGCTGTCCAGTGAGATGAACTCCGAGCAGGACGAACACTATGTGCCCACGGTGAAACTGCTTCGCCAGACCCGTCGAGCCAAGCTCGGAAAGGCGAAGCCTGGAGGGTTCTTCATCGAGGTCACGGCCTACAACGCTTTCGAAGGCGGCGATATCACTGGCGACGATGCTGCTGAGTACTACGTCGCGGCGTTGCGAGCGGTGAGCGCCATCATCGACGACCTCGTTCTCCGTGGGATCGCAGTGGGAGACCCCACCCTTCCCGGCGAGAACGTCTTCGTGAAAGCGACCGAGGACGAGTTCAAGGCCCTGCAGGTGGCGTTCGCCGAAGCGGCCGCGACCGCCGAGTCAGCGCTTGCCGACGACGACGAAGGCCAGGCGGCGTTGAAATTCCGTTCACTGCTGGGGAAGGACCCGAACGGCGACTGGATTTTCCCGATGCCCCCTGGCTACGAAGAGGACGGGACGAAGCGTAGCTCGGTGCTGGTGTCCGCCGGCGACCGGGTGGTCCCGGCAGGGAGGCGCACGTACGGATGAGTCGCAGCGACTTCGACGACGCCGTCGCACACGCGAAGCTTCACTTCGAAGAAGGGCTGATTCGTGCTGGCTTCCGAGAGGACGGTGCTGCATGGTGTGGTTCGGTCCGCAGGGGAGACGGAACCGTCGAAGTCTGCGTGTCCATCGGGCGCGGGTTCCCGTTCGAGCCGCCCAAAGTGAATCCCAAAGACCCGGAGGCCGCACCGTGGTCGTGGCATCGGGAACTCGACGGCGGTCTGTGCCTCATCGCTGAGGATGACCACGACGAGCTTTGGTGGCGGGAGCCGGCCGCCTTTCTGGAGCACGTTGGCGCGTGGTTCGCTGACGCTGACGAGGGCTGGCCAAACGATCGGCCGGACCTAGACCTCGAGAGGTATTTTCAGCAGTCCTCGGACCGACGGCTCTACTTGCTGCCCGACCTTGAGCCTCTCACCGACTCGTACGTGCGGTTCATCCAGGGTTCTAGCGGCACCATGGGATTCAAGAGCCGCATGGAGAAGCCGGTCCCGGCAGTGAAGAAGTTCAAGCTCGATCGGTTCGGATACGTCGCGACGGTGCGCAGCCTCAAGGTGCCACCGAGGACCTGGGAAGACATCGTCTCGATGGCTGACGCTCGCGTCGACCTTGGACGTGCGGTTCGGCAAGGAAAGGTCGACTTCCTTATTCTCCGCTTCGAGCGGGATGGCCAACCGGGTGCAATCGTCCTCGAAGTAGGCAAGTACGCCAACGGCGGCATTGAATTGCGCCGTCTACTCAGTGCTGGCAGCGATGCTCGCGCCAGGCTGATTCGCTCCGGCCCCCACGCCGCACGGCTTGCCGAAATGCGCGTGGCGATCGTTGGCGTCGGGGCGATCGGTTCGTACGTGGCCGACCTGCTCGTTCGAGCTGGGTTGCGGCAGCTCACTCTGTTGGACGACGACATTCTCAAGCCCGGAAATGTGGTACGGCACCTCTTGGATTCGACCGCGGTAGGACTTCGCAAGGTCGATGCTGTCGCCGCCGAGCTCGTCCGGCGGCATGGCATCGAAGCAGACGACATTCACCGGCGTGGAGATCTGGTGCTGTCTGACCAGACAGCCTACGAAGTGCTGGCCAGCCACGACCTGGTGATCAACGCCACAGCAGAATTTCAGGTCACAGCGCTTCTCCACGCCGCCGCACAGGCGGACGGGCGCAACTTCCTCTCCGTCGTGCTCCAAAACAATGGCGAGACCCTGCGGGTCGATGTCCTTCCGCCACTGGGCGGGGAATCGCTGCCGCGTTCAGACGACGCCCTCGCCGATCGTCCTGCAAACTTCGAGGCTGGTTGTGGCAGCCCAGTCTCGCCAACGCCGCCGTTCACCGTGGTCGAGGCAGCGGCGGTGGCTACCCGCCACGCGGTCGGGATCCTGGTTGGCGAGCCGCTTCATCCGGCTGGCGAAGTTCGACACTTGAGCCGCAGGGACGATCGATGACCCAAACTCCCCGCGTGGTGCTTCGAAGCCGGGCACGCGAAGCGATGATACGCGAAGCGGCCGAGGCGCTCCCCGTCGAGACCGGAGGAATTCTCCTTGGCTACCGGTCCGACAACGGCATCGTGGTCACTGATCTGCTGGTTGTCCCGAGCCCGTCCGCCACGTGTCACAGGTACACCCGCGACGACGTGGAAGCGAACGCGCTGTTGAAGGATTGGTTTGTACGACACCCCGACGAGCCGCTCATCGGTTACGTCGGCGAGTGGCATTCACACACCGGGATCGGACCCGCGAGCGGACTCGATCTTGAGTCCGCGAGAGCGACCGCGAGAGCCGCTGACGGGCCCATCGCGCTCGTTGTGTGCGCCCCGCGTCCCCTCGTGTGGCTGGAGGCGTTCGTGCTTCGAAAGGCGAGGTTCTGGCGAGTCAGAGCCGAGCGAGCTCGGGTGGAGGTTGAAGAGGCACAAGTGGTGAACCGCAATACGTTGCCCGATGGGGCCGTTCGAACTGACGGCCCCGTGTTCATTTCATATCGCCAGTCCGACGGCTGGGATCGAGCAACAGAGATTGAGCACCTTTTGCGAGCAGCCGGAATCGTAGTCTGGCGGGACCGCAACGACTTGCGCGCCGGCAACACTGCGGATCGGCTCGATGAGGCCCTCACGAGCGGTCTCTCGGGGGCCGTCCTGGTTGTGACCGATGATATCAAGGACAGCGAAATCGTCAGAGAGAAGGAGCTGCCCAGGCTGCTGCAGCTCGACGATGACCCCCAATTCAGTCTCTGCATTGCCAACGAAGCCCCCAACCCAAAGGATGCCTCCCGACCTGATTTTAAGGCGCCGGACCGTCTCCTCCAAAGGGTCGATGCCGCTCTCGCGACCAAGAAGCAGAGCAACAGCCGCACCGAAGCTGGTCGGCTCGAAATTGTTCGTGATCTGCTGCTGCATCGGATTGAGCTGCGGAGGAACGCAATCCAAGAACGCGGCGGAGTGCTGACCGTTTTGACGCAAACTCGCCCTGAGACGTACGCAGGTGATGCCGCCGCCGATGCTGACCTTCACCTCCGACTTCGGCCTGCAGACGGAGGCAGGCTTCCAAGCCCAGCCGGCCTGGCGGATCTCAAGCAGACGTTGCCTCTGGTCGCCGACGCAATCTTCACATCGCGCGCCAGAGTCGTCCGGATCGCTGGAGGGATGCACCTTTCGGTGGCGTTGGCAGTGGGAACCACCCTGCCTGAGACACGCCTCGGCGACATCGACGCGGTCGACCCGCGCGGGCTCGTCTGGAGTTCCGAATCTTCGCCCCACGACGCGAGCACGCACAGCGTCTCGGTTGCACCTCTGCAAGATAGGGGTCTCGCAGAGCACGTGACGAGGTCTCGCATTGCCGTCTTCGTCACGCTAACACCCAACGCAGACGAGGCGGCGTTTCGGCGCCTGATAGACCAATCGCAAGGAGCGTTCGCGTCCGTCGCTCGCATCGGCGTGGAACCCGGCACGTTGCTCGATCCTTCCGAAGCCGCTCGAATCGCCGTGGACGTCGCGGGGCACATCAAGCGTCTGTCGGCGGAAAGCGACCGTGCTGAGGTTCACTTGGCCTTTCACGGACCCTTTGGGCTTGCTGTGCTTGTGGGGCGACTGCTTAACACCCTGCGCATCGTCGTCTACGAGTGGGACGACGATGCAGAACGGGGACCCGCGTACCATCCGGTTCTCGCACTCAACCCGGGCACCGTCGGCGGGCCGATCACCGACGTCTTGATCTAAACGAAGACATGGGCCGTCAGGAGGTCCTCCATGACGCCCGTGTTGGACCCCATCCCTAAACGTTCAGGTACATCGCCTTCCACTCCAATGGCGGCGGCGACGACGGCATCGATCTTGCGATTCGGCGCGCCTTCTTGATGATGCGCATCCGGGAGTCCCGTCATTCTGCAGCTTTGCGCGCGCGTTCAAGACGTGGGTACGGAGCAGCTCGTGGCCGTTGTGCGCCAGTCGCTGGGTGAGGACGTGCTTGTGGAAGTCGGAATCGCACCTCCAGCGAGAAGCCGCCCCGGTCACAGGCCCAGAGCCACGTGAGCCGGGTCGGGGCGAAAGGCACAAAAGAAGCCCCCTTCGGAAGGATGTAGGGGAGACGTACCTTCCCTACATCACTTAGCAGGAGTCGAAAGGCGTCTCTGGGAATCGGCCATAAGGCGTAGGTGAGGGATATTGGTGCATCTCGGTGCGGGGTGGACCATGCGAGGTTCGGCCGAACGACAGGCGAAGATGCTCTTCGGGGTGACGACGGAGGACTTTATCCCGCAGAGTCCGCAAGCTCGTGGATGAAGTCCTCGCATCGCTCTCGGGGCAGCTGATGGCGATGTACGCCCCGGACGGCCGCCACTCCGTCCTCAACGTCAACCGCAACAAGAGCGAACCTGGCGCGAAGCGGCGCTACTTCTCTTGAGAGGACGTGCCTTCAGCTGAGGGATCGCAACGAACCGAGCCGGCCTGCGACCGCCCGAACCCGGTGCGTCTCGCTCGCGAAGCAGGCGTCCATGAATGAGCGCGGCGAATCGCGGGCCGACCTCGCGCGGCGACTCGGAGTCTCGCGAGCTCGGGTAACTCAGGTTCTGCAGGTCTTGAACCTGGACTCGGCAGCGTTGGAGCTGTTGGAGCGAAACTCTGGACCATCGGAGGTGTCCGAGCGCGCATTGCGATCACTTCGGGGTCTGTCGACCGAGGCGCAATGCGAGCAGTTGGCAAGGTGGGTTGCTTCAAGCGCAGGTTCGGCGTGAGAGATCCCGGTGCCGGCCCGTGAGCAGTAGGGAACCACTTGCCGCACTCACAGGCGGAACAGCAGGCACCGGCATCACGACGCGGCGATGCGTAAGTCACCAGGACGCAACGAACGGCGTTCCGCGTCGTCGTCTCACGCCCCCGGACCGGGGATAGAGCCCCGTTCCAAGCTTCGCGTGAAGCGGAGTCCCTGACCGGGTCGAGCGACGGCTGCCGATCGTCAAACCACCACGTTGCCAACACCATTGTTCACTCCTGAACGCTTCGGATGTTTGCCGCAACCGCGCGGATTGTCGCCATGAGTTCCTCGTCGATCATTTGCTTCCCGACAACGCCGGCGGCTCCGAGCCTTGCTGCTTCCGCCCGCACGCTGGCGTCGTCGTGCATCGTCAGGAAAATCACCTGAGTTCCTGGGTCACTCGCCAGGATGAGAGCCGCAGCGCTGAGCCCATCGAGTCCCGGCATGCGAACATCCATGAGAACCAGGTCAGGTTTCAGCCTTTGTGCACTATCAACGGCGCTGAGGCCGTCCGGAGCCTCGCCTACAACCGCAAGGTCGGGTTCGGCCCGCAGCCTCAACGTAAGGCCGCGGCGGATTGGCCCCTCATCATCGACAATCAGGATTCGTGTCGGTGGCATGCGTACAGGCTGGACCCCGACGCGGACGCACGCATCGTGCACCGGGACAAGCTGTCGTTCCTCCGGCCGACTACCCAGGGAGTCATCCGTTAGGAGGATGATTCCTCTCCGGCCTAATGCTAGGCTCCACGGCAAATCTGCCCGGGACACTGCCTGAATGACGATTCGTGTCCTTATCGTTGATGACCACTCTGTCGTACGGCAGGGACTGCGACTCTTTCTTCGCACGGATCCCGAGCTGGAAGTCGTCGGGGAAGCGCCTGACGGCGCTCAGGCCCTCATCCGCGCTGCCGAGCTCCGGCCCGACATCATCCTGATGGACCTCTTGATGCCGGTGATGGATGGCATCGAGGCGATCGGCAGGCTGCGCCAGGAGCTACCGGAGACTGAAATCATCGCGCTGACCAGCGTCCTTGAAGACAGGTCCGTGGTGCGGGCCGTTCGCGCCGGAGCGATTGGGTACCTCCTCAAGGATACGGAGGCCGACGATCTCTGCCGGGCGATCAAGGCCGCGGCAGCGGGGAAGGTTCAGCTTTCCGCCGAAGCCGCCGAACGGCTCATGCGAGAGGTCGCCGCTCCAGCCAACCCTGATCCGCTGAGCGAGCGGGAGATCGCCGTACTCAAGCTGCTTGCGCGCGGAGAGACGAACAAGGAGATCGCGCTGAGGCTTTCGATCCAGGAGACGACGGTGAAGTCCCACGTCAGCAGTATCCTGGGGAAGTTGGGTGTCCCGAGCCGGACCCATGCAGCTCTCTACGCTGCCCGCATAGGGCTGGCCGAACTTGCGAGTACCCCATGACGAGATCACCGGCAGGACCCGATCTGGCCTTCGGAGACGCGACGCACGGCGAGGCCGGCGACAGTGCGCACCGGTATCGTGCGATCTTTGAGGCAAGCCGCGAGGGGCTCTTCATTGCAGACGTCGAAGGCCGGATTCTCGAGGCGAACCCCGCGTTTGCAGCTATGCACGGCCAGGGCGAAGTCGTGGGCATCCTCGTCCACGATGTCTGTCCCGAGCTCCGGCAGCTCATGGCGTCAGCGTCTGTGGGACTACGTCCGGCGCGGACAAGGCATCGCCGCGCGGACGGAACTACCTTCGAAGCAGAAGTGACCTGCCGGCCAATTCAGTACGGCGCCCGGATGGCCATGCTTGGGGCGGTCCGCGACATCACCAAGCAGGCGCGGATCGAGCAAGTCCTTGAGGACCGCGTCTTGGAGCGAACCCGCGAACTCGAAAGCCTCCTGCAAGTGGCGCGAGCGGTCACATCGACGCTCGACCTGCGGGAACTGGTTCGCCTTGTGCTGACCGAGCTCCGCGCCGTCATCGATTACAGCGCGGCATCGCTGATCCTGATCGAAGGCGACGAGCTGGTCGTTCATGACCTTGTCGTCGACCCAGAGCGGGCGGGAAAGGGCACGCCTCAGACCGGCGCCCGTTTCCGCATCGCGGAGCTAACTGCCAAGACGCACGCCACTGAGGTGCATCCCTCGACACTCGACTACCCCTGCGTGCAGGTCGCCGCGAGCCAGGAGTTCTGGGACGACATCGGCCGCGCGCAGACGGTGGTGATCGAAGATGTCCTGACGAGCGGCGGCGCGATCGCGAGCTCGTATCGCGAGGCCATGGGCCATCTGCTCCACACGGAGGCGTTCGCCTTCATTCGAACGTGGATGGCGGTCCCGCTAATGGTGAAAGGTGCGCCGATCGGGTATTTCGGCGTCGCGAACGACACCCCGCATTGCTTCACGGACAAGCAGGTAACGATTGCGAAGGCGTTCGCCGACCATGCATCCGTCGCCATCGAGAATGCCCGGCTCTACGAACAGGCGCACGCCCTCGCCGTTTTGGAAGAACGGCAACGCCTCGCGCGCGACCTTCATGACTCGGTGGCACAGGCTATGTACGGGGTAGCGCTGGGAGCCAAGGCTGCACGCAAGTACCTCGTGAAGGACGTCGAAGCAATCGAACCGATGGACTACGTTATCTCGCTTGCCGCGGCCGGCCTGGCAGAGATGCGCGCCCTCATCTTCGATCTCCACCCCGGCGCCATCGCTGAAGAAGGGATTGTCAACGCCGTGAAGCGTCAGGTGACCGCCGCAGAGGCGCGTCACGGGCTCAGCGTGGACTTCAGCGCGGTCGAACCGGAAGCCGACCTGAAGGCGAAAGAAGCCGTGTATAGCGTGGTGCGCGAAGCGCTGCACAATGTGGTCAAGCATGCTCAGGCGAGCACCGTCACGGTTGCGATCGAGGCCGTCAATGGCAGTCTGAACTTCTCGGTCATCGACGACGGCATCGGATTCGACCCGGCGGCGACGGGCCCCGGCCACATGGGTCTGCGGTCGATGCGGGAGCGGATCGAGCGGATGGGCGGGACCATTTCGATCGAGAGTGAACAGGGCCACGGGAGCAAGGTCGCCGGCTCGCTCCCGCGCTAGAAGAGCTACTAATCTGGGCGGCCCCACCTCATTTCTCCGTAGACTCGCCGGCACGCCTCAGCGCCACGGATCGCCGGGCGCCTTGGCGTAGCGCTTCCAGGCGTAATCCCAGGGGGTGACCGCGAGGACGACGACGACGAGAGAAACGTTGAACAGGACGCTGCGCATTTCGTCGCTCATGTCGCCCTCTATGAGGTTGGGGATGCCAACGGCGGCAAGCCAGATGAGCTTCCAGGCCGACTCGAAGATGAGGAGTGGCAGCATCTGGAGCGGGTAGCGAAGCGCCAGAAACCAGAATAGTGACATGGTCGCCAGCAGAACGGCCACCACGCCTTCAAATACCGGTAGCGAAGCCGCCTCCCCGCTGACCAGGACGGGCCACTTAACGGCCACGAGTCCCACGGCCATCAGCAGGTAGCCCGCCCGCATGATGTTCAGGCGGTACGTAGGCGGGGAGCCGACAGCGGCAGTCCGAGTCTCGCTGTTGGCTGTACCTGGGGCGTTAGTGGCGAGTTTGGCCGTCGGGACCGTCATGATGTGTTCCTTCCTTTGTGAGTGAGCCGGTCAGAGAGCAGCCCGGGGTCTGCCTAAACGAGCGAGACGGCCTGGCCAAAACGTAATTCCGAGGCCGTAAACGGTGTAGGTGCCCAGCTCCCGGAGCCGGCCGGCCCAAGGTGGGCGATCCTGGCTCCCTCGATGCCGGCGCCGAGCGCGGGCTGCGTGACGAGCCAGGGAACCAAGACCGATCCGATCCCGGACGACAAGCGGCGGCACGATGTTTGGCGAGTCGCCCAGTCGAGGCCCCACAGCGCGAGGTTGTTATTCATTGTTCGAGTTCCTGCCTGGCTGGCATGGTTGGCTTGCCCAAGGAAACCGGCGGGGAGATCGACGACGAACCCCCCGCCGCGCTGGAATCACGCGTCGCGCCTCTGGAAGGCCACGTAGGCGGCACCCACGATGGCGAACAGCCAGGTGGCAGCAATGAGGGCGGCAAGAGCCGGGGCTGAATATGGCGGCGCGCTCATCATCTGGCCGATCGTCATGCTGTCGAGGGCGCTGCCCGGGAAGAGGCTGATGATGTGCTCCTGGCCCCAGGTCGGCATGAATTCGCCGAAGATCTGGGGAAGCCAGAGAAGGCCAAGGACGGTAGTAATCCCGCCGGCGGTGCTGCGGAGCAGGACCCCAAGGGCGAGGCCGACGATGGAGAAGAATGGCATCGTAGCGCCGAGCCCAAGCACGACCCACTGCGCGTCGGTCTCAGCGAGGGTCGTGGTCGGCAAGCCATAGGCTCCCAGCAATGCCTGTCCGACCAGGAACATCGCGATGGTCGTGAGCATGCCAAACGCGAAGATGGTCATCGTGACAAGCAGCAGCTTGGCGAAGAGCACCTTGTGCCGGGCTGGCGTCGCTATCAGCGTGAGCCGGATCGTGCCACTGGAATATTCGCGGCTGACCGCGAGCACGCCGAACACCGAGTAGACGATGAGGGCGAAGACATTCCCGACCATCGAAAACAGGATCGGGTCGAAGTCCTCGGGCCATGCGGTGTTGGTAGCGCCCATCGCCACGCTGGCCACGGCGGTCGTAGCGACCGAAAGAAAGAGGCCGAGGCCGAGGGTGAGGTACGTGGAGCGAAGCGTGGCCACCTTGGACCACTCCGCACCCAGGGTATTCCAGAAGCTTGCCGGCGGCGCGGTGGCGGCTCCTGCGAGGGGGGTGGTCGAGGGTATCGTTGCTGTTGTCATGGTCGAGTCTCCTTCGGTTGATGAGTTGAGCGGTCTACGCGACCGCGGCGATTTTCTTGGCGTCGGCCTGGTATTGCAGGCTCGATTCCGTTAGCTCCATGAACGCTGCCTCCAGGCTCGCCCGGCGCGTCGCAAGCTCATGGACTTCGATGCCGTTGGCGGCGGCAAGGTTGCCAATTTGCGGGGCCTCCATACCCGTCACGCTGAGGGCACCCTCGGCTCTGGTGACGATTGCGCCCGCCCGCTCCAATAACGGGGCGAGGTCGGCGGCGCGGGGCGAGACTACGCGGACGTGACTGCTCCGGCTCCGCTGCGTGAACGCGGCGATGCTCTCGTCGGCGATGAGCCGTCCGCGGCCAACCACGATGATGTGGTCCGCCGTCTCTTCCATTTCGCTCATGAGGTGGCTGGAGAGGAGGATGGTGCGTCCCTCAGCGGCCAGCTGCTGAAGGAAGCTTCGGATCCAGCGGATGCCTTCGGGGTCGAGGCCGTTCACCGGCTCGTCGAAGATCAGAATGCGCGGGTCGCCCAGCAGTGCAACGGCGATGCCGAGCCGCTGGTACATGCCGAGAGAGAAGCCGCCGACGCGCCTCCCGGCCACATCCGCCAGACCGACGATGTCGAGCACATCGCCGACCCGCTTTTCCGGAACTCCGCCGGCCCGGGCAATCCAGCGCAGGTGCTGTTGAGCGGTATGGCCGCCGTATGCTGCTTTCGCATCTAGCAGTGCCCCTACCTCGTGCATCGGCGCCGGAATGTCCCGGTACGACCGGCCGTTCACCGTGACTTGCCCGCTGCTCGGGGTGTCGAGCCCGAGGATCATGCGCATCGTGGTGGTCTTGCCGGCCCCGTTCGGGCCGAGGAACCCGGTGACGATGCCGGGCTTCACCGCGAACGAGAGGTGGTCCACGGCGACCGTATCGCCGTACTGCTTCGTGACATCGTTGACCTCGATCATGGCTGTCCTACTTTCCTATTGGCTTGGTCGACCCGGCACAGCCGCCGAATTGAGACGATCGGCATTCCCAGGTCCCGGATCCGCATTCCTCAGGACGCACTTGCGTCCCGGTGACTCTGCCAGCGGGGGCCGGGGACGAAATCGGCGGGTGGGAGAGTCTTCTCGGGCGCTTCGGAGGATTCCCGATCCTCCGTTAGAAGGAGGTGCAGCCGTACAAACCAGAATTGCTGTCGAATCGCCAGCAACCGGCGCTTCGACGTTGCCACGGTCAATCCCAGCGTTCCGGCCGACCCGTGTAAAGAGGGCCGCCCCGCGCGTCGGCCCTCTTTCCCACTCGACCACCCCCACTAATCCACGTGCAGCGTCGTCCTCATCCCCTCTTGGGTGTGGCTGAGGTATCCGCCGTCCACCTCGTCGACGACGTCGCACAGCAGCTCATACTCGCCAGCTTCGAGGTCGAGGTTCAGCGTGGCGCTTCCTCCGGTGGGGATGTTTTCAGTACGGCCCACCATCTCGTAGTCGCCATCCGCACCATGTCGAAGAACCACCAGGTTGTGGACGCTTCCAGGTTCACCGTCACCATGCGCCCCGTGGCCATCCTCAGCTGGATGGACCACCATCAGTGTCGTCTCTCCGGCGGAGACGGACTGCCGGTCGGCCCGTACCGTCCAGTTGGTGAGTTCCACCTTGAGGGCACCGTCCGGGACTACAACGGCGTGGTCGTCGCCGCCCGCGTGGCCATCGTCGTTGCTCTCGCCGAACCAGCCCCGGTCGAGGCCGGTGAATATCGTCAGGGGAAGAACGAGGACGGCAGTCGCTACGACCATGGCGAATAGCGGCGCCCGGTTGGCGGTGACAAACGACTGACGCGGTCCACCGTACTCGTTGCCGCTCGTCGTGGCGATGGACTGACTCTTCGTGCGCAGCCGGAGGCTGTTCGCCATCACGCTCACCGAGCTGAAAGCCATCACGCCGCCCGCGATGATCGGATTAAGCAATGCCAGGGCGGCCACGGGCAATGCCACGACGTTGTAGCCGAATGCCCACACGAGGTTCTGCCGGATGGCGGTCAGGGTGGAACGGCTCAGGGTGATCGCCTCGGCTATCTTCGACACATCGCCGTTGAGGAGCGTGATGTCGCCGGCTTCGATCGCCGCGTCGGTGCCGGTGCTCATGGCAATTCCGATGTCGGCCTGAGCCAGAGCCGGCGTATCGTTGATGCCATCGCCCACCATGGCAACGGAGAGACCCTCGGCCTGCAGCGACCGCACGAGCTCGAGCTTGTCCTCGGGACGCGCACCAGCACGAAACTCGGTGATTCCGACGCTGGCGGCCACAGCCGCGGCAGCCCGTTCGTTGTCGCCCGTCATCATGATCACCCGCAGGCCAAGGCGATGGAGCGCCTCGACCGCGCGCGGCGCGTTCCGCTTCACCTCGTCGGCGATTCCCACTATGCCTTCGATGCGCCCATCGACCGAGGCCAGGATGACTGTCCTTCCCTGAGATTCCAGAGACCGGACTCGTTCCGCCACGGATGAAGAGATGGAAACGCCGTGCTCTTCGAAGAGCCGCGAGTTTCCAGCCAGGACTACGTCACCGTCCACGACGGCCCTCACACCGCGTGCAGTGACGGCCTCGAATTCAGTCGCCTTGGCGAGGTCGTGGCCCTCGTCGACAGCGGCGTCGACGACTGCCCTGCTGAGCGGATGTTCGCTTCCTGATTCGGCCGAGGCGACCAACCGAAGGAGTTCGCCACGGGCCAGGGAACCGACGGCGACGACGTCCGTGACCTGCGGCCGGCCTTCGGTCAGCGTGCCGGTCTTGTCCAAGACAATGGCGCCAAGCCCCCGAGTGCGTTCAAGGACCTCCGCGTTCTTGATGAGGATGCCGCGCTCAGCGCCCATCCCGGTGCCGACCATGATCGCGGTCGGGGTCGCGAGGCCAAGCGCGCACGGGCACGCGATGACCAGGATGGCAACCGCTGCAACCATCCCTGTCTGCCAGTCGCCACCGATGCTGCCCCACGCCAAGAAGACCGCTCCCGCAAGCGCGATGACGATCGGGACGAACACCGCTGCCACCTGGTCGACGAGCTTCTGGATGGGAGCCTTCGAGCCCTGGGCCTCTTCCACCATTCGAGCCATGCGGTTGAGCGCGGTTTGTTCACCCACTGCCGTCGCCTCAACGTAAATCAGGCCGTTCTGGTTTACGGTGCCACCAATCACGTGGTCGCCAATGCGCCGCTCCACGGGGATCGCTTCGCCGGTGATCATGGCCTCGTCGACCGTGCTGTGGCCCTCGCGGATCACACCGTCGACGGCGATCCGCTGCCCCGGCCGGACGATGAAGAGGTCACCCAGCTTCACTTCTTCGATGGGAACTTCGGTTTCGATCCCATCCCTGAGGACGGTTGCGGTCTTTGCGGAAAGTCCGAGGAGCGATCGAATCGCACTCGACGCAGCCCCCTTCGAGCGCTCCTCGAAGTACTTGCCCATTGTGATGAAGACGAGCACGGCCGCGCTCACGTCGAAGAACATGCTTTCGTGGCTGCCGCTCGCTACCACCCACACGCTGTAGCCATAGGCAACGCTTGTGCCGAGGGCGACGAGTACGTCCATGTTCGGGTTCAGGTGCCGAAGGCTGGTGTAGCTGCCGCGGTAAAACCGCCAGCCGAGCCCTAGTTGCACGGGCGTGGCGAGCGCAACTAGGACCCAGCCGGTCAGATCGCGGTCGCCGTTGATGTGCATCCCGGCGATGTCCATGGCCATTGCCAGCACCACCGTTGGAATGGCGAGCAGCGCACCGGCGAGGAGCGTGATGAGCGTGGTGCGCGCGTGATTGGCGCGCTCCGATTCGCGATCGTTGTCGGCGGACGATGGCTGCGCCTGGTAGCCGGCCTTCTCCACCGCAGCCACCAGGGACTCGACCGGGACTTCGCCGGCGAACGTTACCCGCGCAGTCTCAGCCGCGAAGTTCACGCTCGCCGTTTCTACGCCTTCTACCTTGCTGAGGGCGCGCTCCACGCGGCGCACACACGACGCGCAGGTCATCCCGGCGATATCTAACGTTACTGCTGGACCTGAGTTCTCCACCTGGTCCTCCTTTCGGCGGTGTTTGACCGCTGTCGTACGAAGAGACGCAATCCGCGCTGCCCGGTTACATCACCAGCCGCCCGTCTCGTGGAACCGTTTTGCGTCTGCGCTCGACCAACGGCCGTCGAACTCGCGCCGGCACTGGTACGCAGTCTTTCCCCGTCGCTGTAACCACACCCCGCGCTCTACGTCTCAACTCGCGAAGGGCGTACCGCCAACGAGCGAGCCCAACGGAGATATAGACATGGAAACCACCCTTAACGTCCCCGACATCACCTGCGGCCACTGTGCCCGCACCATCACCAGCGCCGTGGAGCACCTCCAGGGCATCCGCTCAGTGAACGTCGATATCCTCAGCCGCCGGGTGAGCCTGGCGTACGACCAGCCGGCCGAGCTGGAGGCTGCGGTGAACGTCATGGCTTCGAAGGGGTACCCCGTCGCCGGCGGGCAAATGGACGAGCAGCAGCGCCGCGGAACGTCCGTGGACCCCGTGTGCGGAATGAGCGTCCGCGTTGAGGGTGCGGCCTTCACGACCAGCCGCGAAGGTGTTGACTACTACTTCTGCTCCAGCGGCTGCCAGCAGACATTCGAATCCGCTGAACCGGCAGCGGCGCAGGAACGCAGTACAGGCTGCGCCTGCTGCTCGCCCGCCTAATCCACTTCGCCCAATTCGCCCAAACCTCCCTTGGTGGTCTCGTCATGCTCGCTGCTGAATCGAAAGACGCTCAGAAATCGCTCGCGGCCCCGGCGTTTCGCGCCACCGCCGTTACCAAAGCCACAGCGGATCTGGGAGACCTCCTCTGGAGAGCGTCCCAGGATGCTGACGACATCCTCTTCAGGCCGCCGGGCGAATGGTGGCCGCTCTCTGGCTGGTCCCACGCCAGTTCTCTCCTCTGGCGTGGGACCCTGCCGGTAGGCATCGTGGGCCTGGCGCCGTCAGCGGTCCCGGGGCGAGCCCAGGCGCGCCTGGGCCTTGACCCAGTCTCGCGAACGCCGACAGCCGCGCGCTACGCCGTTGAGGCTGCACTTCAACTGGCCGCTGAATCGGGGTACGAGGAACTGGTGCTGGCGCTGCCGGGCGCAGCGGCCTGGGCTCGGGCTGCCGCGACCGAGGCTGGTTTCGAGCCGAGCCACACATTTCAGGTGCTCGAACGGCCGGCGTCGGTTTCGTCCCGTCGAATCGAACACAGCCTTGAGCTCGAAGCCGTTGGCAGCGAGCGATTGGACGAGCTGCTGGCCGCTTTGAACGCAGCATACGAGGGCAGTCCCGACTTTTTGCCCATCGCCCGCGCGACACTGGCCGCGGAACTGGCCATGGCGCAAAGCCCATTCGTGGTCGCCAAGGGCGAGTCCGGCGAGATCCTTGCTACTGCCCACTTACGCTTCTCCGCAACGGCGACGAACCCCTCGGGCGGGCCATACGCCTGGGTCTCGAACCTCACAGTTTTGCCGGCGGCTCAAGGACTGGGCATCGGCCGGAAGATGATCCGCCGCGCCGTAGCGGAGCTTCATGCGATGGGTGCACTCTCTGTCACACTCGGCGTCGACTCGCGGAATGTCCGGGCTGTGCGCCTGTATGAGAGCGAAGGCTTCCAGTTTGTTGGCGAACTCGGCTTCTGGGGTCGGCGCGTTCCGTCCAGGCGAACCGATCCGGTACGCTGATTCAAGTGCCGTCTCACGGCATGGGAGCAAGGATGACGTCGCCTTCCGCTGAACAGCAGCCTATGGAACACCTGTACGAGAGCCGGCAGAGATTCGTGGAGTACGTGCGCCGTCGCGTCGACGACCCGGAGCTGGCCGAGGACATCGTTCACGACAGCCTGCTGAAAGCACTGAAATCCGCGCCAGAGCTGCGGGACGACGAACGCCTCATCCCATGGTTCTTCCGCATCCTGCGCAACGCGGTTGTCTACGAGTACCGCAAGCGGGATGTCGCGCGCCGGCATGTGCAACAAACCGACGAACTGCCGGACCTCCCCGATCTGAGTGATGAGGACGAGCGGACCATCTGTGCCTGCTTCAAGGCCCTGCTTCCCTCATTGAAACCCGAGTACAGCGATCTCATTGAGTCCTTGGACCTTGGCGGGGAGCCGCCCGAGGCTGTCGCGAACCGGCTTGGCATCACGACGAACAACCTTAAGGTGCGCCGTCACCGTGCCCGGCAGGCGCTCCGGCAGCAATTGGAGAACGCCTGCGGTACATGCGCGCAAGGCAATTGCATCGGAGATTGCACTTGCTGATCCTTACGGGGCCTGAGTTACTCGACGGTCAACAGCGCGTACATTCCTTCCTCGTAGTGGTTCACGTTGTCGCCATCGACGACGAGGCATGAGAGTTCGTAGCGGCCAGGTTCGAGTACTGCCTTGCCTGTCTTTTCTTCGCCGATTTTGATGTCCGCGAGATTAAGGACCGGTGCGCCGAACTTCGTCTCACCGACGTCCGCCCCGTCCTGCAAACGCGCGACGACGAGTTGATGTGTTGCGCCGGCCTCACCCGCGCCGTGACCGCCGTGGGCATCTTCCTCATGAGTCGCGCGGAACGTGACTTCGCCTGCTTTGACCGTCGCCGATGAAGGCTCGACGGCCCAGTTCTTGAGGTTCACGGTGATGCTTGTGGCGCCGCCATCGCCGCCAGCAGCAGCGATGGTGGGCGTCACGGTTGGCTCGTCATCGTCGCCGCCGCAAGCCGCGGTGACGACGGCCAGCAACGCCAAGCCGGCGAGCAGGATGGCTGGGATCCGGTTGTTGAGCCTCATGGATTCTCCTACTATCACTTGTAGTACTTATACTGTACCGCTGCGTTCGGAATGAACAATCCGGCGCGGCCATCTGGACGACGCCGCTGAACCGCCGCTTGACCGGTGGCCGTTCTTTGCGTGATTGGCAGACTATCGCAACGTCCGCACCGTCCTACTAGGAGCGGTAGTAGCACCAACGTACTAGCGTCTTCTAGGTGGCAACCTGCCGCGGGAGAAACGACATGACTCACATTTCGGAGATGCTTCGTACCCACCCACGCGCCTCCTCTGCCAGCCTGCCTGGGCTTCAGGAGTGCATTGAGGCCTGTTACGACTGTGCTCAAAGCTGCAACTCGTGTGCGGACGCCTGCCTGGGTGAGCAATCCGTCCAGGAGCTCGTCCGGTGCATCCGCTTGAACCTCGACTGCGCCGAAGTTTGCATGACGACCGGGGGCATCGTGGCCCGGCTGACCGAGCCCGATATACAACTGAGCCGGGCACAGGTTGAGGCCTGTATGGCAGCGTGCCGGATCTGCGCGGAGGAGTGCGAGCGTCACGCCCAAATGCACGAGCATTGCCGCATCTGCGCCGAGGCTTGCCGCCGTTGCGAGCAGGCATGTCAGACCATGCTTCAGGGCATGACTGCCGGATCCCGGAGCGCCTGATGCCACCAATGACATCGGACAGACGGCTGGTGGCATCAGCCGCCCTTGCCCTGGTACTGGGACTCGTAGCGTTGTCGCCATCAATCGTGCGCGCCGACGGGCCGGCTTCTGAGCCCGCGGCTGCCTCCTTCGAAACCGAGTTCCTCACGAACATGATCGACCATCACAGCATGGCGAACGAGATGGCGATGGTTTGCCAGGGGAAGGACGTACGCGCGGACCTTGAGCAATTGTGCGGCGAGATCATCGCCGCGCAGTCCCAGGAGATCGACGAGATGCAATCCTGGCTCCAGGACTGGTACGACGAGACTCACGAACCAACGATGATGGCGGCCGACACGGCCATGCTTGAGATGCTCAACGCTTTGAGCGGCGACGAGTTCGAAGCTGAGTTCATGACCATGATGATCGAGCACCATTCGACCGCGATTGAGCGGGCGGAAGAGTGCCTTGAGAGCGCCGAACACGAGGAGCTGCTCGCGCTTTGCGAAAACATCATCGCCAGCCAGCGCGCCGAGATTCAGCAGATGCAGAGCTGGCTGCAAGAGGGCCCCACCGCGTCTCCCTCTCCACTGGCTACGGCAACAGTTCGTCCGGGAACCGCAACTCCGTTCGCGCCGACCACCGGTACGGGCAGTCGCACTTCCGGCGGACGCGTCGGCGCCGAAGTGTGGCTCGTCCTGGCCGGAGTGGCCTTGATTGTACCGGCAGTTGCGGTGGCCATTAGCGGCCGGCGCAAGCTTTGATGCGAGCTGCTGGAGGGGCATAGCACCGGCGCGCATCGCCAACTTCGCGTGGGGGCCGTACTCGCTCGGGCCCCCATACTTTCGATCGCCGGGCTCCACTCAGGAACCTGTCGGATGGTGCTCGTCGTGCTGGCCCGCACCCGGGGCACCGGGCGGCAGTGCTCCACCCAGACCGAGGCAGCCCTCCATAGCAGCCATCATTCCGTCCATGTCCGACATGTCCATGGGCATCCCCGCCGCGTGGTCCCCCATCGCATTGAACATGCGCTGATAGCCGTCGTCGCCCAGGACATTCTTCATGTGATCCTGCATCGCTGCCGGATCCATCATCTGGCTCATCTGCATACCGTTCGCTTCGTCGCGGTGGTGGTCGTCGGGCATCTGTGCGAACGCGGCGCCGGCCACCACGCCAACCGCAAGGACAGCGGGCAAAGCAGCTCCGACAAGGATCTTCTGTGTGCGGTTCATGTTCTTCTCCTTCTCCCCGTTCAGCAGCAGGGGCAAGGTAGGCGGCTCTCGGTTGCCCGGAAGCCAGTTCGTTCGACGGCAGCGACGATCTCCTCGAGCGCAACGGTTTCGGAGAGGAATTCGACGCACACTTCCTGCCGCGGCTCATCGAACCGGGCAGCCGTTACACCGGGCGTTGATCGCAGCACCCGATCCAGCAGGTCTCCTCCTCCGCAGTCCGGTTCGAAGCCGAAGATGCGCAGGCGGTGTTGCGAGATTCGCATTCAATGTCCTCCGTGGTTCATGAACTTCATGTGGGCGAAGGCCAGCCCCACGATGACGAGGACCGCCAGGCCCCAGGCGATTGGTCCGCCAACGGCGCTGGCGACCGAAATCGCAATAACCATCCCCACACACATGGCCATCATGAGAATCGCCATGCTGAGCATCGCGCCCGTGGTGTCCCGTGAACCGCTCTCGTGCCCGGATTCGTGTCGCTGTGCCATTTCTACTATCGCCTGTCGTAGGATGACTACAGAGTCGGCTCCCGGCGTTCCGGCTCCAAGGACCGATCGGCCCCGCGGACAGGGCCATCCGGGCCAAGACGAGGAGTCAGCGAGGTGCTGTGGAAAGAACGCGTCAACGGTACGGGCCGGTCACGCTGGGATGACCGGCGGCAACGTCGAAGCGCCAACAAACTGGCGCTTCGACACCAATCTGGTTCCTGCGGCTGTGTCTCCTTCTATCGGAGGATCGGGGAATCCTTCGAATCGCCCGAGAAGACTCTTCCACCTGCCGATTCCGTCCCTAGGCCCGGCTGGCAGAGTCACCGGGACGCAAAGCGCGTCCAAGGAGGCTCACGTGATATCCAAATCGTCCAGCCGAAGGTTCCATCCTGGCCAAGGCGACATGCCAATGAGGTACGTTCGAAAGAACGCGTCAACGCCCGCAGGCGGCTGTAACCGAAAGCCGGCCCCCGCGTCTCCTGAAGTGAAAGCAAGACCAGCCCCAGGACACATTAACGCCGGGGGGCTGGCCCGAAACGAGGACCAAAATGCCTGAACAGGACCACAACCAGCATCGCGATCACTCGCAGCACTCCGCCCCGGAGCCCCGGCGCGCGTCACCGGCGGATCCGCATGACGTGCATGCCGGCCACGGCCATCACCTACCCCGGCCGACGGGCGCCGCCCCCGACGCCGGTCACACCGATCATGCTGGGCATGGAATGCAATCTCCGTCGCCGGCCGCTCGGGTGGGTCATGACGAGCACGCGCAGCACTCCGCCCCGGAGCCCCGGCGCGGGTCACCGGCGGATCCGCATGACGTGCACGCCAGCCACGGCCATCACGTCCCCCGGCCGACAGCCGCCGCCCCCGACGCCGGTGACACCGATCATGCTGGGCATGGAGTGCAATCTCCGTCGCCGGCCGCTCGGGTGGGTCATGGTGAGCACGCGCAGCACGCCGCCCAAGCGGCCGGGGACGAACACAAAGGCCACGGCAAGGGTCACGGCGGAGGGCATGACCACGCTGCGATGATGTCGGACCCGCGCATGGCTGCCGCCATGGAGCGGGACATGCGCAACCGGTTCCTGGTGTCGTTTCTCCTGACGATCCCCGTCATTCTCTACTCCGAACTCGGCGAGACACTGTTTGGCGACATGCCGCCCGCCCCGTTCGGGCTGAGCATGGAGTGGATGGGCTTCATCCTGGCGACACCCGTCGTCCTCTACGGCGGGTGGGTGTTCATCCTGGGGACGTACTACGCCCTCCGAAGCCTGCGGCTCGACATGTCCGTCCTCATCTTCACTGGCGTGGCGGCCGCTTACCTGTATTCCGTCGGAGTGACGTTCACTGGCGGCGGCGAAGTGTTCTACGAAGCGGCGGCAATGCTCATCACCTTCGTGCTCTTCGGCCACTGGATGGAGATGCGCAGCCGACGCGGCACCACGGACGCCCTTCGCGCTCTCCTCACCCTTGTCCCGGAGCGGGCCCTCGTTGTCCGCGATGGACAGGAAATTGAGGTCGATACGGCGGAAGTCGTGCCCGGCGACCGTGTACGCATCCGGCCCGGCCAGCGCGTACCGGTCGATGGCACCGTGCTCGAAGGCCGTAGCTCCATCGACGAATCGCTGGTAACTGGCGAATCCCTCCCGGTCGAGCGCCGCGTAGGGGACCAGGTGGTGGCAGGTTCGGTGAACGGTGACGGTCTCCTGCTGATCGAAGCCGTGGGCACGGGCAGCGAGACGGTGCTCGGACGGATTATCGAGCTGGTCCAGAACGCCCAGGCGTCGAAGGCGCCGGCCCAGCGAATCGCCGACCGGGCCGCAGCCGTCCTGGTGGTGGTTGCCGTGAGCTCTGGGCTGCTCACCTTCGCGCTGTGGATGCTGCTGGATGGTGACGCGACGACAGCACTACGCTTTGCTATTGCCGCCGTTGTCATCGCCTGCCCGGACGCCCTAGGGCTCGCCACACCCACCGCCGTTGCCGTCGCCACCGGTTTGGGTGCGCAGCACAAGATCTTGATTAAGGACGCAGCCACGCTCGAGCGAGTGTCCGCCGTGAATGCCATCGTTCTCGATAAGACCGGCACCATCACTGAAGGGAAGCCCCAGGTTGTGGAGATCGCGCCCGCGGCCGGATGGGACGAACGCACGCTGTTAAGGTATGCAGCGGCACTGGAGCAGTCGTCCACGCATCCGCTCGCGGAGGCAGTCGTCAACGCGACGCATCCACGGGGCCTGCACGAGCTTCCGGCGTTCGAAGATGCCGAAAACGTGCCCGGCTACGGCGCCAGGGGCGTTGTTGATGGCAAGCTCGTTCTCGTCGGCAACCTCGATTTGCTGCGGCGCGAGGGCGTCGACCCCGGCAGCCTTGACGCAGAGGCCGAGCGAGTCGCTTCCGCGGGACGGACGGTCGTGGCCGTCGCGGTTGGCGGCGAGCCGGCGGGTGTGATCGCGCTTGCGGATGTCGTACGCGCCTCCGCCGCCGGGACTGTCCGGGCGTTCAAGGCCGAAGGGATCGAGGTTGCCCTGCTGACGGGCGACAACGAAGGCACGGGCCGCGCGGTGGCCGCCCAGGTGGGCATCGACCGGGTGTTTGCCAACGTCAAGCCGGCGGACAAGGCGGAGTACGTGCGGAGGCTCCAGGCCGAGGGCAAAGTCGTCGCGATGGTCGGCGATGGGGTGAACGACGCGCCCGCGCTCGCGGCCGCGGATGTCGGCATCGCCATCGGGGCGGGCACAGATGTCGCGATCGAGACTGCTTCGGTCGTGCTCATGCGGAGCGATCCCGTCGACATCCTCAAGGCGATCGACCTGAGCAAGGCCACGATGCGGAAGATGAAGCAGAACCTCTTCTGGGCGTCAATCTACAACCTGGCCGCCATTCCCCTTGCCGCTGGCATCATCTACAACAGCACCGGCTTCCAAATCCGGCCAGAGATCGCGGCACTCCTCATGTCGGTTTCGTCCATCATCGTGGCCACCAACGCCGTGCTCCTCCGCCGCCAGGGTCGGCAGATGGACGAGGTCGAGCGGGAGGTCGTCATCCAGACGCCCGCACGACTCCAGAGTGCCAGCACATGAGGGGGAAAACTGGACTCGGCCTGGCGTTACTCGCCGCGGCGGTCCTGACGGCGTGTGGCGGCGACGGGTCAGATAACACTGCGTTCGAGACGGTCGGGCCTGAGAACGGCCCGCCCCAACTCGTCCACGTCCATGGTCTCGGAGTGAACCCGGCCGACAACATGCTCTACGTGGCAACGCACAACGGCCTCTACCGTTTGAACGAAGGAGTCCCAGAGTTGGTGGGCGGGCGATATTGGGACGTGATGGGCTTCACCGTCCGGGGTCCGGACAATTTCATTGGCGGCGGCCATCCTTCGCTCACCGAGATCCGCGAGGACAGGTACCCACCGCTGCTTGGGTTCATCGAGACAAAGGACGGCGGTGCCAGTTGGGAAATCCTCGCGATGCGCGGCGAAGCTGATCTCCACGCCCTCGCCGTGGTAGGCGATGTGATCTATGCGGTCGACAGTACAAGCGGCCGGCTCCTTGCAACTTCGGACGGGAGGTCTTGGGAATCCCGGTCCGAAGTGCGCGCATTGAGCCTTGCCGCGAAAGAAGACGGCACGATCCTCGCCACGACCGAGGCCGGGCTGCTTGAATCTAACGATGAAGCGAGAACTTGGACTGCCTCCGCCGGCGCCCCACGGGTCCTGTTTGTCGCGAGTCAGCCAGGGAGCGTTACCTGGGGTATCAGCTCCGACGGAGGCGTGTTTCGCGATGGAGGCGAGGCGGGTTGGCAGAGGGTAGGGTCGGTCGCGGGGCGGCCTGAGGCGTTTGGTGCGTCCGCAGATCGGTTGTTCGCCGCCACCGGCGAGGGGATCTTCGAGTCATCCGACGGCGTTGCCTGGAACGAAGTTTACGCGATCCCGGAATAGGAAATGAGCCTCACGGCCCGAAGCAAACTCGCATCCCCTCGTGAGTTCAACTTGCGATTCGATATCCTACACGCCGGAGGTCTCTGATGGCTCATAACGACCACCAACGAATGCAGCACGGTGAAGCCAACAGACAGAAAGAGACGCACGACCAGTCAAGGGGAACGACGGGTACCGTGCCATGTACTGGCGGCTGGGCATCATGCTCGGCGTGTCCCTGATCTGGATGTACGGCGCGATGTTCGCGATGGTGAACACGTTCTCGGACGTCTATATGAACCTCAACTTCTTCTACATGGCCGTGCTCATGGCAGCCCCCATGGGCATCTTTGAACTATCACTCATGTGGACGATGTACCGCGACAGGCGGCTGAACGTCGCAGTTCTCGCCATCAGCTTCCTGATCACCGTTGGCAGCTTCCTGGCAATTCGCACCCAAGTCGCCGTCAATGATGAGCGATTCTTGGAATCCATGATCCCGCACCACTCCGGCGCCATCCTTATGTGTGAGGAAGCATCGATCACGGACGAGCAGGTCCAAGACCTCTGTGATCGCATCATCCAAAGCCAGCGAGAGGAGATCGCCGAGATGGAGGACATCCTCGACCGGCTCGACAATTGATGCCGCATCCTCAATGCCGTGAGCCATCGCACCGCGTCGCGGCTGGATCGGCTCACAGCGCAGGCACTGACCGCACCTCCATAGACAGGAGAATCGAATGAGCGATCAAGAAACCCGGCAATCAATCTCCACCGTTCGCGTGTCCGCGCGTGGGCAGGACTACCGGGTGGTTCAGGTGACGGGAAACGTGTTCGTCTGCACGAAAGCCAACGGGAGCTGTTGCTGTGGCTGGGAGGAGAAGGGCCGCATGCCGTTCGCGAACGAACTGTGGTCGGACGAGTGGGAACGCAGACGGATACGCAAACGGCTGCACCTCACCTTCACCGGTTGCCTTGGTCCCTGTATTGCGGGCAACAATGCGCTCTTGCAGGTGCATGGGCGCTCCATCTGGTTCAAGGACCTGAACGACCCAGGCCTCGTGCCAGCCGTCTTCGATTTCGCGGAGCGGATGCTCGACGAGGGCAAGGTGCTTCCGCCGCCGCCCGAACTGATCGATCACGTATACGAACGCTATGGCCCTCCACCCGCCGAGGACTGGTTCGAGCTCGTGCCGTCTGAGCGGGACGGCGACGACGGGCTGGCTCGACTCGACCCGGTCTGCCTGATGGACGTGGACCCGGCGACCGCGAAGCACGCGGTCGAGTTCCAGGGCCGGGTCATCGCCTTCTGCGCGCCCTCCTGCAAGAAGCAGTTCTTAGCCGACCCGGAGAGCTATCTCCAGGCGATCGGCGGGTAGCGCGACTGCTGCTGTTTCGGGAAGTAGTCAGCTTCTTGGCGCGAAGAAGATGACGCCCACTCCCGCGCTCACGATGGCGGCACCCAGCACGTCAAAGCGATCGGGCCGGGTGCCATCGAGCCACCAGCCCCAGAGGAGCGACAGCACGACGAATACCCCGCCGTAGGCCGCGTAAACGCGGCCGAAGCGATCTTCGTCCTGCCATGTCGGGATGACGCCGTATAGCACCAGGATGAGCGCACCAACCAGGCCCACCCAGAGCACGGCGTCCTCGCGCAACCACCTCCACACGAGGTAGCCGCCGCCGATCTCGGCCAGCCCGGCGAGGACGAAGAGAAGGATGGCGCGCAACATCGCATCTCCTGAAGGCGATTAGGGGCGTTTCCACTCGTCCACGAGCGGCAGAGGTACCGGACCAGACGCCTGCGGACGATGATGCGTTCGTCGGCGCAGCACGACAAATGCCGCACTGAACGCTGCTGCCGCGACCCGCCGGCACCGCATACCAGGCTGAGCCGAGGGACCAGGCCGAAAGACCGCCGGCCACCGCCGCCGTGGCGGGTATCAGGAGCGGCAAACAGCAGGGAATACAGGCCGCCAGGGCGAGCAAGTGGATCCTGCGCAAACGCGGCAGGCGGCTCACAGCGCCGCCTCGGGCGCGGGCCAGGCAGTCGCAATCACTCCGAGTTGCGCACGCGTGCCCGAGACGGTCAGTACCACGGAGTTCGCCATTTTGCTGACTTCCCAGCCGATTCCTCCGCAGCAGACGCACTCGGCCGCGGCGAACTGCCGCACGGCGTCAAATGCGGAGCGTTCGAAGCGGACCACCAGGTGCTCGCCCTCGATCGCCCACGACAGCAGGTACGGGGCGAGGTCGTCGGGGGTGGGCGCGTCCGGCCGGGCGCCGATGTCGCACTGCAGGACTTCGGGCATGTCCTCACTGAAGCGGTCCGCGACAGACGATGCGGCAGGCGGGCAGTAACTGGGGCGGCTGGTGCCGTCATCCATTAACAGGCAGCAGGGGCAATCGGCGACGAGCTGGCTGCTACCAGAGGCAGAGGTCGCGTCCGCTGCGAGGACGTCGAGGTCCGCCCGGATGCGCTGTAACTGTGCTATTCGCTGCTCGATCTCCTGGCGCTGCCTATCAACGAGCGCCAGGACCTTGCCCGCGTAGGCCCCGCACGTACTGCCGTGGATGTCGTCCAGGAGCACCTGGACTTCGCCGAGCGAGATGTCGAGCGTGCGGGCGTTTTGGATCAGGCGCAGGCGGCGGAGATCCGCGTCATCGTAGCGACGATAGCCGGCCTCCGACCGTGCAGCCGGCTGAAGGAGCCCACGCCCCTCATAGAAGCGGATCGTGTGCGCGCTGAGGCCGGTGGCCATCGCTGCTTCCCCGATGCGATAAGTGTTCATTTCCCAAGCATGGACCTTCGAGCGACTCGAAGGTCGAGCCGTTCACTGCCGGCTCTCTGTGAATCGGTTCGCATGCCCGGGGAGTGGACGCCGCCGACGGCTGTAACCGTGCGGCGGCTTCTACGTCTCCCCGAAACGAAGGGCTAATCGCGGACTTGGCCCGAAACCGTTTCAGGAGAAGAGAACAATGGCAACCGCAAGTCCGGCGAGACCGATCGCCCAACAGCGCACCTCCGCAGAAGTCCTGGAGGGCCGCCGCTGGTGGGCTCTCCTGGTGCTCTGCGCCGCGCAGTTCATCGTCATCGTCGACACCTCGATCGTCGCGATCGCACTTCCGGCGATTCAGAGCGACCTCAGCATCTCGTCCAGCAACCTGCAGTGGGTGTTCAATGCCTACGTCGTCGTGCTGGCCGGGCTACTCCTCCTCGGCGGGAAGCTGGCCGACATCTTCGGGCAACGACGCGTCTTCCTGACCGGGTTCGCGATCCTGACCGGAGCATCCCTGGCCGCTGGACTGGCGCAGTCGGGTGAAGCACTTTTCGCCGCTCGCGGCGCGATGGGCCTCGGAGCGGCCTTGATTGCGCCATCGGCCCTCTCAATGCTATTCGGCATCTTCGGTTCCCGGCCGCACGAGTTGGGTAAGGCACTCGCGTTCTTCGGCGCCGCCGCGCCCGCCGGTGGCACAGCTGGCGTCTTCCTGGGTGGTGCCATCACCGAGTGGATGGACTGGCGCTGGACCTTCCTCATCAACATCCCCGTGGGCCTGCTCGTGCTCGCGGTCACTTCCTCGCTCTTGCCAGCGGGCATCCGGCGTGGCGGACACCTCGACATCATCGGCGCCCTCGTCGTGACTGCCGCAATGGTCATCGGCGTCTACGGAGTCGTCACGGCGCCGGATACGGGCTGGGGCTCGACCCGGACGATCTCGCTCCTCGGTGGCGCTGCTGGGCTGCTCGCCGCCTTCGTTGTCATCGAAGGGGTGCAGAAGGAGCCGCTCGTGCGACTCGGTATCTTCCGGGCGCCGAACCTGTCTGCCGGCAACATCGCCATGGCACTGCTTGGAGCCACGTGGATTCCCTTGTGGTTCTTCTTGAACCTCTACCTCCAGCAGGTCCTCGGCTACGGCGCCTTCGAGAGTGGCCTCGCGCTCCTGCCGATGACCGGCGCGATCATGCTCCTCATGGTGGCCGCCACCGGACGTCTGACGGCCATCTTCGGCATCAAGCTGAACATCGCGGCGGGCATGGTGTTCCTCGTGGCCGCACTGCTGCTGCTCGCCCAAACGCCGACCGACGGCGAGTTCCTGCTCCACGTGCTGCCGGCGTCACTGCTGGCCGCGGTCGGCATGTCGCTCGCCTACATCCCTGCGATGATCGCCTCGACGGCCAGCGCGCCGACTGAGGACTCCGGTCTCGCCTCCGGGCTCGTGAGCACGACCTACCAGGTTGGTTCGGCTCTCGGACTCGCGGCGATGACGGCGGTCGCCCAGTCGTACACCAACGGCACGGAGCTGACGAACTTCAACGACGGCTTCCATGCGGCGTTCTACGGAGCGGCGGTGGTCGCAGTGGCAGGCGGCCTCGCGGCCGTGGCGTTCATTCGGGCGCCGCGTCAGCCGTAGCGTCACCATCGAGGCAGCCGATTTCAAGGCACAAAAAAACAGTGCTCTTCAACCAGTGTGACGAAGGGAGGCACCAACCTCCCTTCGTCGCGTCTCAGAACAGCCGGAGCTGTTGGCTGGCCGCTTCCGGGACAAGCGGCTCGTCCTGTTGCGGCTGGATGAGCTGAATGACCGGCGCAGACTGGAGGGAAGCGATCTTCGCCTCCCGTTCGGGAGTCGTTCCCATGGGCTCCGACTCCCAATTCACCTCGGACGTGTCGGCGCCGAGGATCACTTCGTTCTCACGCTCCGCTTCCCGCGACCCGGCGAACAAGCCCTCCAACGATTCGTCGCTCGCCTCCACCTGTTCCGTGAGGCTGCGAGCGAGGGTGAGGAGGAGGTCTTCGCCGTCGTCGCCGAAGCTGGCGAGGCCGTCTTCGGTGAGTTCGCCTTCGACCGCGAGAGAAGCCTGGAGCTTCTTCGCAACGAGGGTGAGCGCCTGGGTTTGGAGCGTTCCTCGGTAGGCGAGGTAGACCACGCGAACCGGGAGACGCTGGCCGATGCGCCAGGAGCGTCGGCTGGCCTGGCGCATCGTATAGACGGAGTACTCGACCTCGTGCCAGACGATGGTCGGGAAATCGACAAGGTCGAGCCCGGTCTGGACGAGACGAGGGTGGACGAGGAGGACGTCGACGCCCTCCTTCACTTTGCGCGCGACCCACTCTTCGCGGCGCTCCGGCGCGACGGTGTCGGCCTTGAGGCTCGCGACCCGGTGGCCGGCAGCGCCGAGGACGGACTCCAGACGCGTCGAGATGTCTCGGCTGGCCGTATGGGTGATGTAGACCAACACCCGGCGGCCGAGACGGCGTTCGCTCTCGACGAGTTCGAGCAGGGCCTCTTCCTTTGGATAGTGGCGATCTGCGGGAAGCGGCGGGACGGCCGCGATGACCTCACCGCTACCGGGATCGATCACCTGCTCTCCTTTCGTGCAGGCATCCGGATAGGCGAGGAGCGATTGCAGGTAGGCACCGAGAAGCCGTTTGGATCCGGTCGCCAGCGCCTGGCGGACGGCCGCCTCCAGTTCTCCCGCGAGCTTGCGGTAGTACGAGGACTGTGACGGTTCGCCCGGCAGACCCGTTTCGAGGCCGACCAGCCGGACCTCCTCGGTGTAAGCCGGGAGACCGGACGCCACGTCGGTGAGCCGGAGGAAGGCCGTGTTGCGTATTAAATGGAAGAGGACGGCAGGCGAAACGCCCGGTTTCTCGACTACTCGGGTGCGGTAGCTTCGCCGCCGGCTGGAGCGGCCGTCCTCGTAGGAATCGTCATCGCCGTTGCGGCGCGTTATGCGCTCGACGATGCCGTAGCGGGAGACCCACTTGGGCTCGTCGTTGTACTGGAACTCTTCGCGCACCCCGGGCGAGAACCGCCAGAGCAGATAGAAGAGCGTCGAGGCGTAGCCGCCCATCAACGTCCCGGTGAGGGTCAGGACGGCGCCGCAGGCAGTGGCGAGCGTACCCGCGGCCAGCCCCTGGGCCGAGCCGCGAGCCTTGTACTCGTGCTGCTCGTCGATGAGCA
>CAYODX010000027.1:0-32305 GCA_964402795.1 uncultured Terricaulis sp. | reverse complement strand
CGCACCCGTAGCTCAGCTGGATAGAGCGTTGCCCTCCGAAGGCAAAGGTCACAGGTTCGAATCCTGTCGGGTGCGCCAGCGAACCCTTTGTATGGCCCGAAGACACGGGTGACAGAACGTACCTAAGACCTGGGTGACAAGCTCGGTCCGAACGGTTGTCCAGGGGCTGCAGGGTCTTCTGCTCCAAGTCGATGTATCCCAGATCGTAGTGCATGAAACGACGAGCCAGATGGGTCATCGACCTCCTTTATACCTAGCCTTTGGCAGGCGGGCGTTCTGCGCTCTTGCTCTTCCGCCCTCAGCCGCGTAGGAAACCGCGCTTCCGCGAAGCCTTTGGCTTCAGCACCGGAGCCGCCTTAGCTCAGCCGGTAGAGCGGCGCATTCGTAATGCGTAGGTCGCGTGTTCGAGTCACGCAGGCGGCACCATCTGCAGCGTGCTGCGCGGGCTGTTTCGGTCATGCATTTCGGGGTCGCGCTTCACCAAGCGCCTATTTTAGCGTTCGCCAAAACGGACGCGATCAGGGCTGAGGATCACGCCGGCGAGCACGGACAGCAGCGTGAGCCAAAAACGACAACGCTCAGCGGATGGTTGAAGATCAGGTACAACCTCGGTGTGAAAGCGAACAGACGTCGCGCGAAGCGCAGAGTTATGCCTGTGCGCCCCACCGCGAAAGCGCGGCCCGACCGCTTTCATGATGCTCGTCCATGGGCGCCTGCACCGCGCCGGGCGTGCGCGAAAAACGCGGCGCCGGCGCGGGTTGAATCGATCCGTCAAGCGGCGCGTACGTACCGCGCGCCGCGATGTGCGGCTCATGAGCGCTTTCTTCGAGGGTCAGTACGGGACCGATGCACGCGTCGAGGGGTTCAAGCACAGCGAGCCATTCCGCGCGAGGCCTGGACGCAAACAACGCTTCAAGCCGCGCGTTCAGCGCTGGCCAGTGCGCTGGATCACGCTGTCTGTAGGCGAGAAAATCATCGAGCCCCATCGCCTTGATGAAGCTCGTATAGAATTTTGGCTCTAATGATCCAACAGCGATGGCGCGTCCGTCCTGACAGTCGTAGCAGCGGTAGAACGGGCAGGCGCCGGCGAGAACGTTCGCTTCATAGCGGCGAGATAGCGATCCGGTTGCGAACGCGCCAAGCATCATGCCGGCGAGCGAGGCCGAGCCGTCGATGATCGCTGCATCGATCACCTGCCCCTTGCCCGATTGCGTCCGTTCGAACAGCGCTGCGGCGATGCCGAACGCGAGATAAAGGGCGCCGCCGCCGAAATCGCCCAGCAGATTCATCGGCGCACGCGGCGGGCGGCCAGGCTCACGCAGCAGATCGAGCACGCCAGTCATGGCCAGATAGGTGATGTCATGGCCCGCGCGCGCCGCCATAGGACCGGTCTGGCCGAATCCTGTCATGCGGGCATAGATGAGCCGCCCATTGTCGATAAGGTCCAGCGGGCCAAGCCCCAGCCGCTCCATCACGCCGGGCCGATTGCCTTCGATCAGCACGTCCGCATGCAGCGCAGCTTGCTTCGCCACACGCCAGTCCTCTGCATTCTTCAGATCAAGCGTCAGCGTGCGCCGTCCGCGTTGCAGCACCGCATTGGGTCCAGTGCCGCCGACGCCGTCCGGCCGCTCGATCCGCACCACCTCGGCCCCCAAGTCGGAGAGCAGCATCGCGCAGAAGGGGCCTGGACCGATGCTGGCGAACTCCAGCACACGGACGCCGGCGAGCGGGCCTTGTTCGGGCGGCAGAGGGATAGAGGCGTCCAAGATTTTCTCCTAGGGCGCGGACGTTCTACCGGCGCCAAGCGCAGCCGCGAAGCCCGCGCAACGGCAATCGCAAAAAGGGCTAGGCAGCCTGATCTGCGGTGTGCGACGGGTTGCGGCATTCTGGTTAGGATCGGACACCATGCGCAGAGCCGCTATCGTTTCACCGCTTCGCACACCTGTAGGCAAGTTCATGGGCAGCCTTGCCTCGATGCCCGCCGGAGAGCTTGGGGCCGTTATTCTCCGCGCGCTCGTAACCCGTACCGGCATTGATCCGGAGCGCATTGACGACGTTGTGTTCGCGCAAGGTTATCCTAATGGCGAAGCGCCGTGTGTGGCGCGCTGGTCGCTTCTCGCGGCCGATCTGCCGATCACTGTGCCAGGTTATCAGATCGATCGCCGCTGCGGCAGCGGGCTGCAAGCGGTGATCGACGCCGCGATGATGGTGCAGACGGGGACGGCGGACGTGGTGGTCGCCGGAGGCGTCGAAAGTATGAGCAACGTCGAATATTATTCGACCGACCTGCGCAAAGGCGCACGCGCTGGTGAGAGCGTGATGCATGATCGCTTGGCGCGCGGCCGCGTCATGTCTCAACCTATTTCGCGGTTCGGCGTTATCAGCGGCATGATCGAAACGGCCGAGAATCTCGCGAAGGATTACGGCATTAGTCGTGAATCCGCCGACCAGTACGCAGTCATGAGCCACAAACGCGCGACCGCGGCGTGGGCTGAAAACAAGTTCTCAGAAGAGGTCGTGCCTGTTGCCGTGCCGCAGAAGCGTGGCGAGCCGATGCTGTTCGAGAGAGACGAGGGTTATCGGCCCGATGCTTCAATGGAGACCCTCGGCGCTCTGAAGCCAATCGAGAAAGGCGGGATCGTCACCGCCGGCAATGCGAGTCAGCAGAACGACGCCGCGGCCGCATGCCTCGTCGTCGCGGAAGACAAATTGAACGTGTTGAAGCTTGAGCCGCTGGCGTGGTTTCACGGCTGGGCCGCGGCGGGTTGCGACCCGTCGCGCATGGGCATCGGGCCGGTGCCGGCAGTCGCCCGCCTGTTCAAGCGTAGCGGCCTGAACTGGACAGATATCGATCTCGTTGAGCTCAATGAGGCGTTCGCTCCGCAGGTTTTGGCGGTGCTCAAGGGTTGGGGCTGGGACGACCGCGACAAGCTCAATGTCAACGGATCGGGCATTTCCCTCGGCCATCCAATCGGCGCCACCGGTGGGCGTATCCTCGCCAATCTCATTTACGAGCTGCGCCGGCGCAAGGGGCGCTACGGTCTGGAGACAATGTGCATCGGCGGCGGCCAGGGTCTCGCGGCCGTGTTCGAGCGCGCCTAGCGCGCTGCCGCTCTGAACGGTGGTTCAGGGCGTCGATTCTTGCGCACGCCTCCGTTCGCGCCATCGCTGCAGCCGTTCGCGCCTTCGTTCAGTCGCGGCGGGTGGGCGCTGTTCACTGGCCGGCGCCGTCGCCCCCGTCGTGTCGCCCTCGGGCGGATCTGGCAGCGCGCGCGCAGCATCGAGCGCGGTGCGGCGGTCCACGGCGCTCAATTGCGCAAGCGCGTCAGCCACGTTGTCATGAAAGTGCGTCGTTAGCGCTGCATCGGCTGCACGCATCGCCGCGAAGGCCTGCTTTACGGCCGCCGCGTCGTATGGCTCCTGACGCGCCACCTCAAACACGTGCTGGCGAGCGCGCAAAGCCGCCTCGCGCGCTGCGCGCAGCGCTGGTCCATTCTGCAACAGACGTTCACGCACTGCGCGCCGTGCGTCAGGGGACAACGCGCCCATAAACGCGCGCGAGCTTGGAGTGCGCGGTAGTTGCGGATGCATTTGCTCAGCGACGGGGCGCTGCAAGCGAGCGCCAGCGATGTAAGCGCCAACCGCCATGCTGAGTACGATAAGGTTAAGCGCGATCGAGATAAACAACGCCATGCGCCAAGGGAAGCCGCCGCTCATGAGTCTTCTTCGCTCCAGGCGCTGGCCGGCGCATCGAAGGCGGCCGACAGAATTTGTTCGACATCGACGCTATTCGTGCTGACTTGGGCAGGTGCGCCGAACCCAATCCCGTAGCCGACAAGCACGCCGACCGCCGCACATGCGGCAAGCGCAGCCAGAGGCGCAAGCAGATTGCCTCGCGCCGAGCGCCTGACACGCGCCATCAATAGCTCGCTCGGCGGCGAGACGGACGGGGTGAGAGTGAGCAGTGTGTCGATCTCCCGCGCCTCATCCATGTCAACGCCGTGTTCAGCCGCATAATTAAGGGCGGCCGTGCGTTCCATGTCCGGCCAGCGCTTCGGATCAGCGCCATAAGCGGCCAAGATTTTTTCCAGGCGGACCCGGTCCATCAGTTCGCATCCTTCATGTTGTGCGCGTGTCTCCGACTTCGCCCAGGAGGTCGCGCGCCACTCCGGCGAGCCGCGCGTGCAGTGCGCGCCGTCCGCGCGCCAATAGGGATTCCAGCGCCTCGACGCTGACCTCGAGCACAGAGGCGGCCTCGGCCTGCGACATGTCCTCGAAGTGGCAGAGCACGATTGCAGCGCGCTGCCGTTCTGGCAGAGCCGCCAGCGCCGTCTGCACGCGTGCTGCGCGTTGCTGCGCCAGCCAAACGTCGCTTACGCCAGGCTCCGTTGTGGGCGTTGATGCGCCGACGTCGGGGTCGCTGATCTCGCGCCGCTTGCGCAGCCGATCGTAGCAAAGATTGAGCGTCACGCGGTGCATCCAAGTCTGAAACTTGGCTTGGCCTGGTCGCCACCGGCGCGCTTCGCGCCAGACGCGCAAAAACACCTCCTGCGTCACGTCCTCCGCCTCGTGCACATCGTGCAACATGCGCTGAGCCAGCGCATGTACGCGCTGGATGTGCCGGCGCACGAATGTGTTCGTCGCCCGCTGGTCGCCCGCGGCGATCGCGGCGATCAGATCGCCATCGGGGTCTTTCATGTCGACATGCTGGAACGGCGATAGTCGTCCTCCGTCAGCGTCGCAAGCGCTCTGCCGAGGCGCGCAACTCTTCGAGTTCGTGGGCGTCGAGCACGTTGTCCCGGTTAACATCGAAGCGATCGAACAGCCGCGCCGGCCGCGCCATGAACTCAGCGCGGCTGACCACGCCATCACGGTTGGGATCGACTCGCATCCGTCTCTGCTCGCGCCTGCGCGCTGCGGCCGCCGCCCGCTCCTCTGCGCTCAGCGCTCCATCATTGTTGGTGTCGATCCGGTCGAACATGGCCGCTCGCGCCGACTGGGCCTCTGCGCGTGTAACGACGCCATTACGATCAGCGTCGATGGCATCAGGCTGGCCCGTCTGCGCCCACGCCAGCGGCGTCAGCAAAGCAAATGCGCCGGCAGCGGCCAGGAGTCTGTATCGCATAGAAAGATCCCTCATTTGATCGGTTGGCGCGTCATCGCGATTTCCATCGCCGCGGCGCCGACCCTGCTCATTCAGTGGTGACGGTCCAAACGGTCTTCGCGCCGGTCCCAGCGATCTTCTCTTCGGTCGAAGCGGTCTTCGATGCGATCGCGGCGGCCATTGAATGATCGCGCATCACGCGCATCTTCCCGCGCGTCGCGGACATCTTCGCGCGCATCCCGCCTGTCCTCGCGGCGGTCCCAGCGGTCTTCACGTTGGTCCCCGGCATATCGCACGCGGTCGCGCCAGCCGTGCGCTGAGGCAGGAGCGGCCCCGCCCATCAGAGTGAATGCGGTTAGCGCTGTGAGCGCCAGGGTGCGAAGCTGCATCGATCGTTCTCCCGTGTCCTGCACGAGTTTGAACGAGTCTTTCGGCTTTATCCGTCGGTCGCTTATCGCACTTCTTCGACTTCCACCTCGGAAACAGGGGTGGTGATGCGGGTATCGGGTCTTGGCGGCGTGAGCGCCGCGGTTGGCAGCGCCAGCACTGGCCCCAGCGCATCGTTCTGACCGCGCTCCATGCGGGGGTGGATCAACTGGCCGCCGTCGCCAAACACATAAACCAAACGCGACCAGTCATTGTCGTCGTAGAGGAAGGCTGGCCCTTCCGGATCGAGATCAGACCAATCCGCCTCACGCGGCGCCGCCGCCGCCTGTCCAAGCCAGGTGCGAGCGCCATTCTCGTCGCCGCGGCCGCGCGCAACCTGGGCGAACAAGATGCAAATGCGCGAGGAGGGGTTCTCGCGATAGGCATCTTCGAGCGCCGCTTGCGCGCCGCCCCAATCGCCGCGCTCCATCATCAGCTCGGCGAGCACAATCTTGCTTTCGCGGTTGTCGCGGCGCTTCTCGGCCAGCGAGCGCATGCGTTCGCCGCGCGCTTCGCGGCTCTCGCCGGGCATGAGATCGCGGTAGGCATAGGCAAGCGCCGGATGCGGTGCGTTTTCCCATGCCTCCTCCAGAATGGCGGCCGCGCGCTCGGTTTTGCCATCCGCCACCAGGAGGCGCGAGGCAAGCGCCGCGGCCGGCGCAAACTGCGGCGCCATACGGAAGGCCTTGAGCGCCATGTCGGCGGCTTTTTCCGGCCGACGCTCGCGCTCGAGCTTCGCCGCCTGCGCCGCCATCAGCACCGCCCTGCGCCGCTTTGCAACCTTGTCTTCGATCAGCTTGCGTTTGTCGCCGAGTTCAAGCGCCTCCAAAGCGTTCTCCCAATCGGCAGCCTGCACGGCGAGATCAAACGCATACTGGAACGGCCAGATCGCCGTCTTCGAGGCCTTCATCGCCGCCTCGGCATGCGCTCGCGCTGCGGTACGATCGCCGCGCTTTAGCGCGGCAGCCATGAGACCCTTGCGGCCAAGGATTTCAGTGTCCTCGTTCTGAAGCATGCCGGAATAAGCGCGTTCGGCGGCGGCGGTGTCGCCGGAAACCTCCGCGGAGCGCGCTTGCAACAGCAGCGCCAGCCTTGGTTCATCGATCAAGTCTTCGGCCTTGTCGGCATGACGCCGCGCCTCCTCGAATTCGCCCGCTTCCGCGGCGATCAGGCCAAGCGCCAGAGCTTCTTGACCGCGACGGGTGCGCGCGCGCTGGCCCGCTTTGCTGATGCGGCCGGGCGCATCCATCAAGAACATGACCAGCCGCAGTAGAGGCAGCGCCACTGCAACGATGGCGACAAGCAGAAGCAGCCCGAAAAGGGCGCTCGTGCTCACTTCAACGCCGAACCAGTTGATCTCGACCGTGCCGGGGTCGGTGCTGATGATCTGCCACGAAGCCAGCGCGGCGAATACCGCGATGATGAGCAGGAAAGCGACGCGCAACATGAGGCTTTAGCTCCGCGACAATTCTTGGCGGATGGCCGCCATGCGCCGGTCGATTTCGAGCCTGCGCGTGGCGTCGTTGATCCACGGCTGCGCGACGCGTTTTGGCGCCGCCGGCAGACGATTAAGTTCTTGGATGGCGAGATCGAGCCGGTCGCCGGCGAGGGCGTTTTCGGCCCGCTCGACGATCCCCTCGGGAGTGTCGCCGGCGTCAGCGCGGCGAATGACGATCCATTGCGCGAGGGAGGCCTGGATACGGCCCCAGAAACCCGCACCGGCTTGGCTTTGCCGCGCAGCGCGGATGATATCGAGGTCCATGCGTTCGAAACGGTCGCGTAATTCATTGCGGGTGGGAGCGCCCGTGCGGGAAAGCGGTTCGAGCGCCGCCACATTGGGATCGTTCGGCAGCAGCGCTGCAAGTTGTGCATGGGCCTGTTCGAACGGTCCCGACGCACGCGACGCCTCGCCCGCGGCCACCACGGCGTAGGAGGCCCGCGCCGCCGTCGACGCGGCGCGGGCCTCTTGCGCCACGGCGGGCAACTCTTCCTGGAGGCGACGCACTTCGCCGACCAGTGCGGCGACTTCCGCAGAAGAAGGCATTTGCCCGAGCCGCGCTTCCATATCCTGCAGCCCTCGCTGCAGCGCATAGAGGCGTCCAGCCGCTCCGCCTTCGACGTTTGCGCCGTCGATGGGGGCGTTGATCTGGGTCTCCATTTCGCTCACGCGCTGAGCCAAGCTGGCGACGTTCTGGCTCTCGCTGACGCCCTGCCCTGATGGCGGCGCGCCGATTCCATTCAGCGCCGACTGCACTGCTGGCAAGCGCGGCGCGATCGCCCCGCCCGCAGCGCCGACGCCCGCGGCCGCGACAGCCAGCACGAGGGCCGTGCCGAAACCGACGCCGTCGCGCCTTGGCTCGTGGTAGGCCGGCTCGTAATCAACGTCGATCGGCTCGGCGCGTCCGCGCTCGGCGTCGTCGTCTCGGCTCATCGCACTCCCCAGTTTTTCCGCGACATTTCCGCGATTTCGCGCGTGAAACGAGTCGGGCCCGAGCGGGAAACCTAAGCCCGCTCGCCGGGGCGCTCAAGCGCTTGCGCCAGCGGGGGCGCCTTGAGGTGGGAGGATTGCAGCTAGAAGCGCGTCTTCTCGCGGCGCTGCAGCAACGATGACACGCTGCCAGCGCTCCGGCTCTGCGGCCTTGGCTACATTCGCACTGATGCAGCCTGCGGTAAGTGCAGAGGCCCCAGGTGCGCCCAGGGCTACAAAGGTTCGGGCCGCGCGAGCGCTATAGAAGAGGACAACGTCGAGCGCGCTGCCAAAGGCCTCGGGCAGCTGGGTAACGGCGACAGCCTCATAGGCGATGCGACGCTCGGCCTGGAAACCGGCCGCTTCAAGCGGAGTGACCAGGTCAGCCGCGACATCGAGGCCGGAAATGTGAAGCGCCGTTTCCGGCCCGGGCGTCAGCGCGCTTTTGGCCAACTCGATCAGCGCCGACGCATCTCCAGCGGCAGAACAGACATCGACGAAGCCCAGCGTCTTTGCGGCCTCGGCGGTCGCATCGCCTACTGTCAGCACACGCACCGTGCGCATGCGGCTGGCCGCCGCGAACGCGCGCGCGCCTGCAGCACTGGTGAAGATGAGCGCCTGCACCCCTCTGATATCAGCGTCGAACGCGCGGGGCTCGATGCGCAGCAAGGGCGCGATCACCGGTTGGCCGCCCCTGCGGCGGACTGCTTCGGCGGAGCGCTTGGCATCCGGCAAAGCGCGCGTAATGGCTATACGCGGGCTCATGCCTCCCAATCCTCAGTCTTTGCTGCAGCGCCGCGGGCATAGGTGCCGAACATCGCCGGATCACGCGTCGAACATGATCGCATCGCCAGCCTCCCGACGAATCTCGTGGCCGAGCCTGCGCCCCAGCGCACGCGCGGCCTCGTGTGCATCGTCATTCAGCGTGATCGCCTCGCTACGCCGCCAACGCGCGGCGCCGTCCGGCGTCAGCACTTCGCCGATGAAGGATAAGTTCACGCCACTAACGCGCGCCAAAGCGGCAATGGGCGTCCGGCACGAGCCGTCGAGCGCATCGAGAAACGCGCGCTCCGCCTCGATTTCGACACGGGCTGCGGTGTTTTCATAACCGCTCAGCATGCCATGCACGCGCGCGTCGTCAGAGCGAGCAGTGATCGCTAACGCTCCTTGACACGCGGCTGGCGGCATCCGCTCGGGATCGACCAGGCTAGCGGCGCGCGCTTCCAAGCCCAGTCGCTTTAGTCCCGCAAACGCGAGAAAGGTTGCGTCTGCGTCGCCTGTTTCAAGTTTCTTTAGCCGCGTATCGACGTTGCCGCGCAGCGTCACGACTCCAAGATCAGGCCGCTCGAACAGCGTTTGAGCCTGTCGCCGCAAGCTGGCAGTGCCGACATTAGCGCCGGCCGGCAGCTCATTCAGCGTCTTGGCGAGGGCGCTGACAAACGCATCGCGGGGATCTTCCCGCTCCGGCACGCAAGCAAGCGCGATGCTTTCGGGAAGTCGTGTGGGCAGGTCTTTCAAAGAGTGCACGGCGATGTCGATGCGATTGTCGAGCAGCGCCTCGTCGAGTTCCTTTGTGAAGAGGCCTTTGCCGCCGGCTTCAATCAGGCGCCTGTCTTGGATCGCGTCGCCGCTCGTAGTGATCGGCACGATTTCCAGCGCATCCGCGGCAACGCCCAGATGCGCCGCCAGCCCAGCGCGGGTGTGGCCGGTTTGCGCCAGGGACAGCTTCGAGCCGCGCGCGCCGATGCGAAGCAGGGGTGTTGTCATGCTGCATTATGGACCGCCTGCGCCCCCGGCCGCCAGCGCAGGTCGATGCTTCGCAGAAACGCCAAACCGCAAGCTGCTCTCGCGCAGCAGCGTCCCACCCTCTATCTGCATGCTCATATGCGCCCGCTGACCATCCTAGGAATCGAAACGAGCTGCGACGAAACCGCTGCTGCGGTCCTGCAGCTGGATGAACGAGGCCCGCACGTTCTTTCCGATATCGTGCTCGGACAGGCCGCTCAGCACGCTCCCTATAAGGGCGTGGTGCCGGAAATCGCCGCGCGGGCGCATGTCGAAGGATTGGACGGGGTCATCAAAGCGGCGATACGCGACGCCAATCTCGACTTTCCCGATCTCGACGGGGTCGCCGCCACCGCAGGGCCGGGGCTCATTGGCGGGGTCATGGTCGGGCTTATGGCCGGAAAAGCCATTGCGCTCGCGCACGACAAGCCGCTCTTCGCGGTCAATCACCTGGAGGGCCACGCACTTTCACCGCGCCTGGCGCCGGGCGGAGCGACGTTCCCGTATCTGTTGCTGCTGGTTTCCGGGGGGCACTGCCAGTTCATCGCCGTTACGGCGGTTGGCGTCTATCGCCGCCTCGGCTCGACCGTTGATGACGCCCTTGGCGAAGCGTTCGACAAGCTGGCAAAGCTGCTCGATCTTGGCTTTCCCGGCGGGCCTTTGGTCGAAAAGGCGGCGTCCAGCGGCGATTCTTCACGGTTTGCGCTGCCGCGGCCGCTGCTCGGGCGCAGCGGTTGCGACTTCTCGTTCGCCGGGCTGAAGACAGCCTGCGCCCGCGAGGTCGAGCGCATGAGGTCGTTAACCGATCAGGACAAGGCGGATCTCTGCGCCAGCTTCCAGGCGGCGGTGCTCGATATTCTCGCCGACCGCACCTTGAATGCGATGCGAGAGTTCGACTCAGTTTGTGGAGTGAAAGGCAGGCTGGTGGCCGCCGGGGGTGTGGCGGCCAACCAAGCCATCCGCGGCAGGCTGGAGGCCCTTGCGGCGGAACGAGGCTACGATTTTGGCGCGCCGCCGCTCCGTTGGTGCACGGATAATGCCGCCATGATCGCGCTCGCTGGCGCCGAACGAATGCGGCTAGGATTCAGTGACGACCTCTCATTTCCGGCGCGGCCGCGATGGCCGCTGGATGAGGCCGCCGCTCGCCTGCGGCCCAGCCACAAGCCAGGCCGCAAAGGAGCAAAGGCCTAGGCCACCACGTTAATGGCGACGAAAACGAGCGGCGCCAGCGCGGTCGCGACCAGTGCAATCGCGACCACCACGGACAATGCGCGGGCGGTGGCAGGCAGGTCTTGCGCAGACATCATGATCTTCCCCACAGATGAAAGGATGTTGCATGTGCGAACATCGCAAGCGGAGAAATGAACCCTTTCCTCGCTTCTTTGTAGGGCGATTTTCCCGGTTCAGCTATGCATTTTTGCTGACAGAGGGTTAATTACGATCCGCGCATGCAGATAAGGAGGAGGCGCGAAGCTGACGGTTCGCGCCTGCAACAAAGGGCCTAGCGGGCCTGCGACGCCATGGCGATCAGGATACCACCGTCGCCGCCACATGGAGCAACGGCAGAGCGGCTGATGCGAACATGGCGGCCGCAGCGAAAATGAAGGTGGTTAGCAGGGCGGCGGAGGGTCGGGCGGCGGACATGGCATGACTCCAGGGTTGAGTGGAGACTTTCATACCACCAGTGTAAGGGGTGATCAATAAACAAAATACATTTTATTCAATCTTGGACCAAATTTAACGCTCGACAGGTTCAGGAACTGCCCGACGCGGGGGGTCGGCCTTCGCCTTGTCAGTGTAGAGCCCATTGAAGATGAGGTTCAAAACCCCATCGAGTTCGCGCTCTAATTTTGGCAGCGTGAGCTTTGAGAAAAGCTGCGGAACACCGAACTTCATGGTCGCCGTCTGCATCATCTCGGCCGTGAAGGCATGATCGCCAGCGACGAATACTCCTCTCTTCTCACCTTCTTCCAACACGGCCACGAGGAAGACGCGCTCCAGCGCCAGTTGCTCGTTGGCGAACATCGGACGCTCGCGGTGCAAGACTTCGGCAACCTCGAGGATTTTCGCGTTTTCTTCGAACATGCAGAATGAATCCCGCAACCGTTTGAAGAAAATCTCGCGTAAGCGCCGGTCGGGCGCCCATTCTTTTTTCCGAGCGAGGGCCGCCAATTCCGCTTGTTCAGCCGCGTAATGCTTGCGCGCCATCGCCTCGGCGATGTCGATTTTTGCTTCGAAGAATCGGTAAATATTGCCGGGAGACATGTCGCAATCGGCGGCGATTTCGGCCATGGTCGTCTTGCCATAGCCGTAGTGCTTGATCCGGTTCATCGCCGCTTCAAGGATGCGGTCGCGGGTCGCGGTCTTTTCATCCATTCTGCCAGATTATCCGGTTTTGACTGAACGATCAATGAAGGATTCAGGTATTCAGCGCGCAGCATCGGTGGCGATCATTGGCGCCGGGGCATGGGGGACCGCGCTTGCGCAAGTGTCGGCGGCGGCGGGTCAGCCAACCACACTCTGGGCCCGTGAGCCGGAAGTGGCGGACAGCGTGAATATGTCCTGCGAGAACGCTCTCTTCCTCCCAGGCGTAAAGCTCAACCCGGTGGTCCGCGCCACTAACGATCTGGAAGACGCAGCCAGCGCCGAGTTGGTCCTCGCTGCGCCTCCAGCCCAGCATATGCGCGCTACGCTGAAGGCGTTGAAGCCGCTACTGCAGCCTGGCGCCCTCATCGTTCTCTGCGCCAAAGGAGTAGAGCGCGGCTCTCTAGCGCTGATGACTGACGTACTGGGCGAGGAGATTCCGGACCTGCAGCCGGTGGTGCTCTCCGGCCCCGGCTTCGCCAAGGATGTCGCCCGGGGCCTCCCCACCGCGACGACCATCGCCAGCCCGGACCAGGTCCTCGCCCAGCGCGTCGTCGCCAGCATCGGCTTGCCGACGTTCCGCCCTTACGTGACGGACGACGTCATCGGCGCCGAAATCGGCGGGTCGGTAAAGAACGTGATCGCCATTGCCTGCGGCGTGGCCGAAGGACGCAAGCTGGGCGATGGCGCCCGCGCCGCCCTGATTACGCGCGGTTTCGCCGAACTCACCCGGCTGGGCCAAGCGATGGGCGGGCGCGCTGAGACGCTCTCTGGGCTCTGCGGTCTTGGCGATCTCGTGCTCACCTGCGCCTCCCTGAACTCGCGCAACACCTCGCTTGGCGCGGCGCTGGGAGAGGGTCGCGCGCTACACGACATTCTGGCTGAGCGCCGTTCGGTGGCGGAAGGCGTCGAGAGCGCGCCCGCTGTCGTCGCCCTCGCAGCCAAATTCGGTGTGGAGATGCCGATCTGCCAGGCAGTCGACGCCATCATCGACGGCCGCATGAGCATCGATGACGCGATCACGGCGCTGTTGTCGCGCCCATTCCGTGCGGAAGGGGCGTGAGTTCAACCCCTTTGCCTGCGGGCGCTGTGCTCGCCCGCATCGCACATTTGCCTGATCCTGGCGTTCGCGTTGTCGATTGCGGAGGCGTGTCGCTGCTCGTGACGCGACGCGGCGCGGAGATCGCGGTGTTCCGCAACCGATGTCCGCACGCTGGTTATCCGTTGCAGCGCGCCGATGGGCGCGTGCTAGTGCAAGAAGGCCGCTACATCGTGTGCGGCGCCCACGGCGCCAGCTTTGTTCTCGACGACGGCGCCTGCGCGGGCGGTCCATGCAATGGTGCAAGATTGGAGCGCGTACCGGTGCTCGTTCGAGATGGCGCGGTGTTTGTGCGCTGAGCGGGAGGCGGGTGGGTTTTCAAGCCTCGTCCGCGGCGCGCCGGCGACGCATCAGCGCATAGCCTGCGATCGCCAACGCGATGACGCCAAGCGCCACCCAGGGAAACCAGCCAGCCAGACCGCCAAAGCTGGTTTGCCCTTCTGCCATGGATTGCGCCTCCGCCACCGGCGCGGCGTTCGGCACGCCGGTCACTAGACCGGGTACAGAATAATTCGAGATTTCGTCGCTCGCCGGCTGGAAGTCGCTGTGCCTGCGTTCATCCGGAAACGACAGCATCGCGCGAATGTCGGCTGCGGCGGCTTCCACCTCAGGCAGCTGATCGGCGCTTCCGATTGATGTGAGGCCGGCGACGCCGAAACGGCCGAGGGCTTTTTGCTCCAGTCGCATGTCCTTGCCGCCAGCGCCTGGCGCGGCGCTGCGCTCAGCCCACGTGAGAGCGGCGTTTTGCGCATCGTACGAGGGGGCAGTGAAGAACCCTTCGAACGCGCGGCGCTGTTCGCGACGCGCGATGCGCACGCTATCTTCAAAACCAGGTTCACTGAGGCCGGTCGCCGTTTCCGGCTGCACATAGCCGATCGCGTCATAGCTGACGATCGTCGCCCATGTGCCGGCGGCGCGGATGTCCGCGCCCGCGCGTGCGATCATGCCTAACACCGCACCGGACGGCGCAGCCGCTTCATTGCGCTGCAAATAAGCGCGTGCCTCTGGCGCGGCATAGAACCGATAGCCCTGCGGCACGGTGAGCGTCAGATCACCGTTGTTCAGGGAGATGACGCCGGTTTGTCCTTGGGGCGCAGATGCCGCATCGGCGGCAGGCGCAACGGGCCCGGCATGAACGGGTGGGGCCGCCACATCGGGTCCGGCGCCGCCGCGTCCATCCGCGAACGCAGGCGGAGCGAAAATCAACGCGAGCGCAGCCGCTAGCACGCGCATCCCATTCTTGCGCATCGAGCTCTCCTCGCGCGCCTGCTTCTAGGCGCGTCCCTCGAATCGCGTGTCTAGTAGAAAAACCGTGATTCGTCGCCGTTCAGCGAGCGCAGGCGGCGTGCAACTCAGAGGCGGCGGCACTCATCGCCGCATCAATGGCGGTTCGCCAGTCACCCATCGTACGCGCTTCTTGGGCGGCAGGTGGATAAGTGACGGCGCGCGAGGAACTGACGATCCCGCCCTCCAAGCCTTGCGGCCCCGCAACGAAGCCGGCGACAGCGTCGACAGCGCTTGCGCCCTGCGCGCCATAACCTGGCACCAGGAACAGAGCGTGCGGCATGGCTTCGCGCAACGTGCGTGCTTCATCGGGATAGGTTGCGCCGGCGACCGCCATAAGACCGGACCAGCCACTCGCGCCGATCAGCGCAGTCACTTCCGGCGCAAGCATCTCCGCCACTCGACGCCATAATGGCGCGCCCCCGACCTGCAGGTCCTGAAAGTCGCCGGCGCCGGGGTTGGAGGTGCGCACAAGCACTGCCACCCCCTTTCCAGCCTCTCCGGCCAAATTGATGAACGGCGCCAGCGTATCCTTGCCCATGTACGCGTTGACGGTCACGCAGTCGGCATCGAAGCCTGGCTTCGGCCCTAACGTCGCGCGCGCGTACCCTTCCGCTGTCGTCCCGATGTCGCCGCGCTTGGCGTCCAGGATGACGATCATGCCGGCAGTTTTCGCGTATTCGCAAAGCATGCGTGCGGCCGCATATCCCATTTCGCCGAATTGTTCGAAGAGGCCGAGTTGCGGCTTCAGCACGGCCGCGTGCTTGGCCGCCACGTCGACAATGCTGGTGGAGAATTTCAACAGCGTGGAGGCCGGATCGTCGCGAAGGTTGCCGAACAGCGCCGGGATCTTGTCTGCAAACGGATCCACGCCGACACAGAGCGGCGAGCCTCTGGCGCGTACAGCGCCGATCAGGCGATCTGCGAATGCTGCAGTCACACCGGCGGTCCTTCACCGGGTGCGACGCACACCACTTGGGCGACCTGCAGGCCACGGCGCAGCTCGTCTGATTGCTGGCCGTAATTCTCGGCGCTCATGCGCGGCGCCGGCGCGCCGTCGGGTTCGACTTGCTCGACCCGCAGCAGACGCAAGATCGATGACGGCGCGGCAGTGTAGATGCGCCCGCGCCGCGACGATTCTGCAATCGTGACGCCGATGACCTGACCGTTGGAAGCGAGCGCCGGACCCCCGCTGATGCCCGCAAGCGAACCGCTGAGGCCACTTGTGCGGCCTTGCTCGGCCCACGCCAGCACCGGCTCTTCAACGTCGTAACGACCGCGTGCAATGAGTGTCTCGCGACCGATCAGTCGCGAATAGGCTTCACCTGGACGGCCTTGCGGAAAGCCCACGTGAAACGCGCGTTGGCCAATTTGAAAATGGCGCTCCGAGGTGTCGAGCGCGAGCGCGCCTGGCGCGCGGTCGGTTTTTAACAAGGCAAGGTCGGCGAACAGCGCGCGCTTGACTTCCCGCACGGGCGCGGCCGCGCCACGCGAAACGATCAGTCCCACCGCGTCACAGCCATCGACGACATGGCGCGCGGTTAGCCACCAGCCGTCTGGAGATATCGCGAAGGCTGACCCCATGCCGGAAGAGATCGGCCCGACCTCGACCAAGACCTCAGGATCGTACATCGAAGGCGGCGGCAAGAACGCCCCGGCCTGCGGCGCCTCGGGTAATGCTTCCGGAGCATCGGCGCGCTGGTCGATGCGGAACAGGACGAACACCACCGCCGCGATGACGATGATGTAGAGCAGCCAGTCCGGAACGATGCGCAGCACGATCAGCCGCCTCGCATAATCGCCATATTGGGATCGGCCACCGCACCGGAAAGGATGAGCGCCAGACCGATCTTCACGCTCATCAGGAACACCGCCGCTGCCACGTCGCCTTCGGCGATGCGCCGGGGCAGACCACGCAAGAAGATATCAGCGAAACGGAACGCCAGAAGCTGGATCAGCAGCGTGACAATGCCCCATATCAACAGGTCGAACACGCTGAAGGCGTGCTCCAGACAAGAGCCGAGCGGAATGGCGAGCCCAACCACTACGCCGCCAAAGGCGAGGGAGGCCGAAGGGTTCCCGGCCCTGATGAGAGCCAGCTCCTTGTGCGGCGTCATGAGCACATAGATGATCAGCGAGGCGATGAAGAGGCCAATGGCCACCGCAAGCTGGACGATGAAATCCGGGAAGCCGGCCACGAACGCATTGATATCCGCTGTGATGTCCATAATGCGGGATCCCTTGCTGGCCGCAGATCGAGGTTTGCGCTAGCGGTTCCCGCCGCAAGGCGCAAGACGAGCCGGAGTGTTGACGCAGATGAGCCAACGGAAAGCGGCGCTGGTCACGGGATCGACCAGCGGCATTGGCCTGGGGATAGCTAGCGCGCTCGCTAAAGCAGGCATGGACGTCACCTTGAGCGGCCTCGGCGAACCGGCGGCCATTGAGCAATCGCGCGCCTCTTTAGAGCGTGAGACGGGCATTCGCGTGCGTTACGACGGCGCAGACTTGATGTCGGCGGAAGCCTGCGTTGGCTTGGTGACGGACGCGATTGAAGCATTCGGCCGCCTCGACGTCCTGGTCAACAATGCCGGCATCCAGTTCGTGTCGCCGATTGAAGATTTTCCGGTCGACAAGTGGAATGCAATCATCGCGCTCAACCTTTCGTCCGCCTTTCACACTATTCGCGCGGCGATGGCTCATATGAAAGCGCGGCGTTACGGGCGCATCATCAACATCGCCTCGGCCCACGGTCATGTCGCCTCGCCGTTCAAGTCCGCTTATGTTGCCGCCAAGCACGGGGTCATCGGCTTGACAAAGACGGTCGCGCTGGAGGGCGCGACATTCAATGTGCGTTGCAACGCCATTTCACCTGGCTACGTGCTGACGCCGCTGGTGGAAAACCAAATTCCAGACACCATGACAGCGCGCGGCATGACGCGCGAGCAGGTGATCAACGACGTGCTGCTCGCAGCCCAACCGACCAAACAATTCGTGAAGATTGAGGAGGTGGCTGGCCTAGCCGTGTTTCTCACCTCGCCCGCCGCCGACCAAATCAACGGCGCCGCGCTCAGCGTCGATGGCGGCTGGACGGCGCAATAGTGTAACCATTCCTTAGCCGCAGCGGCGCGATTTTTCCGCCATGCATCCGACCCGGGTCACCCTTGCGCTTGCGCTCCTGGCGGTGCTCGCCAGCCCCGCGGCCGCAAGCGGCGGGGCCTCCGGAAGCCAGCAGCAGGCGCCCGCAAGTCGCCAAGAGCGTCTCACCTCCGCTGAAAGTTTCGTGCCGCTGCCGACGCTCGCGGCAGGCGTTATTCAGCGCTATTCCACTCAAGGCACCATTGTCGTCGATATGGGGCTCGACATTCCTGACGGAGCGCTGCGCACCCGAGCTCAGCTCAACGGCCCGCGCCTGCGCGACGCCTTAAGAACCGCGCTCGCCACCTATGCCACGATCTACTACCGCGACCGCACCGCGCCTGATCCCACGCAGATCACACGACTGATGCAGCAGGCGGTAGATCAGACTCTTGGCGCGTCAGGCGCGCAGGTGCTGCTGGTCAACATCATCTACCAGCGGACACAGCGCTGAGGCTTATCCGCCGCGGCACGCGATCGGCAAAATGATGGCCGTGACGGATCCGCTCACCGGCGCGCGATAGACTTGCGCGGGTTCGTCGCGCGCGATGACGGTCTCGTTCGAGCCCATGATCTGGCGCTCGACCACCATGAACTGCTGGCTCTCGCAATTGAAACGATAGTGCAGCCGTTCCGTGTCGAAGCGGATAGTACGCTCCATCGTCTCGGTGTCGGTCTGATAGAGCTGCGGCACGCCATGCCGCACCTGGATCCAGATGTCGGCGGTGCCTTCAGCTGCGTTTCGCGTCACCGTACGCTGATTGTAATAGACTTGGCCGCGCTCACAGTTTTCGCCAGGGGCGCAGTCGCGCTGTCGCGCGATCAGCAGCCAATCGGGCAGTGATCGGGAATTGCTGAGTTGCACTGGCGAGCTGCCGTCTTGCGAGGGGGCCGGCGCGCCGGTTGAAGCCTCCTGCTGCTGACCGCAGGCGGAGAGCGCAATCAGGGCGGCGGCGGCGATAAGATATCTGGCGGTCATGGGTGAGATTTCGTTCGTATCTGGCGGTGCGGCAAGTCACATCGCCGAGATGCCGCCATCCACCTTGATCTCGGCCCCGGTGACGAAGCGGCTTTCGTCCGAGATCAGATAAAGCGCGGCGCTGGCGATGTCCTCGGGCTTGCCGATGCGGCCGAGCGGCACCTGACGCGCCAGCTTCGCCTCGGCCTCTTCCCTGCCGAACATGGAGCGGAGCGGATCGAGGATGGGCGTGTCGATGAAAGTCGGATGGATCGAGTTCGAGCGCACATCGAGGCCCTTTTTGGCGCAATACAGCGCGATGTTCTTTGACAAGAGCCACACAGCCGCTTTCGAGGCGTTATAGGCCGGCGTGTTCCAGCTGGCGATAAGTCCAGCGATCGAAGATATGTTGACGATCGATCCGGGTTGGTTTTGGGCCAAATATCTTATCGCGTGCTTGGCGCCGAGGAACACGGAGTCGACATTGACACTCATCACCCGCCGAAAAGTCTCTAGCTCCATCTCCTCTATGCCGCCTTTGCCCCCCGCGATCCCCGCATTGTTGACGAGAGCCGAGAGGCCGCCCATCGCGTCATCCGCCGCCTGGAGCGCGGCGATCCACTGCTGCTCGCTGGTGACGTCAAGCGCGTAGGCATACGCCGTGCCGGCGCCGTGTGCATGATTGATCTCCGCGGCTATCTTTTCGGCGCCCGTGGCGTTGATGTCGGCGAGCGCGACTTTGGCGCCTTCCTCCGCCAGCCGCTTGGCGATGGCCGCGCCCAACCCTTGCGCCGCGCCAGTCACAAACGCCTTCTTGCCCGCTGCGCGCTGTCCCATGATTCCCTCGCTTCGGCGCCATCTTGCGCCGCCATTCGCACGCCGCCAAGCCTCCGTTGTCTAAGCGCAACCCGCCCTGAATATGCCGTGGGACTGGCCCCGGCCCCGGTACGCCCTAAGACTCAGAGCGGAGACGACCATGGACTGGGATGTTTTGCTTCTGTCGAGGCTGCAGTTCGCGTTTACGATCGGCTTTCACATCATTTTTCCTGCTTTCACGATCGGGCTCGCGTCATTCCTTGCCGTGCTCGAGGGGCTGTGGCTCGTCACCAAGAAGGCGCTCTACAAGAACCTCTATCTGTTCTGGGTGAAGATCTTCGCCATCTCCTTTGGCATGGGCGTCGTGTCCGGCGTCGTCATGTCCTATCAGTTCGGCGCCAACTGGAGCGTCTTTTCCGCGCTGGTTGGCAGCGTGATCGGACCGTTGCTCGCCTATGAAGTGCTCACCGCTTTCTTTCTCGAAGCGTCCTTTCTTGGCATCATGCTGTTCGGTTGGAAGCGGGTCGGTCCCGGTCTCCACTTCTTTTCTACGTTGATGGTGGCCATTGGCACCTTGACCAGCGCGTTCTGGATTCTCGCGGCCAATTCCTGGATGCAAACGCCCCAGGGATTCTCCATCGCCGCGGATGGAACCATGATCGCCACGTCGTTCTTCGACGTGATCTTCAATCCGTCTTTGCCGACGCGTTTCGCGCACATGGTGATCGCCGCCTATTTGACAACCGCTATGGTCGTTGCTGGCGCCTCAGCGTTCGCGTTGCTCGCGGGAAGAGCGGTCCTTGAATCACGCACGGCGCTGCGCATGGCCATCTTGATGATGGCGTTGGTGACTCCGGTGCAGGTTCTCGTCGGGCATGAAAGCGGTCTTGTGATAGGCGAATACCAGCCAGCGAAGGTCGCTGCGCTCGAAGGCTGGTGGACAACGCGCGCCAGCCAACCGTCGGTGCTGATCGGGTGGCCAGACGAACAAGCTGAACGCAACCATTTTGAACTCGCGCTGCCTGGCCTCGGCTCGGCGGTGAACAACGCCGCGCCTAATGAAGTACTGCCGGGTCTGGACCATTTTGCGCCAGACGAGCGCCCGCCCGTATGGCCCACCTTCTGGGCCTTTCGCGTCATGGTTGGCATGGGCCTTATTATGCTTGTGCTCGGCATCTGGGGAGCGTTCGATTGGCTCGCCAGCCGGCTCGATCACGATCGCTGGTATTACAGCGCTTTGGTGCTTGCAGCGCCGAGCGGCTTTGTCGCCGTGCTCGCCGGTTGGATAACCGCCGAAGTCGGCCGTCAGCCTTACGTCGTCTACGGAGTGCTCCGGACGGCTGACGCCATTTCGCCCGTCCCAGTCGGCTCGGTGGCGGCGTCGCTGCTCGCTTTCCTCATCGTCTATGCCATCGTGTTTAGCGCCGGCGCGCTCTACATCATTCGCTTGATCGGGAAGGGCCCGCAAAGCGACGAGCCGGAGCCGACCTCCGATCAGCCGCCGGGCTCGCCGACGCGGGCCGGCGCGCAAGGAGCGATGTGATGGTCGAACTCCACACGATATGGGCGTTGCTGCTGGCGCTGGCGGTCTTTCTCTATGTCGCGCTTGACGGCTTTGACCTTGGCGTCGGCATCCTTTTTCCGTTCGCGAAGGATCAGCATCAGCGCAATCAGATGCAGGCCGCGATCGCGCCCGTCTGGGACGGAAATGAGACTTGGCTCGTGCTTGGCGGCGGCGGATTATTGGCGGCGTTTCCGAAGGCCTATGCCGCACTGATGCCGGCGCTCTACATTCCCGTCATTCTCATGCTGCTGGCGCTCATCTTTCGTGGCGTCGCCTTCGAGTTCCGCCATCACGGCCGAGATCGCGGCGCACGCTGGTGGACGATCGCCTTCGCCGCAGGGTCGATCGCCGCGGCTGCGGCCCAAGGACTCGTGCTGGGTGCGTTCATCCAGGGTGTCCGTGTCGAAGCGGGCGTGTTCGCGGGCGGTGCATTCGATTGGCTAACTCCCTTTTCATTGCTCGTGGCGGCCGCGCTCGTCGCCGGCTATGCGCTGCTCGGCGCGAGCTGGCTGGTATTCAAGACTCAAGGCGAATTGTTTGAGCGCGCGTGCGGTTGGGTGAAGCAGCTCGCAGTGATAGTGGCCTTGGCGATGGGCGCAGTGAGTCTCGCTACGCTGGGCGTTGATTCTCGTGTCACCGCGCGCTGGGGCCTTACTATGACAAGCGTCGATTGGCCTGTCTTCATGAAGCTTGCGCCCCTGCCGCTGATTGGCGTCGTCCTCTGCTACTTGCTATGGCGCGGCGCGGTCGGCCGCCGTCATCTCGCGCCCTATCTTTGCGCCGTCGCTCTCTTTCTCGTAGGTTATCTCGGGCTTGCTCTTTCGCTGTGGCCATACATCGTGCCGTTTGCATTGACGCCCGAGCAAGCTGCCGCGGCCGACAACGCGCTTGCGCTGATGCTTTGGGGCGCGGCGCCGCTGCTGCCGTTGATCCTTGCCTACACGGCTTACGTTTATTGGCTCTTCCGCGCAAAAGTGGGCGATGATGCCGCTTATCATTGAGGGTCCGCCGCGAGAGGACGAAGCCAAGTCTCCCCTGAGACGCCGCCTGTTGTGGTTCGCTGCGCTTTGGATCGCGAGCGCATCGACGACGGCCGCAATCGCCTACGTGCTGAAAGCGCTGATTCAATGACGCGTTCGCTTGTCGAGATCAGCCGCGGGCGGCCTCATCCATGAAGTGCGCCAGTTCCACGTCCTTGTTGGTCACGCCGCCGGCATCATGGGTTGAGAGCGTGACCTCGATGCGGTTGTAGACGTTGAACCATTCCGGGTGATGGTCGTGCTTTTCTGCGTGCAACGCGACGCGCGCCATAAACCCAAACGCCGCGTTGAAATCTCTGAAGCGAAATTCCTTCGTGATTGCATCGCGTTCCTCTGCGATGCGCCACCCGTCGAGCCGCTGCAAAGCCGCCGCTGCTCCGATCCTGTCTGCAGGCATGGCCCCTCCTTGTCTTGCGAGAGGTCGTACAATGCTGCGGCCGGCCGTGTCTGGGAAGCGCTATCAGCCGGAGCTGTTGACGTGCGCAGCGCCCCGCGTGCGCTTGGCGCAACAAAAACGCCGCCGTCGCAAGACGGCGGCGCTTTTTCAGTGTCGGCGCAGCCCGTTCAGGTGTTGGGCTGAACGGGGTTCGGCTCGTCGCTCGCGCCGGTGACCACGATGCCGCGGCCCAGCTTCGAGTTCCACATGCCGAACAGGAAGTAGATGACGATGCCGCCCGCCAGATAGATCAAGAAGAAGTTGCGGGTCTGTTCGTGCGCCATCAGCGACATCAGCAGGATGAAGCACATGATCGCCCCCATCGCGGCGATCAGGATTGCGCCCCACATCGGCAGTTTGAACGGACGACGCAAATCCGGTCGCGCAAAGCGCAGATAGATCACGGTGATGCAGATCAGGCCGAAGGCGACCAGCGTCCCCACATTGGTGATGTTGCCGAGGAAATCGAGACCCTTGAAGCCGGCGAAGCCAGCGGCCACCAAGCCGACCAGCAGCGTGTTGACGACAGGGGTCTTTGTCTTTGGGTTCACCTTGGCGAAGACGTTCGGCAGTAGGCCGTCACGCGCCATCGAGTAGAAGATGCGGGTCTGACCATAGAGCAGCACCAGCATCACCGACGTAAGACCGGCGAAGGCGCCCAGCTTCACCAGCATCGCGAACCAGGGCAGGCCGATGCGGTCAACCGCAGTGGCGATCGGCGCCGGCACGTTCAGCTCTTGGTACGGAACGATGCCGACCAAAACCGCGCAGGTGAGAATGTACAGCACGGTGCAGATCAGCAGCGAGCCGAGGATGCCGATCGGCATGTCACGCGCGGGATTCTTGGACTCCGCGCCGGCCGTCGAGACCGCCTCGAAGCCGATATAGGCGAAGAAGATCACCGCTGCGCCTTGGATCAGACCGCCAACCCCGTACTGTCCGGTGTTTTGAGCAGTAACGACGTTCACCAGCGCCGCGCCGATTTGGCCCCACATGGAGGTGTCCGAGCCAGGGGGCGGCGGCGGATTGGCCGGCGGGATCAGTGGCTGCCACAGCTCCGGGTTCACATAGGCGGCGCCGATGACGATGAACGCCACCACGACAGCCACCTTGATGAACACGACGATGTTGTTGACGTTAGCTGATTCCGTGACACCCACAGAAAGCAAACACGTAACCGCGACAATGCCGATCAGAGCGGGCAGATTGACCACGCCCATGATCTGAGCGCCGGTGGCGGCGTCCGTCGCAGGGACGCCGGGCGCTGCTGTCAGCGCCGCGGGAATGTTCACGCCAAAATCGTGTAGCAAACTCACGACATAGCCGGACCAGCCGACCGCCACTGTCGAAGCAGCGACGCCGTATTCGAGCAGCAGCAGCAGACCCATGATCCAAGCCACGAACTCGCCCATGGATGCATAGGAATAAGAGTAGGCCGAGCCAGAGACCGGAATCGCGGCGGCGAGCTCGGAATAAGAGAGCGCCACGAATGCGCACAGAATGCCGGTGATCACGAAAGAAATCATGATGCCAGGGCCGGCGAAGTTCGCAGCCGCTTGGCCGGTGAGCACGAAAATGCCGGTGCCGATGATGCAGCCGATGCCGAGCAAGATCAGATTGATCGCGCCGAGCGACTTCTTGAGTTCGCCCCCGGCGTGCTCAGCGTGCATCTGCTCGACGCTCTTGCGCATGAACAGACGCCCGAGCGGCGGCGTGACTTTGCCGCCCCCTGTATTTGTGGTTGTGGTCAAGTCCCGTCCTCCCAAACCGCGGATTGGGGGCGGAAGCTAAACGGCGCTTCATGGAGGCACAAGCGCCGCCAGCCGCATTTAACCGTCGGCGAGTGGCGCAGGCACGGCCCAGCCTCTGCGTGCACATGCAGCAAGCACGGTATTGCGCAACAGGCAGGCGATCGTCATCGGCCCAACACCCCCGGGCGAAGGCGTGACCGCCGCGGCGACCTCGATCGCCTCCTTGAAGTTCACGTCGCCGACGAGCTTGGTCTTGCCCACTCCCTTTTCGGGGGCGGGCACGCGGTTTGTGCCGACATCAATCACGATCGCGCCCGGCCGAATCCAATCGCCGCGCACCATCTCGGGCCGCCCGACAGCCGCCACCAGGATGTCGGCGCCGCGACAGACCATGCGCAGGTCGCGTGTCTTTGAGTGCGCGAGAGTGACGGTCGCATTCTGCTCCAGAAAGAGCAGCGCAGCCGGCTTGCCGACCAGAATCGAGCGGCCGATGACGACAACATTGGCGCCGCTGAGATCAGGCCGTTCCGTTTTCGCCAGGATCACGCATCCAACCGGTGTGCAGGGCCGCAATCCGGGCTTGCCCAACACCAACTTGCCGGCGCTCGCTTCGGTGAGGCCGTCGACATCCTTTGCCGGGTCGACAGCGGCGAGCACCTTGGCTTCGTTGAGGTGCTTAGGCAGCGGCAGCTGCACTAGGATGCCGTCGATCTCAGGATCGGTTGAAAGCGCCGCTACGCGGGCGATCAATTCTGCTTCGCTCGTCTCGGCCGGCAAGCGAATTTCCACAGAGCGCATGCCCGCCTCGATGGTCGCTTTGCCCTTGGATGTTACATAAACGTGGCTCGCCGGATCGTCGCCGACCAGCACCACGGCCAACGCAGGCTGTCCCGGCAGCGCCAGCACTGCCTCTGCAACATCGGCGCGAACCCGCGCGGCGATGGCCTTTCCATCGATGGTTCGTGCGCTCATGTTTGCTCCTGGATACGCGCGATAAAGGCGCCGAGGTCTGCTTCGCTTGCGCCTTCTAACTGAAGCGTTTTCATGCGGGCAGTGTGCCCGCGCGCCACGCGCACTCTCGTTTTCGCAATCCCGAATGCCTTCGCAATCAGCGCCTCGAGCGCGCGGTTGGCCTCATTGTTCTCGGGCGCGGCGCGTACCCGTGCTTTGAGGTACGGGCCGGTTTCATCCCGCACTACGCCATCCACGCGGTCGGCGCCGGCAGAGGGCGTCAAGCGGACGCGCAGCCGGGCGCTCAGAGAAACGGGCCCCGCCCAGTCAGTACGCCATAAAGCCAAGGCAGCACGCGCGCCTCGACCAGACCGATGACGATCAGCAACACCAGCACTGAAAGGTCCACCCCGGCAATGGGGGGGATGAGACGCCGCAGCGGGCGCAGGATCGGGTCGCTGATCCGACGCGTGAACTCCCAGACCGAGCCGACGAAGGCGTTTCGCCGGCTGACGACATCGAACGCGTAGAGCCAGGAAATCACCACATAAACGATGAGAACGATCGAAAAGAGCCGCAGCACGATGGCGGCGATCTCGAAGATGAGGCCGATCAGTCCAGTGTACATGGCCACCCTCTAAGGCTGTTCACCGGGATTCGGCAAGGACAGGGTGAGGGACAAGACCGCGCGGCGCCTACGCCGTTGACGCCATGTTGAACCCGGCACTATATCGCCGCTCCTCTGGAGAGGGCCCGTAGCTCAGCTGGGAGAGCGCCGCGTTCGCAATGCGGAGGTCAGGGGTTCGATCCCCCTCGGGTCCACCAGATTAATTCATGAATTCAGCCGCACATCGGCGACCTTTTCGCCTGCGTCGCGCTTTGGGTCGTGCCCCAGCAGGATTTTGACACCCGCGAACATGCTGTTCTCGTTGAGCCAAATTTGCGCTTCGTCCGGATCGAAACGGAGCAGCAGCAGCTTGGGGTCGCTCTTACCTCCATCGTACCAGGCGGCGACATAGGGGTTCCAGAGCTTGTCGATCATAGCGGGGTTGTTGTCGGCGGACAGTCCGCCCGCGACGCAAGCGAATACGTCGTGTCCCTTGGAAACGAAGTGCATCATCGCCGCTTGGCTCGCGCCGAGATGGTGTGCGAGCTGAGTGTCTCTGGAGGTGAAGATCCAAATTGGCCCGCGATCGTGGTTCTCTAATAGGGCCGTCATAGGCTGCGCATGCTCGCCCTCGATGTCGAGTTCCAACATGACCGTGCGATCATGCTTCAACGCCTTCCAGAACTTGTCTGTGATCTCAGCTTCAGCGGCCATCGTACGACTCCGTTCGTGCATCTGCGAACGGAGCCGCGCTGCCGATTGTTCCATTCATAGTCGCCCTTGCATCAGCCGCCCGCGAGACGGGCTACTGCGGCGATCAACATCGCCGCTGCAACGACGATCCATGCAAAGCGCCACGCCGTCTGCTCGTCGCGCACACGCTTTTCGCCGGCGGCAGCAGGCAGAGGCGAAGCGTCCCAAGCAGGCGCGCTCTGCCCGAAAAACATCAAGAAACCGGCATCGCCATCGACAGTTCCGATCTCGCGGATCGGCTTTTCAAGAGCTAGAGAGAGCGCGTGTGCGGCCTGCTCGTAATAAGCGTCGGCCATGCGGCGATCAGCACCGAGCACGATCCGGCGGCCGCCGGAAAGCACCAGTGCGTAGGCGCGCTGTGTCACCGTATTGCCTGCCGCGCGAAAAGCTTCGGTTCGCGTTTCGATGCTGTCGATGTTCTTCCGGTCGATCGTCTCGCGCAACGCCGGCAACGGCGCATAAGAGCGCTGCGCCGGCAAATTGAGGCGCAACACCGCTGCATCAATGGTGATGCGCGTCGTGCTGCGCGCCACTGCTTCGCGCACGACCAAGTAGCTTAAAGGCGCCATCATGAGCGCAAACACCAAGAGCAGGCCGCCGCCTATGCCTTCGCCCTCGGCGAGGGCCGCGAGTGCGCCGAATGCGAGGAGCAAGGGGACAAAGCCGGTGAGCGCGGCCATCACCCAGATGCCGAGTCGGTCGCCTTGGCTGCGCCTGAGATCAATCATGGCGGGAGCTCCCCAGCTCCCCTGCATTTTTGCGCCTTTGCTTGTATGTTCCAAGAGGGCATGAGGGCGCCGTGCTCGAAATATCCGATTTAACTTACCGCATCGGCGCGCGTGCGCTGTTCGAGAACGCCAACGCGTTCATCGCCGAGGGCTGGAAGGTCGGCCTCGTCGGCCGCAATGGGACAGGCAAGTCGACCTTGCTGCGGCTGATTCGCGATGAGGTAGGCAAACCGAACGCGTCGATCCGGGTGCGTCGTGGCGCGCGGATGGGCTTCGTCGCACAGGAGGCGCCGCAGGTCGACACACCGCTCCTCGACCTCGTGATGGCGGCGGACGAGGAGATGACCTTGCTGCTGAAGGAGGCGGAAACCGCGATCGACCCGCAGCGGATCGCCGACATCCACACGCGGCTCGCCGAGATCGACGGCTATTCTGGCGAAGCACGCGCCAGCGCCATCATGGTTGGGCTCGGTTTCGAGCAGGACGATCTGCGCCGGCCCGCGCGCGAATTCTCCGGCGGCTGGCGGATGCGCGCGGCGCTAGCGGGCGTCTTGTTCTCGGCGCCTGATCTGCTGATCCTCGACGAGCCGACCAATTATCTCGACCTCGAAGGCGCCGCGTGGCTGGAAGAATATCTGCGCGATTATCCGCACACAGTGATCTGCGTAAGCCATGATCGAGAAATGCTGAACCGCTCGGTGACGCACATACTGGCGCTCGACGAGAAAAAGCTGGAAGTTTTCGTTGGAGGCTATGATGCGTACCTGAGAAAGAAGGCCGAACGAATCGCGCTGGCGCAGGGCATGAAAGCCAAGCAGGATGCGCAGCGCGCGCATCTGCAGAAGTTCATCGACCGCTTCCGCGCCAAGGCCTCGAAGGCGCGCCAGGCGCAGAGCCGGATCAAGCAGCTCGAGAAGATGCAGGACATCGCCGTTCCGCTGGAAGAACGCACGATCCCGTTTCATTTCGAAGATCCGGCGCCGCTGGCCTCGCCGCTGGTAGTGCTGGATGAGGCGGATCTCGGCTACATCGCGGGCAAACCGGTGCTGAAGCGGGTGTCGTTGCGGCTCGATCATGACGACCGGATCGTCATCATTGGCCCGAACGGGCAGGGCAAAACCACTTTGGTCAAGTCGATCTCGGCGCGCCTGCCCCTCCTTGCAGGCAAGCGCGTTGCGTCGAGCAAGACGGTGATGGGTTATTTCAGCCAGGATCAACTCGACGAACTGCGCGAAGGTGAAACCGTGATGGAGCACGTGCGCGATCTTGAGCCGGACTGGCCCCCGCCGAAGCTTCGCTCACTCGCAGCTCGGATGGGATTCGGCGTGGAAAAGATCGATACCAAGGTGCAAAATCTGAGTGGCGGCGAGAAAGTACGCCTGTTGCTGGGCTTGATGGCGCACCAGAAGCCGCACGTTCTCATTCTCGACGAGCCGACATCGCACTTGGACATCGACAGTCGTGAAGCGCTCATCCACGCCATCAATGAATACGAAGGCGCGGTGCTGCTGATCACGCACGATATCTACTTGGCGGAAGCGTGCGCCGATCGACTCTGGCTCGTTTATCACGGCCGCGCACGGCAATATGACGGGGACCTCGAAGATTATCGGAAACTCATCGCCGCGGCGGACCGGCCGGCGGATGAGAGCGATAAGCACGTCGCCGTCGTGATGACGCACGCCGAAGCCAAGCCGAAGCCCTCCAAATACACGCTGCAGCGCAAGCTTGAAGCCGCCGAAAAAGAAATAGAACAAGCGCAAGGCGCGCTCACGCGCATCGACACGGCCTTGGCCGATCCAGAGCTGTTCAACCGCGACCGCGCGCGTGGCGAAAGCCTGCTGAAAGAACGCGCGCATGCGGCGACGGCGTTGGCCAAAGCGGAAGCGGCTTGGCTGGAGGTTAGCTCAGAGCTTGAAAATACCTAGTCGTCATTCCGGACGCGCGGAGCGCGATCCGGAACCAAGGGGCCAACGATGAGGTGGTTGCCCCTGGGTTCCGGGTTCTCAGCTTCGCTGAGCCCCGGAATGACGAACTCATTTAGATTGGCGTCAGCGGTTTGTCCTTGATGCGGTCGAGGTTGCCCACGCCCGGGATGAACACAGCTTCGATGCGGATGCCGTCTGGGTCTTCGAAGAGCGTGGAATAATAGCCCGGCGCCCAGGGGCCTTCTTCGCCGACGCGGATGATGTTGGCGCCGAACTCTTGCATTGAGGCGGCGAGCGCGTCGACGTCTTCACGCGAGCGCAGGCGAAAGCAGAAATGATGCAAGCCGATGCGCCATTGGTCGAACGGCGTGTCGCGATGCTCAAGCGCCGCTGGCCGGATCAACACGCCGGTGCGTGCGCCGATGCAGTAGAAGATTTGGCCGGGCACATCGTACTGGATGGGCATGCCGAAGGTTTCGACCAGCAGGCGGTGATAAAACGGCCGCGACGCGGCGACGTCGCGAACCGTGAGCTGAATGTGCGCGATGCCGTTGGGGGAGATCATGGGGCGGTCGACTTGCTCCAGGCACTGCGTTCCTTCTCCTGGTGAAGAAGGAGAACGGACGCCGGTCTTGCGACGTCGCAGACTGGTAACACTCTTCGCGTTGCGAACAAAGGCGAAACACGTCACGCTCGGGCGATGTCGCGAATCATCAGCGCAGCACTTGAAGACCTGAACGCGGAGCAGCGGGCGGCGGTGGAGCATGGGGATGCGCCGCTCTTGGTGATCGCGGGGGCGGGGTCGGGGAAGACAAAGACGCTGTCGCACCGTGTCGCGCATCTCGTTGCGAATGGGGCCGATCCGTCGCGCATTCTGCTGCTGACCTTCTCGCGGCGCGCGGCGAGCGAAATGATTGCGCGTGTTGGCAAAGTTCTTTCTTCCCTCCCCCTACAGGGGGGAGGGAGCGAGGGTGGGGGTGCGACGCGGGACGCATCTCTTTCGCTGAGTGACTATGCAAACGCTGGTGGTTCACTCCATCGCCTGCCGCCTCCCCCTCCAGCGGGAGGGCAATTGAACGTGCGCATTCCCTGGGCCGGGACCTTTCATGCGGTCGGCGCGCGGCTGTTGCGTGAATTGGCGCCAGTGATCGGCATTGATCAGGACTTCACCATCCACGATCGCAGCGACAGCGCCGATCTGATGGGCATGGTGCGCCAGGAGTTAGGCGTCGCGACGGGCGCCAAGCGCTTTCCAATGAAGGGCACGTGCCTAGCTATCTATTCGCGCGTCGTGAACGCGGATGAGACGATTGCCGATGCGCTGGCGGCGGCGTTTCCTTGGTGCCGCGAGTGGCAAGCAGAGCTGAAGCGGTTGTTCGCGGCGTACGTTGACGCCAAGCAGAAGCAGAGCGTCTTGGATTATGACGATCTCCTCTGGCTCTGGGCGGAGGCGATGAACGAGCCGCCTTTGGCGCGCGAGATTGGCGCGCGGTTCGATCACGTGCTGGTCGATGAATATCAGGACACCAACAAGCTGCAGGCGCGCATTCTGCTCAAGATGAAACCCGATGGGCGGGGCGTGACAGTGGTTGGTGATGACGCTCAGTCCATCTATTCCTTCCGCGCGGCGGACGTGCGCAATATTCTTGAGTTTCCGAAGGCGTTCACGCCAGAAGCGCGGCTGGTGACGCTGGAGCAGAATTATCGCTCGACAGCGTCGATCCTCGAAGCATCGAACGCGGTGATCGATCTGGCGGAGGAGCGCTTCACCAAGAATCTGCGCACGACGCGCAGCGGCGGTGCGGCGCCCAAGTTGGTGAGCGTGCGCGATGAAGCGGCGCAAGCTTGTTACGTGGCCGAATGTGTTCTGGAGGCCCGCGAGCGCGGGGTGGATTTGAAGGCGCAAGCAGTGCTTTTCCGCGCCGCCGACTTCTCCGCGCCGGTGGAGCTGGAGCTGGCCAAGCGCGACATTCCGTTCATAAAATTCGGCGGTCTCAAGTTTCTCGAAGCCGCGCACGTGAAGGATTTTCTGGCCATCCTGCGCTGGGCTCAGAATGGCGCTGATCGCATCGCTGGCTTCCGAGCACTGCAGCTTGTCCCCGGCGTCGGCCCGGCGAAAGCGGCGCGGATTTTGCACGCCGTGGATGAGACGGGCGCTTATGGCGTCGTGCGAAACACCGCGCCGCCGGCTGGCGCGGGTGAGGCGTGGGACGGCCTCAAGCAGATGCTCGACGATTTGCGCGGCGCGGCGTGGCCTGGCGATCTCGATCTCGTGGCTCGCTGGTATGGGCCGGTGATGAACGAGCGCTACGACGACGCGCGCGTACGTACCCGCGACATCGAGCAGATGCAGCGGATTGGCGCGACGTTCGCGTCGCGCACCAGCTTTCTCACCGAACTGACGCTCGATCCGCCGAACTCCACGGGCGGTGAGTCAGGGTCAGCGTTGAAGGACGACGATTATCTCATTCTCTCAACTATCCACTCTGCCAAGGGCCAGGAGTGGAAGAGCGTGTTCGTGCTGAATGTCGTCGATGGCTGCATGCCGTCCGATCTCGGCGCAGGCTCAACCGCAGAGCTGGAAGAGGAACGTCGGCTGCTCTACGTGGCGATGACACGCGCGAAGGACGAGTTGCACCTCATTACGCCGCAGCGTTTCTATCACACGCAGCAGGGCAAGGGCGGTGATAAGCACGTCTACGCCATCCGCTCGCGCTTTTTGCCGACGAGCGTTTTGGGGAAATTCGAGCAGAGCAGCTGGGCGCCGGGTGAGAGCGCAGATGTGAGCCGCGCTCTAGGGCCGTTGCCGAAAATCGACCTCGCTGCGAAGGCGCGGGGGCGCTTCAGTTGAGCGCACGCGACCGTTTGTTCCAGATCAAGGGCCATGCCGAAATTTTGCGCGGAGCAGGCGCGGCGCTGCGTTGCGCGCGCGCTGTGTCCGTGGAACAGTGCCGGCCGTAGCCTCGCACAGAGGTGAACCCGAATAGCGGCGCCTGCCGCTGGGCGCCGCCCGAGCAACAAGGGAGGCAGGCCCATGCCTGAAAGCAAATCGGCAAATGTGGTGAGGGCTATCGCCGTCGTCGGTCCGACCGGGGCGGGCAAGACGGCG
>CAYODX010000026.1:0-34562 GCA_964402795.1 uncultured Terricaulis sp. | reverse complement strand
GGAGATCGCGATGCTTTTACGCAAGCTCGTGGTCGTTGGGTTGGTCGGGTTCGTAAGTTTCGCTGCCAATATCGCCACCGCCAACGAAGCGGTCGCTCCTGATGTCACTGCCGTCGACGGCGTCGATCTCGTTGATCCGTCAGACGCCTTGAACAGCGACCGCTACAGTCTTCGCTTCTCGGAGGCCGATGCGCCACGCTTCGCCGACATCGGCACGCGCAGCCAAACCGATCGCCGCGAACAGGACGTGCGCCGTTACGAACTATCGCTGGTGGCGCGCGGGGCGGCCGGTCTCGACGTCGCTTTCGCGCAACGCGGAGGCGTCGGTTTCAACGAGCAAGGCGACATCGAGCGGCAAAGCCGAGGCTCGGAGCTTCGCCTCGGACGCGGCCTGCGCGACGCCGAACGGTCTTCGACGCCTACCTGGTACATCTTCGCCGCTTCCGACGACGAAGCCATTACTTGGCGGCCGGGCGTGCGCACAGCGTTCGGCACGAGCGGCTCTTCGTTCGCGCTGCAGGATCGGGTCGAGATCGGCGATATGCAGGCCGGCATCACCTATGAGCGGGATGGCTGGCAGGCCTCAATCGCCTACGTTGAGCGCGAAATCAGCGCCAGCAACGGCGTGCAGACAGTCTATCAGGACGAGAATTTTGCGGGCTTTACGCTAACCATGCGCCACTAGCGAGCATCGCGCCCCGCTCCAGCCCGGCCTTGCCGGGGCCAGGAACCCGTGGCAGCCATTATGCATTGGCGTTCGTGAACGATTGGAAACGAGGGCCTAAATGGCAGGTACCGTGCGGACAGCGTTAATGGCGGGAGGCGCCCTGCTGGTCGCCGCCGCTGCGCCGCTCGCTTGGGCGCAGACGGCTCTTCCCAGCGGCGATGTCGATCTGTCCGATCCCGCCGCGCCGTTGGCCACGCCCGCCGATTCGCGGGCCGTCAGCGTCAATGTCGGTCCAGCCGCCACGATGCGCTTTTCACAGCCGGAACGTACTGCCGGTCGCGAGAGCAATGTGGAAATCGAACTCGCCGCAGACGGCGGCCCGGTCGACGTGTCCATCGCTCAGCGCGCCACCATCGCCAGCTCGGACGGCGATGTGTCGAGACAAGGGCGCGGCTCGGAATTGCGGGTAGGCCGCGGTCTGGTCGACCGGCGCGAGCAAGGCGAAGGCAATTCCTCTTCGACCTATGTGTTCGTCGCCTCCGACAACGAAGCGCTGGCGTGGCGGCCGGGCGAACGCAACGAGTTCGGCGGCCGCAATTCTTCGCTCTCGCTGCAGGACCAGGTGACGGTGGGCGATGTTTCCGCCGGCGTCACTTACGAACAGAACGGCGTGCAAGCCTCGCTCGCTTATGTCGAGCGCGAGCAATCGACCACGGTCGGCACGCAATCGTTCAGCCAGAAAGAAAGCTTCGCCGGCGTGACGCTGACGATGCGGCGCTGACAGGCGCGCGCTGGCGGCGCCGGAATGCACGGCATTCGGCGTGATCGGGTTCGCAAATCGGGTTTGCGCTTGCGCTCAGGACGTATCGGAGGCGGGCGCGGCAAGACCGCCGAGAAGCGCAGCGTCTTGGCTGAGCTGCAAAAGCGCAGCGCCAGCGCAAGTTGTGAGCGCCTCGCTTGTCGAGAATGGGCGCCGGCGGGTGAAGCCGCGCGGCAGACGACGCAGGATTTGGCCCACCAGCGTCGCAAGCGCGATTCGCAAAGCTTCGATGCGCGCCTTCAGCGCCCGCGGACGCAGCCGCCGGCGCAAGCGTGAGCCGAGCAGCGCGCGCCGCCATCCCCTCCTCTTGCGCGCACGCGGGCTGTGCTTCAGCGGCGCGATGGTGCGCACGCGCGGCGCAGCCTCGATGATCGCCAGCGAGACGAGGAGGCGCTCGGCGCGGTCGAGCAGCAGATGCGCGGCCGCTTCGATGTCGCGGCTCATCCGGCCGTGGGCGGCGACGCCGTCTAGAAACGCCGCAAACCAGGTCAGCCACAGCATCGCCCAGCGGTGCAGCCGCGTGAGGCGAAGCGGTGAAAAACGGGGTTTGAGGGTCTGCATGCATGCCAGTCTAAGGGCGCTGGCGCGCCGTCGGAGTGTTCGCGCGCGTGTCAGCGCGCAATCAAGCACTTGCAGATGCGCCCGCCGGGATAGAGCCGGCTTCTGCTCCCGCTTTCACCCAGCTTTCCCAGCTGCGCGCGCCGACATCGCCAATACCGCAAGAACAGCGCTTATCCCCAACCGGAGCGGCGCCGCCCGCTCGCGCCTTGGCGGAATCGGCCCATGTTCGCCGCAAGTAACCCTTCTGAAAGCGACTCGGGACCTGATGCGCATATGTGGTGGCCGCCGCGGCGGCAGATCGCTACATATAGACAACATTCCGACACGGAGACGATCGAGATGGCAGGTGATTTTGGGGGCAAACTGCCGGGCTTGAGGACGCCATCGATCGGCTACAAGCCGTTCCGCTATCCCTGGGCGTACGAGTTCTGGCGCCGCCAGCAGCAGGTGCACTGGTTGCCGGAGGAAGTGCCGCTCGGCGAGGACGTGAAGGACTGGGCCTCCAAGCTCAGCGACCAGGAGCGCAACCTGCTCACCCAGATTTTCCGCTTCTTTACCCAAGCGGACGTCGAGGTGAATGACAATTACATGGAGCGCTACGCGCGCGTGTTCCGGCCGACCGAGATCAAGATGATGCTTTCGGCCTTCTCCAACATGGAGACGGTGCATATCGCCGCCTATGCGCTGCTGCTGGAGACCATCGGCATGCCGGAGACGGAGTTCTCCGCCTTCCTCGACTACCAGGCGCTGCGCGACAAGCACGATTACATGCAGAAATTCGGCGTCGAGAGCGACGCGGACATCCTGCGCACGGTGGCGATGTTCGGCGCCTTCACCGAAGGGCTGCAATTGTTCGCCTCGTTCGCGATGCTGATGAACTTTCCGCGCTTCAACAAGATGAAGGGGATGGGCCAGATCATCACCTGGTCGGTGCGCGACGAGAGCCTGCATTGCGAGGGCATGATCAAACTCTTCCACGCCTACGCGAAGGAAACCGATGCGCTGACCGACAGCGTCAAGAGCGACATCATCGAATGCTGCAAGACTGTCGTCGGCATCGAAGATCGCTTCATCGATCTCGCCTTCGAAATGGGCCCGGTGCAGGGCATGACCGATCAGGATATCAAGCAATACATCCGCTACATCGCCGATTGGCGCTTAGGCCAGCTCGGATTGCCGAAGATCTACGGCGTCAGCGAGCACCCGATCCCGTGGCTCACGGCGATCCTGAACGGCGTCGAGCACGCCAATTTCTTCGAAGCGCGCGCCACTGAGTATTCGAAAGCTGCGACCAAAGGCGAGTGGCACGGCGGCGAAGGCGTGTGGGCGAACTTCGACACGCTCATGGAAAAACGCAAAGCGGCGAGCTAGAGTTCTTCGCTTCGCGAAACGGCGGAACGACGAAGCTGCTCAGCCGCTGAGCTCGTCGCGCAATTGCTCTCGCTCTTTCGCGCCAACGCCGAGCACATCGCTTAGATACGCCTCGACCGAACCCGACCGCGCATGGATCTCGTCGAGCGCGGCGCGCAAATAGTCCAGCTCCACGCCCAGCATCGGCCGCAGCGCAGCGGCATCGAGCTTGCGCCCCAGCCTTTCTTCCATGCGCTGCTGAATGCGCGGCATGCGCGCTTCAATATCGACGGCTTGATTGGTGAACTCGTAATCGGCGAACACCGCATCTTCATCAACGCCCAGCGCCAGCAGCGTCAGCGCGCAAATGATGCCGGTTCGGTCTTTTCCCGCAGCGCAATGCACGACGCCGGCGCCGCCCTCTGACAGCTCAGCGAACCAGCGCCGATAAAGCGATATAAGGCGCGCATCGGAGGGAATCTCGCGATAGAGGCTGATCATGTAATCCCGCGTCGCCTTTGGGCTCAGATCGCTTTGCAGCAAGGCCAGCAAATGTGGCGGCAAAGTCGGGCCGCTGCCCGCGCCCTCGTCATTGAAAATGACACGGCAGGCCTCGTTGCTCCACTTGCTGGGCTCATGCGCGCGCTCCTCAGGCCGGCGCAAATCGACGAGGAAGCGCAACCCCATCGCATCGAGCTTGTCCATGTCCGCATCGCTCGCGTCATGAAACGACGCCGAGCGATAGAGCTTGCCGCGCGCCAACCTGGCGCCATCTTGCGTTTCCCAGCCGCCGAAATCGCGGAAGTTGAGAACCCGGTCGAACGGAACGAGACGGTCGTGCATGCGCTACCGGATAAGGATTGAGCAGGAACGGCGCAACCGGGCGGCTGCGATCGGACCGCCGATCATACCGGATCGGCGTTGCGGTTGGCGCCCGCTTCGGCGGCGCGCCAGGGAAAGCGGCCTTCGATTTCGGTTTCGAGCGAGAAGCTGAGGAACGTGCGGATCAGCACCACCAGACCCAAGAGCCCTACACTGTTCAACGTAAGCGGCGCAGTGACGGTGGCGATGATGTCGGCGCCGACCAACAGCTCAAGACCAAGCAGGATCGCTCTGCCGAGATTGGACCGCAGACGCTTGTAGGCGCCGCTTCTGCCGGCCTCGCGCCTGGCCTCGCTCACGAAAATCATCGCCGCCCAGATCACGCCGAGGACGATGACGGCGACGCCGATGATCTCGATCGCCGTCACCGTGAATTCGAGCGCTTGATCGATGATCTCGCCCGGCGCATTGCCGAACGCTGCGCGATGCCCAGCCATCAACGCGTCTCCTTGGCTTGCTTGAGAACGAGCGGCGGCGCGCCCACGAGTTGGAACGTCGCCGAGGCGATTTCAATGCCGGCCGCATCGTACGCGGCCAAGATGTCGCGTGTCATTGCGTCCTTCATCTCACGAATGCCGTGGTCGCGAACGACGAAACGAACGGTGAGTTCGAGCCAATTGTCGGTCATGCGCATATAGACGCGCGGATCGAAATGCGGGGCATGCAGGAAATAACGCCGCTGCAACTCGGCTGCGTCGGCCTCGCTGAGCGGCAGCACGCCTTCGGTATGGCGGCGCGCCGCCTGCAGCAGAATGGACTCTTGCCGCGCAGGATGACGAAATAGCCGGCGATCGCGGTGATCACGCGCTGCAACGCAAAGGCGATTCCCGCCGTGATCAGTCCCACAGCTGTTGTGAGGCGGGCCGGATCGTCGAACCAAATCGATACGATCGCGATCAAGCCGATGGCGGCGGTCGAGATGTGAACGCTTTGGCGCGCCCAGAAGCGTATGCGTGGCCAGCGTTCGCCGCGCACTGCCGCGCCGATGAGCGCGGCCAGTACTTTGCCGGCGAGCCATAGCGCCACGCAGAGCGCCACCGTCAAAAGCAGCTTGCGGCCGTTCTCCGACGTCACGCCGATCAAGGTGACGCCGAAGATGTGCAACCCCTGCTGTGGGTCGGTGAAGGTCACGGACTGCTCCCGCGCCTCAACGGCGGCCCAGGCGGCGCTGTTCCACGCGATGGATTGCTCGCGCGCCTGCGCGGCGCGCTGGCGAAGGCCGCAGCGACGGCCCTCCCCTCTGTGTTCCGACTAACGGAACGGCGGTTCGTCGAACGAACGCAGTTTGCGCGAATGCAGCCGATCACGATTCTGCTTGAGCAACGCAATCGCTTCGAGCCCAATGCGCAGATGCGCGCCAATTGCGCTGGCGTAGAAGCGGTCGGCGGTGCCAGGCAATTTGATCTCGCCGTGCGCAGGCTTGTCGGAAACACACAGCAAGACGCCGTACGGAACACGCAGGCGGAATCCCTGCGTGGCGACGCAGGCGCTTTCCATGTCGACAGCGACGGCGCGCGATTGCGAAAGCAGCAGGCGCTCCTCGTTGTAATTGAGCTCCCAGTTACGGTCGGCGTAGGAAACGACGGTGCCGGTGCGCAGCCGACGGCGCAATTCCTCCTTATCGCCGCCGGCGACGGCTGTGGCCGCCTGTTGCAGCGCGATCTGCACTTCGGCGATGGCGGGGATCGGCACTTCAAGCGGCACGCGATCGTCGAGCACCTTGTCGCGCCGGAGATAGGCGTGGGCCAGAACATAATCGCCGATGCGTTGGGTGTGACGCAGCCCGCCGCAATGGCCGATCATCAGCCAGCAATGCGGGCGCAGCACGGCAAGGTGATCGGTGATCGTTTTCGCGTTTGATGGACCTACCCCGATATTGACCAGGGTCACGCCGTCATTGTCCGGCGTCGTCAAGTGATACGCTGGCATCTGATATCTGCGGAACGGCGCGTCGAGCGCCTTTCGCTCAGCGTCTTTGTCGCCAGCTTCGATGCGTACATTGCCCGGACATGATAAGGCCCAGCCTTTAGGCCCGTTGGCGACGGCTGCTGCGGCCCAACGCACGAATTCGTCGACATAGCGCTGGTAGTTCGTGAACAGGATCCAGGGCTGCACATCGCCCCATGGCGCGCCGGTGTAATGCTGCAAGCGCTTGAGCGAATAATCGGTGCGCAGTGCGTCAAAGAGGCCGAGCGGGCGCGCGCCGTCCAGACGATCGATGCGCAGGCCATCGACCACTGCATCGCCGACCTGAGTGAGGCGTGGGTGTGGGAAATGGCGCGCCAGCTCTTCGGCGGGGACGTTTTCGAACGCCGCCGCGCCGGCGGCGTCGAGGACATAGGAATAAGGAATTTCGCTTTCGCTCACGCGCACGCTGAGTTCTGCGCCGTAATCGCGCACAAGCAGATCAAGCTGCTCGATCAGGTAGCGGCGGAAGAATCTCGGCTGGGCGATGGTGACGGCGTATTCGCCAGGCCAAGTCAGCTGGCCGTAAGCGCGGGAAAGCCGCGGCGCCGGGGCCCCCGGCAAGTAAGTCACGCGCAGTTCGGGATAGCGAAAAAGCGCGCGCTCTTCCGCCGTTGGCGGCGCCCCGCCATCGACGAAACGGCGCACGCACCCGATCAGCGCGGTGACTGCCCGCTCATGCAGGTGTTCGAGACGATCGACAGCCTCAGCCGGTGTTTTCGGATACTCCATCGCGGGAGTGTCTCGCGACCGCGCGATGCGTCAAGCCCTGCTTGCGGCGGTGAGGCGCCGATCAGGAGACGCGCGGGATCGGGTCGACCAGGCGCGAGCGGCGGAAGGCGTTATGCGACATCGTCACCGGCCCGCTCATCAGGAAGCCGAGCGGCGTGCGATAGCCGTAGGTCGTTTCGGCTATGATCACGCTGGTTCCGGCCACCCGCATCTGCGACGGCAGGAACGAGGCGACTTGCGAATTATTGGTGCGCGCACTCATGCCGCGTCCCTCGCTCCAGACGACGCGGGCGTCGGTGGCGGAATTGATGCGCACGCTGGTGATGCGGATGTTCACGCCCGAGCCGTTGTCAGGATACATGAGCACGCCGATCGCGCTCCAAAGTCCGGAGATCTCCGAGTTAGATACCTCGGTGTCGCGCGCCACGACGTCGGCCACCGAGGCGGCGACGTTCTGAACGCGCTTGTTCGTCTCCAGCATGTTGAGCAGATCAACCGAGGCGAACATCAAGAACACCATCATGGGCGCCAAAATGGCGAACTCGATGGCGGCGACGCCTCGCTTGGCCGCAGCGAACCGGCGCAGGGTTCTGAGTAGCATCATGCGTACGGCTCGCTTCTGAACATCATGGTGGAGATGAGGATGCGGTCGCCATTTGCGACATTGCCGAATACGCTCTCGAACAGCGGCGTCATCACGTCCCAGCGATAATAGGCGCGCACGACCACGATGTCGGAGGCAACGCCTGGGGAATAGCCGAAGCCGCTGGGATCGAATTGCCCGTTGCTGATCGGCGCGGCCATATTGTTGCTGGCGTCGACGAACGAGGAAAAATGCTTCACGTCGAGCGAAAGATTGCTGGCGCAATCGACGACCAGAAAGTCGTCGAACTGGTCGCAAAGGCGGCGCTCGATTTCCGATGCGGTGACGCCTCCGGTCTGCGCCTGGCCGGTGCGGATCTGGCGCGCCGTCTCGGCCACGGCGAAATCAAGGCTGGTTTGCGCCAAGCCAATCATCGCGACCTCTGCGAGGCCGACAGTCAGCAGCAGAAATGGCGGCAGGACCAGCGCGAACTCGAGCGCAGTCACGCCGCGGCGGGCGCGGCCGAAGCGGCGGAGCTTTCTCGCAAGCGTGTGCAGCGGCGCGAACATGGCGTCTCCAAACGCCAAGTTTACGCGCAGAACGGCTGAGAAACCGTCAAACGAAAGCGTAAACCGGAGTTTACTGCGCGCCGTTGGCGGCGGAGCTGGCGGCGCTCGCGCGGCTGCTGATCTGCGCGTTCACGACTTCCGAAGCGGCGCCGTCGCCAATGTCAGGACGTGGGCGGCAGACAGGCGTGCATTGCAAGCGCGCGGTTTCGTTGCCGCGCGTGACCACGACCATATTGGTCTCATCCGGCGAAACGACGACACGCCCGCTATAGAGAACGCGCCCATTGGCGCCGACGACGACGAGATTGGTCGAGCCGTAAGAGCGGCCGGTGACGAACAGGAAGCGATCGTTCTGCACCGAAACGCCCGCGATGGTCGGGTTTCCTATGGCGACGCCCTCGGCCGGTTCGGCGAGGCGGATCGGAAAAGCCTGATCGAGAGCGACTTGGATGTCGCGCGCGGCGGCGGCGCCGGCGCACATGAAGCTGGCCGCAAGCGCGGCGACGAACAGGCGCATGGCGCGCATCGCGTCATCCTCTCTTTATTCTTCTGTAGTGTGCTACGCGGCAATAGTTGCGGGATCGCTAAGAGGGCGCTGGCCTCGACGCCGTGCGGCCGCAACGCGAGGAAAGCTGAGCGCGAAAAAATCCGCGCGTCTGTTAACTCGACTTTATCCAATTTCGTTGGCGGAACCGTTTACGTCGTCTGCGGTAATCTCCTGTCGCGTCTGGGATGGGTGTCGGGTGCGACGCTCCACCGGGCCGGTGAAAAGCACCTGACAAAACGGAGAAGACACATGTTGAAGCGTTTCCTGAAGAACGAAGACGGCGCCACCGCGATCGAGTACGGCCTGATCGCCGCTCTGATCGGCGTCGCCATCATCACCGCTGTTGGCCTCGTCGGCGACGGCCTGAACGGCGTGTTCGGCACCGTCTCCACCAAGCTCGGCAGCGCTGGCACGCCGTAATCGGCTGACGCGTTGGCTGCGTTGCGCGTCCCTCGGGCGCGCAACGCCAGCACCCTTGTTTCCCCTCCTCTCGCGCGCCGCCCCTCGGGCGGCGTTTTTGTTTTTTGCATCAGCGAAAAGCCGGCGGGATTTGAACGTTTCTTAACGCGCGGCGGCCCATTGTTTTAAGAATGATCGCCGTTCTCGCACTTGCAGTCTTCGCAGGGCTTTTGCTCTACGCGGCGTGCTCGGACGTCGCCAGCCTGACGATCCCCAACTGGATTTCGCTCGCGCTGGCCGCTGTCTTTCCTTTGGTTGCGTTGGCCAGCGGCCTCAGCCTCCAGGAAATCGGATTTCACCTGTTGTTCGGTTTCGGCGTGCTGGCGGTCGGCTTCTTCTTATTCCAGGCTGGCGTGTTCGGCGGCGGCGACGCCAAGCTGCTGGCCGCTGCATCGGTATGGACCGGCTATGCCGCGTTCTGGCCGCTGATCGCATGGATGGCGGTCTCTGGCGGCGTGATGGCGCTCGCCATTCTCGCGGCGCGTCAGTTCGTGCCGCAAGCAGAGACCAATCCGCCTTTCGTCAACCGCCTGCTCACCGGCAAGACCGGCATACCTTACGGCCTCGCCATCATGATCGGCGGCCTCGCCGCGATCCCGAGCATGGCCCTCCTGCCCACCTCGTTAACCCTGCCTTAGCCATGAGCGTGGTCTGGTCCGAGCCGGTGCTTCGGGTCCGATCGCGCGGGGAGTGAACGTCATGTCAGCGCGTCAGCTGATCGTCCTGGTCATCGCCGCGATCGCCGCAATCGGCGCCCTTCTGCTCATCCGCGGCATGGGCGGGCGCAACGCCGCGCCGCCAGACGCCAATGCCGAAGCCGTATCGGGTCAGCAGGTGCTTGTCGCCGCGCGCGATATTCAGCAAGGCGTGGCGCTGACGCCGAGCGATCTCGCGATCGCCGCTTTTCCTGAGCAGTCGGTCTCGCCCAGCTTCATTACGCTCGCGGCGCAACCCTCCGCACAGAACGAGTATGTCGGCGCCATTACACGGCGCACTTTCGTACAAGGCGAGCCGATCACCGTCGGCGCAGTGCTGCAGCCCGATGGCCACGGCGCCATGGCGGCTCAGCTCGAACCTGGCCGCCGCGCAGTCTCGGTCGAGATCAGCAACACCACGGCTGCCGGCGGCTATATCCAGCCCAACGATCGCGTCGACGTGATCATGTCGCGCACTGTGAGCCAGGGCAATCAGCAAGGCGGCGAGAGCCAGATCGTCCTTCAGGATGTGCGTGTGCTGGCGATGGGTGAAACAACGCAGCCGCCGACAGGCAGCGACCCGCCCGCGCAAGCCAGCGCCAATCTCGCCGTGCTGGAACTGACGCCGCAAGAAGCGCGTGCGCTCACCATGGCTGACCAGATGGGCGATATCTCGCTCGCCTTGCGCGGCGTGCAGGCGGAAACGGTGGGGCTCAGCGCTCCGGCCGAGCCGATCAGCAATTCTTCAGGCGGCGGCGTGCGCGTGCATGCGTTCGGCGCCGTCGCCGGAGGCGGCCGATGAAGTCGATTCAAATGCTTCGGTTTTCACTGGCCACGGCGCTTTCAACCGCCGTGGCTTTCGCGCCCGGCTATGCTGTGGCGCAAGTCGAGCCGCCAAGCGCCTCTTCGCTGCACATCAATAGCGGCGGCGGGCCTCGCTCGGCTTCGCTGGTGCTGCCATTCGGCAAGTCGGCGATCATCGACTTGCCAGCCGATGCGCGTGACGTGCTGATCTCCAATCCGCAGATCGCCGACGCCACCGTGCGCACGGCGCGCCGCGCCTACGTCGTCGGCCGGGCGCTGGGGCAGACCAATCTCTTCTTCTTCGACGCCCAGGGCCGGCAGATCGCCGCCGTCGATATTCGGGTCGAGCCTGATGTCGCCCCGCTCAACGATCTGCTGCGCCGCCGTTTCCCGGACTCCAACATCACCGCCGAAGCGATGAATGCGTCGGTCATCCTCGACGGCAACGCACGCAGCGCCTCGGATGCGGACGCCGCGTTCCGCCTGGCGCAGACCTTCCTCGGCATCGGCGGCGGCGACGGCGCCGCCGCCAACGCAGCAGGCGGCCCGCAATCACCGGGAACGACCACAGTCGGCGGCAACACGCCGCGCGTCATCAACATGATCCAGGTGCAGGGCAGCGAGCAGGTGCTCGTACGCGTGCGCGTGGTCGAGATGAGCCGCACGCTGGTGCGCCAGCTGGGCATCAACGGCAATTACGAAGAGATCATCAATCGCATGTTGCCGGAAGACGCGTTCGTGGACATCGCTACGCGCAACGGCTTCTCCATCAATGGCAGCATTCTGGGCGGTCTCACTGCATCGGGCGGTGTTGCTGAAACGGTTCTGAATCCGGGCAGCCTCACCTATCCGAGCGGCACGGTCGGCAATTTCGATCCGACGCAAGCAGGCGTCGGCGGCTTTTCACAAGAACCGATCCAGGATGCGGCCGGCAACATCATCGGCACGCGCACAACCTACGGGCCCGCCAACGCCGTGAACGGACGCACCACAGACGCAACCATCGAAGCGTTCGAGCGCGCCGGGCTTTTGCGCGTTCTGGCGGAGCCGAACCTGACCGCGATATCGGGCGAGGCCGCGCGCTTTCTGGCTGGCGGTGAATTTCCAGTGCCCGTCAGTTCGGATGACGGACAAATCTCGGTGGAGTTCAAGCCGTTCGGCGTCGGCCTCGCCTTCACGCCGGTGGTGCTCTCTGGCGGGCGTATTTCGCTCAAGGTGTCGACGGAAGTTTCCGAACTCACCAACGAAGGCGCCGTCTCCACCGGCGACACGCCGATCCGCAACCAGGATGGCACGACCACGGTAATCCGCGGCATCACCATTCCGGCTCTGCAAGTGCGGCGCGCAGAGACGACGCTCGAAATGTCGTCGGGTTCGTCGATCGTGCTGGCCGGACTGATCCAGGAGCGCACGCGCCATGCCTATGAAGGCGTGCCTGGCGTGATGAACGCGCCGGTGCTCGGCTCGCTGTTCCGCTCGCGCGACTTCGTCAACAACGAAACCGAGTTGGTCATCATCGCCACGCCCTACCTGGTCCGCCCGACGCGGCCCGACCAGTTGCGCACGCCCGCTGACGGCTTCCTCAATCCGAGCGAAGGCGAAAGCCTGCTCACCGGCCGGCTCAATTCTCTCTACCGCCCTGCGCGCGGCTCTGCAGGCGCGCAAGCGCAAGAACAACTGCATGGCCCGCACGGCCACGTCATCGAATGAGGCACGCTATGAATTCTCGCCTGCCGCTGATCCTCGCCAGTCTCGGCGCCTTGGGCGCGTGCGCCAGCGTGCCTACGCCGAAAGGGCCGCCGCTCGCGAGCGCCGCCGATCGCCACCGCATCGAGGTCGCGCAAACCTCTGAGCGCGTCGAAATCCCGGTCAAAGCCGATGACACGCACCTCTCGCCCGAAGCGCGGCAAGACTTGGACGCGTTGGCTGCATCCTACCTCCGTTACGGACACGGCGCCTTGGTGCTGAGCGCCCCTTCCGGCGGCGCCAATGCCGACGCCGCATCCGTGCTCGCGCAGCAGACGCGCATGTCGCTGGTCGAGGCGGGCGTCTCTTACGCGGCAGTCGCCGGGTCGACCTACGACGCCTCCGGCGAAAGCGCGGCGCCGATCATCGTCAGTTTCGATCGCTATGAAGCGCAGGCGCCAGAATGCGCGCCGCTCTATGAGCAAGACCTCGCCCACCAGAGCGATAACCAGGCCTGGGACAGTTTCGGCTGCGCCACGCAGGCCAATCTGGCGGCGATGATCGACGATCCGCGCGACCTGCTTCAACCGCGGGCGGAAGATCCGCGCGACAGCGGCCGCCGTGACACTGTCATGCAGGCGTATCGCGCCGGACAGCAAACCCACGCCACGCGCTCGGACGAAGAACGCGTGACGATCAGCAACGCGGCGAATTAGGGCCAAGCGGCATGAGCAATCCCGATCCAGCCTGGCGACTCGGCGGCGACGACGACTTCGTTCTCGAAGAGGACGACACCTTCGGCCTCGGCGACATCGAAGGCGGCGATTTGCCTCCCTTCGATGCAGAAGCAGCGCCCGACGTGGCGCCGCTGCCGATGCAGGCGCCTCCTGCTCACGCCGATCCGTTCGCGCCGCACGCGGCCAACGCGCCTCTGCCGTCTCGCGCGGATGCGCATATCACCGAACAGCCAGTGCCGCGCATCACCATTCACGCCGTCTGCGATCGGCCGGAAATCGCCGACCTTATCGCCGGCATCGCCGCGGACCGGCGCATGGCGCGGGCGGAGATCACTGTCGAAGCGGGCGGCATCGAGTCCGCCATCACGCGTTTTGCGGCGCAAGCGAGCCCCAATCTCCTCATCATCGACACGATGATGCAAGGGCCGATGATGCTGCACGCGCTCGACCGCCTGGCGCAGGTGATCGAGGAAGGCACCAAGGTGGTGATCATCGGCGCGGTGAATGACATCGCGCTGTTCCGCGAGCTGATGGCGCGGGGCGTCAGCGAATATATCGTGCCGCCGCTGCAGCCTGTCGGCATGATCCGAACCATCTGCGGGCTTTACGTCAATCCGGACAAGCCGTTCGCCGGCCGCGTCATATCCGTGATCGGCGCACGCGGCGGCATCGGCGCCTCGACCATCGCGCACAACATCGCATGGTCCATCGCCGAACGTCAGGAATCGAGCGCCACCCTGCTCGATCTCGATCTCTCGTTCGGCACAGCGGCGCTGGACTTCAACCAGGATCCGCCGCAATCGATCGCCGACGCGCTGATGTCGCCCGACCGCGTCGATGACGTGTTCTTGGAGCGCGTGACGACAAAGCAGACGCAGCGCCTGCAGATGCTGACTGCGCCCGCGACGCTGGAGCGTGAGTTCGAACTCGATCCGCAAGCCTACGAGATCGTGATCGAAAGCGTGCGCCGCACCAGCCCGTTCGTCGTGCTTGATCTTCCGCATGCATGGACCAGCTGGGTCAAGCATACGCTGCTCGCTTCGGACGACGCGGTGATCGTCGCCGGCCCCGATCTCGCCAGCCTGCGCAACACCAAGAACATCATGGATCTGTTGCGGGCGATGCGCCCCTATGATTCAGCGCCGCTGGTGGTGTTGTCGATGGTCGGCGTGCCCAAGCGGCCGGAGATACCGCTGAAGGATTTCGCCGAGGCGTTGGGCGTGGAGCCGTCGGCGGTGATCCCGTTCGATCCACAACTGTTCGGCATGGCTGCCAACAATGGCCAGATGGTCGGCGAGGTGGCGCCGCAGTCGAAAACCGCGATCGTGATCGACGATCTCGCCGGCGCCCTGACGGGCCGCAAACCGCCGCCGCCGAAGAAGGTCAGCATCACCGACAAACTCTCGTTCCTGAAGCGCTAGGGGTCTGAATGTTCGGCAAGCGAAGCATCGGCGACGCGCCTAGTGCTCCGCCGGCTGTACCGGCGCCGGCGCCGACTGCCGCGCGAGCGGCCGCGCCCGCTGCGCCTCGTCCGCCGCAAGCGGCGCCTGCGCCGCCGCCGCGCGCAGCCGCGCCTTCCGTACAACCGCGCCCTCAGACTTCCCCTGCGCGCACCGCCCCGCCGCCGGCGCCGCCGCCAAGGGTCGACATCGACGAGCCGGAATATCGCTCCGAAGCGTATTACCGGGTCAAATCGACCATATTCAACGCGCTGATCGAGACGATCGATCTGACCCAATTGGCGCAGCTCGATCCAGAAAGCGCACGCGACGAAATTCGCGACATCGTCGCCGAGATCATCTCGATCAAGAACGTCGTCATGTCGATCGCCGAGCAGGAGAGTCTGCTCGACGACATCTGCAACGACGTTCTCGGCTATGGTCCGCTCGAGCCGCTGCTGGCGCGCGACGACATCGCCGACATCATGGTCAATGGCGCGGCCAGCGTGTTCATCGAGGTCGCCGGCAAGATTTCGAAGACCGGCATCCGCTTCCGCGACAATGGCCAGCTGATGAACATCTGCCAACGCATTGTCAGCCAGGTGGGCCGGCGCGTGGATGAGAGCTCCCCGATCTGCGACGCGCGCTTGCCGGATGGTTCGCGCGTCAACGTGATCGTGCCGCCGCTGGCGATCGACGGGCCGACGCTGACGATCCGGAAATTCAAGAAAGACAAGCTGAAACTCAGCAATTTGGTCGAGTTCGGCTCGATCTCCCCGGCCGGTGCGAAAATCCTGCAGATTATCGGCGCCTGCCGCGCCAATGTGCTGATCTCGGGCGGCACCGGATCGGGCAAGACGACGCTGCTCAACACGCTGACCGCGTTCATCGACCCGACCGAACGGGTGATCACCTGCGAGGACGCCGCGGAATTGCAGCTGCAACAGCCGCACGTGGTGCGTCTCGAGACCCGCCCGCCGAACCTCGAAGGCTCGGGCCAGGTGACCATGCGCGATCTGGTCAAGAACTGTCTGCGGATGCGGCCGGAACGGATCATCGTCGGCGAAGTCCGCGGCAGTGAAGCCTTCGACCTGCTGCAGGCGATGAACACCGGCCATGACGGTTCGATGGGCACGCTGCACGCCAACACGCCGCGCGAAGCGCTCTCGCGTCTTGAATCGATGATCACGATGGGCGGCTTCTCGTTGCCGCCAAAGACTATCCGCGAGATCATCGTCGCCGCCGTCGACATCGTCATTCAGGCGGCGCGCCTGCGCGACGGCTCGCGGCGCATCACCCAGATCACCGAAGTGCTTGGCCTGGAAGGCGATACGATCATCACGCAAGATCTTCTCGTCTATGAAATCCAGGGCGAAGACCAGAACGGGCGCATCACCGGACGCCATCGCGGCACCGGCGTCGGCCGTCCGCGCTTCTGGGAACGCGCCCGCTATTTCGGCCTCGAGAAAGAACTGGCGCAGGCGCTCGACGAAGCGGAGAGCAGCTGATGGATCCGGCCCTCGTCGCCGCCGTGCTGGCGTTCGTCGCCATTGGCGGCATCGGGCTCGCCTTCAGCGGCGGCGGCCAGCCCAGCGCATCATCGAAGCGCGTCAAAGCGGTGGCGGGAGCGACGAAAGTCGACCGCCGCAAGCAGGCCGTTGATATGGCCGCGCTGAAGCGCAAACAGACAACGCAGGAAGCGTTGCGCGAGCTCTCCAACAACGAAAAGCAATCGCGCAAGCGGCGTTTTTCGGTCAAAGGCCAGATCGCGCAAGCCGGCGTCAAACTCAGCGTGCCGGCGTACTGGATGCTGGCGGCGGGCGCGGGCGTGACGCTCGCTTTGGTCGCGTTCGTGGTGTCCAAGTCGCCGATCGGGCTGGCGATGGGATTCTTCATCGGGCTGCTGGGGCTTCCGCGCTGGTTTTTGGGCTTTCTTGTCGCCGGGCGGCAGAAGAAATTTTCCAATCAGCTCGCCGACGCGATCGATGTCATCGTGCGCGGCGTCAAATCGGGGCTGCCGCTCAATCAATGCCTGCGCATCATCGCCGCAGAGAGCCCCGAACCGCTGCGCAGCGAATTCCAGCAGCTTTGCGATAGCCAAGCGATGGGCGTGCCGCTCGATCAAGGCATGCAGCGGATGTACGATCACATGCCGTTGCCGGAGGTGAACTTCTTTTCGATCGTGCTGATCATCCAGCAGAAGACGGGCGGTAATCTCTCGGAATCGCTTGGCAACCTCTCTTCCGTGCTGCGTTCGCGCAAGCTGATGGTGGAGAAGGTGAAAGCGCTTTCAGCGGAAGCGAAAGCGTCGGCGATGATCATCGGTTCGTTGCCGATCGTGGTGATGGCGCTCGTGTATTTCACCCGTCCGGCCTACATCAACACGCTCTTCACCGACCCTACCGGCCACCTGATCCTGATGGGGTGCGCCGTGATGATGTCGCTCGGCATTTTCATCATGAACAAGATGGTCAACTTCAAGTTCTGAGCCCGCAATGGACATCGTTCGCACCCTCACCGATCCAATGCTGATCGCAGGCGTTCTGGGCGCCGGCGCCTGTTTCGCCACTGTGGTCACGGTCGCCGGCCCGATGCTGGCGGAAGACAAGCTCGGCTCACGGCTGAAGGAAGTGGCGAAGAAGCGCGAAGAGCTGCGTAAGAAGAGCCGCGCCGATCTCGCTCGCGGCAACACCCTGCAGCACAAGAACGCCAACTCGTTCGCGAAGGGACTGGTCGACCGCTTCAATCTGCAAAAAGCGCTGGCCGACGATTCACTATCGGAAAAACTCGTCCGCGCCGGCCTGCGCGGACACGCCGCGCAGACGATGTTCTATTTCTACCGCGCGGCGCTGCCGATCGCGTTCGGCCTCATCGCCCTCTTCTATGTGATCGCCTTCGGCGAGGACATGGTGGTGCAGATGAAGCTCGCCGCGGTCGTCGGCGGTCTCGCGGCCGGCTATTACGCGCCGAACCTCTACCTGCAGAACCTCGCCGACAAACGCCGCGCCAAGATCATGCAGGCCTTCCCCGACAGCCTCGACATGATGCTGATCTGCGTTGAGGCCGGCATGTCGATCGAAATGGCGCTGCAACGGGTCGGCCAGGAGATCGCGCCTGCTTCGGTGGAATTGGCGGAAGAATTCGCGCTGACCACGGCGGAGCTCTCCTACCTGCAAGAGCGGCGCATGGCGTACGAAAACCTCGCCCGCCGCACCAATCATCCCGGCGTCAAAGCCGTGGCGATGGCGCTGACGCAGGCGGAAAAGTACGGCACTCCGGTCGGCCAGGCGTTGCGCGTGATGGCGAAGGAGAACCGCGACCTGCGCCTCTCCGAAGCGGAAAAGAAAGCCGCCTCGCTGCCGCCCAAGCTGACGGTGCCGATGATCGTGTTCTTCTTGCCCGTGCTGTTCGCCGTCATCATCGGCCCGGCGATCATCCAGGTCAGCCACATGATGGCCGAGCGCAGCGGGAATTAACGTCAGGGTGACAGATGTGCGTCCCCCTCACCCTGCCCTCTCCCCCGAGAGGGGGAGAGGGTGCTGATCGAGCAGGCTTTGCTCCGTCGTTCCTCTCCCGCATTTGCGGGAGAGGCTAGGTGAGGGTGCGGCGCTCACGTGGCCGGCCCAAATCGATGGCAAATTGCGGGCTCGCATCGCGGCGCCTCACCGGCGCCGACGCATCCAATCTACCTGTCACGATCCAAGAAATCTGCTTCGCGGCCGGCGCGGAGATCGCTCATGATCTTGATCGCCCGCTCCATCTGTGAACTGGCGGCAGCGTTCGATCGCACTTCTTGCTCCATGGCAGCTTCTCTGTCAGCGGCCTCGGCTTCTGCGATCCGCTGTTGTTGAACGCGCTGAGCCTCCATAGCCGACGCCAAATCGACATGCATTGACCTGACGCTCTCCTGCACGGCGCCGAGTGAGGCTGAGATGCTGTCCCCCACGCCATAAATGGCTTCACCAAGCGTGTGGAAACCGGCAATCAACACTTCGGTCGTCTTGCGCTGCTCGAATATTGTGGCGAACTGAAAATCCTTTTGAGCTTTGCGCACAACCGAGCGTAAGTGCTCGCCAGTGTTGCCGGCGGCGGCGAGCTCGTGTGCAAGCTGCACGTCCACAGGAAAACTAGGGTAGGTTCCTACAATCTTTTTGGCTGCATCTGCGTAGGATCGCGACGAGCTTTCGATCAGTCGCAAATTCTGGTCGACATTCGCCAACTGACGGACGGCGCTCTCGATCGCTTCCCAGAACGGAGAAAACGCCCTCTCCTCGAACTCTCTCTCCGATCGTGCAAGCAAACTTTCCGCCTGCACGAGATAGCTTGGAATCGCAGAAAACGCGTTTTCCGCCACCTCACAGGCTTGCTTGACGCGGCTGCGGCAGTCCGTTTGCAGTTGTTGGCGTCTCCTTCTCTCCTCTTCACGGCGCGCGTTTTCACTCGCTTCTTCGACGCGCGCTGCATCGCCTGCCTGCATAAGCCGTTTCAGGCAATAGAAGGCAGCCACGAAGAAGACGACGACAGATATCCCAAAGAGCATCTTCCCCCTCTTGTGGTTTAGTCGCCTGGCCTGAACACAAGAGACAGTCGAACATGACGACCGGCGGTCTGGAGACCGTCCTCTGTCCTGGGTGCTGCGCGGAACTGCCCGGAAAGTTCGCGGGCAGCTTCACCAAAGCCAGCGTCGGATGGCTCCTCCTCCGACACCTCACAGCTGAGGTCGCCACCCTGCTGTATGAGACAATTCAAAATGACACGGCCGCCTTGCCCTGCCTCGAGCGCAGCACGGGGATAGCGCCGCGCAAAATCCCGCTCGCTGGGACGCCGGCGCCAGCGCAAATTACTTGCTTCCAAGAATTGCTCTGGACCCATCGCAGTGTTCTGAGCACTGACAGGGTCTGCGGCCGATATCGTGGTTGTTGGGACAACCTCGCGATAACTCGCCAATCCACGGCTCACCAGAATATTTGCGATATCTTCGCCCTTCGAGTTCTGACAGCGGAATGTCTCACCAGAATTGCTCGTGACACACTGCAGTGTTTGGCCGCTGAAAATCTGAGCATAAGCACTTTGGTTGTTAGCCAAAAAACTCGTCTCCTCGGGCCGGATTGGATAAATGCCGCCAAGCCGGACGAGCCGATTGGAGTCAGCGAACCAAATCTCCGTCTGGGAAGACGGCACAGCCACGCCGACAACGTGTTCTGGAGGTCGCTCGGGCGGAGACTCAATGATGTCGTTTTGCGGTGGCGGCGTCGCGTGCGTTTCTAAGGCTTGAGTGTACCTGCTTGCCGATCGCAATACGCCGAAAGGAAACGTCGCCACCGCAACGAGCAGCGCCGCTAACGCGACTGCGCCCCAAGCGGTCGCCGCTCCTCTCAGCTGCGCGCTGCTTCTCATCGGACACCCCGCCCGTCTATTCTCACCAGCCGCCCAACTTGAATACGGCTCGGCTGACGGTTTCGCAACCAGACGGTTAACCCGGGCGCTCAGGATCGCCCAAAGGCGCGTTTCTCTTCATAATTCACAAGGTGCTTCGCCACTGATGTGCGTCCCCCTCACCCTGCCCTCTCCCCCTCTCGGGGGCGAGGGTGCTGATGCTTGCTAAGCCGCCCGATGAGTGCGTGTCACCGGAGATCTGTCACCGAAGCTCCAGATCGCCCCAGCGGCGCGTGTCTGTCAGCAGGCCGCGCAGATAGCGCATGTTCTCGGCCGCTTGCGGCGCTGGCAGGCTGGCGCGTTCGATCTGCTCGGCTTCGTCGAAGCGGCCTTGCAGCGCCAGCGCGACAGCCAAGTTCTGCCCTGCTTCCGGCGGCGCATCGGGCAGCGCCGCGGCTTGGCGCAGCACCGCTTCGGCGTCGCTCGCCTCTCCGGCCATCAAATGCGAAACGCCCATATTCGTCAGCACGGCGGCGTTGTTCGGCTCGATCGCCAGCGCTTCCTGGTAGGCGCGGCGCGCTTCGGCGTAGCGGCCAACCTGATCGAGCGCGGCGCCCAGCGCCGAACGCACGCGCCAGTTCTGCGGCTCGGCGAGCGCGACAGTCGCCAACGGCCGCAGCGCGTCTTGCGGGTTGCCGGCGGCGATCTGGGCGTAGCCGAACGTGGTGAGCAAGGCCCGGTCTTCCGGAAAGCGCGCGATGGCTTCAGCGGCGACTTGCGCCGCGCGCTCCACGCGCCCGCCGCGCCGCAGCGCCTCGGCGAAACGCTGCGCAGCTTCGAGGTCGTTGGGAAAGGTCTGATACTCGTTGGCCCAGAACGCCATCTGACTCAGCATGTCTTCGCGGGCGATGCGCTCGCGCGCTTGACGATTGACGCGCGGGGCCGCCGGATTCGCGGCCGACGCGCTGGGCTCGGCGTCGAGTTGGGCGCGCTCACCGCCGTGAGCAGCGCAGGCAGCCAGCGCGGACGCCGCCAACAAAGCCGCGGCGGAACGGGCATGGGGTTGCATGGGGCGAATCCTAATGAGCGGCTAATGCTGCGCGCGACTTGCTCAATAAAGGGCTAATTTTTGCGGCTGGGGCTCGGCGTTCGGGACTGGGGATTAGGGATTGGAATTCCACGCCTGCGCCCGCAGATTTGCTGCACCGAGTCCGCTCTTCACGAGTCCCCAGTCCCGAACCCCGAGTCCCGATGCACCTCCCCTTCATCACCGAGAAAACCACCGCCGCTGTTCCGATCCACGCCATCCGCAGCGCCGAATGGCCGCAATGGATCGAGCGTCATTCCGAGACTTTGCGGCGCCTGGCCGCCGCACATGATTTCCAGGCGCAGAATGGGCGCATCCTGCTCGCGCCGGCGACAGACGGCTCGATCGAGCGCGTATTGTTCGGCGTCGGCGACAAGGCCAATGCGATGGTGATGGGCGCGCTGGCGCAACATCTGCCGGCGGGCGATTACCGGATCGCGTTCGCGCCGCGCGAGTTCAGCGCCGCCAATGTCGTCATCGCCTGGGGCCTCGGCGCCTACGCGTTCGACCGCTACAAGAAGCGCAAGCGTCCAGCGCCGCGCCTCGTCCCGCCGGACGGCGCCGACATGGCCGATGCGGCGCGCATCATCGAAGCGTCCTGGCTTGCGCGCGATCTCGTAAACACGCCGACCAACGACATGGGGCCCGAGGCGCTGCATGCAGCGGCGCAGCGCCTCGCCGATGAATGCGGCGGCGCGTTCGAGGCGATCGTCGGCGATGAGCTGCTGGCGCAGAATTATCCGCTGATTCACGCAGTCGGGCGCGCCGCAGCCGAGGCGCCGCGGCTCTTGCACATCTCCTACGGCGCCGCCAATGCGCCGCGCATCGCCATTGTCGGCAAGGGCGTGACGTTCGACACCGGCGGCCTCGACATCAAGCCGTCCGCTGGCATGCGGCTGATGAAGAAAGACATGGGCGGGGCCGCGCACGCGCTGGCGCTCGCGCGCATCGTCATGCAGGCCAAGCTCGACGTGCGCATGGACGCGTTCATCCCGGTGGTGGAGAACGCGGTCTCGGCAAACGCTTTCCGCCCCGGAGACGTGATTGTCAGCCGCAAGGGCGTCAGTGTTGAAATCGACAACACGGACGCCGAGGGCCGGCTTATTCTCGCTGACGCGCTCACGCGTGCGTGTGAGGACAATCCGCAGCTGGTGATCGATTTCGCCACGCTCACCGGCGCGGCGCGCACGGCGCTCGGCCCGGATCTGCCGCCGTTCTACACGAACGACGAAACGCTGGCGGCCGAGTACGCGCAAGCCTCGCTTGAGACGCACGACCCGATCTGGCGCATGCCGTTGTGGGATGCGTACGACGGCGACATGGACACGCCGATCGCCGACCTCAAAAACACCGGCGACGGCGCCATGGCGGGTTCGATTTACGCCGCGCTGTTCCTGCGCCGCTTCGTCAGTGCGCCGGCCTGGGCGCATTTCGACATCTTCGCCTGGGCCCCCAAAGAAAAACCGGCGCGCCCGCAAGGCGGGGAAGCACAGGCGCTGCGCGCCAGCTGGCGCGTGCTGAAGGGCCGGTTTGCGGGGTGAGTCGCCGGGTGACACACACTCATCTGGCGGCAGCGTTTGCGGGTGACACACACTCTTCAATACCGACGACGCCAAACCTTGGTGCGCTGACGCCAAATGAGTGTGTGTCACCTAAAACACAAAGGAGCGCCGCATGAAGACCGCCGCATCGATCAGCGATTATCGCGAACTGGCGCGCCGGCGGCTGCCGCACTTCCTGTTCGAGTACATCGATGGCGGCGCCTACGCAGAGGTGACGCTGCGGCGCAACGAAAGCGATCTTGAAGCGCTGGCGCTGCGCCAGCGCGTGCTGCGCAATGTCTCCAACATTGATCTGTCCACCGAAATACTCGGCCAGTCGCTGGCGATGCCGGTTGTGCTGGGCCCGGTGGGTCTGGCCGGCATGTTCGCCAGGCGCGGCGAAATACAGGCGCTGCGTGCGGCCGAACGCGCTGGCGTGCCGTTCTGTTTATCGACCGTTTCGCTCTGTTCGTTGCGCGAAGTTGCGGCGGCGGCGGCGAAGCCGTTCTGGTTTCAGCTCTATATGGTGCGCGACCGCGCCTTTATGCGCGACCTGCTGGCGATCGCGCGCGAGATCGGCTGCCGCACGCTTGTCTTCACCGTCGATCTGCCGACGCCGGGCGCGCGTTATCGCGACCTGCGTTCAGGCATGGGCGAAGCAGGTCTGCGCAGGCTGGCGCAAGTTGTCGCGCGGCCGCGTTGGGCCTGGGATGTGGGCGTGCATGGCAAGCCGCACCAGCTCGGCAATGTGGCGCCGCTGTTGGGGCCGCGTTCAGGACTTGGGGATTTTCTGGGCTGGGTGCGCGATAATTTCGACGCCAGCGTGACCTGGAAGGATCTCGATTGGCTGCGTCAAGAATGGCCTGGCCAGATCGTGATCAAAGGCGTGCTCGAAGCCGACGATGCGCACGCGGCTGCCGAGAGCGGCGCCGACGCGATCGTGGTTTCCAATCACGGCGGGCGCCAACTCGATGGCGCGCTCTCGCCAGTGCGCGCGTTGCCGCCAATCGTCGACGCTGTGGGGGCGCGATTGATCGTGCTCGCCGATGGAGGCGTGCGTTCGGGGCTCGATGTTGTACGTATGCTGGCGCTCGGCGCGCGCGGCGTGCTGCTGGGCCGCGCCTGGGCTTATGCGCTGGCCGGGGCGGGTCAGCGCGGCGTCGCCCACATGCTGGCGCTGATGCAGGCGGAGATGCGGGTGGCGATGGCGCTTTCGGGCGTGACCAAGGTGGCCGAGATCGACCGCTCAGCGCTGGTGGAAAGCTGAGCCAAGCGGCTCATTTTGTTGTCGTAACGTTCTTTTCCCACAACATGTTGTGGTTTCGCCCTCGACATCACCACCAAATCAGCGAATCCTTAACTTTGCGATTCAAGCAAAGGGGAGCGGCATGGAACTCGCCCGCGATCAGATGGAAGCTTTGGACCTTTGGCGCCGCGTGACTGTCACCACGGTCCGTTCGGACGCGCCCGACCTCACCGCCCGGCAGCTGGCGGTGCTGATGACGGTGCGGCTGCAGCCGGCGCCGCACACCGTGCGAGGCCTGGCCGCCGCGCTCAATGTCGGCAAGCCGGCGATCACGCGCGCGCTCGACACGCTCTCGCGGCTGGGCTTCGTGCAGCGCCGCCGCGATCCAAAGGACGGACGCAACGTGTTCGTCGAGGGAACCGACAAAGGCGACGCCTTCCTCGACATGCTGGGTGAAACCATCCTGCAGGGCGACGGCGCCGTTCAGCACAGGCCGGTGCTACAAGCGGTTTCATGAATGATCCGCGGCTGACGCCGGCGCGAAGCGATATCGCGGCGGCCAAGCTCAAAGGCACAGTTGAAGCGGCGCGTTTCGTCGAAGCGACGCCGCGCCAAGTCCGGGTCGGCGCCTCCGTTCTGCGTGAGGCGCCGTCTCCGTCTGCGAGGCTGGAAACGCAGCTGCTCTACGGCGAAGTGTTCGACATTTACGACGAAGCAGACGGCTGGGTGTGGGGTCAGGCGCAGCTCGACGGTTATGTCGGCTATGCGCGCGGCGACAGCTTCGCCGACGATACGGAAATTGCGACGCACAGGGTCGCGGTGCTGCGCACGCTGGTCTTTCCCGAGCCAGACAAAAAATCGCAGCCGCCAACGCCGCTCAGTCTCAACGCGAAGGTCCGCGTCACTGCGGCGATCGAGAACGGCTTCGCCCCGCTTTCACGCGGCGGCTGGGTTTATGCCGCGCATCTGGCGCCGATCGATCATCGCGTCAGCGACTGGGTTGCGAGCGCGGAACTGTTTGTCGGCCTGCCCTATTTGTGGGGCGGCAAAGATTCGAGCGCGGTCGATTGCTCGGGCCTCGTGCAAAGCGCACTCGAAACGAGCGGCGTCATCGCCCCGCGCGACGCCGATTTGCAGGAGCGGGCGTTGGGACAGGTCATCGCAACCGGCCCGCCGTTGCGGCGCGGCGATCTCGTGTTCTGGCAAGGGCATGTGGGGATCATGCGCAGCGCGCACGAATTGCTGCACGCCAACGCATTTCACATGCAGACGGTGATCGAGCCGCTCGTCGACAAGATCGCACGCGACGGACCGCCGCGCACGATCAAGCGACTCTGATCAGGGCGTGGGCGCCGGGTTTTCTGCTTGCGCAGGCGCCGGCGGAGTCTGCGCTCCTTCCGCCCCTTCGGCGCCAGCCTCGGGAGCTGCGGCTTCCGGCAAAGGCGCCGGCAACGCCACGTCGTGCGGCGATATCGAGCGCAGATAAGCGATCATCGCAACGCGGTCCTGATCGCCGCGCAGCCCTGCGAACGCCATCTTGGTGCCCCGCACCGCAGTGGATGGCGCATGCAGAAAGTCATTGAGCGTCAAGTAGTCCCAGGTGACGTCATGCGCCTGCATCGCTTCGGAATACTCGAAGCCGGCGTGGCTCGCGGCTGGACGCCCGAACACGTCATGCAGGTTCGGGCCCACGCGGTTGGGGCCGCCGTCATCGAAGGTGTGGCAGGACGCGCACTGCGAGGAGACGCGCTCGCCGCGCGCCACCAATTCCTGCAACTGCGCTGGATCTGCAAACAAGCGGCCGAAGTCCGGCGGGCCGGACGGCTCGGCTGGACCGGCGCCGCCCGCCTCAAGCTGAACATCCGGCAGGAACCCAGCCTTTTCGGGATAGTGCGACCGCACCACGGCGTCGGCCAGAACGCCAACGCCCATCACGCCCAACACCGCTGCGATCGCCGCACCGGCGATAGAATTAAACCTTAGGTCGCTCATTACCCTGCCCTGGCGCCGCTCGGCCGATTGAGACGGGCGGGTTTATGGCCTGCGTCGCGCACAGAGCCAAGCCGCACCCGGCGGCGAAGCGGCCCCGTGACGCCTTGCGCGGCGAACCGCCGCACGGCAAGCGAGGGCCATGAACCCAGTCATCATCATTCCAGCGCGCATGGCCTCGACGCGTCTGCCGGGAAAGCCTCTCGCTGACATTCACGGCCGGCCGATGATCGCCTGGATGGTGGCGCTGGCGCATGCCGCCAAGGCGGGGCCCGTGATCGTTGCGGCGGCCGAAGCCGAGGTGGCGCAAGCGGCCAGACTCGCGGGCGCCGAAGTGGCGATGACGGACCCGGATCTGCCGTCCGGTTCGGACAGAGTTCAAGCCGCTCTCAGCAGCGTCGATTCGAGCGGGCGCTTCGACGTGGTGGTGAACCTTCAAGGCGACATGCCGACGATGCATGCGGGCGATGTGGCGCGGGCGGTGGCCGCTCTGCGCCCAGAGGCCGACATCGCCACGCTGGTGTCGCCGTCCAACGACGCGGCCGACCGCGACAACGCGAACGTGGTCAAAGCAATACGCGCCGCCAATGGACGCTGCCTCGCCTTCACACGCGCGCCGGCGCCATGGGGTGATGGGCCGATCGAGCGTCACGTCGGCATCTACGTTTATCGACGCGAGGCCTTATTGCGCTTTGTTGCTGCGCCGCCCTCGCCGCTGGAGGTGCGCGAAAAGCTCGAACAGCTGCGCGCACTGGAAATGGGCATGAGCATCTATGCCGACGCGATCGCCGATTTTCCCAAGGGAGTGGACAGTCCGGCCGACCTCGAGGCAGCGCGTCAAGTGCTTGCTGGCCGTTAACAGGGAACACGCGCGCGTTTGCATTTTGCGAACCAAATAATCGCGCAAAGCCGCCCTCTGTTCAGCGCTCGTTATCGCCTCTGCCCGCTTATATCGCCGTGATTGCGGATAGGCGCGCGCGGGGGAAAGTATGAATGTCAGGGCAACACTTGCGCGAAACGCACGCGCAACGAAGGAGCGCACCTGGCGTTTGCTGAAGTCGGCTTCGACCAGCCAGAAGCTGGCTATCGCGTTCGCCCTCTTCTTGGCGCCGCTGGCCGTTGTTGCCGGCAAACTCGCCGACGTACAGCAACAAGCCGTCGACCGCGCCGCCGCCGAACGCGATGGCGCGGCCTATCTGCGCACACTCAACGAAGCGCGATCGCTGCTCTTCATCGAGGCGCGCGCCCAGCAGCTAGGGCGCACCAATTCCGGCAACGTCGCCGCCGCGATTCGCGCGCTCCGATCCGCGGAGAACCGCTACGGCGCCCCGCTCGACACCGCCTGGAACGTCGAACGCGCAATCGAAGCCATGCAAGTCATGGCCGTGAATGGACGTGCGCGCTCAACCGCAATCGGCGCAGCGGATGCAGCGCTGGTCGATCTCAGTGAACGGATTGGCGACCGCGCCGATCTCATCCGCGATCCTGATCGCGCTTCCTATTTTGCTGCGCAGCTCGTGCTCGAATCTGCGCCTTCGGTATCGCGCGAGGCGCGTGAACTGGCGGCGATCGCCGGCAGCGCTTTCGAGGACCGGCGGCTGACCGAGGTCGAGCAATCGTTGATCCTGCAACGCCTCGCCGTGCTGGAGCGGACGACGGATACGCTCAGCAACACAGTAGACGAAGTGCAGGCGAACGATCAGCTTCGCCGCGCGCTCGGCGCCCCGACACTGGCTGCGCTCGTCAACATCTCCGCCTATCGCGAGCACATGGCGCGCGCGTTGGCGAATGGCCGACTGAACGAAAGCGACATGGTCGCGACCGAGGCCGGAGCACAGCAGGCGCTGGCTGACCTCTCGGGGCGCGTGTCCAACGTGCTCGACGACATGCTGCGCGATCGTCAACAGACGCTCTCGAACGAGCGTACGCTCACGCTGGCGGCCACTGCGGCGCTCTTCCTGCTGGTTCTCGGCAGCGTCGTCGCACTGCTGCGCGTGGGCTTGGTGCAGCCGATCGATTCACTCTCCGAATCCATCCGCGCGATCGCCGACGGCAATTATGAGTCCGACATCCCCGCCCTCACCCGAGGCGACGAGATCGGCGATATGGCGCGCGCGCTCGCCGTGCTCCGCGACGCCGCCAAGGACCGGATCGCCGCTGACGCGGCACGCCTCGCGGCCGAAAGCGCTAACCGCGCAAAGTCGCAGTTCGTCGCCAATATGAGCCACGAATTGAGAACACCGCTCAACGCAATTATCGGCTATGCGGAGATTCTGGCGGAGGACGCGGAGGATCGCGGCGACCAGGCGTCGATCACGGATTTGCAGCGCATCAGCATGGCCGCACGTCATCTGCTCGCGGTCATCAACGACATTCTAGATTTGTCCAAAATCGAAGCTGGCCGCATGGACGTGCTCGCTTCGCCGGCCGATCCACGCAGCATAGTCGCCGAAGCGCTGGCGACCGCCAAACCACTGGCGAGCAAGAATGGCAACGAGCTCACCGCCGAGATCGAAGGCGTCGGGGAATCCTACGTCGACGCCCAGAAACTGCGGCAGTGCTTGCTCAATCTTCTCTCGAACGCCTGCAAGTTCACCAAACAAGGCAAGGTCTCCCTGGCGATGCGGCGCATCGTGGTCGACGACCAGGCGCGCCTCCAGTTCACCGTCGCCGACACCGGCATCGGCCTCAGCGAAGAGCAAATGGGACGTCTGTTTCAAGCTTTCGAACAAGCCAGCGCGCACACGGCGCGGGAGTTCGGCGGCACCGGGCTGGGGCTCATGATCACCCGCCGCATGGCGCAGATGATGGGCGGCGACATCAGTGTCGCCAGCGCATTGGGCCAGGGCGCCACGTTCACGTTGTGGGTGCCGCAATTCTATAAGGGTTTCGGTGCAAACAGCAGCGGCGATGTGTTTGCGCGCGAAGGCGATGCCGATGCGCCGCTGGCGCTCGTCATCGATGATGAGGCTACCGCGCGCGACCTCGCGGTGCGAGCCTTGACGCAGGTGGGTTTCGCCGTGCAATGCGCGCGTACGGCGGAGGCCGGCGTCGAACTCGCTCGTGCGACAAGACCGGCGCTGGTGATCCTGGATCTCAATCTGCCGGACCGCGACGGCCGAACGGTGATCTCCGACCTCGCGCTGGCGCGTGAAACAGCCAACCTGCCGATCCTCGTGCTCTCGATCGAGGAGGATCGGCGCCGATCCATCGAACTCGGCGCCGCCGAGCATCTGGTGAAACCGGCCTCACGCGAGCTTCTCTGCGCCGCAGCTCTGCGTCTGGCGCGCACCTCGCCGACGCAACACGCGGCCGCCAATGCGCTTCGGCTCAGCGCCTAACCGGGAAAAGTCTGCACCCCGATCTTGAGCAGACCGCCTTGATCCAGCGCCAGGCAGGCTTGGCTTTCAAGCCCCTGGATGTAGCAATAGACTGGTGCATTGCGCCGCTTCAGCGCCAAATAGTCTGCGCGCGTGACGCCTTCCTCGACATAGAACGGAAACTCGCCGCTCACCGGCCCTTGCGCGCCGACCGGCCAATCGGGCAACGCCCCTGTAGTCGCCAAGGTGCTGTTGCTGGAGCGGATCCAATCCGACATCGCCTGCTGCATGGAGGAGACATCGCGCGCTCCATTCAGCCCCATGACCTGTTCTGCGGCGTAGGCTTGCGCGTAGAGGGCCTGGCCTCGGACGTCCCGGATGGTCAGTGTTGCTACGGCGCGGGCGCAATCGGGACCGGCGCTCGTCGCTTCGATAGTGAATTCCGCACCACTGAGCGGGCGCCAGACCTCCGTCGCCACCGCCTGGCAGCCGCTGACCGAGGCGGTTTCACCCGCGACTTCCGCTTGCTCGGCGCATGCTGCAAGAGCAAATGCAAACGCCGCCGCCGTCACCCAGTTCTTCATAGCACTCCCCTGCGCCAAGCACGCTCTACCCCTGGCGATGCGCTTGCGCTAACGCTGCGCCGCCATGACCGATCGTATCTCCTTTCAAGGCGAACCTGGGGCGAACTCGCACATCGCTGCGCGCGAAGCCTATCCCCAGCTCGAGCCGCTGCCATGCGCAAGCTTCGAGGACGCCTTCGCGTCCGTAAGTGAGGGTCAAGCCCGCTACGCGATGATCCCGGTGGAGAATTCTGTCGCCGGTCGGGTGGCCGACGTTCACCATCTGATGCCCGAGAGCGGCCTCTACATCATCGGTGAGCATTTCGTGCCGATCAGGCACCAGTTGCTCGGGCTGCGCAGCGCGACGCTCCAAGGCCTGACGCATGTGCGCTCGCATCCGCAGGCGCTCGGCCAATGCCGCAGGCGGTTGCGCGAGCTCGGCGTGCATGCTGTGACGACCGCCGACACTGCGGGGGCCGCGCGCGAGATCGCTGAACTCGGCGATGCGCATGTCGGCGCCCTCGCCTCCGCGCTCGCGGCGGAGATTCACGGGCTCAAGATCCTCGAAGCCGACATTGCCGATGCGCCGCACAACACCACGCGCTTCCTCGTCTTCGCGCGCGAGCCGCAGGCGCCGGCGCGCGGCAGCTGCGCCTGCATGACGAGTTTCGTCTTTCGGGTCCGTAACGTGCCGGCGGCGCTTTATAAGGCGCTCGGCGGCTTCGCCACCAATGGCGTCAATATGACCAAGCTGGAGAGCTACATCGAGGGCGGTGGCTTCGCGGCTGCGATGTTCTTCGCGGAGATCGAGGGTCACCCGGACGACAATAATGTGCGGATGGCCATGGAGGAGTTGGCGTTCTTCTCCTCCTCCATAGACGTTATCGGCGTTTATCCGGCGGCGCCTTTCCGGCGCCTGTAACCACGCCGCCGGGCGAGCCGTAGGAGGCGTGCAGAGTGGCCGACGAAGCCCAGCTCCGCGCCCTGATGCTGAAGGGGCTCGCCGGCGACGCCGCCGCGCACCGCGCCTTCTTGACGGAAGCGGCGGCGATGCTGCGCGGCTATTTCCGCAATCGCTTGCGCGGGCGCCCGGACGATGCAGAGGATCTGGTGCAAGAGACGCTTGTGGCGCTGCACACACGACGCGACAGCTACGATGCCCATTACCCGCTCACGGCATGGCTCTACGCCATCGCACGTTACCGGTTGATCGACTTTCTGCGCCGCGCCAGGCGCCGCGTCCACGCTTCGCTCGATGACGTCGAAATCGGCGAAGCCGATCCCGTCTATGACGCCAGCGACGCGCGCCGCGACGTCGTCACGCTGTTGGACAAGCTGCCGGAAAAGCAGCGCGTCGCGATCCGTCTGGTGAAGCTGGAAGAGCGCAGCGTGAGGGAAGCGGCCGCGAGCACGGGGCTGTCTGAATCCGACATCAAGATATCCATCCATCGCGGCTTGAAAACGCTGATGCGCCTGATGGCCGAGGAGCAGGCGACGTGAAGACCGACGAACTGATCGATGCGCTGGCGCGCGAGACCGAAGCGGCGAAGCCGCGAAAATGGCGTGTTCAACTGGCTGTCGCGGTGGCGGCGGGCCTCGCTGTCGCTCTCGTGCTGGTCGTGCTCGGTCTGGGCGTGCGCGCCGATATCGGGACCGCACGTATGTCGGTGATGATGAAAGCCCTGTTCTCTGCGTTTGCCGCTGCGGTCGTATTGCCGCTGACGGTTCAACTGATGAAGCCCGGTCGCCCGCTCGGCTGGCGCGTCAGCGCCGTGCTGCTGTTCGCCGGGCTCTGTTTTCTTGTCGCTTTCGTCGCGCTCATGGGTGAAATGCCGGAACAACGCTGGCAGGCCTGGATGGGCGGGCGCGGCAGCGCGCCGTGGTGCGTCGTCCTCATCCCGATTCTGGCTGCGCCGACGGCGATGCTGCTGACTTGGCTGATGCGCAGCTTCGCACCGACGCGCATCGCTCTTGCCGGCGCGGCGATCGGGGCGCTCTCCGGCGGCGTCGGCGCGATGGCCTACGCCATGTATTGCCCCACCGATTCCGTCGCCTTCGTCACCACCTGGTACACCGTCGCGATTGCCGTCTGCGCCGCGCTGGGCGCTCTCATCGGCGCAAAATTCTTGCGCTGGTGATCCAAGCTCAGCGTGACGCTCTGCGTCCCGCCAGCGTCAGCCTGAGCTTGTCGAAGGCGGGCCGGTGCTGCGTCGCGCTTCGACAGGCTCAGCGTTGCGCTTGTAACCGGCCAGCCGGCGCGCGCGAACTCCCGCTGCAGGAGGGCGTCATGCTCGCACGGATCAAACGCACGGCGCCGGTCGCGATCTCGCTGTTCGCCGCGGCGGTGTTTCTCGACAGCTTGCGTTACAAATTCACCGATCACCCGAAGACGCAGGAAATCTTCGGCCGTCTCGATGGATGGGCGGGGTCGCTGGGCCTGCCAGGATTGTTCAACCACACGGGGCTGTTCAGCCAATACGTGATCGGCTCGGCGGAATTGCTTGCATCGACGCTGCTGCTGGTCGGCTTGGCGCCGCGCTTTGCACGCCTCAACGCGCTTGGCGCGCTGATCGGTTTCGCCGTGATGACAGGGGCGGTGAACTTCCACTTGTGGACGCCGCTGGGCATCGATCCAAATCATGACGGCGGCGGCCTCTTCGCGGCAGCGGTGACCATCTGGTTGAGCTCGCTCGCGCTGATCGTCATCCGCCGCCAAGACCTCGCTGGTCTCGTCCGCGATCTCGCCCGCGCCTTCGTCCCCTCGTCCAGGACCAACCGCGCGCGCATGGCGGCCCCGGCCCACGCATAGGATTCCGCTCATGAAAAAATTCATGCTCGCAATCGCGATCGCGCTTGCCTCACTCACACTCGCCGCCTCCCCCGCGCAAGCGGATCAAGCGCCGGTCTATACCAGCCTGCTCTCGCGCATCGCGGTGGGCGGCTACGATCCAGTGGCGTATTTCACTGACACGCGGGCGGTGCGCGGCTCCGAGCGTTTTCGCATCCTGCATCAGGGGTACGAATACCGTTTCGCCTCGGCTGAGCATCTCGCCGCGTTCCGCTCTGATCCGGCGCGCTATCTGCCGCAATATGGCGGTTATTGCGCCTGGGCCGTCGCCCACGGCTACACAGCGCCGGGCAATCCAAACAACTGGCGCATCGTCGATGGAAGGCTCTATCTCAATTACAATTCCGAGATTCAGCAACGATGGCAGCAGGACATCCCCGGCCATATCCGTGACGCCAACGCCAATTGGCCGAGCGTGCTGGCGCGCTAGACCAGTATGCGTATGGCGCATCCGCCGTCGGCGTATACCCTGACCTCCAAGTCCTGCCGCAGAGAGGCGAGCGTCTTCAGCATCGAGCAATAGCTGCCGCAACCGAGCCAGGGATATCTGCCCGTGGTCGAGAACCCGGCTACGGGGCGCAAGACATTGCGCACGGTTTCGCGGCTGATGAAGAGGCCGGGCTGCGCCTGCGCCGCCTGCGCCACGAGCGCCGCTGCATTGGCCAGATCGAACTTCGGACTATCAGCATTGCGGCTGCGCCGTCGTCGCGGGGGTTCAGAGGCTTTCGCCGTCGGAGCAATGTCGACAGGCGCCGGTGGAGGCTGAGGCGCGCTCGCTGCTGAACGCGGCTTCGCAAACCAGAGCCGGCGTTGCCGTTCGTAGGTCGTAGCGGCGCGCAAATCGCGCAATGGAATGACGGTGTCGGCGTGGAGCGGATAAACGTCTGACGAGAGATTGTCCTCGTTGACGACGACCGCCACCTCCTTCTTCTTTTCCCGCAGACGGTTCACGACCGGGATGAAATCGGTGTCGGTGGAGATGATGATGATCTCCTCGAGTTGGCGGAACTCGGTGGTGAGGTCGATAGCGTCGAGCGCAATCCAAATATCGGCCGCGCTCTTTTTGTCTTTGACAGCGGCGGGACAGGCGAAGGCGTCGAATCCTTGCCGCTCGAAAATGGGTCGGTTGCCCTCGCAGTGAGAATTCCAATAGACGCGCTTGGCGAGGAACCGACGGCGACGCCGGTCGGCATCGAACTCGCCCCGCTCCAGCCAGTCCACCCAGTTCGCAAGCCTCGCCACGAGACTGTTGTCCGGCGGGCGCACGACATTCTCGAAGTCCACCAGCAGCGCGCTGTTCTTGCGCCCCCACCACATGCCGTCCGCCTTCCCCTACGGCTCGCGCCGTCTGCGTACCGTCACGCGGAGCTGCCGTTCCGGCAAGTAGGATTGTGCGCCGCATTGACGAGCGTTTTCCAACCGGCTTTATGTGCGCCCGCGAATTGGGCGTGGCGACGCGCCGTCAATCCTCAAGGATTTCAACGATGAAAGTCCTCGTCCCGGTCAAGCGGGTGCTCGATTACAATCTAAAGGTCCGGGTCAAGCCGGATGGATCGGGCGTCGACCTCTCCAATCTCAAGATGTCGATCAATCCGTTTTGCGAGATCGCAGTCGAGGAAGCGGTCCGCATGAAGGAAGGCGGCGGAGGTCACGCCGCCGGCGCTGCGAAAGAAGTCGTGGCGGTCACGATCGGCCCGGAGCAATCGCAAGAGACATTGCGCAATGCGCTGGCGATCGGCGCCGACCGCGGCATTCTGGTGAAGACGGAAGGCGACGTGGAGCCGCTGGCGGTTGCGAAGATCCTCAAGGGCGTGGTCGATGCGGAAAAGCCCGACCTCGTCATTCTCGGCAAGCAAGCGATCGATGATGACGCCAACGCCACCGGCCAGATGCTGGCTGCATTGCTCGGCTGGCCGCAAGCGACGTTCGCTTCGCAGGTCGTGCTCGGCGACGGCAAGGCTACGGTGACGCGTGAAGTCGATGGCGGTCTGCAAACGATCGATGTCGAACTGCCGGCGATCGTCACCACCGATCTTCGTCTCAACGAGCCGCGTTATGCGTCGCTGCCGAACATCATGAAGGCGAAGAAGAAGCCG
>CAYODX010000025.1:23270-40065 GCA_964402795.1 uncultured Terricaulis sp. | reverse complement strand
ACCATGTCATGGCAGATGCGCGAGGCGACAAGCGCCGTCAGCTTCGTATTCTCGATCATCGCGCACTCCGAACAGGGGAAGCGGCGAGCATAAATGATTCGCCTGCCCGTCGCGGGGGTTCAAAGCCGTGCTATGCGCCACCACCTGGGAAACTTCCCGGGAAAGGCGAGCATGGCGGCGGAAGCGGCGGCTGACGGATTTGGTTTGGCGCAGGCCGTGGCGCTGTTGGCTGCCGGTGTTGTGGCTGCGCCGATCTTCTTGCGTCTCGGCCTCGGCTCGGTGCTGGGCTACCTTGCAGCAGGCCTGGTGGTGGGCCCCTATGGGCTCGCAGTCGTCAACGACGCGGACGCGATCCTGCACGTGGCGGAACTCGGCGTCGTCATGTTTCTCTTTCTCATCGGACTGGAGATGCGTCCCGCGAAGCTGTGGGCGCTGCGCCGCGACATCTTCGGTCTTGGACTTATCCACGTGCTGGCCTGCGCAACCCTGCTCACGGGAGTCGGGGCGCTTTTTGGCCTGGCCTGGCAATCAGCGCTGATCGCGGCCTTCGGCTTTGCGCTCTCTTCCACCGCTGCGATCATGAAGATGATGGATGATGCCGGTGACGCCGGCACGCCGGCCGGACAGCGCGCGATGGCGATCCTGTTGTTCGAGGATCTGTCCATTGTGCCCTTGCTTGCCCTCGTTGCCGCACTAGCAGCGGCAGTGGGAGCTGGCGAGGACAGCGCGCGTCCAATCTGGATCAGTATCGTTGTCGGCGCTGCCGCTATTGGCTTTGTCTTTGTTACGGGCCGATGGCTGCTCAATCCGTTCTTTGCAATGCTGGCGCGATCGGGCGGGCGCGAGGTGATGACGGCGGCGGCGCTGCTGGTCGTGCTCGGCGCGGCGTTGTTCATGGCGTGGGGCGGTCTGTCGATGGCGATGGGGGCCTTCCTGGCCGGCGTGCTGCTTTCGGAATCCACGTTCCGCCACCAGCTCGAGGCCGACATCGAGCCCTTCCGCGGCATCCTGCTCGGTCTCTTCTTCATGAGCGTAGGCATGTCGCTCGACGTGCCGGTCGTGCTGCGCTTCTGGCCGGTGATCGCGCTCGGTGTCCTTACCTTCATGCTGGTGCAGGGGATCGCAGTGTATGCGGTTGCGCGCCTTTTCAAGGCCGACAACGCCGAGGCTCTGCGACGGGCCGCATTGTTTGCGCAGGGCGGCGAATTCGCTTTCGTGCTATACGCAGCTGCTTTCGCTGCTGGCGTGATCGATGCTTATTTGGCGGCGATCATGACGGCGATCGTTATTTTCTCGATGGCGCTCGCGCCGCTGGTCGCTCTGGTGCAGCGGCGGCTGGCGCCCGAAGCGGAAGTGTCGCGCGATGGGGTGGAGGAAGCCCGCGATTTGCGAGGGCGTGTGCTGTTCATTGGCTTCGGCCGCTTTGGGCAACTCGCGAGCCAGGCGCTGCTCGCACGCGGCATCGATATCTCTCTCATCGAGACCGACGTCGAGATGATCAGGGCTGCCGGTAATTTCGGTTTCAAGGTCTACTATGGCGACGGCGCTCGGCTCGACGTGCTGCGCGCGTCCGGCGCGGCGCAGGCGGAAGCGATTCTCATCTGCGTCGACAAACCGGAGGTCACCGATCGCATCGTCGCGCTGATCAAAGCGGAGTTTCCGCACGCCAAAATCTTCGCCCGCGCATTTGATCGCGGTCACTCGATGCGTTTGGTTCAGGCGGGCGTCGATTATCAGATCCGCGAACTGTTCGAGTCATCACTTTCCTTCTCGGGAGCAGTCCTGCGCGAACTCGGCTTTTCCGACATCGAGATCGCCGAGACCATAAAAGATGTGCGCGATCGCGACGCGGAGCGCTTCGAGCTCCAGCTGGCGGGCGGCATCGAAGCTGGCCGCGCGCTGGTCCGGAACAATGTGCTTACCCCGGAGCCGACGCCCTTCACCAAGCCGCGCCGCGGCGCCAAAGCGCTGAACCAGGAGGCAGCAGGGGTGATCGAAAAAGCTGACAAGCCCGAGTGATTCCGGTTCCGCCACGTCAGCAGATGCAGGTTGGCTTTTAGGGTGGCATGCTGCGTCGCTCGACCGGGAGGGAGACGTGCGATGGAACCTGAGTTCCGCATCATCGATGCCAATGGCGTGAAGCTGCGCGCAGCGATTATGGGCGAGGGTCCGCTCGTCGTGATGGTGCATGGCTTTCCCGAGAGCTGGTACTCGTGGCGTCATCAAATGGCGCCCCTTGCTGCAGCAGGCTTCACGGCGTGCGCGATTGATGTCCGCGGCTATGGCGGCTCCGACAAACCGTACGCAGTCGAAGCCTATTCAATGGCGAACATGACCGCGGACGTGGCCGGAATAGTCGACGCGCTGTCGCCGAATGCGCCGGCCATTCTGATCGGTCACGATTGGGGTGCGCCGATCGTTTGGCATACCGCCGTTCTGCACCCTGAAAAAGTGCGCGCCGTCGCCGGTCTCTCGGTCCCGTACTACGCGCTGACGCCAGCGCCGTTGAACCAGATCTTCAAGGCCATGTACACCGATCAGGGCAAGTTCTTTTACATGGCCTATTTTCAGAAAGAGGGCGTGGCTGAAGCAGAGTTCGAGCGCGACGTGCGCGGCGCGTTGCGCCGGCTGTATTATGCTGCAAGCGCCGACGCCAGCGGGCGTTGGGGCGCCAATCACAAGCCCGCCGATGAGCCGATGCTGGAGGGGCTTGTTGATCCAGAGCCGTTCCCAGCGTGGCTGACGCCCGCCGACATCGACTACTTCGTCGGCGAATTCGAGCAGTCAGGCTTCCGCGGTCCGATTAATCGCTACCGCAATTTCGAACGCGACTGGCAGCTGATGTCGTCAGTGGAAGACCGCAGCATCCATCAACCCTCGCTCTTCATAGCCGGCGCCGAGGACATGGTGCTGAAGATGTTTGGCGACGGCAATGTGGACACGCTGGCCAACAACATGAAGTCTATTATGTCTGACTTCCGCGGCGCACACATCATTCCGAACGCCGGCCACTGGAACCAGCAGGAAGCACCGGAAGCGACCACCGCGATCCTGATCGATTGGCTGGCGACACTCTGACCATGTCAGTGAGCCGCTTGCCGGCGCCTCGGCGCGCCCCATCTCCTGGCAATACGAGGATCGTTCATGGCTCAGACTCGCAATTCCCTTCCTGATAACACACGCAAGGCGATGATTGCGCTGCTCAATGCGCGATTGGCCGATGGAATCGATCTGCGTCTCGCGTTGAAGCAGGCGCACTGGAACGTGAAGGGCCCGACCTTCATCGCCTTGCACGAAATGTTTGACCAGATGCACACGCGCATGAGCGGCTTTGTCGATGAGATCGCGGAGCGCTGCGTGATGCTCGGAGGGCAGGCGATGGGCACGACCCAAGCAGCCGCCGATAGGTCGACTCTCGCGCCTTACCCGCTGGACATCGTCGGCGAGCGCGATCACGTGGCCGCGCTGGCCGATCGCGTCGGTCAATTCGGCAAGCTCGTGCGCGATGCGATCGACCAAGCCGATGAGGCCAGCGACAAGGATACAGCGGATCTCTTCACCGCGATCTCGCGGCAGATGGACATGGATCTCTGGTTCCTAGAAGCGCATCTGCATTAGCCGGCGCTGCCTTCGTCCAAGTGTGCTTGCCGCGCGTTTTCGTGGATCGACGACGCGCCTAAACGTTGTCTCTGACCTCGATTTCATCGGGGCGGTCGTCGCCGCTGGAGATTTCGTCGTGCCAACGCCCGCGAGAGTCTTCCCAGGAAATGCCGACAGTCTCTCCTGGACGGCGCTGCTCCATCGCCACGCGCCGCGCCGCATTATACGCCGCCTCATGCGTCAGGAACGATTGCGAGATCGTATCACCCAGTTTGTAGGCCCAGCCGCCGTCATGCTTGATGATCTCATAAACGAGCTTGGTCATCGCTGATCGCGCCTCCTTGACAGTGTAACTGCTCCGATCCTGTCGGGTTTCCACTGGTCAGAATTGCGGTCGCTCAATCATCTGCTTGAGTTCTTTTTTCACGATTTTTCCATTGGCGTTGCGCGGCAGGGTCTCTGGCCAGAAGATCACTTCAACCGGCACTTTGAATGCGGCGAGCTTCTGCGCCACGTGATGACGCAATTGATCGCTGCTCGCCTGCGCCCCCGGCTTCAGGTACACGACCGCCAACGGCTCCTCGCCAAGCGTGGGGTGCGGCTTGCCGATCACAGCTGCATCCATCACCGCCGGATGATCGTAGAGCGCGTTCTCGACTTCGACGCAGTAGATGTTCTCCCCGCCCCTAATAAGCATGTCCTTGGCGCGGTCGACGATGTACACAAAGCCTTCTTCGTCCATCCTGGCGAGGTCGCCGGTCTTTACCCAGCCGTCGACGAAAGTCTCCTTCGTCGCCTCCTCGTTTTGCCAATAGCCGCGGACCACGATCGGCCCTTTGTACCAGAGTTCTCCGACTTCGCCGGGCGGCAGCTCGGCGCCCTTGTCGTCGATGATCTTTGCTTCGGCCGATGGCGGGCACACGCCGCAGCTGGCGGGCTTGCGCGCATAATCTTCCGCATTGTTCGAGATGGCAGTCGCCGAGGTTTCGGTCATTCCCCAGCCTTGGCCCGGCTGCGCCTTGGGAAAACGCGCTTTGATGCGATTGACGAGCTCGGGCGCGGCTGGCGCCCCGCCATAGGATACCCCTTCGATCGCCGAGAGATCGTATTGATCCACCTTCGGATGCTCCAGCACCTGCCATGCGATGGTGGGCACGCCGCCGAAATGCGTGATGCGTTCTTTCTCCATGAGTGGCAGCGCCTGATCCACATCCCAGCGCCGTTGCATCACAAGTTTGCCGCCGCTGAGCAGGGTCGGAATCATCACGGCAAAGCATCCGGTGGCGTGGAAGAACGGCACTGAAATCAACATTGCGCGCTGCGGTGCGTTTGGATCGGGGGCAGGCGGCATCTCGCCGCGGCGCAAAAAAGCGCGCGCTTGCGCCGCCAAGCCGTTGAAGATGTTAGAGATGATGTTGCGATGCGAGATCACCGCGCCTTTCGGATGCCCGGTGGTGCCTGAAGTGTAGAAGATGGTCACGTCGTCATCGGCGGCGAGCGGCACGTCCGGAAGCGCCGCCGGGGCGATCGCGCTCCATTCATTGACATTGCCGATCACATCTTCCAGCCGCTGGACCCGCGGATCGGCGATTTCTTCCCGCGCACGGGTCACGAAGATTTTTTGCAGCGCCGGGCAATTATCGAGATGCTCGCGCACGCGTTCATAGCGTTCGATGTCAACGAGCAGGATCGATGCGCCCGAATTGCACAGTCCGTATTCGAGCTCGGGGCCGGTCCACCACGCATTGAGCGGTGTGACGATGGCGCCAGCCAAAACGCCGGCCCAAAACGCCACCGGCCATTCGGGCAAATTCCGCATGACGATGGCGATGCGGTCGCCCTTTTTCACGCCATCGGCAATAAGCTGATGCGACAGTCTCAGTGCAGCGGCGCGGAAACTCGAAACGGTGGCGCGGTCGTTCTCAAGCACGAGGTGGTCTCGGGGGCCGAAAGGCTCGGACGCCACGAAGATTTCTCGCAGCGTCGCCGGCGCGGACTTCCAAATCTTCATGGTGACGCCGCGGATAGTCTCTTCGCCCACCTCGAGCGGCGAGCCCGGCGCCGCCAGCAATGCGTGCGCCTGCTGGACCGACATGGCTGGAAAACCGGGCGTAGCGCCGTCCGTCATTGTATCCTCCGTATCCTCCCGCGCGTGGGGCAAAGGCGCCGCCAGCGTCATTTTCTCTGGAAACTTTCAACCATGCCGGCGGTGGCGCATCAACACGCACGCTAGGTCAGAACTTTGCCGAAATTTAATGGTGCTTGTTCCGTGCGCGAGGCTGAGGCAAGCATGGGCTGTCCTCGGCGGGACGGGAGACGCGCATCATGGCGTTCGACTGGAAAGCGCTCGGAGAGCGCCTCGACCCTCGCAAGCTGAATTGGTCTTGGATTGCACCAGCGCGGGAGTGGCTGGTGACGCACCGGATCACGGTGCTCTCGACGTCGCTTGCTCTGCTCGTCGGCTTGTGGGGCGGCGCGGTGCTCGGCCGCGTGTCTACCGGCGCGCCGGCGTTTGATTTTGCACAGCTGGGCTCGATCGGCGCCGGGGAAGCTGCGCGCTCTGCCAGCGCGCCACGTGCAGGCTCGCCACACGTCGACGGCATGGCGTTTCTGCGTTTGCGCACCGAGACGAACCAGGACGAACCCCGAGCTTGTCTCGAGTTTTCGCAAGAGCTTTCCACCGGCAGCGTCAACTACGCCGACTACATCAGCATGGAGCCGGCCGCGCCGTTCCAGACCGACGTTTCCGGAACGCTGCTGTGCCTCAGCGGTTTGCCGCTCGAGCCCGAACGCCAAGTCACCATCCGCCAGGGTCTGCCCGCGCAATCGGGAGAGCGGACCGAATTCGATGAAACCTTCACGCTCACGTTCGGAGATCGTCCCGCCTATGTCGGTTTCGCCGGCGGCGGCGTGATCCTGCCGCGTTCGGAAGCGGATGGCATCGCGATCGAGACCGTCAATGTTTCGCGCCTTGGCATTGAAGTATTGCGCGTGCCCGATCGCATTCTCTCGCAATATCGGATCGAACAAGGAGAAGTGAACGAAGAGGGCGGTTGGGGTTACTGGAGCTTCAATAGCGCGGGCGAAGAAGTCGGCGTTCAGGTCTATGAAGGCACCATCGATGTCGACACACGCGTGCGCAACAGCGCGGTGACAACGGTATTTGCCCTTGGTGCGGCCCTGCGGGAGCTTCGGCCGGGCGCATATGTGGTCAAAGTCCATGACGCTTCGCCGGGAGCGGGTCAGCGCGGTGAATCCGAAAGTGACTCGGTGGCGTCGGCGTACCGCTGGATTCTTTACACAGACATGGCCTTGCAGAGTTTTTCCGGCGCTACCGGGCTCGACGTCGTAGTGCGGTCGCTGCGCACGGCGCGGCCGATGTCCAACATCAATCTAACTCTGATCGCGGCCAATAACGAAGAACTTGCGCGCGCGCGAAGCGACAGCGAGGGGCGTGTCCATTTCAACGAAGCGCTGGTCAATGGCGACGGTCCCGCCCGCGCCCGCTACGTGATGGCCTATGGTGAGCAGGGGGACTTCGCAGCCCTCGACTTGCAGCGACCAGCGCTCGACCTCACGGATCGCGGCGTCGACGGACGCCGCGCGCCCGGCAGCATTGACGCCTATCTCTACACTGAGCGCGGCATCTATCGTCCCGGCGAGCGCGTGCGCCTGATCGGACTCATCCGCGACCAGGTCGGCCGCGCGATCTCCAATCGTCAGTCGACGCTTGTTGTCTATCGGCCAAACGGCACCGAGGCGCGGCGAATTCGGCTGACCGAGGCCGTTGATGGGGGCGCGATTGCCAAAAACATCATGCTCGATCGCGGTTCGCCGCGCGGTGTTTGGCGCGCAGCCCTGCTGGTGGACGGGCAGGACGCCGCCGCCGGCGAGGTGAACTGGTCCGTCGAGGACTTCGTGCCGGAGCGCTTGCGGGTTGCGATCGAAGCGAGCGAAGCGGTGCTGCGCAGCGGACAGTCGCGGCCGATCGTAATCCAGGCCGACTTCCTCTACGGGGCGCCCGGATCGGGACTCGCTGTCGAAGGCGAAGGCCGTCTGATTGTCGATCCAAATCCGTTCCCGTCTTTCGAGGGCTTCAGTTGGGGGCGCGTCGACGAAAGCTTCTCCGAGCGCGTATTCCAGCTGCCGTCCACGGTCACTGATGGCCAGGGCCATGCTCAACTGCTCATGGCTTTGCCCGAGGAGCCGGAAACGACGTTGCCGTTGCGCGCGCGCATGGTTGCGAGCGTCGCCGACCCGGGCGGGCGGGTTGTGCGCGAGAGCTTCACCGTGCCAGTGCGGCTCAGCAGCCTCTATTTGGGCGTCAAGCCGCAGTTCGAAAATCGTAGAGCCGGCGCAGGCGAACGCGTTGCCTTTGACGTGATCGTGGTCAACGCAGACGGCCAGCGTGTGGCCGCGCGCGGCGTGCAATGGCAAATTGTCCGCGAAGACTGGAGCTACGATTGGTATCTCGATAACGGCACGTGGCGCTGGCGGCGCACCGGCCGCGACATCCCCGTTGATGGTGCGACGACCGATGTTGCTGCGGGCCAGCCATTGCGCATCGCTCGCGATAGTCTGCGCGAAGGCTCTTATCGCTTGATCGTCCGCGGCGCCGGCACGGAGACGTCGACTCGTTTCGGCGTGGGCTGGGGCGGACCCGCGGAAGACGACGCCACGCCGGACATGGTCAGCGTCGTAGCCCCTCACGATCCAGTGCGGCCAGGCTCACGCGCCCGCGTCCAGATTAGACCGCCTTACGCAGGCGAAGCGCAGATCGTCGTCGCTACCGATCGGGTGATCGAAACACGGACCGTCCGCGTTAGCGCAGATGGCGCGACCATTGATCTGCCTGTCAATGCCGAGTGGGGCTCTGGAGCTTATGTGCTGGTCACCGTGATGACCCCGCGCGATCCAGTGAATCTGCCGGTGCCGCGGCGCGCCATCGGCGTCGCCTACGTGCCCGTCGACATGGGCGATCGCACGCTCGAGGTCATCGCAGGCGAAGGACTGCAGAACGTGCGCCCCCGCACGCACATCGAAGTGCCGGTGCAGATTCGCAATGCGCCGGCCGGCGAGCGCGTGCGCGTGGCCATTGCCATGGTCGATGAGGGCATCCTGAACATCACTAAGTACGATAGCCCCAATCCCGTGGATTATTTCTTCGGGCGCCGCGCACTGGGTGTTGAAGTGCGCGATGATTATGGGCGCTTGTTGAATCCGAACCTGGGCGCTCCCGCGAATGCGCGTCAGGGCGGCGACTCCTTAGGCGGAGAAGGGCTGACCGTGGTGCCGACGCGCACGGTGGCGCTTGTCTCCGACATTATCGAGGTGCGCGGCGGTCGCGCACGGATCCCGCTCGACATCCCGGACTTCAACGGCACGTTGCGACTGATGGCGGTGGCTTGGAGCGAGACCGCCCTCGGACAGGACGCAGAGCAGGTCGTGGTACGCGATCCGGTGGTCGCCGAACTTATCCTGCCGCGCTTTGTTGCGCCGGGTGACGAGGCGCAAGGCACGCTCAACATCGATAACGTTGAAGGCCCGCCTGGCCGATACGTGGTCACCCTCGGCGGCTCGGCTGTTGCACGCGTCAATGGCGAACCGCGGCGCTTCACGCTGAGCCGCGGCCAGCGCCAGACCGCCTTGATCCCTATCAGTGGAGGTCCTATCGGCGTCGGTCAGCTCACGCTGCGCCTGGATGGCCCGCAAGGTTTCACGCCGGTGGAACGCAGCTACGACATTCAATCCCGCGCGCCATTTTTGCCGATAACCCTTTCGACCATGTCGCCCCAAGCGGCCGGCGAATCGTGGCGAGCGCCTGCGGATGCATTGGCCAATTTTCAGCCAAGCGCGACTGCGCAGATTTCTTTCTCGAGCCTCGCTGGACTCGATCCCGCTCCCATTTTGGATGATCTTTACCGCTATCCATACGGCTGCTCCGAGCAGCTCGTCTCCGTGGCGATGCCGCTCTTGTACTACAACACCTTGGCGTCGGAAGCGAACCGTCAGCGCGACGCGCGCGTCACGCGGCGGGTGCAAGACGCGATCACGCAATTGCTGGATCGACAGGCGCCCGATGGCTCATTTGGCCTCTGGAGCGCAGGTGATGGCAATGCGAGTCCATGGCTCGGCGCCTACATTGTCGACTTCCTGCAGCGCGCGCAGGCGCAGGGTTATGCAGTCCCGCGCCAACCGATGAACCAAGCTTACGCAGCTTTGCGGAGGGTGGCGCGGCTCAATGATTTCGGCTCCGTACGGTATCAATTCGAGGTCTATCGCTGGCCCGGCTCCAATGACACGACGGAGCTTTTGCGCTCGCGGTCTGCCGCGTACGCCCTCTACGTGTTGGCGAAGGGCGGGCAAGCCGACATCGGTCAACTACGCTACTTCCATGACGCGCGTCTCAACAACGAGCCCTCACCGCTTGCTCGGGCGCAGATTGGCGCGGCGCTCGCCTTCATGGGTGATCGAGCGCGAGCGCGGAATGCTTTCCGCATGGCTGAACGCGCCCTTGGATATCGCAATGTGGGCGACTGGTATCAGTCGCCTCTCCGGGACTTGGCAGGCGTGCTCGCGCTTGCAGCCGAAGCGGGCGAGACTGAACTCGTTGGTCGTTTACGTCAGCGGCTGGAACGCGATCAGCCGGACGCGGACATGCTGATGACGCAGGAGCAGGCGCAGTTGCTTATGGCCGCGAACGCGCTGCTTGAACGGGCAGGGCCGGTGAACGTGTCGCTCAACAATCAGCAGATGGCGGAGCGGCGTGTGATCGTCGATGCGCAGCGTCTGGCTGCGGGGTTGGTGTTCCGCAACAACGGCCGCGGTGTTGTCTGGCGCACGCTTCAGCTCTCCGGCGCGCCGCGCCAAGCGCCCCCGGCGATGCAGGCGGGCTATTCTATTGACAAGCGGATTTTCCGCATGGACGGCACGGCGATTGACTTGAATTCGATCCGCCAGGGCGATCGTGTGGTGGTGGTTATTTCAGGTCAGCCCGATGGAGCACGCAACTTTCCGACGGTGCTGGTCGATTTGTTGCCTGCCGGTCTCGAGATCGAGACCGTGCTTAACCCATCGGACGCGTTGGGCGACATGCAATACGACGGAACGCGTCGCAGCGGACCGTTCGCTTGGATCGGCGACATCACCTACGCTGACGTAGCCGAGGCGCGCGATGATCGCTTTGTTGCGTCGGCGAATCTCAGAGGCGCGTACCGGTATGCCTATGTTGCACGCGCAGTCTCGCCGGGCCGCTACACTTTGCCCGCGGCGCAGATTGAGGACATGTACCGCCCTGGCGTGATGGCGCGCACCAGCACAGGTTCAATCACCATCGCGCCACGCGGCTGAGGAGGCGCCGATGCGTCGCGGCCCTCGCGCGCCGCTGCCCCTGACGGCGAGACAGAAGCGATGGACCAGGGGCCTCGTCGCGCTGTTGCTCTCGTTGTTCGCGCTGGATCTTATCTTCCCGCCGCCGCTTGAACGTGTGCGGGAGGTTTCGCCCGTCGTGGTCGACCACAACGGCGAGTGGCTAATGGCGTTCACGACGTCCGAGGGTAAGTGGCGGCTTGAAGCCCGGCTCGACGAAATCGATCCAGAGTTTCAGCGCCGGCTCGTCGCCATCGAGGATGCGCGTTTCTGGCTTCATCCTGGCGTGGACCCGATCGCTCTGGCGCGCGCCGGTGTCTCCTATGCTCGCCAAGGCCGCGTCACGCAGGGCGGCTCCACTATCACTATGCAACTCGCCCGGTTGCTCGAACCGCGTCCGCGTACGATCCAATCGAAGCTGATTGAAATGGTGCGCGCGCTGCAGATTGAACGGCGCTGGTCGAAGCGGCGCATCCTCGCGGCATATCTGACGCTAGCCCCTTATGGCGGCAACCTCGAAGGCATCCGCGCGGCATCGCGCGCGTATTTTCAGCGAGACCCCCAATGGCTGGATGATGCGGAGATGGCGCTTCTCATCGCCCTCCCGCAGGCGCCGGAAGCGCGCAGGCCGGATCGCCACCCGGAAGCCGCCCGCGCCGCTCGTGACGGCGTGCTCAACATGATGGTCGGCGCCGGTCTCATCAGCGCGCGTCGCGCAGGCGAGGGCAAACAGAGCGGCGTCCCTTCGCGTGCGGCATTCCCGTTCTCGGCGCCGCATGCGGCTGAAGAGCTGGTCGCCGCGCATCGGGGCGAAAGCGTCATCCGCGCGTCGATAGACGCGGGGTTGCAGCGCGACCTGGAAACGCTGGCGCGTACACACGCGGCCGGGCTCGAGCGCGACGCACAGGTGGCGATCATCGCCGTCGATATCCGCTCGCGGGGCGTGCGCGCACGCGTCGGCGGCGCGGGGCGAGATCGCGCCGGCGGCTATATCGACATGACCCGAGCGATCCGTTCGCCCGGGTCGGTGCTCAAGCCGTTCCTCTACGCCATCGCATTCGACGAAGGCATTGCAGCGCCAGAAACCTTGGTTCGCGATGCGCCACGCCGCTTCGGCGGCTATCTGCCGGAAAATTTCGATCGCCGCTTTCACGGCGACGTTTCGCTTGAAGACGCGTTGCGACACTCGCTGAATCTGCCTGCTGTCGCGACGCTCGAACGCATCGGCGCCGGCCGCTTTCATGCCTCGCTGACGCGCGCGGGCGCCGATGTGCGACTGCCGCGGCGGGCGGTCGCAGAGCCTGGTCTTGCACTCGCGCTTGGCGGCGTCGGCATGCGCCTGGAAGATCTGGTGCAACTTTATGCGGCGCTCGGCGATGGCGGACGCGCCCGGCCTCTGGTCACGGAGGGAGAGGCCGGCCTCGCCTTCTCGCGACGCTTTGTGAGAGCCGAAACAGCTGCGCGGGTGATCGACATTCTCGCTACCTCGCCACATCCGGCGGGCCGCATCCCTGCGCAGGTGGCGCAAGGAGCGCCCCGTGTGGCGTTCAAGACCGGAACCTCCTATGGCTTTCGCGATGCGTGGGCGCTTGGCGTCGCCAATGGCTATGCCATTGGGGTATGGGTCGGCCGTCCCGATGGAACGCCGCGCCCCGGCGCGACCGGCCGCGCCGCGGCGTTGCCGATCCTTTTCCAGGCTTTCGATTTAATTGGAGCACCGGCGCCGACGCCGGGCCCGATCGAGGCAGACCGTCACCAAGCCGCGCCAGCGTTGACGCGGTTGGACAGCAGCGGTCGCGAGGGCCTTTCCATTCTTTTCCCGCCCGCCGGGGCGGAGGTGCTCGTGCTCGATTATGGCGCCGGATCGCGAGGTCTCTCGCTCGCTGCGCGCGGCGGTCGCGCCCCGCTCACATGGTATGCTGAAGGTGAGCGCGTGGAGACGGAATCCACGAGTGGACGCGCGATTTGGCGGCCGAGCGCGCCCGGCTTTTATGACGTCACTGTCGTTGATGCCGATGGCGAAAGCGCGCACGTGCGCGTGCGCATTCGCAACAATGGCTGATGAAAAGTCGGCGCGGATCCTGTTCAGATCCGCGCCGGTGCTTGTCGTCGCGCTTCTTTGGGGGGAGAGGATTACGCGACGATCAGTGCAGCTTGATAGAGGCCGGCGTAGGCGACTGGCGCGAGCAGCGCGATCGCTAAGATAATGGCGATGATCTTCCTCACGTCGGTCTCCTCTCCTTTTCGTTGCTCGTATCCGATGGATGCCTGCAAGACGAACAGTGGATGCAGCACGCTGAGTGATTTGTTGGTCCAGCAGAGTTGTACGAAAAAAGGCGCGGACTCGGAGGAGCGGTCCGCGCCTTTTTCAACCGTCGCTGATTGTCTTGTGGGAAGGCGACTAAGCGACGATCTGCGCGGCTTGCAAGAGCACGGCGGCTGCGAGAGGCGCGATGAGCGCGAAAGCGGCGGCGAAAGCGGCTATCTTTGTCATTTCTGTTTCCCCGAGAGTGTTGATGTTGGCTTCTGAACTTGAGATGCCGCGCACATGGCAACTGGATGCAAAGATAGGGAAGAATTGCAGGTCAGGATCTGCGCAGCCTGCGCGCCTGTCGCCACTGTGCCCGACGAAAACAGCGTCTACCGGTGTGTGCTGATTGTGTCGCGTGATACCCGTTTTCGTCGCAGCCATGATCCAAACATGCGCGAGCAGTGGCCGGTGCAACGTGCCGAATAACAGGAATGCGCATGGACGAAAAAAAGGGCGCGGAGCCGAAGCAGCCGCGCCCGCAGGAGACGAGGGTGGAAAAAGATCAGCCGACGATCTGCGCCGCCTGCGTCAAGGCCGCGACTGCAAGCGGAGCGAACAGAACGAACGCCACGGCAAACACTGCGAGTTTGCCTGCGGCGGCGCTGAAGCCAAAACTCTTTGTCATGATGATCCTCTTGATCGTGTTTCGTTGCTATTGATCGAGAGATGCCATCGCCGGATGTTTTGGATGCGGAGGCTTCGGCGCAATGCTCCGATGCGAAAGTGGGTGCGATCTCGACCCGGAAAAGAAAAGGCGCGGACCCTAGGGGTGGTCCGCGCCTTCCATTTTGACCGTCGCAGGCGGGTTTGGGGGATCAGGCGACGATCAGAGCGGCTTGGTTAAGGGCGGCAAGCGCGGCCGGGCCAAAGAGAGCCAAGGCTGCGGCGATGCTGAAGAACTTGATCATGTGCGGCTCCCTTGCTCGTGTTCGCGTGTCTGAACTGTTGATGCATTCAAGCTATTGCTTGGATGCACGGGCGGCTGTGACCATCGTCACCCTACCGCCCCGGAAACGCGGGCCCGCCGGATTACTGGGCGGACCCGCAGGGCGAGAGCCTTAACGCGGAGGCGCCGGGGGCGCCGGCGGCGTTGGGGGGGCTGGTGGTTGCGGCGGGCCCGCGAAGCGGATGCGGCCGTCGCCATTGGCGTCGCTGGCGTCGAAGAATCGTAGCTGCTGGGCTCGGAACTCCTCGCGCGATAGTGCGCCGTCTCCGTTCGCGTCGGCTTCATCCGAATTGGCGATCAGCATCATGAACATGGGGGGGTGCGGCGGCATTGGCGGCGCCGGGGGGACTGGGGCGACGCCCAAATGTTCTGCGTGATGATCGTCGTCGTCTGCGCGGATGATCACAATGCGATGTTCTTCGCGCCCGGCGTGGTCGCGCGCTTCCCGCTCCGCCTCGTGTGCGCGCCGTTCGGCCCGGCGCGCCTCGCGTTCGGCGCGTTCGACGTGGCGATGCGCTTCGGCCATGGCGCGTTCCACTTCCGCTTCGACCTCGACGTCTTCCACGTCGCCGCGGCGGATCACGCGAACGTGCCGCTCGCCGTCTTCGCCATCTTCGATGCGGATGTCGTGGCCGCCCGAGCGAATGTGCATTTCGCGCATGGCCTCCCGATCTTCCGCGGTTAAGCGGCCATCGTTGTTGGCGTCCATGTGCTCGAACATGCGGTCGGCGCCGGCGCTTGCCTCAGCGCGCGTCAGCCAGCCGTCGTTATCGGCATCGACATTGAAATCCTGATGACCGCTGTGGCGGACGATCACCTGCGAGGACGTTTCAGCAGCAGCGACAAGCGTTACCGCCGCCACAGCCGCCCCAAGATAGAGTGCAAATTTCATCTGGTATTTACCCTGTTGGCCCGCCAGGCGGGCTGGTTGCGAGTGGCACCATGGGGCGGCTTCGTTTCCCGCATACGTCATCGTTGAAACACTGGCGCAACAGAGGCCGGCTATCGACTTGGTCGATGCCCGTCCCTTCGCAGCAGACAGCCCTCGCGTTTCCCCTGTCCGCAGCAGGGCAGGACCTGTAAAATGGCGTTCATGACCGACGCTTCCGAGCGCCCCCGGGTGCTGATCTGCGACGACGACAGCGCGATCCGCGAAGGTCTCGTCGAAGTATTCGAGCGCGCCGGCTTCGCGGCTTTCTCGGCCCGCGATGTGCCGGCGATGGAGCGGCAGCTCGCCGCTAAAGGCGCCGATTTGATCGTGCTGGACTTGATGATGCCAGGCGAGGACGGGCTCTCCGCGTGCAAGAGGCTGTCGGGCAAGGGCCGTCCACCCATCATCATGCTTTCGGCCTTGGGAGATGATGCAGATCGCATCGTCGGGCTGGAGATCGGAGCGGACGATTATCTCGCCAAGCCATGCAACCCGCGCGAGCTGGTGGCCCGCGCCCGCGCCGTACTGCGCCGCGGGCGAGACGCCGACGCCAGCACTATGGAAGCAGTGCGCTTCGCTGGCTTTCGCCTCGATGTCGCGCGCCGCGAATTGCACGATCCCGATGGGGTCGTCATTGCCCTTTCCGCGGGCGAATTTCGTTTGCTGCGCGCTTTCGTCGAACGACCACAGCGCGTGTTAAGTCGCGAGCAGCTGCTCGACTATGCCTTCGACAACGATTCAGAAGTTTTTGATCGAGCCGTCGATGTGCAAGTGAGCAGATTGCGCAAGAAGCTGGAGCGGCCGGGCATCGAGATCATTCGTACAGTGCGCGGCGAAGGCTATTTGTTCGCCGTTAAGCCGACGGCGTAATGGTGCAGAAGAACGGCCTTCCGATTGCGGCCTATCTCGGCATGCTTGTTGCGCTCGCGCTGGCGGCGGCGTTCGTAGCGACGCTCGCTATCGTCATCTACTTGCCGCCGCGTCCCCCTGACGTAATGCGCGCAGACGCAGTCGCTGATCACTTCCAGGCCGGTTACGACCACATGACAGCGCTGGGGCGCCCGCCAAACGAAAGAGGCGTCGTGTGGGAGGTGCGCAATGATGCGCCGGCAGGAGGTGGCGACCACGGGCTGATGCACACGCAGCACCGGCTTGCCGGCGCGCTCGACCTGCGGCCCGACCAAGTTCGCGCCAGCGCCTCTCACATCAAGATGGATGACGCCATCGTCTTTCGTGTCGGCGACATCGAGGCGATGGCGCGAGAGGCGGGGCGCACCGTCGATCCCGAGCAAGTGCTGGCCGAGCTGCAACACGCCCATGAGCGCGCGGCGGAACGGCTGGAAGCGGCGCGCCAAGCGGCGCAGGCAGCTGCAGAAGCTCGCGCCGAGGCCGAGGCGGAACGTCAGAGCGCTGCACACGAACGTGAAGTCGAGCGTCATCAGGCGCAGCTGGAAGCGCTGGCCGAGCGCCAGGCGCGCGAGGCGGAGCGTCAAGCCCGTGCAGCTGAGCGTCTCGCCGCGCGCTTGCATCGTCGTGTCCGCATTGAAGATGGCGCTGTCATCGTCACAGAGGAAATCAACCGGCATGGCGAAACCGAGGTGAACGCAGCTGATCCCCATGCGCCCGAACGCCAGGGAGC
>CAYODX010000025.1:0-23260 GCA_964402795.1 uncultured Terricaulis sp. | reverse complement strand
ATCCGCGCCTACAGGTTTGAGGTCCCAGCGCCGCCGGCGCCGCCAGCGGCGGCTCCGCCAATCCCTTCGTCACACGAAAGCACCGCGCCTGCGCCACCTGCGCCGCCACTGCCGCCTATGTTTGCGCCGGCCCCGTCCGGCGTGGTGCTGATCTCCGGCTTTGCTTTCGGCGCGCAGTTGCCGGATGGACGATGGCTGGTAATGCGCCAGGGGCGCAACTGGGCCGAGCTGGGTTGGATCGGCCGCGCCGCACTGGTGATTGGAGGCACGCTGCTGCTTCTCACCATCCTCGCTACGCTGTTTGCGCGCCGTCTGACGCGCCCGATCCGCAGCTTCGCCGATGCGGTGCAAGCTGTCGGTGTCGACCCGCAAAGCGAGCCTGTGCGTGAAGAAGGGCCCAGTGAACTGCGCGGCGCCGCGCGCGCTGTAAACACGATGCAGGCGCGGCTGCGCGCGTTGATCGCCGACCGGACCAAGACGCTTGCGGCTGTCGCCCACGACATGCGCACGCCGCTGATGCGCCTGCGCCTTGCGGCTGAGAACGTGCCAGCCGAGCAGCGCGAGCGCATGGCCAGGGAAATTGCCGAGGTCGAGGCCTTGGTCGCCAGCTTCATTGCATTCGCGCGCGACGACCCCGCCGAAGAAGCGCGCGTGCGTCTCGATTTGACGGCGCTGCTGCACACCATCGCCGACGATCACGCCGAGCATGGCCGCAACGTCACATTCGATGGCGGCGAGCGCGTGGTCATCACCGGGCAATCGCTCGGCCTCAAGCGCCTGTTTGGCAATCTCGTGGAGAACGCGCTCAAGTACGGCACGAGCGCGCGTATCATGCTACGGCGGATCGAAGGCGCGGTGGAAGTGGATGTCGAAGACGATGGGCCGGGGATCCCGTCCGAACAACGCGAGAGCGTGTTCGAGCCTTTCGTACGATTGAATGAAGAAGGCACACGCGGCGCCGGCCTTGGCCTCGCGGCCGCGCGTTCCATTGCGCGCGCCCATGGCGGGAACGTGATGATATTGGATGGCGAAAATGGCGCGCTCGTGCGCGTGACATTGCCGGCGCAGTAAGGGCTTACTCGCTGCCCCTGAATCGGCCGTCGCCTTCTTCCGTCACCAGCACGACGTTTGGATTTTCCGGCGCTGCGTTCTCGAACAAGCCAATATCCATTTCGCGTTGCGGCTCGGGTCCGCGCAGCGGCGCCATGACGCGCTCAGCAAGTTCGATGCGCTCGGCCGGCGCAAGCGGGGCGGCTAGCCCCGGCGCGTGCATGGGACGCCAATAGGACAGCGCAACAGCGAACTTGCCTTCGCGCTCGACGATTTCCCCCAATCCGCTTCTGACCCATTCACCCCAACGCCGCATCAGCGACTTGTGGTCCGCATAGAGTTTCGGCAGCACCTCGCGCGCTAACTCCGCGGGCGCTTGCAGAAGGGCGCGCGCCTCTTCAGGCGTGCGGGCAGTGCCGAGCGGTTTTTTCACCGCGGCCTGGGCTGTCCTCGCGACGGGCGCAGGCGGAGCAGGGCGCCAGTACCGCATAACCACGCGCCATGCGTCCTCTCGCCAGATCAATTCATAGGCGCCGGTGCAATAGAGTTCCGGCACGGCGCGTTCCGCGGCGGCTGCGCTTTCGAATGCGTCCGGCAATTCTTCGACGGCAAGGTACACCGGGCCGCCAGCAAGGCTGGTCGCCTCATCCTCGGTCCGAGCGGTCTTGATGCCTGGAAGGCGTGCCGCGTTTAGGTTCGCCGCTAAGGGGAAAACACTCATGAACGCAGCACTTCGTCCCTCTGAGGATCGCCTCTGACCTCGCCTTGTCAGCAAAGCACGTCAGTTTAAGACGAAAGCCGATAAGGGAAAATGTGGGGCAGCCGGGGATGTTGCAACACCGCTGGAGCTTTGCCGCACTGGGGCTGGTCCCGCCCCGGCGCTCGTCACGTGTGACCAGGTCAGCTTGCTCTGGAGCCGGGTCCGGTTGCGCGAGCAACCTCGGCACGCTGGGCGATGTCGGCGGCATTGGGCGGTCGGGCCGCGGCGCGCCCGGTGTGGCGCTTGCCGGGCACGCGATGCGCGCGGTGAGCTTATGATAGGCGCTGGCGCCTTGCGCACCTGGGGCATCGCCGCCAGCGCCGCCATGTTGGCTGCTTCCCTCGTCGTCGCCTTGACGCCTGCGCGGGGAGCTCGCGCTCCATCAGGTGCTGCTGTCGAGCTTACGCCGGTACCAGAGGAAGCAATCACTTTCCGGGTGCGCTTCCGCGGCGGCGGCCCTATCGCGCGCGCGCAAGAGCGCGCACAGGATGGGGCGGCGGAAACGATCGCTATGCAACTGAGGCGGCAAGATGCTTTCGAGGACCTCTGCTTCGATCGCTTTGATGATAGGGCCAAGGAGGTCGTACTGAGCACCTGCAATCCTGTCGCCGCCGCGCAGCGAACTGATCTGGAGCAGAGCTGGCTCCGGCGCTTGCGAGCCATGCGCGCGGTGGCTTACGCCGAGGTGGAAAGCACGCCAGCGGCTGGCCGCTCGACCATAGGAGAATAGCATGGACACCGGCGCACCGCACTTGATCGGCGAATATGAAGAGTGCGTGATCGCCACCATCGATGGGCTCGCACTCTACGTGCGCGACTATTCTCCACTGCTGCCCGAAACCGGGCTGCCGGTGATCTGCCTGCACGGCCTCACTCGAAATTCACGCGATTTCGAGTTGCTCGCACCGCGTATCTCTGCATTAGGACGCCGCGTCGTGGCACCGGACATGCGCGGGCGTGGGAAAAGCGCCAACGATCCTGATCCGGCCCATTACGTGCCTGCTGTCTATGCGCAGGACGTGGTCGCCTTGATGGACAAGCTCAAGATCGCGCGCGCTGTATTCGTTGGCACGTCAATGGGCGGTCTGATCACGATGGTGTTGGCCTCGATGGCCCCTGATCGCATCGCTGCTTCCATACTCAATGATGTGGGACCGCAGATTTCCCCGCGAGGATTATCGCGCATCGCCTCCTATGTCGGTCGCAGCAGGCCTGTGGCGAGCTGGGAAGAGGCTGCGGAAGCTGCGCGCGCAATAGCCGGGTCGGTTTATCCGGAACGGCTGGATGATCCGAGCTTTTGGCTCACGTTCGCGCGGCGCACCTACCATGAACGCCCAGATGGCGTGATTGAAGCCGATTACGACCCGCACATAGCGTTGGCTTTCATCGATTTTGATGAGGAGGCGCCGCCGCCCGATCTTTCGCCGCTGTTCGCAGCCTTGGCGCAGAAACCGATGTTGTCGGTGCGCGGCGAGCTGTCAGACCTATTGAGCGAAGATGCTGTCGCGCACATGCAAGAGTTGAAGCCGGACCTGCAGTCCGTGACCATTGCGAACACCGGTCACGCGCCAACACTGGAGGAACCGGATGCATGGGACGCGGTGCTCGACTTTCTGGCCAAGGTTGATTAGGCGCCAGGAGCACGCGAGGATCGGGGTCAGCTTTCAGATTGCGTTAGGGACGCCGATAACTAAGAAGCATGGACCGCGGCGTGCTTGGCGATTGGCTGGATATCATCGAAGGCGCTGTCGCAAGCCGACGATCTCGAAATGGCGTCCTTAGAGCCCGCATAGGCTTGATGCCGCCGCAAGAGCCAGAGCGGCGATGCCGGCCGTGCGCGTTAACATCTGATCAACTTTCGACGCGCTTACCTAGGCGGCGGGGCTCGATTCGTCGCGTCGGCAAGCGCGCATCAAGGGATGGCCAGGGAGCGGCTCAACCGGAGGCCGCTCATGAGCTTGAAGGGGACGCCCATGGATCTCTGGCTCGACGATGAGGTCGACACCACCACCGACCCGCTCGAGACGGTTGAGGCGGTGATCGGCTCAGACGACCGTTTCACCAGTGAGCGCGCCGAAGACGGAGATGTCCACTTCTCGTTCAAGGGGGGCGGTACGGAAACCGTCGGCTACTTCTCTTTCAGACATGAGCTGCCGGCGCTGCTCTTCACTATCGGCTTCGATATTCGCGCGCCGCAGTCGCGGCTGCTCGAGGCGATCAGACTGGCTGGACTCATCAACGAGAACCTCTGGCTTGGTCACTTCGATGTCTGGTCAGACGACGGGTCCATCATCTTTCGGCACGCGATGCCGATGATTGGCCGCGACGAAATCTCCGTAGGCGAAGTGCAGGCCATGCTGGCCGCCGCGCTCGATGCGGCCGAGCGCTTCCAGCCGGCCTTCCACTATCTTATTCTCGGAGGCATGTCGGCCGAAGAAGCGTCCAAGGCAGCCCTGTTCGAAGTCTGCGGAGAAGCGTGAGCGCCAGCGAAGCACCGTCCATCGCCATCGTCGGCGCCGGCGCTATGGGCGGAGCGCTCGTGCGTGGTTGGCTCGAAGCTGTACGCAAAGGCGGGGGACTTACGCTCACTGTCGTCGAACCGAATTTCGATCCGGCACTGGAACACGCTCTCGAGAGCGCGGGGGCGATCCTTAACCCGCCAGAGCCTGGCCCCGTCGACGTGCTTGTATTCGCGGTTAAGCCGCAATCCTTCGCCAGCGCAGCGCCCGCCGCCAAGCGCTTTGTCGGCGAGGCGACGCGCATCCTTTCGATCATGGCTGGCGTGCCGATGGAAACGATCGCGCGTGAGATGGGCTCACAACGCATTGTTCGCGCCATGCCGAACATGCCCGCGCGCATCGGCCACGGCGTAACAGCTTATGTCGCGTCACCGTCATGCACGGCGGATGATCGGGACCTGATTGAACAATTGCTCGCCCCGCTTGGCGCAGTGGAATCGCTTCAAGCCGAGCGACTGATGGATGTTGTCACGGCAGTTTCGGGCTCAGGCCCTGCTTACGTTTTTCTACTGGCTGAAGTGCTGGCGCTCGCGGCTGAGCAAGAGGGGTTGGACAGAGAAACGGCGATGCGTCTCGCCAGCCGCACCGTCGCTGGCGCGGGCGCGCTGATGTTGGAGACAGGCGAGACGCCGACAGCGCTGCGGAAGCAGGTGACTTCGCCTGGCGGGACTACGGAAGCGGCTCTCGACATTCTCAGCGCTGGCGATGGCCTTGGGCCGCTGTTGCGTCGTGCGGTGAGCGCCGCCGCGCAGCGATCGCGCGACCTGGGCAAAGGGTGAACTCGCACGGGAGATGGTCTCAGGCGCCGGCTTCTCTCTCATTCAAAATGGCGCCGTCCGCGCCTTTTAAGCGCAATCCGTTTGCGATAGCTCTGGTCTCATGTCCGCACTATCTGATCCCGCCTTGCGCCGCGAACTCGCCCGCGCCGCTCTCTCATTGGCCGCCAATGGCCGTTGGAAAGACGTCACCTTGCCCAAGCTCGCACAGGCGGCCGGCGAGCCGGTGAGCGTGTTCTACCAGTCGAGCTTGTGGGATGCCGTCGATTGTGTCGAAGAAGCATTCGACCGCGCCATTGCTGACGATCTGAGTGCGCTTGAATCGCAGCAGAGCGTGCGCGATCGCCTGTTCGATCTCATCATGCGCCGGTTCGAAGCAATGGAACCTCACCGGGCAGCCGTGTTGGCGATGGAGCAGGGGGTCGAACGAGATCCGACCCTGCTCGCCTCGGTGCATCAGCGCCACGTGCGCTGCGCGCGCTGGGTGCTTGCGCTCGCAGGATTGGAGGCTGACGGCATGACCGGCCAAGCGCGCGCGCAGGGGCTTGGCGTCATCATCGGCCAAGCGCGGGCAGCATGGCGCGGCGATGACGCCGGTGATTACGCAAAAACCATGGCCTCGCTCGACAAGAACTTGCGGCGCGCCGAGGAAATGTTCGGCCGCTGGGCCGGGTTCGAACCGAAGACCAAGCCAGCGGGCGACACAAACGGCGGCTAAACTCACTGTATTTCGGCTGCAATTCGTTCAGCGCGCGAGATTTTGGTCAATTGTTGTTTACGCTTTGCACGGCATGATTACGTTCGTCTTAACCAGGAAGGCGCGCCTCATGTTCGGCTACGTGATCGACCTCAGCCGCTTCTTCAACTGGATCGAAGGCGTAATCGACGCACAATGGCGCCGGTGCGCTGGCCTCGCTTTCATGGCGCTGGCGATCGTCGCCATCCAATACGATGAAATCATCGTTCCCAGCATGGAGCGGGCATCCGACGCTTGGTCTTCCGTTACCGGCGACGTCAGCCGCAAACTCGCTGGCCTCAACGTCTAACCTTCGCGCTTCATGCGGGCCTGGCGCTTCGCTTCTAGCGGCGTCGGCGGGTCCATTGCGTAATCGCCAACGATCACCTCGCCAAGGCGCTCATAGCGTATAATGGACACTCCAGTATTGCTGACGCGGCTGTGCGTGAGCTTGAGACTGCGCGCGGGCACGCCCCCTGCGAAGAGTTTTTTGCCGTGGCCGAGAACGACAGGGAACGTGAATGTCCAGATCTCGTCGATCAAGTTGTGCGCGAGAAGGGTCTGAATGAGATCGCTGCTGCCCTGGGTCACAAGCGCGGGGCCATCTTGCTGCTTCAGGCTGGCGACGTCTTCGGCGGCGTCACGCAGGGCTATTGATTTGTCCCAGGTCAGATCAACGCCCTTTCGGGTCGCCACGTATTTGGTGACGGCATTGAACTTTTTGGCGATGCCGTCGTCAGGACCATTCTCCATGAATGGCCAATGCGCAGCGAAAATCTCGTAGGTCTTGCGCCCCAGAAGGAGATCGAACGGCTGTTCGAACAGCGCATCCACCTCTTCGCCGAACACCTCGTCAATGAAGGGCACGGCCCAACCGCCATGTGCAAAGCCCTTGGTTGGATCTTCACTTGGCCCGCCGGGCGCCTGCATCACCCCGTCCAGCGACACAAAAGCGCCGGAAATTACTTTTCGCATGATCGAACTCCGCCCAACTGGTCCTACACGCCGAGGACGACTGAGTCCGGCCGAGTCAGACAGGCTGCAGCGAATTAATCCGTGTGCAGAGGCTCGTGCTGCGCCAGGCGATGATGCAGCACAGCATCCAATTCGCTTTCGTCGAACAGCTGGCCGCAGCGCGGGCACGGCTTCAGCAGGGGCGTGTCCTCGCTTTCCATTAGCACTCGGAACGTGACCGGATCATCCTCGTCCATGGCCAACCTCCGCAGACTGGGAAACACTGGCGCTGGCGGCCGTGTTCCATAAGATCGCCAGCCGACATGGACATTGATCAAACCCTGCCCGTCATCGATGTCGCGCCGCTGCTGCGAGGCGGAGACCGCAGCGCGGTAGCGCACGCTATTTCGCGCGCCTGCCGAAGTCTGGGATTCTTCTATGTTGTTGGGCACGGCATCAGCCCCGACACGATGGCGAGACTCGAAAAAGCCGCTCGCGCTTTCTTTGCCTTGCCGGAGCAGGACAAGATGCAAATCGCCATGGCGCGTGGCGGTCGCGCGTGGCGCGGCTATTTTCCAGTCGGCGGCGAACTCACCTCCGGTAAGCCTGATCTTAAGCAGGGTCTTTATTTCGGCGAGGAGCTTGGCCCTGACGATCCGCGCGTTGCAGCTGGCTGGCCGCTGCACGGCCCCAATCTTTTTCCGGACGCTGCGCCGGAACTAAAGACAACGGTGCTTCGCTACATGGAGGAGGCGACGAGGGCGGCTCACGCCTTAATCGCCGGCGTTGCGCTCAGTTTAGGGCTGGAAGCGAGCTATTTCCGGTCAACCTACACCGCGCGTCCAACGCTGCTCTTCCGCATTTTCGAATATCCCGCTGCGTCAGCGCACGATCAAGGTTGGGGCGTGGGCGAACACACGGACTACGGGTTGCTGACTCTGCTGGCTCAAGATCATCTAGGCGGCTTGCAGGTGAAGACGCCGCATGGCTGGATCGAGGCTCCGCCGATTGAGGGGGCGCTCGTCTGCAACATTGGCGATATGCTCGATCGCCTGACCGGGGGCGTCTACCGGTCCACGCCGCACCGGGTGCGCAATGTGAGCGGCAGGAGCCGGCTCTCGTTTCCATTCTTCTTCGATCCTGCGTTCGACGTCGAGATCGTGCCGTTGCCCGCTCACGCGGCCGTCGCACGGGACGATTCCGCTGAGCGCTGGGACAAATTCAATCTGCACGCATTTAGTGGCGCCTATGGCGACTACTTGATGCGCAAGGTGGAGAAGGTGTTTCCCGAACTAGCGAGATCTGCCATCGGCTAACGTGCGGGCGCCGCGGCTGGCATCATCTCGACTAGTGCACCGCCGACGGACATCGCAATTTGCGGGAAAATGTCCCGCAACGATGCGTCTACTCCTGAATAAAGCGGATTCGCCGGCGAGAGAGCGCCGATTCGCAACTGCACTGTAGAAGGGCGCAGCGTTCCCGCGCTCTTGATCAGATCAACCATGAAGGGAAGGCGCGCGCCGCCGCCGGCGATGACGATATCAACGAAATCGGCGTTCACCTTCTCCGCGCGATCGAGCACGCGCGCCAAACTCGCAGCCACAGTTTGCCGCAGCGCGTTGAGATAAGTGCGGAAGTTCTGGTCTTCCATCAGCTCATTGATGCGGATCGTGGTGGCCATCCACCCGGTCTTGAGCGAACACTTGCCGGTGGAGAAGAGTTCACGCTTCAAGTCGCGCGCGGACAGAACGGCGGTGCGCATGAGCTTGAGCTCGTCTTCGCGGCTCTTCTCGCCGCCGCGTTTACGCATGTAAAGCTCGATCAGAATGCGGTCTATTTCGTCGCCCGCGAGTGCGCTGCACTGGCGCGCCTCCTTCACCTCGCTCAGCGCCGGCGGTTCGGTGCTTTCGTCGAACTCGAACGCGGCGATGTCGACCGTGCCGGCCCCCATGTCGAACACGAGCACGAAACGAGTCGGCGCGCTGGTGAAGGCGAGCGCTGTGGCCGCCGCTGCGTGCGGCTCAAAGATGCCTGTCTCCAGCAGGCCATTGCCCGGCTGCGCCGCAGCCCGATCGAGCGCGTCCTTGCACTGCGCTATCGAGATGCCGACCGGATCAAGCAGCAGTTTGCCAAGCCTGTGCGAGACCGCCGCAGCTTCGTTGAAAATTCGCTCGTAAGTCTTGTCGGCGCCGCTGCCCGGACGCCACACCGGACTGGTATAGCGGCGCTTCGCGTTAGCAACGATGTTCGGCACGTTTGGCGCCAAATCCACCGCTTCACGGATCAGTTGGTCGAGGAAAGCGATGTACAGCACCAAGGCATCGCGCTGACGGAAGGTGCCGGTCGGGTCCATCGACGGACGCAGCCTCGCCTGCAGCGCTTCTTCGACATTGGTCGCGCCGAGTACGGTCTTGAACGAGATCAGTGGATCCCGGTTGGTCTCAACCCCGCGGCGAGCCTGGTCGAGCGCCGCCGGTCCGAAATAAACGCGGCCGGCGTCGACATAGAGGACGGACGGCACGAGCAGCGGATGTTCCGCTCGCGCAATGCCGCCGATGGGCAATGGCTTCACACCGACTTCGATCGGCATGGTTGGATCAAGGCAGACCGACGCCTTCGACAGAGCAGTGCCGAAATCGATGCAGACACGTGCCCGGTCGTAGCGGGCGAGATCGCCATCATCCATCGTCAAACGCCTGAAATTGCCCGAGCCGCGCAGCCCCGCGAGTGCATAGGCTTAAATCCTGCGCCCGCGCATGGGAAGCGCTGCACCGCATACAAGTTCTCCACAAGCCGCCCCAATCAGGCCGGACGAGGCAACCTGAGCGAAGCCTTGAGGCCTCCTAACGGACTGTCACTCAACAGGATATCTCCGCCATGGCTGCGCGCGACGTCGCGTGCAATGGCGAGGCCCAGACCAACGCCTTTTTGATTGCGCGAGCGGGTCTGGTCGAGCCTCGAGAATGGACGGAACGCCTCCTCATAGAGTTCCTGCGGAATGCCGGGGCCGTTGTCTTCCACAGCCACGAGGACGGCGTCGGGCTCGCCCGCAACCGATACGCGCACCGTGTCGCCATGCGCGGCGGCGTTGTCGATCAGGTTGGCCAGGCAGCGGCGCAGCGCACGTTCGCGCCCCGGCGTCGCCGGCTTGCCGCTGATTTCGAGGGCGATGTGCTCGCCGCCATTGCGTTGGCGGTCGGCGACAAGTTCAGCTGCAATGTGGCCGAGATCAACCTGCTCGGGCGCTTCCTCAGCGAGGCCCTTGGCGAAGGCAAGATATTCCTCAAGCGTTTCTTCCATCTCCTTGAGGTCGCGTTTGGCGTCTTCGATTTCTGGCGAAGGCGGCATCAAGGCGAGTTGCAGTTTGAGGCGTGTCAGCGGCGTGCGCAGGTCGTGGCTGACCCCGGCGAGCAATTGTGAACGCTGCTCGATGTGGCGTTTTATGCGTTCGCGCATATCAAAGAACGCCTTGGTCGCGCCACGCACCTCGCGCGCCCCTCGGATGCGGAACACGCCGGAATCTTCGCCGCGCCCGAACCGCTCCATAGCCTCAGCAAGCTGCAGGATCGGCTTCACCTGGTTGCGGATGAACAGCACCGAGACCACCAGCAGAAACAGCGTCGCCCCTGCAATCCAGGCCACGAACAAAGGGCCTGAGCGCGCCTGCACGCGGTCGCGATAGGCCTTGAATTGAAACACGCCATTCTGTGTGGGCACGCGGATCAGCACCTGGGTGCCGCCACAAGTGGAATCGTACCAGACTTCGCGGCCGAGGTCTTGCGTCAGCGCACGCGTGAAATGCCGATCGAGCGTGGAGCCGAAAGCGCGGCAGCGCGGCAGCGCGAGCGGGGCATCTGGCTGCAGCTCCACTTCGAGGCGGAGCGGGCGCATCGCCAACTCTTTCAGGCGCTCGAGGTTCTCCTCAGTCGGATTGCGCTCGTAAAGCTGAATTATCAGCGCAACGTCGGCCGCCACGCCTTGGCTCATGCGTTTAGACGTGGCTTGCCAGTGATCGTCCAGGAAGACGAGGGTGATCACAAGCTGCAGGAGCGCCGCGGGCGCAACAATGATCAGCAATGTGCGCCAATAGAGCCCCTTGGGTAGGAGGTCGCGCAAACGAAAAACGGGCTGCTCTTCCATCAGTCTGCTGCAAGTCTGTAGCCGACGCCGCGCACGGTCTGCACATAGATAGGCGCGCGCGGATCGCCCTCCAGCTTTCGTCGGAGCCGCGTGATTTGCACATCGACGGAGCGCTCGAGGCCGGCGCCTGTTCGCTTGGCCAACTCTTCGCGGCTCACAACTTCGCCGGGCCGTGCAGCCAGAACGCGCAGCATCGCCACTTCGGCCTCGGTGAGTCGCACATTGGCGCCCTCACGCGTGAGTTCGCCGCGGGCGATATTGAAACTGAACGCGCCGAAGGTCACGACCTCAGCGGCTTCGCCGCGATTGGCTATAGTGCGGCGAAGGATAGCGTTGATACGCAGCGCCAGCTCCGCTGGCTCGAACGGCTTTGGCACGTAATCATCGGCGCCGATCTGCAAGCCTCGGATGCGGTCTTCCGGCATTCCCCGCGCGGTCAAGAGCACGATTGGCACCTTCGACGTCCGTCGCACGCTCTCGGCCAGCGAAAAACCATCTTCCACCGGCATCATCACGTCCAGAATGAGTAGATCGAAATCCATCGCCTCGAGCAGTTTCCTCGCGCCAGCGGCGTCGGCGGCCGCTGACACTCGGGCGCCCGCCTGCGCGAGGTAGCGCTTCAGCAGTTCGCGAATGCGGTCGTCGTCATCCACCAGCAACAGGTGTGGGGGACGATCCAGCGCGTCGAAGGCGAGGGTATCGCTCATCTGCGGAGTTTCCCCGGGGGGAGTTTGCTAGGACGAATCAACCTGGTTCTGGCCGCTTTCAAGGCAGGATTTCTCACCTTCTACCCCTTCAATTGACAGGCATGTCTCGCGCCCCACACTAACCCAAATTTCGTACCGGCGCACTGGCGGCACCATGCTTCCAGCGCCAAAGCGGAGGAAAAGATGGCGGCGCGGCCCTTTGACGATCGTGATGGCTGGATTTGGATGGATGGGGAGTTCGTCCCTCACCGCAACGCCAAGATCCACCTTCTGACGCACGCGATGCATTATGCGTCCTGCGTCTTCGAAGGCGAGCGGGCCTATGACGGCGTCGTGTTCAAGAGCCGTGAACACAGTGAGCGTTTGCACGCCTCTGCGCGCGTGCTCGGCTTTTCGTTGCCCTATAGCCCCGAAGAGCTCGATCAGGTGAAATCCGGACTGATCGCCAAGCAGAACATGCCGAATTGCTATTTACGCGCTCTGGCATGGCGCGGCTCAGAGCAGATGGGGGTGTCCGCCAAGCGCGACGACGTCCACGTCGCGATCGCCTGCTGGGAGTGGGGCGACTACTTCTCGGATAAGATGAAGGGCGTCAGGCTCATGATTGCGCCGTGGCGCCGGCCTGCACCCGATACAGCGCCCTGTAATTCGAAAGCGGCGGGCCTCTACATGATCTGTACGCTGTCGCGCCATGCGGCGACCGACGCTGGCTTCGATGACGCGCTGATGATGGATTGGCGCGGCCAAGTCGCCGAAGGCACTGGCGCCAACATCTTCTTCGTACGCGACGGCGTGCTGCACACGCCGTACCCGGACTGCTTCCTCAATGGTCTCACGCGCCAAACCGTGATCAGGCTGGCGCGCGACCGTGGCATAGAAGTGATCGAAAGGGCGATTTGGCCGAACGAATTAGCGACGTTCAGCGAAGCCTTCTTGACGGGCTCGGCCGCCGAGATCACCCCAATCCGCGAAATTGCCGGCATGCCATTCAAACCAGCATCGATGACAGAGCAATTGATGAACGATTTCGCCGCGCTGACGCGCCGCAAGAACGCCGCCTAGGATCGCTGCTCTCGCACCCAATCCCGCACTAGGCCGTCGAGCACGCCAAGCGGCACTTCCCCGTGCAGCAGCACTGCATCGTGAAAGCCGCGCAAGTCGAACTCCGGCCCCAACTCGTTGCGCGCAGCTTCTCGTAGGCGCGCGATTTCACGCCGTCCGAGTTCATATCCGCATGCTTGGCCTGGCCAGACGATGTAGCGATCCACCTCGGAAACAATCACTCCCGGCGTGTCGCCGGTGGTTTGCGTCAAATAGTCGATCGCCTGCTGGCGGGACCAGTTCTGCGCATGAAGCCCGGTATCGACGACGAGTCGCGCAGCGCGCCAGAGCTGCCAGCGCAGATAGCCGATGCGGCCAACCGGATCGTTGTCATAGAAGCCGACTTCATCTGCGAGTTGCTCGGCGTATAGCGCCCAGCCCTCCGAATAGGCGTTGAAAGAGGTGAGCCGGCGCAGCAGCGGCGTATCGGTCAATTCCTGCGCCAGCGCTATCTGGAAATGATGACCAGGCACGGCTTCATGAAAATCTTGCGTCGGCAGATCGATTTTTGTCATCTCCGCTAAGCTGCGCATATTGATGTAGTAGATGCCCGGCGCTCCGCCTTCGAGAGAAGGCGGCGAGTAATAGGCGCCCGACTGGGCGTCTTCGGCAAATGTCGGCACCCGGCGCACTTCCAGTCGCGCCCGCGGCAAGCGTCCGAACCAATCCGGCGCACGCTGCAGCACTCGGTTCACGCGCGCCTGCACGTCAGCGATGAGCTGAGCCCGGCCCTCGTCAGTGTCCGCATAGACATAACGCGGATCGGCCGTCAGCTGGCGCAAGCGCTCGCCCACGGCGCCTTGCGTGAGACCAATGCGGCGCAGCGCAATGTCGAGCTGGCCGGTGAGATCCTGCACGCGAGCAAGGCCGATTTGGTGGATTTGGTCTGGCGTCAGGTCTGTTGTCGTTTCCACCCGCAGTGCAGCGGCATAAAAACTTGCCCCGTTTGGCAAGCGTGTCACGGCGGGACTGTCGCTTGCGTTGGCGCGGTCCGCGCGCAGGAACGCGGCCGCACGCTGGTGCGCCGGGATAATATTGTCACGCACGATCGCTTCGGCGCGGCCAAGATATTCAAGACTGCGCTGTTGGAGCGCGGCGCGCTGCGTCGCATCCTGCTGAGCGCTTACCCATCCCTCCAGCTTGCGCCGGAAGCTCACGATGTAGGGTTGTTGCGCCAGCGGCTGCGAAGTCGCCGCGTCCAACAAGGAGAGCGTCTGGTCGATGATGAAGTTCGGGGGGCGCACGCCAAAAGCGGAGTCGGCGCGCGCGCGCGCGGTTTCCTGGTCGATGGCATTGGCGACAAGGCGGAGGCGCGTCAGGTAAGCCTCGACGTCGGCGCGTGAGCGGACCTCCTGGCGCTCTTCCAGCAATGATGGCAGCGTGATGAAGGCGCTGTCGAGCTGGTTCAGCACGTAGGGTTTGATGCCGCCCAGCGCGCTGAAATCCCCATAAGCGAAGCTCGCCGCATCGGCGGCGGAGGCGAACTGTGCGCGCAGGACATCGTAGGTGAGCTGCTCGTCCGGACGCAGCCGCTCGTCCTCCAGCGTCAGGAGCTCGGCATAGCGGCGAATTGCTGCGCTGCGGCGCGCTTCCACTGCAACCGGCGAGCGATCGTCTAGACGATTGTCGTAACGCCCCCCCGCGGCTTCTGGCGAGACGCCAGCCTGCGACGCTAATTCCGGGCTGTCGGCCAGGATTTCGCGCGACCAATCGGCGAGCCGCCCCTCGAAGGCGGTCATCGGCTGAGCACGGCGCGGACCACAGGCGGTGACGACCAGCGTGGCGCTCAGCGCCAGCATCAACGCTCCGCGGATCAAAGTCATTTCCCCTCACAAACCCTGTCCAACGCGCCCAGCGGCGCAGGGGCAGCCGACATAGCATGCGCCGCGCCCCAGAAAAGCGCGCCAGCGGCAATTGCAGCGCGCTGACCTGTTGCGGAAATCCCGCATTCGTGGTTGACAGCCCGGCAGTGCTAGGGAACTCGCGGAGACACCCATGACGACCGCCCAAGGCGGCCAGCAAACGCTGGGCAAAATTCTTTTCTACAAGCAGCTCGAGCCTCTCTCTATCGAGAAGCATCGCTCGCTGGGCGTGAGCCAGGTGTCGAACCCGTTCTCATTCCTGGCCGACACCCACCTCGTGCCGCTGACCGTGGACGAGTTCGGTCTCGCCGCCGTCTGCTATCCGATCATCTTCGACACTCAATCGAAGACGCCGTTGGCGGTGATGGGGTTGCGTCCGGGCATGAACGTGTTCCTCGGCGCCGACGGCTCGCTTGATCCGGAGGTTTATCTCCCAGCGTTCGCACGCCGCTATCCATTCCTGCCGATTATCGCCGGTCAAGGCGAAGGTCAGCAGGCGCAGGAAGGCGACCGCGTGCTGGTGTGCATCGATCGCGCCGCAAAGATGTTGTCGACGACTCCGGAGCTTCCTTTCTTCGAAGGCGATAAGCCTTCTCGGTATACTCAGGAAGCGATCCAATTTTGCCGTGAGTTCGACATGCTCGGTCGCCGGACTCAGGAATTCGTGAAGTTGATGGAGCAGCACGATCTATTCGAGCTGACCCCTCTGGCGCTGCCGCGGGCCAAGCCCGATGGCACACCTGACGAGCCGCAAAAAATCGGCGAATATCTGCGCATTTCGGAGCAGAAGCTGAACGCGTTGCCGAAGGACACCTATCTGGAGCTGCGCGACAAAGGCGTCAGTGCGGTGATGCACGCCCACCTTCTGTCGCTCGGGCTGTGGCCGAAGATTTTGTCGCGCGCGGCGCGCATTCAAGCTTCGACCCCGCTCAGCAACTAGGCTGCGTCCGGCGACGTAAGACAAAGCGCCTCTCCTTCGCCGGGGAGGCGCTTTTGCTTTGCCGCATTGGCGCGGCGGTATTGGAACGGTATGTCGCGGGTGATGGCGCGGTTCTTGATCTGGATCGTTTGTGCGCTGGCGACGTTGACCGGGCCGGCCGCCGCTCAGGCGATCCGCACGTCCAATCTGGAGACGGAGCTGCATTCTTCACGCGCCGCTGTAGCGCCGGGTGAGCGTTTCACGATCGCACTGCGCCAAACCATTCGCCCTGGCTGGCATACCTACTGGCGCAATCCGGGTGATAGCGGCGACGCCACACGTCTCACATGGCATTTGCCAGCCGGCGTCGAGGCTGGGCCGATTCAGTGGCCCGCGCCGCAAGCGCTGCCGTTCGCCACCCTCGTCAATTACGGCTATTCGAACGAGGTCCTGTTTCCGATCGAGATCACGTTGCCGCGCACCGCCCGGGTTGGGGAGACGCTTCGCCTGCAAGCGGAGGCGAGCTGGCTGGTCTGCTCGGACATCTGCATTCCTGAAAGCGGCATGCTGACGCTCTCGATTCCGGTGACCGAGCAAGGACGCGACAACTTGGGCTGGGTCAGTCGCATTGCCGCAGCGAGGGCGGCGTTGCCGAGGCGTGAAGACGGGGTGGTTGCTCGTATTACTGCAGGCGTGCCGGCGCGTCTCAGCGTGGCGTTGCCGGACGTCCAGGAGGTCCGCAACGCGCGCTTCTTCCCATACAGCCGCGACGCCGTGAAGGCCTCTGCTCCGCAGGCGCCGCGCATCGGCGCTCGCGGCGTGAGCTTCAGCTTGACTCCCGTCTCGGCGGCTGAGCTGCGCGCGCGCTCTCTCGAAGGCGTGATCGTGTACGATGTACGCGACGGCGGCGGATGGCGCACGCGCAGCCTCGAGATTGCAGCGCTACCTGGAGAACCGCTGGAGGGCACGGACGCGCGCGCGATCAGGTTCTCAGGTGATTACCCGCTCGCGGCGCTCGAACGCGAGGCGAGCGGCGCAGCTGCATCGGAGCCTCCAATCGGTCTGCTCGCGGCCACTGCGCTCGCGTTTCTCGGGGGTGTCATTCTCAACCTGATGCCATGCGTGCTGCCCGTGCTTTCGGTGAAAGCGCTTTCTTTGGCAGGCGGGGCCCATAACGGCCGCGCTCGCCGACAGGGTCTTCTGTATCTGGTTGGGGTGCTTGCGACCTTCCTGGCGCTGGCGGCGATGCTGATCACAATGCGCGACGCAGGTAATGCGGTGGGTTGGGGCTTCCAGCTGCAGGAGCCGTGGGTGACCAGTTCGCTCGCACTTTTGTTTTTCAGCATTGGCCTGAATCTGCTCGGCGTGTTCAGCATTGGCGGCGCGCTACAAGGCGCGGGGGAGAGCGCAGCCTTGCGCGGCGGCGATGCCGGCGCTTTCTTCACAGGTGCGCTCGCTGTGATTGCGGCGACGCCATGCACTGCGCCCTTCATGGCTGGGGCCATCGGCGTTGCGCTCACCCAGTCACCGGCCGCCACGCTGGCCGTCTTCGCGGCGCTTGGACTTGGCTTTGCGCTGCCGCTGACTGTGCTTTCCTTCGCGCCGGGGCTGCAACGCCTGATCCCCAAGCCGGGGCCATGGATGGAACGCGCCCGCAACGTGCTCGCCTTCCCAATGTTCGCCGCCGCGATCTGGCTCGCCACAGTGCTGACGAACCAAACCGGAGCAGCAGGGCTTGCAGCGTTGCTGGCGCTTGCCGCAGCGCTTGGCTTTGTTCTTTATGTTGGGCGGTGGAGCCGGATTTGGCTTGCGGTCTCGCTCGTCGGCTTGGCGCTGACGGCGGCGCTCTCATGGCGCCCGCTGCTTGGAATCGAGTCGCGAACAGTACTTTCCTCCGAACCTTGGAGCGCTGCGCGAGTGGCGCAATTACGTGCTGAGGGACGGGCGGTGTTTGTCAATTTCACTGCCGATTGGTGCATCACCTGCAAGGCCAACGAACTCTCGACGCTATCACAGCCGGCGGTCGCGCGCGTCTTCGCTGAACACGACATCGTCTATCTCGTCGCTGATTGGACCAATCGCGATGAGGCGATTGCGGCGGCGCTCGCAGAGCAGGGCCGCGCCGGCGTGCCGCTCTATATCTATTATCCTCCCGAAGGGCCGCCGGTGGTGCTGCCACAGCTTTTGAATCAGGAGTTCATCACCTCGACGGTGCGCCGCAGTGCGCGCTAATCCGCTGAAGCGAGCGCCTGTTGACGATCAGCAGCCGCAGCGGCGGCCATCGGCGCAATCAGGATCGCATCGTCGAGCAGCACGCGTAGATTCGTGAAGGCCGCGGCGCGCTCGGCCGGCGTATCGGCAGCCTGCAATTCCACCGCGCGGACCCGGGCATCTTCGGAAATGCCATGGAAAATGCATGGCAAGTCCTGCTCGACGCCGGCTTCTCGCAGCGAGGCGGAGAGCCGCTCGGCATCCTGCGAGAACTCTTCGAGGTTCGCGAGCAGGGTCGGCGTAACTTCACTTTGGGAGGTGAGCGCGCGCGCCTCGGTCTCCACTTCTGTGGCGAGCGCAGGCAGATCGGCCAAGCTGACGCTCAGCATTAGCGCGAGACAGGTGAGCATGCGACGGCCTCCTTCGCCGGATTGGGGTAGGGAGCGGTGAGCAAAACTGGCGCCGCGGCCTGATGGGCCTCGCGCTGGCGTATGGTTTACGCTACGGCTCCGGCCGATTGCGGAGGATGATTTGCAGGAAACAGTCACGCTTGGCGCAGGCGGCGAACTCAGTCTCGCTGACATCGAGGCGGTGGCGCACGGTCGCGCCAAGGTGGCGCTGGACGCCGCCGCGCATGCGCGGGTCGCCGCCTTCCGTAGCCGGGCCGAAGAAGAACTTGAGCGCGAATTGTCCCACAATCCGAACAAGCGGGTTTACGGGCTCAACACAGGCTTTGGCAGCAACTTCCGTCTTTATGTCAGTCCGGACGATCTGAAGCAGCTGCAGGAGAACCTGATCCTCTCCCACTGCACCGGCATGGGCCCGCCGGCGCCGGCGCCGGTCGTGCGGGCGACCATGCTGATGCGCGCTGCTTCGCTCGCGCGCGGACGCAGCATCGTCCGCCCCGTGGTGATTGAAACCCTGATAGACATGCTTAATTCCGGCGTCACACCTGCGACGCCGCGTTTTGGCACGGTTTCCGCGAGCGGCGACCTTGCCCCGCTTTCGCACATCGCTGCGGTCGTGATTGGAAAGGGCCGCGTTCTGGACGAGCGAGACGAGGCCGTGCCGACCGCCGATTATGTCACGCGGACCAAACCAGCCTTCAAGCCCATCAGCCTTGAAATGAAAGAAGGGCTGGCGCTGAACAATGGATGCCAATACTCCAACGCTTGGGGCGCGCTCGCGGCAGCGAATATGCGGCGCCTAATTGAGGCCGCAGCGCTGAACACCGCTCTGGGCGTGCAAGTCATGCGCGGCAGCGGCCGCCCCTTTCGCTCCGATTTGCACGCTTTGCGTCCGCATCGCGGATCGCAGATCATTGCGACCTGGGTTTTCGACCTGCTCGAGGGGTACGAATTCCAGGACGCTGGCGTCGACACGAAGTTCGCGTACGATGAAAAAATTCAAGACCCCTATAATTTGCGGTGCGCGGCGCAAGTGCTCGGACCTTGCCTCGAACTGATCGAACGCGCCGAGAAAACACTCCTGATCGAAGCGCAGAGCGTCACCGACAATCCGATCGATCTCAATCAGGGCATCGACGCGTACGATCTCGATCTCATCACGTCAGGCGGCCATTTTCACGGCATGCCGCTCGCGATCGATTGCTACGGCTTGCTTCAGGCGGCTGGCGTGATGGCGAGCCTGTCCAATCTGCGTTGCGCCCGCATCGTCGATCCCGCGCGCAATAAAGGGCTGGGACCACAGGCGCGCGGGCACAACGCGAAGGCGACGGAGTCTGGCTTGATGCTGACTGAATATGCCACCGCCGGGCTATGCAATCACATTTGGGGTCTGGCCATGCCTTCGCACATGCTGTCGCTGCCGACCGATAGCGGCCAAGAGGATCATGTCTCAATGGCCGCAAACGTCGCGATGCGCGCCTACGAAGCGACCGAACGCTTGGCCGAGCTGCTAGCAATCGAGATGGCGTTCGCAGCGCAGGGTGAGCATGTTCGTCGCGAAGAAGTAGGCAAGCATGCCGACGCGCTCGCGCCCGCTGCTCTTGGCAAGCGCACCGGCGCTGCCCTAGAAGCCATCGATAGGGCGTTCCCGCGCGTGATCCGCGATCGGGAGCTGTCATGGGATATGATGGCGTTGGCCGAGAAAGTAATGTCAGGCGAGATCGTGCAGGCAACGGGCTATAGCTTCGAGCGACATTGAAGCTGGCCGTTGCGCGGGCCAATCCGCGCTACTTCATTTTCACCGGCCTCGCATCCTGAAAGTCCCGCCCATGAACAACACTCCGTCCAAGCCCGTCATCGCCGAAAAGCCGCGCGGTTTCGTCGATAGACTGGGGGATGCTGCCGCCGCCGAGCACCGCGTCGTTTCCGCGGTGGGCGCGGTTTACGAGCGTTGGGGCTTTGAGCAGCTGGAAACGCCGGCGATCGAGTTCACCGAGGCCCTCGGCAAATTTTTGCCTGACCTCGACCGCCCCAACGAGGGCGTGTTTTCGTTCCAGGATGACGAGCGCTGGCTTTCTCTGCGCTACGACCTGACAGCGCCGCTGGCGCGCTTCGCCGCGGAAGAATGGCAGACCCTTCCCAAGCCATTTCGGCGTTGGCAGACCGGATCGGTCTGGCGTAACGAAAAGCCAGGGCCCGGACGCTTTCGCCAGTTCACTCAGTGTGACGCCGACACAGTCGGCTCCGACAATCCTGCCGCCGATGCGGAAATGGTGGCGATGGCGAGCGAGGCGCTGGAAGCAGTCGGCGTGCCGCGCGATGGCTACGCCTTCAAGATCAACTCGCGTCGCATTTTGAACGGCGTGCTTGAAAGCGTCGGCGCCAGAGATGACCGCGCTCGCCTCACGGTGATGCGCGCGATCGACAAGCTCGATCGCGTCGGTATCGATGGCGTCGCCGCGCTGCTCGGCAAGGGCCGCAAGGACGAGAGCGGCGACTTCACCGCCGGTGCTGAACTCGACGCTGCCGGCGTGAAGACTGTGATCGATTTCGTCACGCTGGAAACCACCTCGCGCGCGGCCGTTGTCGACGGGCTCGAGCGCCTGCTCGGCGCGAGTGAAGAAGGCCAAGCGGGACTGAAAGAATTGCGCGGCATCGATGCAGTGCTGGGCGGTCTGAAGATCGCCGACGCGCAAGCGCGCTTCGATCCTTCGGTGGTGCGCGGGCTCGAATATTATACCGGCGCAGTGTTCGAGGCCGAGTTGACGATGACCGTCGTCGAAGACGGTCGGCCAGTGCGGTTCGGCTCGGTGGGGGGCGGCGGGCGCTATGACGACCTGATTGCGCGATTCACGGGCGAGCGGATTCCCGCGACCGGGTTTTCCATCGGCGTGAGCCGGCTGGTGGCGGCGCAGGCACGCCTGGGACTCGGCGAAGCGTTCGCCCAAAGCCCGCCCGTCGTCGTGCTGGCGCTCGACCCCGAGCGCATGGGCGACTATTTCGCCATTGCGAATGAACTGCGGGCTTCGGGCGTGCGCGCAGAGACTTATCTCGGCGCCGGCGGGATGAAGGCGCAGCTGAAATATGCCGACAAGCGCAACGCACCGGTGGCTATCATTCAGGGCGGCGATGAATTGGCCAAAGGGGTCGTGACACTCAAGAATCTGCGTCTCGGCGCAAAGCTGTCCGCCGATCTCGGGGAGGACAGGCAAGCCTATGCTCGCATGCGCGAGCAGGTGCAACTTCAGGCGCCTCGCGGCGAAGTCGTCGCCGCGGTGCAGCGGATGCTGGCCGGGACATAAGGCGCGATTGCGGCGCTTGACCGCAGGAACGGACCGCGGCATTTCTGCGGCGACCGTTACGTCGCGGGCGGTCGCGTTTCGGGGAGGAGACGCCTTCAACGAGCGACACCAGCGGTCGCGCCTTGATGGGCGCGGCCGCTTTTCATTTCAGCTTCCGCGCGCGGGCGGCTCATCGATGTCCTCCAGCACGCCCGCTTCCTCCGCGTGCTCTTCGTCCGGGCCGAGTTCCTCAATCGCTGACGGCTTCGGTCCACAGGCGAGTGCAAGCACTGCGAGGCCGAGCACGGCCGAGATCAGCGAACCGCCGAGCACGCCGAACCGCACGGGCGATGCGAGTTCGCCCTGTCCGAACGCCAGCGTGCCGATGAAAAGACTCATGGTGAAGCCGATGCCGGCGAGCATGCCGATGCCGAGCATCTTCGGCAGATCGGCCGGCGCGCGCTGCTTGAGCAGCGCCGAGGCCGCGAGTGTCGCCGCCGTGATGCCGACCGGTTTGCCGATAACAAGACCGGCCGCGACGCCGAATGCGATGGGGTGCAGCAGCGTCTCCAGCCCTGCGCCGTGCAGCACGACGCCAGCATTGGCGACGGCGAAAATTGGCATGATCGCGAACGTCACCCAGGGCTTCAATGCATGCTCTGCAGCGATCAGCGGCGAGCGGCCGTCGGCGCGTCGCATCGGCGTCGTCAGCGCTGTGAGCACGCCGGCGATGGTGGCGTGCACGCCCGACAACAGCATGAACAGCCACAGCACGAGCCCCAACAGCCAAAACGGCGACAACCTCTTCACGCCGGCGCGGTTCATCAGCAGCATCGCGCCGAACGTGACCGCCGCGCCGCCGAGAGCCCAGCCGGTCAGATGGGTCGAGTAGAAGAGCGCGATCACCACAATGGCGCCGAGGTCATCGATAATCGCGAGCGCTAGCAAGAAGAGGCGCAGGCCCGCCGGCACGCGCGGCCCGAGCAGAGACAAAACGCCCACGGCGAAGGCGATGTCGGTCGCCGCGGGAATGGCCCAGCCGCGCAAATAATCTGGCGCATGGGCGTTGATCGCCACATAGATCAGCGCCGGGGCGGCCATGCCGCCGAGCGCGCCAGCCATCGGCATCGCCGCCTGGCGCGGGTTCTTGAACGGTCCTTCTACAGTTTCCCGCTTCAGCTCCAGGCCGACATAAAGAAAGAAGATCACCATCAGCGCGTCGTTGATGATGAGGTGAAGGTTTACGGGATGCGCAGCGGCCCCCACGCCGACGCTGAAGGCGCCGATTTGACCTTCGAGCAGGTGGTGGAAGGCTTCGCCGCTCGGACCGTTCAGCAGCAGAAACGAAAGAATCGTGGCGGCGATCAGCACGTAGCCCGGCGCCGTGTCGCGCCGCCACCAGTGTTTTGCTGTCGTTCCTGCCATTGCTTTCCTCGATGTTGGGCATGCAACCTAAAGCGCCGCGCGGCTTGGACAACACAAACCGGACAAGCGTGTGCGCTGGCCGCAAATTAGAAGGCGGCTTCATCATTCCGGCGCGTCGCGCTTCGACGGGCTCAGCGTGACGCTTTCAGGCACCGGGGTCACCCATCAGCGTCAGCCTGAGCCTGTCGAAGGCAGGCCGGAGACGTCGCGCTTCGACAAGCTCAGCGTGACACTTTTCATGCACCGGCGTCATCCACCGGCGTCAGCCTGAGCCTGTCGAAGGCGGGCCGGAGAGGTCGCGCTTCGACAAGCTCAGCGTGACGCTTTCAGGCTCAGCGTGACGTTTTTCATCCACCGGCGTCAGCCTGAGCCTGTCGAAGGCAGGCCGGAGACGTCGCGCTTCGACAAGCTC
>CAYODX010000024.1:0-41402 GCA_964402795.1 uncultured Terricaulis sp. | reverse complement strand
GCGCGGCTGATGCTGGAGGTGGCGGAAGCGGTGGCGAGGGACGCCGGCGCCGCGGCGACCATGTGCGTGACCGGCGCCGCGGCAGTCAAAGTGCGCGCCAGGCGCAGCCGCAGTTCGCCGTGCTCGACTTCGATTTCCGAGAGCCCGCTCTCGCCCAAAATGGAAGCCAGCTCGCGCACCAGATCGGGATCGATCGCTTGGTTCTTCTTATCGCTCATTTCTCGCGTCTTCCCTGACTTCTTTCTGCTCACGCGCTCTGGCTTTCCTGTGCAAGCAAAGCGGCCGCTTCGACCGCCAGCAAGTACGACGTCGCCCCAAAGCCCGCGATGACGCCCTTTGCCGCCCGGCCTACTAATGAAACGTGACGGAAATCCTCGCGCGCGGCGGGGTTGGAAAGGTGGGTTTCGATTACAGGAATGCCGACGGCCTTGATCGCATCGTGGAGGGCGACCGACGTGTGGGTATAGGCGCCCGCGTTCAGAACCACAGCGGCGGCCTTGTCCTTGGCCTCGTGCAGCCAATCCACCAACTCGCCTTCTATGTTCGACTGACGAAAAACCACCTCCCGCCCGAGCTGCAGGGCTCGCTGTGCGCAGGCTTTTTCCACATCCGCGAGCGTGGCGTGGCCGTAAATGTGCGGCTCGCGCGCGCCCAACAGGTTCAGATTGGGCCCGTTGAGAACGTAAATGGGCTTACCGTCCGGCATTCGTCCCTGCGCGGGTTGGAGGGCCCGGTTGAACGGGGCCCGGGGGGGCTTTAAGTCGGGCGGATAGGAAGGCCGATGCGTCTGACCGTCAACGGAGAAATGCGCGAGGCGCCCGATCAGGCGACCCTCGCTGACCTGCTCGCCTCACTGGGGATCGACGGGCGGCGGGTCGCGGTGGAACATAATCGCGAAATCGCCCCCAAGAGCCTCTGGTCTGAGATCGCACTCCAAGACGGGGACCAGCTCGAGATCGTCCAGTTCGTGGGAGGCGGGTGATGTGAGTATCCCAGCTGGAGGAGACCTTTACGAAGCGGCGCGAACGGCGCTGCCGCCCCACCCGTCGCGAAGCAGCTTCGCGACACCCTCCCCTGGCGGGGAGGGATGATAGCGATCCCATGACCGACACCCTCACCATCGCCGGCAAGAGCTACGCCTCCCGCCTCATTATCGGCACCGGCAAATACAAGACCTACGCCGAGAACGCCGCTGCGCTCGAAGCCAGCGGCGCAGAGATCGTCACTGTCGCGGTGCGGCGCGTGAATCTCTCCGATCCGAGCAAGGAGCGGCTCACCGATCACATTGATCCGAAGAAGGTGACTTTTCTGCCCAACACCGCCGGCTGCTTCACCGCAGATGAGGCGTTGCGCACGCTGCGTCTCGCGCGCGAGGCCGGCGATTGGAAGCTGGTGAAGCTCGAAGTTCTGGCCGACCAGAAGACGCTCTATCCCGACATGGAAGAGACGCTGCGCGCCGCCAAAATTCTCATCGCCGAAGGCTTCGACGTGATGGTCTATTGCAGCGACGATCCGGTCTACGCCAAGAAACTCGAGGACGCCGGCTGCGTCGCCATCATGCCGCTCGGCTCGCTGATCGGCTCGGGCCTCGGCATCCAGAACCCGGTCAACATCCGCCTCATCGTCGAACAAACCCGCGTGCCCGTCATCGTCGACGCAGGCGTCGGCACTGCAAGCGATGCGACTGAAGCGATGGAGCTGGGCGTAGACGGCGTCCTCATGAACACCGCCATCGCGGAAGCCAAAGACCCCGTGCGCATGGCGAACGCGATGAAGCACGCAGTGATCGCGGGAAGGGAAGCGTATCTCGCAGGCCGGATGGGGAAGAAGAAATACGCCGATCCGAGTTCGCCGTTGGGCGGGTTGATTTGAGTGCGTGTAGTCCTTGACACCAACGTATTGGTGGCGGCGTTACGCAGCAAGGAAGGCGCATCGGCAGAACTACTCCGGGCCGCGCATGACGGGCGGCTCACCGTCATCGCCAATGTCGGCCCATTTTGCTGAGTATGAAGCTGTGCTGACACGACCAGAGCACATGGCGGCGGGAGGCGTAACGCAAGCGGAAGTCGCCGACGCTCTTGATGCTCTTGCCGCCAAGATTGAGCCCGCCGAGCCGCACTTTTCGTGGCGGCCACAGCTCGGCGACCCTGATGATGAAATGGTGATCGAGGCCGCAGTGAACGGCGGGGCGGACGCGCTCGTGACCTTTGAGGTCGCCACATTTCGCGACGCTGCGGCCGAGTTCGGGATCGATGTGCTGACGCCGGGCTCGCTTTGGGCTAAAGTGAACCCATGAGCGACATTACCATCGAAGTCTCGGACGAACTCCGCCGCGAGATCGAGAAGGCGGCTCGGGCCAAAGGCGTGTCGCCCGAAGAGTTCGTGGCGGCCGCAGCCGCTGAGAAGGCGGGCGTCGTCCAGTCCGCCGCCGCTTATTTCGCCGCCCGCGCGGCGCGTACGAAGCCGGGCGCCTTTGAGCGTGTGTTCGGCCGTGATCGCACTGGAGGCGACGAGGCGCCGCGAGCGGGCGACGAACTGTCGAAGAAGCGGTGAGCCACGCGATGAAGCACGCGGCGGGGAAGCGTACCTCGCTGGGCGGATGGGGAAGAAGAAATACGCCGATCCGAGTTCGCCGTTAGGCGGATTGATTTAATATGGACCGCCGGCGCCCCCGCCGGCCAGAATAGCCATAGCCGGATAGAGCGCAGCCAAACCAAACACCGTTGCCGGCGAGGCGCCGGCGGTCCATATTCCGCGCATGAATCACGCTGGCCTGGATATCGATCGCTGACGCATCAGATGGCGCCTCGATCCTGCTCGTGCGCTTGGTTCCACGCCGCCAAATCCCCCAGCGCCCGTTCCGCCAGCGCCAGCTTCTTCGCGCGGCCGCGTTCTTCGCCTTTGAGCCGTTTCCCATCCGGCCCATGCGTTGGCGCTACGATCTCAGGAAACAGCCCGAAGTTCACGTTCATCGGCTGAAACGAGCCTTTGCCGCCTTCGATGTGCCCGCCCGTCACGTGCGCGAGCAGCGCGCCCAACGCTGTCGTCGCCGGGGGCGGCTCAAGCGGGCGCCCCAAGCGCTCCGCCGCCGCAAAGCGGCCGGCGAGCATGCCCATCGCCGCGCTTTCGACGTAGCCCTCAACCCCGGTCACTTGCCCCGCAAAGCGCACGCGCGGCTCGGCGCGCAAGCGCAGAGTAGCATCGAGCAGCTTCGGCGAGTTCAAGAACGTATTGCGATGTATCCCGCCCAGCCGCGCAAAGCGCGCGTTCTGCAGGCCGGGGATCATGCGGAAGATCTCTTCCTGCGCGCCGTATTTCAGCTTGGTCTGGAAGCCGACCATGTTGAACAACGTGCCGAGCTTATTGTCCTGCCGCAGTTGCACCACAGCGAAGGGCCGCTTGCCGACACGCGGGTCCATCAGGCCCACAGGCTTCATCGGCCCGAACCGCAGCGTGTCCGGCCCGCGCTCGGCCATCACTTCGATCGGCAAGCAGCCTTCGAAATAGGGCGTATTCTTCTCCCACTCTTTGAACTCCGTCTTCGCGCCCGCATTCAGCGCGTTGATGAACGCCACGTACTGCGCCTCATCCAGCGGGCAGTTCACATACGCCGCTTTATCGCCGCCTGGACCTTCCTTGTCGTAGCGCGATTGCTTCCACGCGATGTCGAAATCGATCGAGTCCGCATGCACGATCGGCGCGATAGCGTCGAAGAACGCGAGCGAATCCTCACCGGTGAGATTGCGGATCGAATCCGCCAGCGCGGGCGAGGTAAGCGGGCCGGTGCAGAGGATCACGCTCTCCTCGTCATTCCGGGGCGCGCGCAGCGCGAACCCGGAACCCAGGGGATCGTCGAACTCGTCATTTGCCCCTGGGTTCTGGATCGCACCTTCGGTGCGTCCGGAATGACGAAGCAAATGGTCCAGCGATTTGATCTCTTGCCGCTCCACACTAATCAGCGGATGCGCAATCAGCGCCGCTGTGACCGCGTCGCTAAACACATCCCGGTCCACCGCCAGCGCGCTTCCGGCCGGCACTTGCGCCGGCGCCGCACTCGCCATGACCAGCGAACCCAGCCGTCGCATCTCTTCATGCAGCAGCCCGACTGCGTTTCCGCGCCAGTCGTCGCTGCGGAACGAGTTGGAACAGACCAGTTCGGCAAACTTCTCCGTCTTGTGCGCGTCCGTCATGCGCGTCGGGCGCATTTCGTGCAGCACCACCGGCACGCCGGCATTGGCTAGCGCCCAAGCCGCCTCCGATCCTGCCAATCCGCCGCCGACCACGTGAATAGGTTTCATGTCGGCTCACATGCCGCGCTCGGCGTCTTGCTTCAAGCCTCGCATGGGGTCGCAAATGCGGGCATAAGCGCGCCCGGAGGTGCATATGGCAGAGGCGGTTCGGATTGCGGTGCGCGACTGTGTCGGCGAGGCGCTGCGGTTTTCTGTCGACAATTTGCGCTTCATCGCGCTGGTCTCGGCGGCCGGCGCGGGCGCGCTCGTGCTGTTGGCCGGACTTGCACTGCTGGCGGCGCCTGCTGGCTTCGTCACGAACATCGTCGCCACCTTCGTGCGCGCCATGGCCTATGCCGCGTTGGTCGGCGCGGCGCTCTACGGCGCGGGCGCCGTGCGCGCACGATTGGCCAGCGATGGTTGGCGCGTCTGGGCGTCGATGGCTGTGATCGCGTTCTTTCTCTTCATCGTCTTTTTCGTGTTGCTGATCCCCGGCATGATCGTGCTCTTCGCAGGTCCGCTTGGGCCCTATGTCGGCGACTTGCAGGCAGCCGGGCAGGACCAGGCGCGGGTGATCGAGATCATGACCCGCTTCGTACAGGAGCAGCCGCTCGCCGTATTGCTGTTTGTGTTGTTCTACACCGCTGTTTGGCTGCTCCTCACCTCTCGTCTCTATCTTGCTGCGCCCGCCAGCGTGGACCAAAACCGGGTGCTCACGTTCGAAACCTGGAAATGGACGAAGGGCGCAATGTTGCAGGTCACATGGGCGCGGCTCATGGTGCTGGGGCCAGCCTACGTGCTCGTGAGCGCGCTCGACTACATCGTTGGCAGGTTGCTGGGCGTCAATGCGTTCGATCCGGCGGTTGCCGAACAACTCGCGAGCAACGCGCCGTTACTGCTGATCTATGTGTTCGCGACGACATTCATCACGCTGCTTGTCTATACCTCGCTCGAGGCGGGGCTTTCGAGCGCGCTTTACAGGGTGTTGAAGCAGCCAGCGCCGCAAAGCGCCGCTTGATGCTCGACCGACTCGTCGCACTCGGCTAAATCCCCGCGCCCATGCGCGCGTCCCGCCCCTACGTCGCTGACATCCTGCGGCTCGCCGGCCCGGTCGCGCTGGCGCGCCTGGGCATCATCGGCATGGCTCTCGCCGACGTGGTCGTCGTCGGTCAATTGACGCCAGCCGAGCTGCCGCATCAGGCCCTGGGCTGGGCGCCGACGGCGGTGTTTCTGGTTGCAGCCATCGGCTTGTTGCAGGGTGTGCAGGTGCTGGCTGCGCGCGCTCTCGGAGAGAAAAATCCTGAGGGCGCCGGCGTCGCGCTGCAGCGCGGCCTCGTGCTGGCGGTCGTCGCTGGCATGGCCTCGACGCTGCTGATGTGGCTGGCCGGCGAGCGCCTGTTCACGGTTTTCGGCATCGATGAGGATTTGGCCGCGCCGTCAAACCGGGTCATGCAGGTGCTTGCGCTCTCGATCCCGCTGCACCTTTGCTACATCGCCGGCACGTATTTTCTCGAAGCGATCAAGAAGCCAGGTATTTCCACAGCGGTGATGTGGGCGGCCAACGTCGTCAATCTCGCGCTGAACCTTTGGTGGGTGCCTGAACATGGAGCGGTCGGCTCGGCTTGGGCCACTTTTGGCGCGCGCGTATTCCTGGCTGGCGCACTGCTGCTCTGGATATTCCTCCTCCGCGATGGCCGCATCTATGGCGTGCGTAAACTCGGCGCCCACGGCCCAGATTATGCTGCGTTGCTCGGTGTGGGCGTCGCCGCCGCGGTCAGCCAGGCGGTGGAGGCCGGCGCGTTCTCCGCCATGACGGTGATCGCCGGGCGGCTCGGCGCTGATGTCGTCGCGGCCTATCAGATTCTGCTGAACCTCATGGCATTCGTATTCATGTTGGCGCTCGGTTTGTCGGCGGCCACGGCCGTGCTCGTTTCCGAAGCTGTCGGCCGCAATGCAGCGCATGACGCCGCGCGCGCGGGCTGGACCGGGATGGGTCTCAATGTCATCGCGATGCTGATGGCGGCGGTCGCCATTCTTGTTTTCGCTCAGCCGATCGGTCGCGCCTACACGGCTGATCCGACGCTGGCGGCGTTGATCGCCTCTCTGATTTGGATCGCTGCTTTGGTGCTGACGCCGGATGGCGCACAAGTCGTCACGGCTTCCGCGTTGCGCGCCCGCAGCGACAATTGGTTTCCGACTTTCAGCCACATCCTTGCTTACGCAGTGGCGATGCCATTGCTCGGCTTTTGGTTGGCCGAGCATCAGGGCATGGGCGTGGCAGGATTGCTGTTCGCGATCTTTTGGTCGAGCATTCTCAGCGCAGCCGTGCTCGTGGCGCGCTGGTGGGCGCTCGCGCGGCGCATTTAGCTGTTCAGGCCGCGACGCCCAAAATCCAGCCTTCTTCGCGCTCGACGATTTCCCGGCGCGGATCGTCGCCAGCTGGGCCGAACATGGGAGCAAGCTGTCCTTTTTCGTCGAGCAAGTTGAAGCGTTCGCAGGCGACGCGCACTTGTGCTTGATCTTTGATCTCGCCCGCAGCGGGCTTTGCGCCGAAGAGGCTTGGATAGACTTCCGCCAAAATTGCCTCGCAGCCGCTGAGTTCATCGGTTGCGAGCGGGCGCCAGTCCGTTTCGAACGGCCACAGCTTGACCGCACGAGCGTCGCGCAACCGCTTGATCATCGGCAAGCCAGTCAGAGTCTGGCCGCCGACCGAGCCCTGATAATAGAGCTTCCAGATCGGCGAGGCGCCTTTGAGCGCCTGCTCGCAAAGGCGGAATTCCGGCAAGTCCTCGGGCGTGTGTTCACGCGGACGTTTAGTCGAGAGCGTCGCCTGCTTGTCCCGTTCCGGCGCGCCCCAAAACGGGAAGGGCCCGCCGGTCATCAGCCGATTCATTTTTGCTCCGACTTGAAACCGATTGTTGGTGTTGTCGGGCTTGTCCTTCACCTCTTTGGCGACGAAATCCAGCATTGCTCGCCACGGCTCGCCGCTTAGGCTCAACGCCGCCGCCGCGCCGCGTGGGAAAGCGAGCGGAAAATCGAATCCCACGAGCGCCCGTTCGCTCTTGCGCTTGAGGTCGTCGAGAATCGCGTTGATCAGTTTTTCGGCGTCGGCGCGGGTGGCCGGATTGTGCGCTTCAAACGCCATCTGAAAGCGCACATTGCGCTTCAGGACGCCCACCCAGATGGAGTCCGGACCAGTCGTGGGCTTGGTCGCGGCGTTCCAGTCGACCATCACGTAAGCCTGAAAAAGACGCGCTCTCATGTCAGCCGAGCTTCACCAGCATCTTGCCCGTATTGGCGCCCGTGAACAGATTGAGGAACGCCTTCGGCGCGTTCTCGATCCCGTTTTCGACGGTTTCCTCCCACTTCACTTTGCCTTCGCTTACCCACTTGCTCATGTCGGCATAAAACTGCTCGCGCATGTCCATGAAGTCGCTGACGATGAACCCCTGCATTTTGATGCGCTTGCCGACGATATAGGCCATATTGCGCGGCCCGGGCGCTGGTTCGGTTGCGTTGTAGATCGAGATCATTCCACATTCGATGAAACGCGCGAACGGCCGGGCAACCTCGATCGCCACTTCCAGATGTTCGCCGCCGACATTGTCGAAGTAGATGTCGATCCCCTTCGGCGCGGCTTGGCGCACCTGCTCGAGCAGGTCGCCTTTCTTGTAGTTCACTGTCGCGTCGACGCCGACAGATCTCAGCCAGTCCAGCTTCTGGTCCGAGCCGGCTGAAGCGACAACCGTGCAGCCGCGAATCTTCGCGATCTGGCACACTGCCGAGCCGACTGCGCCGGCGGCGCCCGAAACGAACACTGTTTCGCCTGCTTTTGGCTCACCGATGCGATGGAAGCTGGAATAGGCAGTCATCCCCGGCATGCCGAGCACGCCGAGGAACGCCTGCGGCGGAGCGTTGGTTTGCGGCAGCTTATTGAGCGCGGCAGCCGGCGCCACAAACGCCTCGCGCCAGCCGTTCATACTGTCCACCAGATCGCCGGGCTGGAACTTGGGGTCCCTCGATGCCTCGACACGTCCGATCGCGCCGCCCTGCAACGCTTCTCCCAGGACGAACGGCGGCACATAGCTGGCTCGGTCGTACATGCGCCCGCGCATATAGGGGTCGACCGACATCCACAGATTGCGCACCAGCACCTCGCCGGGGCCAGGCTCGCGAACGCTCGTGCTGGCAAGTTCGAAGTTCTCCGCCTGCGGCAAGCCTGCGGGGCGGCTCTTGAGCCGGATTTCGCGAGAGGTGGTCGCCATGATCGCTCTCCCTTTCTGGCCGCGCACCCTAGGCCTGCGTCCGCGCATATCAAGCCGGAGCGTGGCGCTGGACATGGAGGCAGCCTGAGACGCATAACCCGGCGCTTTCCGGCACAGAGTCTGACCAGATGTCCATCCGCCTCCGTTTCGCGCCATCGCCCACCGGTCGCATCCACGTCGGCAACGTTCGCACGGCGCTGTTGAACTGGCTGTTTGCGTTGCGTGAAGGCGGTCAGGTGCTGCTGCGCATCGACGATACGGATCTGGCGCGCTCCACCAAAGAATTCGAACAAGGGATTGAGGACGATCTCACCTGGCTCGGCCTCGAATGGCAGGACCGCGCCAATCAGGCGCACCGCTTTGATGTATACGAGAAGGCGGCGTCCAAACTGAAGCAAGCGGGGCTGCTTTATCCCTGCTACGAGACTGAAGACGAACTCGACCGCAAGCGCAAGATCGCGCAATCGCGCGGCCGGCCTCCGATCTACGATCGCGCTGCGCTGAAGCTCACAAATGAGGAGCGCGCCAAGCTTGAAGGCGAGGGACGCAAGCCGCATTGGCGTTTCAAGCTGTCGGGTGAACGCAAGGATTGGGTGGACCTCGTCCGGGGTCCGCAGTCCATCGATACCGCCTCGCTCTCCGATCCAGTGTTGATCCGCGAAGACGGTGCATTTCTTTACACCTTGCCCAGTGTCGTCGATGACATCGACTTCAAGATCACGCACATCGTCCGCGGCGAAGATCATGTCACCAATTCCGGCGTGCAGATCGAGATCTTCGAGGCGCTGGGCGGAGACGTGCCGGCGTTCGGTCATTTCCCGCTGCTGGTGGGCGCTGACGGCGGCGCTCTGTCGAAACGGCTTGGCTCTCTTTCGGTGAGTGAACTGGCAAGCGAAGGGTACGAGCCGATGGCTGTGCTTTCTCATCTGGCCAAGATCGGCACATCCGATCCGGTCGAAGCGCGCGCCAGCCTGCGCCAGCTCGCTGATGAATTCGCGTTCGAGAAAATTGGTCGAGCGCCGGCTCGCTTTGACCCGGACGAGCTGAAACGAGTCAACGCCGCAGTGCTGCACCAGCTCGATTATGCAACGGTGAAGCAGCGCCTGGTCAAACTTGAGGCTGATCGCGGGGAGGCGTTCTGGAACGCGATCCGCGCCAACATTCAGCTGCTGCCTGAAGCGCGGCAATGGGCGCACATCGTTGACGGTCCAATCGAACCGTTCATCAGCGACAAGACGTTCGCGACCGCCGCGCTCGAAGTGCTGCCGACCGGCGCATATGACAGCGCGAGCTGGAGCGCCTTCACAAGCGCCGTGAAAGAAAAGACAGGGGCCAAAGGCAAGGCGTTATTCATGCCGCTGCGCCAAGCGCTGACGGGGCTCGATCATGGCCCGGAGATGGCCGCGCTGTTTGCCCTGATCGGCGAAGAGAAAGCGCGCAGGAGGTTGAGCGGCGAAACAGCGTAACATGAGCAGTGGCTGTTACGCGGCTTAAACGTGCAGGGCCAAGCGGTCGATCAGCGCGTCCTCATCTACCGCCGCGCTCGATGCGCCGAAGGTCATGCTCCGATCGCGCAGTCGCCGCGCGATAAATGCATCAGCCACTGGCGCAGGCGCATGGTTGATAAGCGCCCCTGCTGCAAGCGCCAGAGCGAGGCGCTCGATCACGTAGCGAGCATCTCTTTCGGCGACGGGAGCGCTGAGCAACGCCTCGGCTTCTTCGGCGACACCGGCATCACGCAATTCCGCGAGCAGAGCGGCGCGCGTCTCCGGTTCGCGCCCGAGCGCCCGGATCATGTCGAGCGCGATGACGTTGCCCGAACCCTCCCAAATTGCGTTCAAAGGCGATTGCCGGAAGAGGCGGGGCAGCAGGCTTTCTTCGACGTAGCCGCCGCCGCCATGACATTCCATTGCCTCGGCGACGACGCCAGGAGCGCGTTTGGTCACCAGATACTTGGCCAAGGGCAGTCCGATGCGCGCCAGCGCGGTCTGGTGCGCATCGTCGGCGCAATCAAGCGCCATCGCCAGGCGGAACGCGAGCGCCACGCCGGCTTCGACGTCCAGCGCGAGATCCGCCAACACAGCGCGCATCAGCGGTTGATCGATCAGTCGCTTCTGGAAGGCGCTGCGTCCTTGCACGTGCCACGCCGCCAGCGAGCAGGCCTGGCGCATCTGTGTCGCTGACCCGATGATGCAATCGAGCCGCGTCAGGGCCACCATCTCGATAATGGTGCGGACGCCGCGGCCCTCTTCGCCAACGCGTTCGCACCTGGCGCCCCGATATTCGATTTCGGAAGACGCGTTCGATCGATCGCCGAGCTTGTCCTTCAGCCGCTGAATCTCGATCGCGTTGCGCTTACCGTCCGGACGCCAGCGCGGAACGAGAAAGCAGGTCAGACCGCCTTCGGCATAGGCGAGCGTCAGGAAAGCATCGCTCATCGGCGCGGAGCAAAACCATTTGTGGCCGACGAGCTCGTATGAACCATCGCCCTGGCGCGTCGCCCGTGTGGAGTTTGCGCGAACATCGGAGCCGCCTTGCTTCTCCGTCATCGCCATGCCCATTGTCGCCCCGCGTTTCTCAGATGCAGGGATGAAGCGCTGGTCATAGGTTTCGGCGGTCACACGAGGGACCCAACGCGCCGCCACGCTTGCCTCGGCCCTTAAGGCCGGCACGACAGCGTATGTCATCGACATTGGACAGCACACGCCGTAATCGGCCTGGCCCATGAGGAACAGCAGCGCCGCGTGCGTCGCATGACCGCTGGCGGGCACGGTCCACGCCGCACTTGATACGCCGGCCTCCAAACCGATCCGCATCAACTCGTGATAGGCAGGATGAAATTCGACTTCGTCTATGCGCCGGCCGAAGCGGTCATAGGACTGAAAAACCGGCGTATTGCGGTTGGCCTGAACTGCCCACGCTTGTGTTTGTGCGCTGCCGACGCAGGCGCCGAACGCGGTCAGCCGCTCCCGTTCGGCCATCGCGCCCGACCACTCCGCCGCCGCTACCAGCATCGCGTCAGCGGAGAAGAGATTCACATCTTCGAGCGGCGGCGGCTGGTTGGAGACCTCGTGCGTTGCGAGCAGCGTGCGTGGGTTGCGGTGCGCCATGGCTCATCATAGCGTGAAATTGCCGCGGCGCCGTAGCGTTTTGATGCGCGACGCAGCGGCAAGTGCGCACGCGCTCACGTCACGGCGCCCGCAGACGACTTGCGCGCAATGGGCTACGAGCAAGCGCAACGGAGGCGCCATGCCCATCACCTCGGCTCTGCACGGCGAGACGCTGGTCCTGACCTTCAATCGTCCTCCAGTGAACGCATTCGATTTGCCTGCAGTGCGCGGCATCGAGCGGGCATTCAGGGAGGCCGCATCAGCGTCGCCGCGTGGCGGCGTGGTGGTGACGGGCGCCGGGAGCACGTTTTCCGCCGGCGTGGATGTAAAGGCGTACAGCGCCTACGGCGCGCAGGAGCGGCGAGAGATGGCGCTTGCCATAACGCGCGGGGCGGCGGCGCTGCTGTCGATACCCTGTCCTGTCGTCACGGCGGTTAATGGGCATGCGCTGGGCGGCGGCTTCGTCTTGATGCTTGGCGGTGATTTCCGTATCGCCAACGGAGACCCGGCCGTGCGGTTCGGCATTCCGGAGGCGGCGCAGGGCGTGCCGTTCCCAGCAGGACCGTGCGCAATCTGCGCTGCGGAATTGCCGGTGGCGCTGTGGCGCCGATTGGGGCTGACGGGCGATGTCGTCGCCGGCGGCGAATTGCTCGTGCATGGCGTCGTCGACGCGCTGGCGCCAGCGGATGAAATCCTTTCCGCAGCGATCGACCGCGCCAGATGCATGGCCGCTCAAGCGGATTTCCTCGTCGTGAAACGCCAAGTACGCGGTCCGTTGATCGAATGCGTTCAGGCTCTCGCCGCGCGCGGAGACGAGCCTTTCCTCGATGCGTTCGGCCGCGCCTGAGAACATCGGCTCACGCTTGGCAAGGCGCATGTCGTGGCGGTGAGCCGCTCACCTTCTATCCTGGCGCATAACTTGTTCAGGCCGGCACGAAGCGCAGCGCCGCGCCGTTGTTGCAGTATCGCAGCCCGGTCGGACGTGGTCCGTCGTCGAAGACGTGGCCCTGGTGCCCCAAACATTGCGCGCAATGATATTCAGTGCGCGGCGTCAGCAACACAAAGTCATCTTTCGTTCCGACGTTCTCACGCATGATGCGGAAGAAGCTGGGCCAGCCGGTGCCGGAATTGAACTTCCAGTCTGATTGGAACAGAGCCAAACCGCAGCCCGCGCAGACGAACACGCCGCGGCGGTGCTCATTGTTGAGCGAGCTGGAGCCGGAGCGCTCTGTGTTTTCGTGTCGGAGCACGCGGTAAGCGAGCGGTTGCAGCCGCGCGCGCCACTGGTCGTCACTGAGACGGCGCCACTGCGAACCGGCGTACCGCGCCTCGTTGGCCGCCGTGTCGATGCCAAGACTTTCCTGCCCCTGCGCCGAGCAGCCGAAGAGCGGGGCAAGGGCGGCGGTGGCGATCAGGGCGCGTCGGGAATACTTCATCATGCGGAGCTGGTACGAACGTCGCCTGCCTATGGTTTCAACCCGCGGTGATTAGGCGTGTCTCTATGGCCGCAAAGCAGGCCTCGATCGTGCGCGTGTACACCGCGACGTTCGAAAAGTCCGCCGGCGTCAGCTTGGCGTCGATCGTATGCTGCATCAGCGCAAAGAAGGGCGCCCAGAAATCGTCTTCAGAAAGGAACACTACCGGCTTGTCGTGCAGGTTAAGCCTGGCCCAAGACAGGGTCTCGACCGCTTCTTCGAGCGTGCCGATTCCGCCAGGCAGCACCACGAACGCGTCGCTCTCCTGGAACATGATCATTTTCCGCTCATGCATGGTGTCGACCATGCGATGCGGCACCGCTTCAAACACGATCTCTCGCCGTTCCAGGAAGCGCGGCATGACGCCGAGCACGCGGCCCCCGGCTTCGTGCGCCGCGCGCGCGCATCTGCCCATGAGCCCGATCGCGCCACCGCCATAGACAAGGCGAAGGTCGCGCTGCGCCAGGGCGGCGCCGAAGCGGCTTGCAAGATCGAGGTATTCGGGCTTCGTGCTCTCTGAGGAGCCGCAATAGACGCAGACAGAGCGGAGCTCCCTGCGCGGCGGGCTGGAATCGGCCATCGGGCTCATCTCACTTAGCCATTACGGCGCATTGCAGGCGAAAACCAGCGCGCCTAAGTGCGCTGTTACAAGGATTGTTCCATGGCGCGCGGCGAACATCGACAAGTGGGGCATCCGGACCCCGGCGCTGACGTCTCGCCGCCGCTGTTGAAGACGGTCGGCCGCCTGATGACCTTGATCGGAGGGCTGAGAGGTCCCGGGTATCGACTGCGGCTCTGGCTGGCGCTCGGCCTTACCCTGTTCGGCAAGGTGCTCGCCGTATTCTCGCCGCTGGTGCTCGCCGACGGCATAAACCGGCTGAGTGTTGGCGACGCGGCCGGCGCGTTGCCTGCTTTTCTGGGTCTCGCTGGTTTCTGGGCAGGGCTGCGCTTTGCTTCGACCGCCGGCCCGCAGCTGCGCGACGCGATTTTCCAACCCATTAGTGAGGAAGCGCAACGGCGCGCAGGTACGCGTGTGTTCAGCCACGTGCATCGGCTTTCGGTCCGCTTCCATCACTCGAAACGAACTGGCGCTGTTTACCGCACGATCGAGCGTGGAGTGCGCGCGATCGATTTTCTGCTGCGGTTTCTCGCTTTCAACATAGCGCCGACCTTGATCGAGTTGGCGCTCGCTGCGGCCGTCCTTGGCGTCAAGTATGGCTGGGGCTTTTCGGTGATCGCAGCACTGACAGTGGTGATCTATGCCTGGCTCACCTTCGGCATTACCGAATGGCGTTTGCGTCATCGTCGCGAAATGAATGAGGCCGACACCGAGGCGGCCGGTCGGGCAGTGGATTCGCTGCTGAACTTCGAGACGGTGAAAAGCTTTGCAGCTGAAAGCCGTGAGAGCGAGCGCTACGATCGCGCCTTGGCGTCCTATGCGCAGGCCGCAGTGCGATCGAACACCTCGCTGGTGATGCTGAACGTCGCGCAGACTTTCATCATGAATGTGGGCCTGGCGGCCATGGTCATCGCCGCCGGTTTTGTTGTGACGCGCGGCGCGATGGGCCCGGGCGACATCACGGCAGTGATCTTGATTATGACCAACATCTACGCGCCTTTGAACATCCTCGGTTTCGCCTATCGCGAGATCAAGCAGACCTCGATCGACATGGAGAAGATGTTTGTGCTGCTGGACGAGACGCCGGATGTCGCTGATGCGCCCGGCGCGCCTTTGCTGCAGCCCGGACCGGGCGAAGTGGTGTTCGAAAATGTCTACTTCGCTCACGAGGGGCGAGACCGCGGCCTCAACGGCGTTTCGTTCACGGCGCCAGCCGGGAAAACCACGGCTGTCGTGGGACCTTCGGGCGCCGGCAAATCCACTGTCCTGAAGCTGCTCTTCCGTTTCTACGATCCTGCATCGGGTCGCGTGCTGATCGACGGACAGGATCTGAAGGCGGTGACGCAGGCGAGCCTGCGCAGCGTGCTTGGTCTCGTGCCGCAGGATGTCGTGCTGTTCAACGACACCATCCGCTATAACATTGCCTACGGCCGTCCCGATGCGAGCCAGGCTGAGCTGGAGGAAGCAGCCCGCCGCGCACAATTGTTGCACTTCATAGAGAGCTTGCCGCAGCGCTGGGAGACGCGCGTCGGCGAGCGGGGCCTGAAGCTGAGCGGGGGAGAGAAGCAGCGGGTCGGCATCGCCCGCGTTATCCTTAAAGATCCTCGCATTCTCATCCTTGATGAAGCCACCTCCTCGCTCGACAGTGCGACCGAGGCGGAGGTGCAGTCAGCGCTGGCGGAGGCATCCAAGGGACGCACGACGATCGTCGTCGCCCATCGCCTTTCGACCATCGCCGACGCCGATCAGATCGTCGTGCTCGATCATGGCGACGTGATCGAGCGCGGTACGCACGCGACGTTAATCGCCAAAGGCGGCCTTTATGCAGGTCTGTGGAAGCGACAGGCGGAGGAGCCAGAAATCGTCGCCGCCGAGTAATGTGAAGGGCGTTTGAGCCAGGATTAGCGGACGAGGTGAACTCGCTTGCCAGCATGCTCGGTTCGGGACCAGTTCCTGCTTAGACAATGCAAGTGGGCGGATCAGTGTCCCTTAAGGATGTGGCGAAAGCCTCGCTGCGTCCGGTCGTGCGCACTGCGTGGCCGGCAGTGGAGATGCTTGCGCGCGCGCAGGCGCCCTCCAGCCGGACGAGCGTCAATTGGTCGTCGACATGGAATGCCACGCTGGATGCGGCGCTCGAACACCTGCCGCCGCTGAACGGCGTGCCGCACGCGCTGTATAGACGCCTGCTGCAGCCCACGGGCGTCCCGAAGCTCCATGCTCTCGCGCTGGAGGAAGGACGCGTGACTGCGCTGGTATCGCTGCGCCGTCGCAACCTTTTTTGGGAGCCCGTAGCCTATCAATGCATTCCGATGGCTGTGGCGCCGGCTCTCGATGATGGGGCGCTCGGGCGCGCGATCGCATCGCTTGGTCTGGAAGTGCGCGTTTCGGCCGGTCTTGGCGCGGAGGTCGAGGCGCTCCACCCACAGCGCTCCTGGAAATATGATTTCTACAAGGTCGACCTCGCCGGCGACTACGAAGCACATTGGCGGCAGAAGAAGCGGCAATACACCATTCGCCGAGCGCGCAAGACCTTGGCCGAGGTTGAGCAGCGCCTCGATGGGGACGGCGATCTCGACTGGATCGTGAACCATTGGCGCGAGCAATGGTCGGGGCACCCGGACAACGAGGTCGTCGCAGCGCCCGACCGGCTGAACTTCTGGAGCGCATTGATGGACGCGCGCTCCAACGCGCTCGGCCTGCACACATTGCAGCTGTTGAAGGACGGCAAGCGCGCCGCGGGTCTCGTTTTCACCAGCATCGGTGATACGGCGATGATCCAGTGTGGCGGCCGCGACCCGGGCTTTGACGACGCGTACGCGCGGGCCGCGGCTCTGATCGCCGCGATCGAGTGGGCGAAGGGGCGCGGGTTTGCCTGGCTTGACATTGCCGGGGGAGACGAAAAGCGCCTTTGGGCGCCGATTGGCGGCCAACGCTACGGCGCAATTTTTCGTCCGCCGCTGATGGAACGGCTCTATTGGGTGCAAGAAGGCTGAGCGCGCGCGGCTTCGGGACCGCTTTCCCTCTGACCGCGTTGACGCGTTGAACGCTTAGAGAGCCCGATGGCTGATGTATTTGTCGCCTTCACAACCATGGACCGAATTCGTGTCGACGCCTTTGTACGGGCGCTGGAGGGGCGCGGTTTTTCGCTGTGGGTTGAGGGCGGCGCGGCCAATGGCGCGGTGTCATCGAACGCTGAACGCGAATTGCGCATGGCCAAGGCAGTGGTCGTCGCTTGGACGCCCGGCGCAGTGGCTGCGCCCGTACTGTGTGAGCAAGCGGCCTGGGCGCGGGACAAAGGTCGTCTCGTCCAGGTGTTGCTCGAGCCCGTAGAGGCGCCGTTGGGTTTCGGCGCATTCCAGGCGTTCGATCTTTCCAGATGGAACGGCGAACCTGACGCCCCGCCGTTGCAGGCGCTGGACGAAGCCCTCCGCGCCAAGATTGGCGATCGCAGCGAGGCGCGGCCGGCTTCGCGTCCAATGCTTACGCCGTTCCGAATCGGCGCGGCGGCGATCGTGGTCGCGGCGGCCGTAATCGCTCTCGTGCTTGGGGCCGCCGCCGTCATGGATCCGCTTGCGCAGCAACAGACGGCGCAAGAGCAGGGCGCTGTGCATGCGCCCGCGCGTGAAAAGGCGAATTAGGCGCGTCTCAGAAACAACACTTTTGCTGCGCCGTAGTTGCGTTCGTCGAGCACAGAGTAGCCTTGCAACGCCGGCGTTTCGTCGCTCGCGCATTCCAACACGATGACAGCATCATCGCTGATCCAGCCGCCGTCTCCGAGCCGGTTGAGCGTTCGTTCACCCAAGCCGCGATGGTAAGGCGGATCGAGGAAGACCAGATCGAATGACGGCCCCAATCCGGCAGGCTTCATACCCAGGTCTGTCGCATCACGACGATGAATCCGGGTGGACCCGAACAGGGCAAGCGATTCGATATTGTCGCGGATCGCGCCACGCGCCGCTGCGTCGGTCTCGACAAAGAGGGCGAAAGCCGCCCCGCGCGACAGCGCTTCCAGACCCAGCGCCCCCGAGCCCGCAAAGAGATCGAGCACGCGACGGCCTTCCAGCCCCGGCGACCAATCGGCATGCGACAGCACGTTGAATATGGATTCACGGGCGCGATCAGCGGTGGGCCGCGTTTCCCGACCCGGTGGAGCGCTGATCGCCCGCCCTTTGAACTGTCCGCCAACGATGCGCATGCGCCGTCAATAAAGCCTGTCTGTTCAACGGCAAGGGCGCCGCTGGGACGCGTGTCACGGGCCGTTGATCGCCCCCCGCTTGACGGCGCCCCGCCAGATCGTGACAAACCGGCCGGCCCGCCGTGCGGCTTCTTGGAGACGATCCGTAGTGGACTTTGCGATCGCCGACATTGCCGCGCTGCTTCAGGTAGTTTTGATCGACCTTGCCCTCGCCGGCGACAACGCTGTCGCGGTTGGGCTGGCCGCCGCAGCACTGCCCCGCCAGCAGCAGCGGCGCGCAATCTTCTGGGGCATCGTGCTGGCGCTGCTGCTGCGCATCCTCTTCGCCGGCATCACCATTCACCTGTTGCAGATCAAGGGCCTTCTGTTCGTTGGCGGCGCGCTCCTGTTCTGGGTCGCCTGGCGGATGTGGGACGATCTGCGCAAACACGAGCCGGTGATGGTGGGCGAGCCGGAAGCCGGCGAGCACGTCGCCGAGGCGATGGTGTCAGGCGGCAAGAAGCCGAAGACATTCATGAGCGCTCTGCTCACGATCATCATAGCCGACGTCTCGATGTCGCTCGACAACGTGCTCGCCGTCGCGGCGGTATCACGCCACAATGAAGTGATCATGGCGTTCGGTCTCGTCTTATCGGTGCTGCTCATGGGGGTCGCCGCCTCGATCATCGCCCGCGTGATCAACCGCTTCCAGTGGATCGCGGTGATCGGCATCATCATCATCTTGTTCGCGGGATCCCGCATGATCTGGGAAGACGCGCACAATTTCTTCCCCGCCTACATTCCGGCCATTCCAGGCTTCTTGGGCGGTCAACACTAATTGAGCGCGTCTTTTCCAAGCTGCTCGCGCAGTACTTTGCGCGGCACTTCCTCGACGGCGCCGGGCGCCAATGTGCCGAGCTGGAATGGACCGTAAGCAATTCGAATGAGGCGATTGACCTTGAGCCCCAGCGCGTCGAGCACGCGCCTGACTTCGCGGTTTTTGCCCTCTGTCAGCGACAGTGTGATCCACGAGTTGGCGGCGCTTCGCTCGAGCGTTGCTTCGATCGGACCGTAGCGCACGCCGTCGATCGTGACGCCATTCTTCAACGTATCGAGTTCGGACTGTTCCACCCTGCCGTAAGCGCGCGCTCGATAGCGGCGCAGCCAGCCGTTCGCCGGTAGTTCGAGGCGGCGAGCCAGTTCGCCGTCATTGGTCAAGAGCAGCAGTCCCTCGGACGTAAGATCGAGCCGCCCCACCGAGATGACCCGCGGCATGTCCGGGGGTAGCCGCTCGAACACCGTTGCTCGGCCCGCCGGATCGCGATGGGTGGTCACAAGCCCTGCTGGCTTGTGGTAACGCCAGAGGCGGGTTGGTTGAGCGGCGCCGACGATCTTGCCATCGACGCTGACTTGATCAGCGCCTGTGACCTTTACCGCTGGCGTGTCGAGCCGGGCGCCGTTGAGTTTGACCCGTCCCTCGGCGATCAGCCGCTCGGCGTCGCGCCGCGAGCATACACCGGCGCGCGCCAAGAACTTGGCGATGCGTTCGCCGTCGGCGTTAGCAGGGGAAGAAGAGGAAGCCGCCATGTTCGCCGTGATCTATCGTTGGCAGGTCGTACCAGGGCTCGAAGCTCAATTCGAGGCAGGTTGGAAGCGCGGCACCGCGCGGATCGCCAAGGAATTCGGCGGCTGGGGGTCCAGACTGCACAAGACCGGCGACGGCGTCTACGTCGCCTACGCGCAATGGCCTGACGAAGCGACCTGGAAGAAGGCGATGGAGACCCGCATGCATCACAGCGACGATGAAGCCCGAAAGATGTACCGCGAAGCCATTGTGCCGGGCACATTCGAGACTCTCGCCTGCGGACCCGTCGTCGCCGATCTGCTCGAATTGCGGCAGGCATGAACGACGACGAAACCCACATGGCTCGAGCGCTGGCGCTCGCCGTGGACGCAGCCGCTGCTGGCGAAGCGCCGATCGGCTGTGTCATCGTCGACGAGACCGGCGCAGTCATCGCCGAAGGCGCCAACGCGCCGATCTCCGGGCATGATCCCACCGCGCACGCTGAGATCGTCGCGCTGCGCCACGCGGCGGCGACGCTCCGCAACTATCGTTTGCGGCCCGGCCTGACGATGTACGTGACGCTCGAGCCTTGCGCGATGTGCGCCGGCGCCATCAGCCACGCGCGAATTGCCCGTCTTGTTTATGGCGCAAGCGATGCCAAGGGCGGGGCGATCGAACACGGGCCGCGCCTTTTCGAACAGCCTACCTGCCATTGGCGCCCTAGCGTCACCAACGGTGTCGGGGCCGAAGCTGCGGCAAAGCTGCTGCGCGATTTTTTTCGCGCGCGACGCTAAGCTTGGCCATGACACTGGAAGCGCGCAGCCTTTTTTTCGAAGACCTTACGCTCGGCCTCACCGAAACCTATCGAAAGACAGTCAGCGAGGCTGACATCGTTGGCTTTGCCGAGATCAGCGGCGACCGCAATCCCATCCACCTTTCCGAAGCTTTCGCGGCGAAAACGCCGTTCGGGGGGCGGATAGCGCACGGGATCCTCACCGCGAGCTTCATCTCGGCCGTTATCGGCATGCGCCTTCCTGGTCCTGGCTGCATTTATGTTGCGCAGAATTTGCGCTTTCTTGCGCCTGTGCGTATTGGCGATGAGGTGACGACGAGCGTTGAGGTTGTAGAACTCAGCGAAAAGGGGCGGCGCGTGAAGCTGAAGTGCGAATGCCGCGTCGGCGACATGCTCGTGCTGGCGGGCGAGGCTGAAGTGAAAGCGCCTGCCAGGACCGCGCGCTAAGGCGGCGTTAGCCAATCATTACAAGATGGCGGGTACGATGGCTGCGTGAGCAATCTCGACGGCCGCCGCGACCTCTCTCTCATCCGCGCGAGCGGCTCGACTGCGCGTGTTCTGAATCTGGCCTTGGTGTTCGAACGCTTCGGCGAGTCCGAAGACTACCAGAAGAAGCCGTTGTTCAAGAGCAAGCAGCTCAATCGAGCCTTGCTGCTCAAACACGTCCTTCGTCCGCACGAGCGTGACCTGTTCGAGCGGCCAACACGCATGGCGATGAAGATCATCCTGCCCTATTCGACGAAAGAACTCGGCCTCGGCGGCGTTTCCATCCTGGTCGGTGAGCGTCGTTACGAGAAGATGCTGGCCGACGCGGCGGGCGGGGAACAGGATCCGCCTGCGTTCGAGCACGATCTCGAGACCATCCGGCTCCTTGCTTCTTTGCCTTCGTTCGACCCCTTCCTTTTGCGAGAACGTCTGCGTCATGCCGGCGTCGATCCTGCGCGCTGCTATTTCGACCTCGCGGAAGCGGACATTGCGCGCATGCGCGCCTTCGTCAGCAAGGAAATCAGCCAGTTGATCGATCTTGCGTTCGCCACCGGCGGCCGCGGCGCAAGCGATCTCTCCTCCAAACTTGCCGAAAAGCTGATGACGGACGAGACCGCCAAGTCACTCGATCCGCTGCGCGAAACGCTCCGACTTTCGGGCGAGGACTACATCGAAGGCGTGTTCGCGTGGAAGGGCTTCCTCTACTACAAATGGCTGATGGCGGAGTTCAAACCGGAATTGACCGCCTTCAAACCGCACTTTGCAGCTTGCCGCGTTCTCAACGCCAGTGCGGAGGAGCGGCGCGAATTAGCGGAAAGCCGCAAGCGTATCCTGATGATGATGGATCGAGCCGTCGAACGCGTCGATGAGCAATTGTTGGCCTACGGCGAGGCGTTCGCTGGGCTTTCCGACGGGCAAGCCGGCGCATTTCGTGCGTTCTTACTGCAGGCGCCGTCGCTCTTCATCCCTATCGGCGAAGCAGTCGGGCTCTTGCGCCACATCCATTCATTCTGGCGCTTTCGCTTTCCGCAAGGCGGCCCAGCCATGGTCGACATCGACGAGGCTATGGAACTGTTTCACGATTTTGAAATGAGCCTCACCGGCATTGAACTGACGCGGGCGAAAGCGCGGGCCGCCTGAGCGTCAATGCCCGATCAAGGCGCGCCGCGCGTCGATCACGTCTTGGCGCATTTGCGCCTTCATGGCCTCGACATCTTGGAAGTGCGTCTCATCACGCAAGAACGCGATCATCTGGATCTCCAGAGCGCGGCCGTAGAGGTCGCCCGTGAAGTCGAGTAGATGTGTTTCCAACAGCGGCTCAGGCAAAGCACCCACTGTCGGATTTACACCAACGCTGGCGACCCCCGGCATCCAAGGGCCGTCTCCGACATCAACGCGCACTGCATAGATGCCGAGGCGAGGCCGCACGTAGTCCCCGAGCGCAATGTTCGCTGTCGGGAAGCCGAACTCGCGGCCGCGCGCGAAACCACGCAACACCTTGCCCTCGATCGCCCAGGCGCGCCCCAAAAGGCGCGCCGCCTTGTCCATGTCACCTTGTTCGATGGCTACGCGCACGGCGCTGGATGAGATCTTCTCCGCGCCGCCCACCGGCGCCACCGCGTCCACGCTGAAGCCCAATGCGCTGCCAAGTTCCCGCAATCGCGCGGCGTCGCCCATGCGGCCTTTGCCAAAGCGGAACTCGGCCCCGATGCTGACATGGCGCACGCCCAGCACGTCGTGCAGAACGCGCTCGGCGAACTCGTGGTCGCTCGATTGCGCCATGGCGCCGTCGAAGCCGAGTTCGTACACTTCTTCGACGCCGAGGGAGGCTAGCGCGCGCGCGCGCTGTTCGCGGGTTTGCAGGCGAAAGGCTGGCGCGTCCGGCTTGAAGAAGCGACGAGGATGGGGCTCGAATACGACTGCGCCGAGTGGCGCGCCCAGCGCTTCGGCTGCGCGCCTCGCCGAGGCGACAACGGCTTGATGTCCAAGATGTACGCCGTCGAAATTGCCGAGCGCGACCGCCGCGCCACGAGCGTCGCTTGGTACGGTCGAACTGGGCGCGCGCTCACGCATTCGTTCACAAACTCTTGCGGGCGCAACCAAGTGCAGTCGCGTGCGTTGCCAAACCGTGAGTCGGCCGGGCGTGATATGGCTTCCGTTCACTCATCATTAAATGCTGTTTTACCGAATATTTTCGGCTCCTTGTTATGCGTAACGCCATAACGGCGCAACAACAGCCGGAACACGTCTTGCCGCCGGGCCGCCGCACCCCGGTTCGGCGGCAGGCCGTTCCCAGAACAGCGTCGAGGGTAGGTTGGAGTGGAACGCGCCATGGCTGTCTCTATGACGATGCCGATCCTGATCGTGGACGATTACAACACCATGATCCGCATACTGCGTAACCTGCTCCGCCAACTGGGCTTCACCAACATAGACGAAGCCTCCGATGGCTCGACCGCGCTCGCGAAAATGCGCGCGAAGGAGTACGCGCTGGTTATCTCCGACACCAATATGGCGCCGATGAGCGGCATTGAACTGCTGCAACGCGTGCGCGCCGACGAGCGGACCAAGAAGACGCCGTTCATTATGGTGGCAGGCGATGCGACAGAGGGCGCTGAGGCTGAGCGGCGCGGCGGTGCGTCCAGTTACATCGTGAAGCCGTTCACAGCGCAATCGCTCAAGACCAAGCTGACGCCGGTTATCGGCGCCTTCTAATCACGCCGCCATCACGCCGCCATCGATGACGAGGGTTTGGCCAGTGATGAAGCCGCCTGCGCTCGAGGCCAGCAGCACAGCCATGCCGGCGATTTCGTCCGGTTGCCCGATCCGCTTCAGCGGCGCACGCTCGGTCGACGCCTTCAGGATTGCCGGGTTTTCCCACAAAGCGCGTGCGAAATCGGTTTGCACCAAGCCTGGCGCGATGGTGTTCACGCGTACATTGTCAGGGCCAAACTCGCTCGCCAGATTGCGCGCAAGCTGCATGTCCGCCGCCTTCGAAATGTCGTAAGCGCCGATGACGGGCGAGCCTTTGAGGCCTCCGATCGATGAAATGATGATGATCGCTCCATCCTTGCGCTCGCGCATTTCGGGAGCGCACATCGCGATCAGCCAATGATTGGAGAGCACGTTGTTCTGCAAGATTTTCAGGAACTGCTCGTCGCTGATGCCGGCCATTGGACCGAAATAGGGGTTGGAAGCGGCGTTGCAGACCAGGACGTCGATCCTGCCGAAGGCGCGCCGCGTTTCATCGACGAGATGTTGGAGCGCCTCTTTGGAGGCGATATTGGCCGGGATGGAGATCGCCGCCTTGCGTCCGAGCGCTCCGTTGATTTCCGCGGCCGCGGCCTCGCAAGCATCGGCCTTGCGCGAAGAAACAACCACGTTGGCGCCATGTTCGGCCAGCCTGAAGGCGATCGCTTTGCCGATGCCGCGGGAGGAGCCGGTGATGATCGCTGTTTTACCGGTGAGATCGAACAAATTGGCCACGGCGGCGCTCCCTGTTATGTCACGCTGATCCTAACCGCGCGGCGCGAGCGTGGTCTAGGCTGACTCGGGCGACGGAGCGGGCCATGTGGCGTGAACTTCTGATTGGCTTGGCGGCGGTCATGGCGATCGCGGGGTGTCAGCGTCAAGACGATCCGCTTTCGCAGAGCCGCATGGTCTGCGCCGACCAGCGCGCCGCAGCGGAAGCGCGCGTCGCGGCGTGTACCGAACTCGTGGACTCCGGCGTACTCTCGAGCCCGGAAAAAGCCGACGCCCTAGCGGCGCGTGGCCTCGCCCATGGCGCTGTGGGGGAAGTGACGGCCAGTTTGCGGGATTTCGAGGCGGCGCTGCGCCTCAACGAACGCCAGGCTGATGCGCTTGAAGGACGCGCGGCCATTCTGATCCGCAGCGGTCAGCTCGACGCAGCCGAACCGATGTTGGAACGCCTCATTGCGGCCGGGCAGAAACTGGATCGTGCGCACCTCATGCAGGGCGACATCGCTCTTGCGCGGGGCGATGCCGTGGCGGCCGCCGCCGCCTATGACGAAGCCATCAACCGCAATCGCGATCTCGCCGTCGCCTATGCTCGTCGAGCCCGCGCCAAGGACCAGTTGGGCGACCACGACGGCGCACGCGCCGATTTCGACGCGGCCATTCAGAGGGATGGGGCTCTGGCCGAGGCGCGGGCGGGGCGGTGCTGGCACAATCTGAGGCAGAAGACGGATTTGGAGCAGGCGCGCAATGACGCCGAAGCCGCCGCCGCGGCCGATCCGCGTTCAATCGACGCGCAGCTGTGCCGCGGCGTGCTGCAATTGCAGAATGGAGAGTGGGCCAATGCGAGGGTTTCTTTTGAGGCCGTGCTCGTCGTTGAGCCGGGCAATCCCACGGCGTTGTTCGGCCGCGGTGTGGCTCGTCGGCGCAGCGGCGATGACGCTGGCCGCGAGGATATGAACCAGGCCCGCGACTTCGATCACCACATCGGAGAGACGTTCGATGACCTCGACGTCGAGACCTATTAGGCGAGCGCCGCCATTACATAGTCAGCACGCGCGTTCTCGGCCAGCAGCGCCAACTCGACTTTGACGACGTCGAGGCCGCCATCGGTCCATAGCGCTTCGCCATGCATGCCGGATGCAATAAACAAACTGTCCAGCCCCTGTGCGTTTGCGCCGGCAATATCGGTCGGCACGCCATCGCCGATGCAGAGCACCCGTCCTTTTGGAAATTTTCGTTGTGCAAAAGCTTCAAGCTCTTGAAAGGCGAGATCGTAGATCGGCGCATAGGGTTTGCCCGCCATGATCACCCGCCCGCCGATTGCCTCGTAATCGCGCGCAATTGCACCGGCGCACCAGATCAGCCGCTCGCCCACGCGCACGACAATGTCTGGGTTGGCGCAGATCATCTCAAGATCTCGAGCCTTCGCTTCACGCAGCATCCCGGCATAATCGGCCGGTGTCTCATCGTAGCGATTGAGCCCTGATATGCCGATGAAGCGCGCTCGATCGAGTGGCGCTTCTTCGAGCCCCAGCCCATCCCATAGCGTCCTGTCGAAGTCGCGCGGGCCAATCCGGCACATCGGCCCGGGCGCGCGGGAAGAGAGTTCGGCCCGCGTCGCATCGCCAGAGGTGACGATAGCATCCCAGGCCGCGCGCGGCACGCCGAGCGCGTCGAGCTGATCGGGGATTGGCCCGCGCGGTTTCGGCACGTTGGTCAAAAGGATGACGACCTTGCCCGCCGCGCGCATGCGCTGCAGCGCTGCGACTGCGCCCGGATAGGCTCGCTTGCCGTTGTGGACGACGCCCCAGACATCGCAGAAGAGCGCATCGTAATGGTCTGCAATCTCGTCGATGCTGATGATCGGTTTCGTCACCGCAGCGCCTCCAGCAGACGCAATGCGTCGCGATCCGCTGTCTCGGCGTCGGCGCCGTAGGCGGAAGTCAACACGATGTCCGCCAGTTCGCGTTGCGGCGCCACATGCTGTTCGTGCATCGGGCGCACAGTGGTGAAAAACTGCGCCAGCACGCTCTCTGGGCTGCGGCCCCGCGCATTCATATCGCGCACCATACGTCGACCAAGGCGCAGAGCTTCGTCGGCGTCTACGAAAACCTTGAGGTCGAACAGCGGGCGCAAATCCTTTGAGCAGAGCAGGTGAATGCCTTCTACGATCAGAACGTCCGCGCCGGCGATCCGCTCGACACCGGCCTTGCGCCGGTGCGTAACCAGGTCATACGCCGGCTTGTCAAATGGAGCGCCGGCCCGCGCGAGTGCAAGGTGTTCCCGCAGCAACGTGTGCTCCTTCGCCTCCGGAGCGTCGAAATTGTGGCTGGCCGCGTCGAAGTCCGGAAATGCGGACGCGCAGTGATAATAATCGTCCTCGGCGATCACGCGTGCTTTCGGCCCGATGCGGCGCGCCAGCGCGTGCGCCAGCACGGTCTTGCCGGCGCCGCTTCCGCCGGTGATAGCGACGATCTTCATGGTTTGATTGTGGATGGCGCGCGCGGGATGTCTAGGCGATGCGTCCGCTTTGCCGCAGCAGGAAATCTTTTGGCGGAGCGGTTTCTTCCATCAGGCTCTCTTTGATCGCCCGCGGCGCGCCGAACAGATGGCCCTGACCGTAGGGGACATCCAGATCGAGCACCTCCAGCACTGTATCTTCGCTCTCGATGCGCTCTGCGATGAGATCTACGCCATAGCGTTGGAACACGGCGCCGATGTCGGCGGCCGCGATCTCGCGCGTGATGGCTGATCTCGGCCGCGCGCCTTGCCGAACGATCTGGTCCATCAGGGTCGACGCCGCCACTTTGAGATAGCGCACGCCGGAGCGCTCCAGATCGGGCAGGTCGATCTCCACCGATGTCACCTTGTCGATGGAGAAGCGGAAGCCCAGGTCGACCAGCTTGGCCATCGCCCGCGCCTCGATCGATGTGCGCGCCTCGTAGGCGGCTTGCGGGATCTCGAAGATCACGCTGCCGGCGAGATCGCGGTTCTCGCGCATGAAGTCGAGAAACTGCGGGAAAAAGCTCTCGTCCGCCAAAGCGATCGGACTGATATTGCAGAAGATGCCGATGCGCCTGTCCTGCTTCAGCAGCTTACGGACGATCTGCACGCAGCGGAACAGCAGGACGTTGTCGATGGAGGACATCAAGCCCGCCTGTTCGGCGGCCGGGATGAATTCCTGCGGTAGGATCAGCCTGCCAGTCGCGTCTTTGAGCCGCGTATAACCCTCGTAGAAGGCAGTCTTGCGCTGCGGTAATTGCACGATCGGCTGCAGGTGCAGTTCGACACGATTGTCCAATAGTGCTTCGCGCACCAGGTCCATGGGCCCACGCGCCGAATGCAGAGGCGTGACATTGCCTGCGCCCTGTATGGTTTGCAGGCGGGCGTCCATCGCGGCGCCGAGCTTATCGACAATTTGATCGATGAGCTTGAGTTCGATCTGGCCGCTTGCCGCGGCGGGCGCTTCCAGCTGCGGTTGAGCCGGAGGCGCGTAGGCGGCGTTCGTTTCAATCTGGTCGAGCCTGGTTTGCACGGCGTCGATGTCAGCGCTGATTTCACGGTGCGCCGTGCGCAGGCGATCCATGTCTTTGTGGATGCGCCTTTCTGCGCTTGTCGCGCGGCTGGCCGCCGCGGAAGCTGCAATGCTGCCATGGGTGACGGCGCAGGCGCAGAATAGCGCGATAGCGCCCAGGAACGAGGCGCCGACGTCCTGGCCGCCGATCTGGCTCAGCGCAATGCCGACCGTCGCCGAAATGGTGGCGTAGGCGGCATAGAGCAGCACGTGGGTGATGATGGGCATTATTTGCCGTCCGAATCTCTCATCCCCCATGGGGCCGGTGCGCTGGTTTATGGAAGCTTAATTTCGCGGCGTATTCGTTGCGATGACCGAATGATGTTCAGCCCGCATCGGCAAACAGCCGCCACGCCTGTATCAAATAGATCAGCCCGAGCGCGGTGACGATCCAGCGTGTGTACTTGAGAAAGTGCATGTCGCTCAGCCGATCGAGCACGCGCCCGCCCAACACTGCCCCCAACATCGCCAGTGGCGCCGCGAGCAGGAAGAACCACAGCGGCGGCAGACCGCTTGTTTGAGTCGAGGCCAACAGCGGCATGCCGTAGAAAGCCATCTTCACAGTGTGGCTGAATGCTTGTGTCGCCGCTTTTGTGGCGACGATCTGATGGCGCGTGAGTGCGGTGCGCACGAAGAAGACGTCGAGCAGGGGGCCTGATACGCCGGCCAGCACATTGAGCCCGGTCACGGTGAGCCCGCACAGCGTCGCGTGCAGTGGTTTTGCGGCGTCGAGGTGGAAATGGCGCTTGGGCAGCCACGCCAGTCCTGGCACAAGCCCCAGCAACAAGTACACCCACGCTTTGGTGGGCGCGTAGGTCACCAGGGCGAGCAGTGCGGCGGCCAGCGCCGAGCCGGCCCCGTAAAGCGCGATGATGCGCCATTGGATGAAGCGCCGGTGCAGCACCGCACGCCACCCGTTGGAGACGAACTGCACCGCCCCATGGGTGACCATCGCCGCCGACACTGGCATCGCCAGCGTCAGCGCACCCATCAGCATTAGCCCGCCGGCCATGCCGAAGACGCCGGAAATGGTCGAAGTGCCGAGCACCACGATCAAGAGCAGCATGATTGTCAATTGCGCCACGCGCGTCTCCCGTGAACTGGAGAACGGCGCGGCGGGGTGCGCCCCTTATGGGCCGCCTAAAGCGGCGCTCGCGTCAGAGATAGTCTACACGCGTTCGCAGCGCGTTCAATGCGCGCGCTATCGGATCGTACTGGTGAAGACGACGGACCACCCGATCGTCAGCAACAGCACTCCGAGCCCGGCGGTCCATTGCGCCCACCGCGCGGGCACGAGCAGAGCCAGCAGACACAGGAGCAGGAACGGTAGATTGCTGAGGCATTGCTGCAGCGCCAGATCCGGCGTCGACGTGCGCAGGAGCACCCATGACCCGACCATGAAGATGAGCAACAGCAGGGAGAACAGCCCGTAAAAAAGACGCCGCGTCTTCCAATAGAACGCTTCCATGTCGATCGCCGGCTCTTGTGAGTGCTCCGGCACGGCCGCGACGCACATGAAATAGATGACGACAGGATAGGTGAAGATGACCGCGACCGTCAGCAGATCCCACTCCGCCAGGCTGCGCAGGTCCCACAAGGCGAGCCAATCAACGAAAACCTGAAGCAGCACATTCAGGATCATAAGCGTCAGCAGCGGCGAAAAGCGCACGCGTTCGCGCGCCGAAACGAGCATCCCGACTCCCGCGAGCAGGTGCGCCATCGCCATCGCGAAGACGAACGAGAGCAGGATCAGGACGAAGTCGAACTTGTCCATCATCCGGCCTCGGGTGAACCAAGCGTCGCCAGCCGCGCCTCTAGCTTTGCACGCACCTGCGGCCACTCTTCGCGGATGATCGAGAAATAGGCGTTGTCGCGCATGCTCCCGTCGGGCCGGCGCATCTGGCGGCGAAAGATGCCTTCGAAAGTCGCCCCCAGCTTGGTCAAGGCCGCGCGCGAGTGTGCGTTCAGCGCATCGGTCTTGAACTCCACCCGTTCGACGCCGCAAGCAAAAGCGTGATCGATCAGCAGCAGCTTCGCCGCTGGGTTGATCGCCGTTCCTTGTGCTTGACGTCTGTACCAGGTGCCGCCGATCTCGACGCCGGCGTGCTCAGGGCGAATTGCGAGGTAACAGCTCTGGCCGACGATCTGTCCATCCGCGGCGCGTACGGCAAAGGGCATCCAACGCGCCTCGGCTTGTTCGGCGCGCAGCCAGTCAAACCAGGCGCCATAGCCCCGCGACGACACAGGAAAGGGCATATGACGGAAGATGGCGAGGTCCGCCTCAGCGGCCTCGGTCAGACCTGCCCGATGCTTTTCATCGAACGGTTCCAGCGTCACGAACCTGTTCGCCAGTGTCGCAGCGGCAAGTTTCATCGGCCGCATTGCTCCTCCCGAGCGGGAGCCTTAGCGTGCCGCCGACCAGCGCGCCAGCACTCGGGAGAGCACGATGAATTTCGAACACTCAGCGGAAACCAAAGAATGGATCGGCCGCGTCCAGAAATTCATGGAAGAGCACATCTATCCGGCCGTTCCGACCTATGAGGCGCAGCAGCACGAAGGGGGACGCTGGAAAGTTCTGCCGGTGCTGGAAGATCTGAAGGCCAAGGCTAAGGCGCAGGGCCTCTGGAATATGTTCATGCCGCCGTCGAGCGGCCACGCTCACGTGGACGACACGTTCCAGTTCGAGGGTCCTGGCCTCTCCAACCTCACCTATGCTTCCCTCGCCGAAATCATGGGTCGTGTCGGCTTTGCTTCGGAAGTGTTCAATTGTTCGGCGCCTGACACTGGCAACATGGAAGTGCTGGAGCGCTACGGCACGCGCGCGCAAAAGGACAAATGGCTGAAACCGTTGATGAATGGCGAGATCCGTTCGGCCTTCCTGATGACCGAGCCTGGCGTCGCCTCATCCGACGCCACCAACATTCGCTGCGAGATCAAGCGCGACGGCGACGATTACGTGATCAATGGCCGCAAATGGTGGTCTTCGGGAGCGGGCGATCCCCGCTGCAAGGTCGCGATCCTGATGGGCAAGACCAATCCGGACAACCCCAAACACAGTCAGCAAAGCCAGGTGCTCGTGCCGCTCGACGCCAAGGGCGTCAACATTCTGCGCCCGCTGACCGTGTTCGGTTATGACGACGCCCCGCACGGTCACATGGAGATCGAGCTCAAGGATGTGCGCGTGCCGGTCTCCAACCTCATTCTTGGCGAGGGCCGCGGCTTTGAAATAGCACAGGGGCGCTTGGGGCCGGGACGCATCCACCACTGCATGCGCACGATCGGCGCCGCTGAAGCGGCGCTCGAGGCGCTGTGCAGGCGCGTTACCAGCCGCGTCGCTTTCGGAAAGACCCTGGCTGAACATTCGGTATGGGAGCAGCGCATCGCCGAGGCGCGCATCGACATCGAAATGACACGCCTGTTGTGCCTCAAAGCGGCGTTTATGATGGATACGGTAGGCAACAAGGTCGCCAAGAACGAGATCGCAATGATCAAGGTCGCGGCGCCGCGAATGGCGTTGAAAATCATCGACGATGCAATTCAGGCGCATGGCGGGGCGGGCGTTTGCCAGGATTTCGGCCTCGCCAAATCGTATGCCGGCATCCGCACGCTTCGACTGGCCGATGGGCCGGACGAGGTGCATTGCCGGGCCATCGCGCTCAACGAGCTGTCCCGCTACGGCTGGACAGGCAAGCGTCCGAAGGCGGATGCAGAGGGCTCCCCCGGCGCTCGTTGATGCTGTTCGCGGCTTGGATCATCAACGCGCTGGGGCTGGCCTTCGGCGCGTTTCTGGGGCTTCGCGCTTTGATCGACCCGGGGTGGGCGCAGACGTTTGTGCGTTTGGCGCCGGACCAGCAGGGCGGCGGTTTCGCGGAGTTTCGCGCCACCTATGGCGGCGTTTTTCTCGGGCTGCATGGCGTCGCCCTGTTGATGTCGGTATTGTTCATCATGGGTGGCGAGTACGTGATTGGGGTCGCCGCCACGGGCGCAGCGGCAGTCCTCAGCGCCGGCTGGGGCGGCGCCGCCTTCGGCCGCGTGCTATCGATTTTTCTCGATGGTGCAGACACGCCCTTCAATCGACTGAGCGCAGGCGTCGAGGCGGCGCTGGCCCTCGCCATCGCCGCCCCTTGGATCATCTGGCTGCTGGAATAGAGCTAGTGCAGGGTGTGCTTGATGCGGCTGACCTCGTCGTGGTCCGCCTTGATGCTGGCATAGGCGCGGGAAACCACGCTGCGCACCTGTGACGGCAAGTCATCATCTTCAAGCGCGTGCTCGAACTTGCCCTTGATGTAGTCTTCGCCGCGTTCCACCTCATCGATCACGCTCTTGTCGTCGCCGCCTGTGAGCGCGTTCTTCAGGTCGATGAACTTGTTGTGCGCCTTGCCAAGGATGCCCTGATCATCTTCGGGCTTGCCGCCGAGGCTGCGCACTTCCTGTTGCAGTTCGGCGGCAAGTGCTTGCCGCTTCGACACGCGTTCGGCGAACATCGCCTTGTACTGCGAACGGTCGGCGTTTTCGGCTGCTTCCTTGTAGCCGCCGACGCTGTCGAGCGTCGTCTTGATGAGGCCGTTCAGGACATCGACGGCGTGTTCCGACATATTTGCCATGTGGAGCTGCTCCTTGCTTGCGGATGCAGTGGCAACCGTCGCGCCGCGCCGCAGTTCCAGCGAGTGCTGGGAGACTATTTTCCCAGGAACACGATGGCCGCGCCGGCGGCGATCAAGGCAAAGCCGAACAGATGGTTCCAGCCGAGCGGCTCACGCAGGAACAGCCATGAAAATCCGACGAACACGGTGAGCGTGATCACCTCCTGCATCGTTTTTAGCTGCGCGGTGGAATAGGCGCTCGCGCCAAGGCGATTGGCGGGAACAGCCAGGCAGTACTCCACGAAAGCAATGCCCCAGGAGACCACGATGGCCACAAGGAGCGGGGTAGAGCGAAACTTCAGGTGCCCGTACCAGGCGAAGGTCATGAAGATGTTCGAACCGAGCAGGAGAAGGATCGGCGCGACCTGCGGGGATGTGAGGAATGACGGCATGCGGGCTCCTTGAGTCGCCCGAGCTTAGTCAGAAGTCATTGATGCTCATATCGGCCCGCCGCGGCCAAGCGCCGGCACGGAGGCCGCACTCCGCCGGATCGAAATAGGCGCGGCGGATCGCGACCGTGTTAGTAGGCGTTTCCTCAACGCGCACCTCGTCGAGAGTGAAAGGCAGCTTATCGGCCTCAATGAAAGCGGCGAGCTTCATCCAAAAACAGGCGGCCAGAGCCTCGGTTGTAGGCTCGCCCTGAAACGTCATGATCTGCGTGAGCCGCGCCGGCTCGTTGTCGCGAAAATATCCAATGAGCGGATCGTCTTCGGCAAGGTGCAACGAATGGTCCACATGCTCGTCTACCCACCGATGCCAGCGCCGCTTCACCGACTCGAACGACGCAGCCGCGTTTGCTCCTCCAAAGCGAAACGGCGCGATTGGGTTGAGCCGCACTGTGACGAACTCGTTGTGACCGTGGGGAATGGCGCACTTTGGACTCTTGCGCAGTCGGTGCGCCATCGCAAAGCGACGTGTAAATTCTAACGCTGCCATCTCGTCTGTCCGGGCGCTCCCGCAGAACAGACGGGCGCCGCCGGTTGATTAGGCGTTCCGGCGGCGAACAGCAATCAATCGCGTCCGTCGTTCCACACCGGCTTGCCGAGGTTCACCTGTTCAGGCGAGGTAAGCCCGCCGACGGCTGCGCCAATCAGCGCGCCGGGTATCACGCCGACGCCGCCGGCGGCCAGACCGGCGCCGCCGCCGATGGTCGCGCCCGAGGCTAGGCGGTCGCCCATTTGCGTCCCACATGCCGCAAGCAAGAGTGCGGCCGCCAAAACCAAAATGCGCTTGTTCATCCAAAGGCCCCCGCAGCGAAAACAGAAAAGGCGCCGCAGACAAGCGGCGCCCGTATGGAGGAATTGTGGCTGCTCGCTAAAGCAATGTGGTTAAGCCGGCTTGCCTTCGCCCTTGTCGGGTTTGCCGCTATACTCATCGCCGCCGACGTAATTTCTGCCCTTCGGATCCCAGATCGGATCGCCGAGATTGACGTCGTCAGGCTCAGTGAAGGCGCCGACCGCCGCACCGATGGCCGCGCCAGGAAGAGCGCCGATGCCGCCCAGTGCGAGTCCTGCGCCGCCGCCGATCGCCGCGCCGGAGGCCATGCGATCTCCCATCTGGGTGCCGCACGCGCTCAGCAGCAACACCGCGCCTGCGGCCAACATCATTCTCATCATTGCAAACGGGTCTCCTTCGATGCCCGCACAACGCATCGTCGAGAGCCCAGTTCCAGCCTTTAAAACCAGCGCCGCCATTTGGCGACGCCGAACAGCGCCGCCGGCGCCAGCAGCATCAACGCGAACCCGGCCCAAGGCCCCCAAGGCTCGCGGAACCAGTCCATCGCCGTGAAATTCATGCCAAAGATCGACGCCACCAACGTCGGCGGCACGAACGCCATCGTCGCCAGCGACAGCGCTTTCAGCACGTTCGTCTGCTGCGCATTGATCAGGCCGAGCACGGCGTCCTGAAGATAGGAAAGGCGTGGCTGCAGCGTTTCAGAAACACGCTCCAATTCGCTCACGTCGCGCGTCAGTGCGGCGATGCGCGTGCTGTCGATGCCGTATTTTCCTTTGCTCGCGCGCGCATAGACGAGAAGGCGCTGCATGCTCGCGAGCGAATCGTGCACCAGAGCCGAAAGCGCGCCGATGCGCCCAAGGTCGCGCAGCACGGTGCGCAGATCGATAGCGTCTTCGGCCCCGAACACGCGCGCTGAGATGGCGTGTGACTCGTGCGTGCCTTCGGCCAGGACGTCGGAAAGCCGCTCGGCCGCGCCTTCGATCAGCGCCAGCATCACGTCCGCGCCGGACTGCGCGGAAGCGACCCGCGCCGAGGCGCGGCCTTGGCCTATTTCGAATGCGCGCGGGCGCACCTGCCGCACCGTGACCAACTTGCCTTTGGTCAGAATGAAGGTCACCGCGCCGGCGACAAAGCGGCCCTCGTCGCGGCGGCCAAGCAATGTCGCGGTCAGATGCAGCGACTCGCCTTCCTCATAGAAGCGGGCTGAATCTTCGAAGGCGGCGCGCTCGGCCGGTGTCGGCACATCGATGGCGAGCGTTTGCTCGACCTGCGCTTCTTCCGCGTCGTTCGGCGATTCAAGGTCGTACCAGAGCGCATTGGCGTCTGCGCATTGCGCCTCACCGCCGCCGCGAGCGATCACACGTAGCATGGCGCCAGATAGGCTGCGCCGGCGCGCCCGGCAAGCTACTCGTTCTTGTGCGTTACGCCGCGAGCCATGACGAACCGCACGTTCATCAGTGTGGCAACGTCCGACAACGGGTCGCCATCGACAGCGATGATGTCCGCGGAATAGCCACGCCCGATGCGGCCCGCGACGCCATTGAGTTGCAGGTGATCGGCCGCGTTGACGGTCGCCATCTGGACCGTCTGCAGCGGGGTGTAGCCGGCTTCCACCAGCAACTGAAATTCACGTGCGTTCATGCCGTGGGGAGAGACCCCAGTGTCCGTGCCGAACGCGATGCGTACGCCGGCCCTGCGCGCCATCTGCACCATGCGCACGAGGTCGGGGCCCACCCGGCGCGCCTTGTCGGCCTGCGCTGGCGTCAGCACGCCGCCTTGTTCCGCCAATTGGCCAACCCACCAGCCGGCCATCATCGTCGGCACGAGGTAGCGGTCGCCCTGGCGCAACAGGCGCACCGACTCGCGATCGAGATAGGTGCCGTGTTCGATTGAATCGACACCGGCGCGCAACGCCGCGTTGATCCCGTCCGTGCCATGCGCATGCGCAGTGACGCGGCGGCCCATCATGTGCGCGGCGCGAACAATGGCGCTGAGTTCTTCATCCGTCAGCTGTTGCGACACGCCTGCTGCGGTGTTCGAGAGCACGCCGCCGCTCGAGGTTATCTTTACCAGATCGGCGCCCGCCTGAATTTGCCGCCGCGTGGCGCGCATGCATGCGTCCGCTCCAGAGCAGGCGGAGACGCTGCGCAGCACATTGATGATCTCGGGCGCAAAGCCGTTGGCGTCGGCATGGCCGCCATCCGGCGTGACCGCTGAACCTGCGGCGATGATGCGTGGCCCGGGCACGCGGTTTTCCGCCACTGCCCGACGCAACGCAAAGATGGCGTCGTTGCTGGCGCCGAGGTCTGCAACCGTCGTGAAACCCGCCAGCAGCGTCTTGCGCGCGTTCTCGGCCCCGCGGATGGCTTGATCGGCTACGGTGAGTTGAACCTCGTCAAGCAGCTGGTTCGGACCGAGCTCACTGGTCAAATGCACGTGACTGTCGATCAGCCCAGGCAGCACGAAACGGTTGCGTTCGTCGACTATGGTCGCGCCTGCCGGCGTCACGTACCCTGGCTCGATACCGAGCACGCGTCCGTCAGCTCCAATCAAAATGGATTGCTCGGTCAAGACGCGTCCGGTTGCAGGATCCGCCAGCAGCCGGCCCGCATGGATCACAGTGCTCGCTTGCTGATTTGCATCCTGGGCGAAGCCGGAGCCAGAGAGCAGGACCAAGGCGCACAGAGCGCCCGCGAACGTGATTGCGCGTTGCAGCATTAGGTGTCCCCCGTTTGCGCTTTGATCCTGCCGCAGGCGGCGCGCGTCAACCGCATACGCGCGAAGCTCACATCGCTCCGCCCCTGATTTCCCAGACCAGCATGGCGAACAAGAACAGACTAAGCAGCAAAAAGCCTCCCAGCACGGCCCGGTCGGCGAAACGCTCCTTCGCTGACCGGACCGGTTTCTCCAGCGGAATGCGGGCGCCGGCTTGCAGCAGCGCCTGATAGCGATCCTCCATCAGGCCCCACACGCGATAGCCGAGCCAGGCCCCGAGGGCCGTGAACGGAGGAATGGATACGAAGAAGAGAAAGCCTGTCGGCCCGAGCGCGCGGGCGAAGATGCTGAGGAAAGGGCCAGCGGCCTCTTCGTCCACGCGGAAGCTGCCGCCGTTGAGCGTCATCGCGTAGAGCATCAGGATTGCGAACATTAGCCCGCTCATGGCGCCGACGACGGCGCCGAACAGCAGCGTGTGCATTGGTCCGCGCTTTCTGCGCTGCGTCCACGCCCAAAGAAAAGAGCCGTTCTCGCGCCGGTTCACGATTCACCACCGCCGCGTTTTGATGGCTTCATCGCAGACCAGCGCGTTGCGCGTACATGAACGCCGCGCTCGCGAGCGGGCGGATGCGGGCAATCATTTGCGCCGCATGCGCGCTCGCCGCAGTGCCGTCACGCACCCGTCCGGCGATGCCCTGCAAGATGCAGGCGAGGCGGAACGCGTTATACGCGAAATACCAGTCCAGCGCGGGAATGCCGTCGCGCCCCGTCTGTGCGCAATAGAGTGAGACCGTTTCGTCGAGCGTCGGAATGCCCAGCGGCTCGAGGTCCAGTCCGCCCAAGCCGGCGCGGCCGTCGTGCGGCATCGCCCAGTTCATCAAATAATAAGTGAAATCGCCGAGCGGATCGCCGAGCGTGGAAAGCTCCCAATCCAGCACTGCAATCACGCGCGGCTCGCTCGGATGCAGGATCAGATTGTCAAGGCGATAGTCGCCATGCACGATCGACGTGCGTTCACCCGGGGGAATCGTCACCGGCAGCCATTCGATCAGCCGGTTCATCTCGTCGATCGTCTCAGTTTCGCTGAGCTTGTACTGCTTGGACCAGCGATCGATCTGACGCGCGAAATAGTTGCCCGGCTTGCCGTAGTCGACAAGGCCGATCTGTTCGTAATTGGTATTGTGCAGTCGCGCCAGCGTGGTGATCTTGTTCTCATAAACGCGGCGCCGATCGTCCTTCTCCATCTCCGGCAACGCGCCGTTCCACAACACGCGGCCCTCAACCATTTCCATCACATAGAACATCGCGCCAAGAACATTTTCGTCGCTGCACAACGCATAAGGGCGCGCGACCGGAAAGCCGGTCGGGTGGAGCGCAGAGATAACCCGGAACTCGCGGTCTACGGCGTGCGCGGAGGGCAACAGCTTGCCGCCTGGTTTCTTGCGCAGCACGTACTTTCGCGCCGGCGTGACAAGCTGATAAGTCGGATTGGATTGCCCGCCCTTGAATTGATTGATTGTCAGCGGCCCAGCATAGCTTTCCACATTGGCGCGCATCCAAGCGTCGAGCGCGGCCTCGTCCAGCCGGTGGCGTTCCTCGACCGGTTTGACGCCCTTGAAATCTGCGTGGGGATCGTCGGTCACTGCGTTGCCGTCCAGTTCAAGTCGATGAGCCGCGCCCGGTCGCGGCGGGCGAACCTTCCAACATCCGCATTGCCGCGGCAAGCCGCCGGTAAGGCAATCGTTGAGTCCTGCTTCCAGCGGGTATAGCGTGGCGTCAACAGGGGGAGGATCGCATGCGCCGCTTTGCGTCCGTCGCCGTTCTCGCGCTTGCCGTTTTTTCGCTCACCCCGGCCTTTGCGCAGGTGCGCCAGCGCGCCGAATGCGAAGCCATTCTCAACGAAGCGCTGGGCCCGGATCAACCGCAGCCCAATGCGGCGTCGTTGGCCGCCGCGCGCGAATGTCTCGAAGTCGCCAAGCTGCGCGAAGAGGCCGCCAGCCTTGAGCGCACCAACCGTGACATCTCCAGTTCGCCGATCGCATTCCTGCTGCCATGGTCGGCTCTGATCTCGGGCCTGGTCGGGCTTGTCGTCGGCATCGCGGTTCCGGTGATCGGCTTCGTCGTCAACCGCACGCTCAAGGAACGCGATGATCGCAAGCGCGAGCAGGAACGGTTCTTGGCGCTGATGGAAGGCGTGGGCTCGAATGAGCGTACGAGACAGCTTGCGGCGACATCGGCGTTGCTGCGCCGTTACGAGGAGCTAGCGAGCAAGCACAAGTCGGCGCCGTCAACCGACATGAAGACCATTCAGGACGTGCTGGTCGCGATCCTGCGCGACGGCAACCAAGGGGACGCCGAGACCAAGACCTTTCTCAAGTTCTTGGCCGATTCCATGGTTCGCGCTTTCGGCGTGCAGGACCAAACAGTGCGCCGGCCTGAGCCGAGCGCGCCCGCCACGAAACGCCAGCCGCCGTCGCGCACGAGCTTCTCTTTCGCTGACCGAGATCTGCAGGGGGCGAAACTGGCTGACGTATTCTGGGCCGGCGTGTTTGCGCAGGACGTTGATTTCTTCGAAGCAGACCTGACTGGCGCCAGTCTGCGCGATTGCTGGTTGAGCGACAGCGTGTTTTATGGCGCTTCGATGAGCCGCGCGGTCTTGCGTCGCGCAGACCTTTCACGCGCTAATTTCATGAGCGCCTCGCTGAATGGTGCAGACCTCCGGGCAGCGGTCGCGCGCGGCGCCAAGTTCGATGGCGCGGATCTGAGCGGCGCACGTCTGCATGGCGCCGATCTCAGCGGCGCCACAGGCCTCGACAAAGCACGCTTCGACGCCAAGACGACTTGGGATGAGACCACCCTCTGGCCTGACGATCGCCGTCCAGGCGCTGGCTACGCCCTGTCAGAAACGGTGGCTGCGATCAGCGCGTGAGCGCCCGCCAACCGATGTCGCTGCGGCAGAAGCCGCCCGGCCAGTCGATCCTCTGCACGGCGGCGTAGGCGGCGCCGATCGCTTCATTCAGCGTTTCGCCGACAGCGGTGATGTTGAGCACGCGCCCGCCTGCGGCTCGCAGCGTTCCATCTTCGTCACGGCGGGTGCCGGCGTGGAAGATTTCAACCCCCGGCACGGCGGCCGCATCCGCAACCCCGCGGATCACCGAACCCGTCAGCGGCTCGTCCGGATAGCCTTGCGCCGCATAGACCACAGTTACCGCGGGGCGAGGATCCCATTCCAGCGGCGCGATCGCGGCGAGTTCGCCCTTTGCGGCTGCGAGCAGCACGGGCGCCAAATCGCTTTTCAAGCGCCGCATCAGGGTCTGGCACTCGGGGTCGCCGAAGCGCACATTGAATTCGATCAGTTTCGGTCCATCAGGCGTGATCATCAGGCCTGCGAACAACACGCCGACGAAGGGACGACCCTCCGCTTTCATTCCGCGCAAGGTCGGCAGGATGATGCGCTCCATCGTCTGTTCGCGCGCACTGTCGGTGAAAACGGGCGCCGGCGAATAGGCGCCCATGCCGCCAGTATTCGGACCCTTGTCGCCATCATAGGCGCGCTTGTGATCTTGCGCCGCTACCAGCGGGATCGCCGTCTCGCCATCACAGAGAGCGAAGAAGCTCGCTTCTTCGCCAGGCATGAAGTCTTCGATGACTATGCGCTGCCCGGCCGCGCCGAACTTGCGCAGGAAGAGTATTTCATCCACCGCGGCGTCGGCGTCTCGCCGGGTCTCGGCGATGACGACCCCTTTGCCGGCGGCAAGGCCATCCGCTTTGATCACGAACGGCGGTTCGCGTTCGCCGAGATAAGCCTTGGCGCGGATGGCGTCGTCGAAAACCTTGTACTCCGCCGTCGGCACCCGGTGCCGAACGCAGAACTCTTTCATGAACGCCTTCGACGCTTCCAGTTCGGCGGCTGCTTTGCTCGGCCCAAAGCAACGCACCCCAACGTGCGCCAGCGCGTCGGCGAGGCCCGCCGCCGCCGCCGCCTCCGGCCCAATCACGACGAGCCCCACCTGTTCGCGCATCGCGAAGGCGGCCAGTTCACGGGCCTCCTCGACGTTGAGCGCTATGGTGCGACCCAACTCGGCCAAGCCTGGATTGCCGGGTGCGGAAATCAGCTCCGAAACGAGCGGACTTTTGGCGAGCTTCCAGCCCAGCGCGTGCTCGCGTCCGCCTGAGCCGACGATGAGAATCTTCATGGCGCCTTGCCTTGCGGCGGAGCGGGGGCAGGGTCAAGCTCTGCAAGCCCGCCTTCGCCTGAGAACGGATGTTGTAGCGTGCGCCCAGTGGAGCTGACCGAGCCGGAAGCTATGTGATGAAAGCTAATCAGCTCGAACAATGCCATCCAGTTCCGCCAGCAGGCGCTCCCACGCGGCGCCCGTGCTGGCGTCCCAGCCGCCGCACGCCTCGCGCAGGGCCTCGACGATGATGGCAAAGTAGCGCGAGAATGCCTCGCGAGGCACGTTGTAGGCGTCGTGATTGCTGGCCTCTGCATTGATCATGTGGTGGGCGTAGACGCGTTCGCCGATGAAATCGAGAATGGCCTCCAGCGCGCGGGCGAGCATCTCGCCGCGCACTGCGCCGTTGCTGTCCATTATGAACAGCGGCTCCAGTTCCGGCCGTTCGGAAAATAGCCGCTCATACACTGCGGCAGTCAAATCGCCGCCGCGCGTAGCAGCGCGTTCGAGGCTGGTTTGAATGAGAGCGGCGTCGTCTGCGGAAGTCACCGGCAAAGCTTAGCACACAGCTTGGATGGGCGCACACACGAGCGCTGGGCGAATTGCCACTCGCTTTGCGGGGACAGCCCAAACGTCCATCCCCATCGCCTTTGTCCGAAGCGCTTGATTAGAAAGGCTTGCGCCCCATTCAATCCGACCGGCTTGGCGCGGCGCTAGAATGCCCGCTCATGCAATACAAAGCCCCGCCACTCTCCACGCTACGCGTCCAGCGGCTCGCCCGCTGGACGCAGCTTTGGCTGCTGTGGTTCCTCGGGTTTTTGAACACGGTCGCTGCGCACGGATTGCTCACCGCCCCGGCCGAAGCCC
>CAYODX010000023.1:0-43643 GCA_964402795.1 uncultured Terricaulis sp. | reverse complement strand
CGAGTGACGGGGCTCGAACCCGCGACCTCCGGCGTGACAGGCCGGCGCTCTAACCGACTGAGCTACACCCGCGTCTTTGCGAGACGGGAGGGGTTAGGCCAAGCCGTTCCGCCGGTCAAGCGCGCACGCGACGAGCACTGCTAGCACGGATTCCTTAAGGTGTTGCTGCGTGGTTCTGCGCCGATGGGCGCACCGGATCATCCCAAGTCCGGCTCGGCGAGGTAAGGCGCAGGAGCGCTTCAAGCCGCTCGTTTGGGACCAACACGGCGGCGCCGCTCATGTCGCTGACTCCGACGAAAACTTCCCCTGTCGCAGGATCGATGGCGACCACACCCAGGCCATCGAGGCACCCGCCGGCGGCGCAGCCGGAGAATACCACTGCCTCCAGCCCTCCGCCGGATGCCGCGACGCCAACGGCGGGCGAGGCTGTCACACGGTCAAAGCGCGCCTGCTCTTCCGCGGAGAGGCCAAGATTGGCGGGCGCATACCGCTCAAGGCCCGGAGACGCGATCATCTCTGCATAGGATCGGCCGACAAAGGGCCTCACGTCCGGCGCCGCGGTGCTGGCTTCCGCCGCCGCCGGCGCCGGCGCAGCTTGCTCCAGCCCCCGCCGATTGCAGCCGGCGATCACCAACGCCACGGCCACGGCGAGGAAAGAGATGCACGCTTTGAGGTTCATTGCCGTAGCTTAACCATTCGATCGCAGGCCACCAACCGGCATTTGCTCTCAAAGCAGTGGCGCAAAATGCGCGGTGAAGTGGCGCAGAGCGGGGGGCTCCCAGGTGATGCGCATTCCGCCAAGACGTTCGCGCCGCGCATGCACCGCCAGGATCGTCTCGATCAGGTAATCGGCATGACTTTGGGTATAAACGCGCCGCGGCATGGCCAGCCGCACCAACTCCATCTGCGCAGCGGTTTCGCTGCCATCTGGGTGACGGCCGAACATCACGCTGCCGATTTCGCAGCTCCTGACGCCGCCTTCCTCATAGAGCGCCACCGCTAAGGCTTGGCCCGGGTACTGCAGCGAGGGAACGTGCGGGAGCATTCGACCGGCGTCGAGGAATACGGCGTGTCCGCCTGCAGGCTGCACTACCGGCACGCCCGCAGACGACAGTTTCTCGACGATGTATTCGTTCACGCGCACGCGGTAGCGCAGATAGTCTTCGTCCACGATCTCGGCCAAGCCCTGTGCAATGGCGTCGAGATCGCGCCCGGCCAAACCGCCATAAGTGGGAAAACCTTCGGTCAGGATCAGGCGCGTGCGCGCCCTCTGCGCCAGATCATCATCGTTCAAAGCCAGCCAACCGCCGATGTTTGCGAACGCGTCCTTCTTTGCTGACATCGTCATGCCGTCCGCGCAGGCGAAGATGTCACGAACGATGTCTTCGACTGGTCGATCCTGCTGGCCCGCTTCCCGTTGCTTGATGAACCATGCGTTCTCCGCGAAACGGCATCCATCTATGATGAAGGGTTTGTTGTACGCCCGCGCAGTCGCCGCCACTGCACGAATATTCGCCAAGCTCGCCGGCTGACCCCCTCCAGCGTTGTTCGTGATCGTCAGCATGACGCACGGCACCTGTTGCCCATGGCGGCGCAGCAAGTCCTCAAGCTTGGAGATGTCTATATCGCCTTTGAATGGAGCGGGGGTGGCGAGATCACGCCCCGCCTCGCAGAGCAGATCGATCGCTTGCGCGCCCGTCGCTTCGATATTTCCGCGGGTCGTGTCGAAATGAGTGTTCGATGGCACGATGAGGCCGGGCCCGCCGAGCAGTGCGAAAAGTATCGCTTCCGCAGCTCTGCCCTGATGGGTGGGGATCACATGCTTGAATGGCATCAGCCGTTTCACCGCGGCCTCAAAGCGCTGGTATGAGGCGGAACCTGCATACGATTCATCGCCACGCATCAGCGCCGACCACTGCTCTGCGCTCATCGCCGCCACACCGGAATCGGTGAGCAGGTCAATGAGAACGTCCACGGCGGAGACAGAGAATAAGTTGAAGTGGGCGCGCTCCAGGATTTCCTTTCGTTGCTCGGCCGTGCTCATCCGAATGGGCTCGACTGCCTTGATCCGGAATGGCTCAATGATCGTTCTCATCAGGACTCCACCTCAATCCGAACCGGCTTAGTCGCGCCGCTGGCGCGGACGTTTGACCTCGGTCAATTAGCCCCGGCGTGACGGGAGTCCGGTTGAACGCTACACTTTGAGAATGAGCGCCCCGCCGAAAACGGTCCTTGAGGTATCGGCCGCAGAAGTGGAAGAAATCCGAAATGCAGTCAGGGCGGCCGACGTCGGCAAGCTCGGACCACGCTGCGTACTCGCCGCCGGCGAACACGTTGAAGGCCTTGTCGGACTCCTGGCGGACCCTTTGGTCTCCGACCCGATCTATGACCTGCCGCGGCCGATCACGCAGGAAACGGTCCGGGCTTGGATCTGCGAAGCCGCGCAGAAGCGGCGGCTTGGCGAAGCCATCCTTGCGGTCATGCTCGATGACAGTGGCGCGCCCTACTCCTATTCTCGTTTCACAATATGGCCCGAGCGCTCTGCCGCTGAAATCGCCGGGGCATATCGGACGGACATGCAGAACGCCGGGATCGGCAAAGCTGGCGCTGCGCACAGCTTCGCATGGATGTTTGCAGAGCTGCGCGTTCGCATGATCTGCGTCACAGCGGCGCTGGACAATGTGCGCTCGGCCCGTGTGATTGAAGCGGCGGGTTTCCAGCCAATGGGTGAGCGAGACTCGGTTCGGCCAGACGGCGGCATACGGCGTTCGCGGTACTGGGAGCTAACGCGCGAAGCTTGGGAAGCACGCCAACGACCTTGACATCGGTCAATCTCGGCCCACGGCTTCTGCTCTAGCTTGGCCACCGCCGGGAGGGTTTCTTGAAAGCCGCACAACGTTTGCTCGAATACGCCGCCAGCCAAGGCGTGAACGCCTGCTTCGCCAATCCTGGCACATCCGAAATGCATCTGGTGGCGGCGTTGGATGCAGCGCCGAGCATTCGTCCCATCCTCTGTCTGTTTGAAGGAGTCGCCACCGGCGCGGCGGACGGATACGGGCGCATGGCCCGCAACCCAGCTCTCACGTTGCTGCACTTGGGGCCGGGTCTCGGCAATGGCCTCGCCAACCTGCACAATGCGTATCGCGCCCGCACGCCCATCGTCTCATTGATCGGCGAACACGCCACTTATCACCGCGCTAACGATCCACCGCTCGCCAGTGACATCCATTCTCTGGCGCGTCCTGTCTCAGCGTGGATGAAGACAGTCGGTCACGTCAGCCAACTCGTGACAGACTGCGCCGAAGCGATAGAGGCGGCGCGCGCGCGAGGACCGGCTGCGCTCATCCTGCCTGCAGATTTCGCCTGGTCGGACGAGGATCCAGCGCCCGCTGCAGCCCTGGAGCGCTTCTCAGCTCCGACAGAATGGCAGAATGTGCTCGATAGCGCCGCGCGTGCGCTCAATCATCGGGCTGTGCTGTTTTTGGGCGGACGCATGCTCTCCGCGCGCGCATGCTCCGCCGCCCAGCGCATCGCGGAGAAGACCGGCGCCCAAGTCTACGTCGAGACATTCCCCCCACGCATTCAGCGCGGAGCCGGCGTCGCGCCCTTGCGACGGCTTCCGTATCTCTCCGAAATGGCGGCGGGATTGCTGGCCAATGCTGAAACGCTTGTGCTCGCGGGGGCGGTGAGGCCTGTCGCCTTCTTTGCACTGCCGGGCAGGCCGACTGAACTTGCGCCGCCGGCTGCCGCCGTCGTCGAGTTCTTTCCACCCTTCGGCGACCCAGCCGAGGCGTTGGAAGCCTTGGCGGAAGCCGTCGGCGCCAGCAAGACTCATGCGCTCAATGCGGAGGGCTCGCCGCTGGGCAATGAAGCCGACAAGCTGGACCCCGGCGGACTGGCGCGCGCTGTCGCCTCCTTCCTGCCAGAGAATGCGATCGTTGCCGATGAATCCAACACCTTGGGGCTATACGCATTCGACGCCGCCGCAGCAGCAGCGCCGCACGATTGGCTGACGCTCACTGGCGGTTCCATCGGCCTAGGCTTGCCACTCGCTACTGGCGCCGCAGTCGCCTGTCCTGATCGGCGCGTGCTCGCGCTGCAGGCGGACGGCAGTGCGCTCTACACGATCCAAGCGCTGTGGACCCAAGCCCGCGAGGGACTGAACGTCACCAACGTCATTCTCAACAACGGCGCCTACGCCATTCTTAAACTGGAAATGATGCGGGCCGGCATCAATGCCCAGACCGAAGCTGCCGCACAGCTCTTCGACCTGCAGCGCCCCGCGATCGACTTCACGCAAATCGCTGCGGGATTCGGCGTTCCCGCTCAACGCGTGACCACGCTCGGCGAGCTTGCAAGCGCGTTGCGGCGTAGCTTTGCCACGCCGGGCCCCTCATTGATCGAGGCCATGTTCATATGACCCCATTGCCAGACGCCCTGTTGCAGCGCCTCTCCGCTCAATTGGGGGATCGACTGAACACAAGCAGCGCGATCTGCGCTCAGCACGCAGGCGCAGGAATGCACCTGCCCGCGTTGCCGCCGCAGGCGGTGGCCATGGTCAATGAACTCAGCGACATCGTCGAGGTTGTGAAGGCGTGCCGCGATTTCGCAGTCCCGATAATTCCCTTCGGCGCCGGCACTTCGCTCGAGTGTCATGTCGGCGCCGCGCGCGGCGGCGTTTCTCTGGATCTCACCGGCATGCGGCGCGTGCTGCGCGTCAGTGTCGATGATCAGGACTGCACCGTCGAGGCGGGCCTTACGCGCTTGGCCCTCAACGAACACCTGCGTCACACCGGCCTCTTCTTTCCCGTCGACCCAGGCGCCGACGCCACCCTCGGCGGCATGGCTTCCACACGCGCGTCCGGCGCCACTACAGTGCGCTATGGCGGCATGCGTGAAAACGTGCTCGGCCTCACAATTGTAACGCCGGACGGCGAGATCGTGCGCACTGCACGGCGCGCCCGCAAGAGCGCTGCCGGCTACGACCTCACCCATCTTTTCGTGGGAGCCGAAGGCACGCTTGGCGTCATCGCGGAAGTGACGCTGCGACTCTACGGCGTTCCGGAAGCGGTCAGCGCCGCGGTGTGTTCGTTTCCTTCAGCTGCGGCCGCGACCTCAACCGTGATAGAGGCGATCCAGAGCGGCTTGTCTTTGGCCCGCGCGGAGTATCTGGACGCCGCCGCAATCGACGCGGTGAATGCGGCTTTCAAGACCAGCCACACTTCGGCGGACACTTTGTTTCTTGAGTTTCACGGCTCACCCGAGGAGGTGGCGGCCTGCTCGGAACGCTGCCGTGTCATCGCCCGGGAGAACGGGGGCGGCGACTTCGACTGGGCGACCGACGAGGAGCAGCGTTCGGCGCTTTGGCGCGCACGTCATCAGGCCGGCCTCGCCATAGCGGCGTCGCGGCCTGGCGCGCGGCCCTGGTCGACGGACGTGTGCGTGCCGATCAGCCGGTTGGCCGAGTGTATAGTCGCCACCAAAGAGGACCTGACATCAGCGCCCTTTCCAGTCGCCGTGCTCGGGCACATCGGCGACGGGAACTTCCACGTTGTCTTCATGATCGACACGTCCTCTGCGGTCGAAATAGCCGCGGCGGAACACTTCAATGACAGACTCGTCGAACGCGCCATCGCCATGGACGGCACCTGCACCGGGGAGCATGGCGTCGGACTAGGCAAGCGTGAGGCGTTAGTCGCTGAACTCGGCCGCGGAGTGGACATGATGCGCGCCATCAAGCGCGCGCTCGATCCGCAAAACCTGATGAACCCGGAAAAGATCTTCGCCCTCCAGCCCTCCGTTTGAGCGCACAGCGAACATCATGGCTCCTGCAACGTTGTAGCCTTAGCGCGCTATGGCCTGCGGGAATCGCCGTTCATGAGCTACTATCACAGCACCACCCTCAACTTGCCATTCGATCAAGCTGTTGCGGCGGCCCGCGATGCATTGGCGAAGCAGGGATTCGGCATAATCACCGAGATCGATGTTCAACAGACAATGAAGAACAAGCTCGGCGTGGACTTTCGTCCCTATACAATCCTGGGCGCCTGTAATCCGAAGCTCGCGTACGAGGCGCTGCAGTTGGAGGACAAGGTGGGCACGATGCTGCCGTGCAATGTGATTGTGCAGGACCTCGGAAGCGGCCGCTCGGAGGTGGCCGCCATCGACCCCGTCGCTTCCATGCAGGCGATCCAGAACAGTGAATTACTGTCAAAGGCCACTGGCGTGGGTGAAAGGCTGCGATCTGCGCTCTTGCGGTTATCGAGCAGTAGCGCGGACGGTGCGCCTCGCTAAGACTGGTGGGCGGTGAGGGGATCGAACCCCCGACCCTCTCGGTGTAAACGAGACGCTCTACCGCTGAGCTAACCGCCCTTGCCTCGCGCTCCTCTGACCGCTCGCGCGCGTCCGCGCAAGGGGGCAGTCAGCTCACGTCTACAATTGCAGCAGTAATTTGCGCTGAGGCCATGCCGATCAAGCCCGCAGCCCGTACAGCGCTGGATCTTCTGCTGCGGCGCGAACGCGCGTTGAGCAATGGTGAAGAAGAGGCTGATTCCCGCCAGCATCAGCCCGATCGAAAACAGCCGCCCCGCAGGCGTATCGATGGTGATGTCGCCGTACCCTGTCGTCGTCAAAGACGTGACCACGAAATAGATGGCGTCAAGGAAATCGTTCAATTCCGGATGGGTGTTAAGGAACAGCGCTTGGGCCACGCCTGCCGCAAGAAAAACGAACACCACCAGCGTCGTCGCCGCCTTGGTCAAGTCTTCGACATAAGTGTCATCCCACTTGCCGCGCGCGAGCACATTCCAGAAGCGTTCGCTGTTCACCAGCGTCCAAAGCCGCAGAATCCGCAGGAAGCCCCAATTGTAGAGGAGCGCCGGAAACAGGAGCGTGGCAAGCACGACCAGATCGATCCAAGTCGTTGGAAATTTAAGCCAACGTTTCAGCGTCCCGAGCGCCAATAGACGCGCCGACAGGTCCGCTGCAACGAATGCCCCGATCACGGCGTCGAGCATCCAGAACCAGCTCTGATCGCGAATGAACTGGCTCGCGATGAAGAAAGCGATCACGGCCATATCGAGCGCTATGAGGACGCCCTGGAAGCGCAGCGCCGTCTGCGTGTGGCCGAAATAAAGAGCGCGCAGCCGCGAACGCATGCGAGTGGCCCGCATCACCTTCCGCATAGCCTGTCGGATAGCGTTTTGACTCTTTTCACGCCGTGGCTCTACCACCGCCCTCGCCACAGGCAAGAAGGTCAACGTCATGACTGACACCTCTCTCCCGCACGCGCTCGACGGAATACGCGTGTTGGATCTCTCTCGCGTTCTCGCTGGTCCCTGGGCGACGCAAATTCTCGGCGATCTCGGCGCAGAGGTGATCAAGGTGGAAAGGCCCGACGTCGGCGACGACACCCGCCGCTGGGGGCCGCCCTTCCTCGATGACGGACAAGGCGGTCGCGGCGACGCCGCGTATTATCTCTGCGCCAACCGCAACAAACGCTCTGTTACGATCGACTTCAGCAAGCCTGAGGGCGCGGAACTCGTCCGTGATCTGGCCCGGCAATCCCACATATTGGTCGAAAATTTCCGAACTGGCTCGCTTGCCGCTTACGGTCTTGATTACGCCAGCCTATCCGCACTCAATCCCGCGCTCGTCTATTGCTCGATCACCGGCTTCGGTCAGACCGGGCCGTATGCCCAGCGAGCCGGTTACGACTACATCGTGCAGGGAATGGGCGGCCTCATGAGCCTGACGGGCGATCCCGCCGGGGAGCCGATGAAGTGCGCGGTCGCTGTCGCTGATCTCTTCACCGGCATGTACGCGGCGACAGGCATCCTCGCAGCGTTGCGTCACGCTGAGCGTACTGGCCAGGGCCAGCACATTGACGCCGCCCTGCTCGATTGTCAGGTGGCGATGTTGGCCAATTTGGGGTCGAGTTACCTCGTTTCCGGAGAGGCGCCGAAGCGGGTCGGCAATCATCACGCAGCAATTGCTCCCTACCAGGTGCTACCCACAGCAGACGGACACCTCATTCTCGCCATTGGCAACGACGCGCAGTTTCGCGCTTTTTGCCTGCTCGCTGGACTCCAGTTGGCGCAGGACGAGCGCTTCGCCACAAACGAGGCCCGGATCAGGCATAGAACTGAACTCAGTGCGGCTCTCAGCGTCGCGATGGGCGAACGCACCACCGCTCGATGGATCGCGGAATTGGAGCGGGCCGGCATCCCCTGTGGGCCGATCAACACGCTCGACCAGGTCTATGCCGACCCGCAGGTCATCGCCCGCGGCGCAGTAGAGAGCGTCCTCGGCGCCAACGGTCAGCCGTTGAAACTCGCGGCCAACCCGCTGCGCATGAGCGCCACCCCGCCGCAGATCGGCGCCGCGCCGCCCGCGCTCGGACAAGACACCGCCGCCGTATTGGCGGAACTTCTCCAGGCGAGCGAGGCGCAGCTGCAAGCGTGGCGGAACAACGGCGTCATCTAAGCTCGCGGTCGTTACACTGCTTTGTCCCGTGATTTTACCGGAACGGGCGTCGCGTCTGCTCGTTCAGCCCGGCAAGGGATTGAAACCAGGAGGACGACCATGCGGACTCAATTGGCCGCGATGACCTCGGCTGCTGCACTCATGCTCTCGGCGTGCGCGGGCATGACGCCGAGTGAGCAGAATGCCGCCGCAGGCGCAGCTATCGGCGGCGCAGCGGGAGCGATCATAGGCGACGGCGACGCAGGAAGCGCGGCGCTTGGAGCCGTGGTCGGAGGCGCGGCTGGCTGGTACCTCGGCTGCCGGCAGGAAGGCCGGTGTGGCAACGTTGAAAATCGACGCCAGTACTACGATCAGCGCAGCGGACGGTACTATTTCCGCGACAATCAGTCCGGCCGCTATTTTTACGAGAATGGCGAACCCTATCCGTAAAACCTAGACAGCATGCGCAATACGCCGCGTCCGAACAGGGCGCGGCGCTTTGCGTTCAGAGCCAGAGGCCGAGCGCCGGCCGCGCTATCATGAGCCAGAAGATGGCGACAACCGCGCCGAAGGCCGGAAAGCCGAAGGCAAACCACCACCGGAATAGTGCAAAATATTGCGGCGGTAGAGCTGTCCCTCCAAGGGCGGCGGCTTCCGCAAGCTGCCGCATGCGCATCTGCATCCAAACCACGGGCAGCCAGAAAGCGCCGGTGATCACGTAAAGGAGCATCGACAACACGATCCATCCTTCTCGGATGTCGTAACCGACCTCATGCGCTAATGCGAAGCCAGTAATCGGTTGGAGAACAACCGCCGTCGCAGTGAACAAGAAGTCGGCGATGACAACTATGCGGGCTACTCCCGCGATTAATTCCACCTTGCCGCTCCTGTGCGCGAGCAGCATGAAGAAGGCGATGCCAGCGCCTGTGCCCAAGAGCACCGCCGCGCCGATGATGTGAACGAATTTGAGGAAGAAGTAGAGAGTCATCTGTCTCTCGCCAGCGCAAGTCCGACGGCGTTCAGTACGATCAGCGGCCAAATCTTCAACATCGGCCCGATGGGATCGAGCCAAAGCCGCGGCAAAACCAGAGTTCCGGCGACCGCGTAGAAAACCGACACAGCGATGCCGAGCCACAACGCCAGACGCGTGGTGGGGCGAAAAAGCACGCCAAGGCCGATCAGCAGGTCGAATAGTCCGCCCGCGACCACACTTGGCCCACTCATGTCTCCCATCCCGCCTTCGCGCAGATAAGCGACGCCGACCTCAAAACCGAAGGAAATCGAGACGATTCCGGTCCCCATCCAGAACAACGCCGTCACAATCAGAACGAGCGGCTTGATGAAGTAGAGCGCCGCATAGCGTCGCTCCTGAAGTGAAACCGGGCGCTGCGCGAGAGCGTCTGCAAGCGTCCGCGGACGAATGCCGGCCGCCTCCATCCAGGCTCGTGAATCGCCGCTGGCGCCGCGCTGTAATTCACGCCGGGCAGCCGAACGGATGGGCGTACGCCAGCCGAGCCAGCTCGCAACGTCACCACACCCATAGGCGAGCCCCATGAGCCAGTGCGGGGTGGTCCATACCCGAGCAGGCTTCCAGCCGAGCCATGCGCGCAGCGTGGCGACCAAACCCACGAGGCTTTGCTGCTCGGGTCCTACCAGATCGAGCACCAGCTTTGCTGGCGCGCCAGGCTGAATGAAGCGAACTATTGTCTCGACCACGTCTTCAAGCTGCACCACGCACAATGGTCCAGCGCTTTGATCCGACGGCAACACGGGCAGCGCCGCCAGGCCGCGCATCAGCGCGCCGCCGCCATAGGCGGCTTCGCCGAGGATGATCGAGGGGCGCAAAATGATTGCATCCAGATCGAGCGTGCGCAGCGCGCGTTCAGCTTCCAGCTTCGTGCGCGCGAATGGCGTCAATCGGTCTTCAACGCCGATCGCCGAGAGATGGACGACGCGGCGCACTCCGGCCGCAACGCAGGCGCGAAACAAGGCAACCGCGCCGTCGACATGCACCGCCTGCGTTGATTCTCGGGCGCTGTCGGCGAACACGCCAGCGCAGTTTACTACTGCGTCTATGCCGTTGAGCTGCGTGCTCCAAGTGTCTGTCGTCGCGCGCCCGAAGTCCACTTCCAACCATTGAAACGCACGTCCGCGCGGCGCATTCGATCCCGGCCTCGCAACCGCGATAACCTCTGATCCCGATGCATTGAGGCGCGCCAATACGGCCGCCCCGACAAATCCGGTCGCGCCAGTCAACAGCACGCGCATCATCGCACCTCCATTGTGCTGCAGACCCTCCGGAACTCGGCTGGAGCGCCAGATGTTCTTCGGGCGCGCCTGCAAATTGCGATCCTGCAAGATGGGAGGCACGCACCACATCAACTCACAACGGGCCTGTACGGACTAAGAGAGTTTGGAAACGGCGCGCGATCCCAAGGCGGGGCCTTCCATGAACGTTCGGAGCACACGATGAGCACCGCGATAACCACCACTGATCACAACGAAATCCGCCAATGGGTGGAGAGTCACAACGGGCGCCCAGCCTGCGTGAAGGGCACGGGAGGCAAGGACGATGTCGGCATGATCCGTATCGACTTCGATGCTCCGGAGGATGGCTTGCAAGAGATCAGCTGGGACCAATGGTTCGAAGCCTTCGAGGCGAACGATCTCGCCCTGCTGCATTCGCCAGACAGCCGCTTCAACAAGCTGATCGCCCGCGGAGGTCACTGAGTGCCGGAAAAGATGATGGTCGGGGCGGCGGGATTCGAACTCGCGACCCTTAGCTCCCAAAGCTAATGCTCTACCAGGCTGAGCTACACCCCGACTGCGTGACCTCTGCCACGCTGGATCACTTCCTGCAACGGCGTCAGTGCGATCCGAAAATCCGATGATGGACCCGGTCGCCCGTCTGAATTCCCAATTCGCGCGCTCTTCCGCCTCGAATCTCCAGCACGCCGCGAGTCATCCCCGCCGACGGGATCGGCTCCTCCGAATAGGGCGTGGCCCGTTCCGCGATGTTGAGGATCCTGCCATCGGGCCCGATGAAAATGATGTCCAGCGAGATTACGGTATTGCGCATCCAGAAGCTGGCGCGCTCCAGTTCTTGGAAGTGAAACAGCATGCCGCGATCGTCAGCCAGACTTTGCCGGAACATCAGTCCGCGCGCCCGCTCGGCATCGTCGTCGGCGATTTCAACCGTGAAATGCACGGGGCCGCGCGCCGTATCGATCGTGAGGTCTTCGGTCGGCAAGGTCTGCTCCGCTGCGTTGCCTCCGCCCGTGTTCGCCTGCGGCGCGCAGGCTCCTGCAGCAACAGCGAAAGCGAGCGCGCAAGCGCGAAGCATGGCGGCGAGCGTCATGGGAAATCTCCTCGGGATTCCTTAGCACGGCTGGGACTGGCTGAAAGGCCGTGGCGTGGCAGGCCCTAGGGGAGTCGAACCCCTCTTTTCAGGTTGAAAACCTGACGTCCTAACCGATAGACGAAGGGCCCGCGGAACCCGTGTTTCGCGGGGAAGCGGCCATATAGAGGCGCCCGCCGGCGCTGGCAAGCCAGGGGATCACGGCGTCGCCAGCAATTTTCGGCACGATCACCGGGCTGGGCTCTTGGCCTCAGCCAGATCGACGATCTCCACCTCAGCCCGCACGGTCTCGTTCCATTCGTTGCGCTTCAGTCGGACAGCGGCGTGGTAGTGCGCGTTCTGGTTCATCAGCGCCTGGCCAAGCGGGCTCTTCATGGCTCGGAAGGCGATGCCGCCAATGCGCGCTCCACGCACATCCTCGAACGTGAAGCGAACGTGATCCTCTTTCACCAGCTTGGCGAAACAGACGCGCACGTCAGGCAGCGCAAATATCGGCTCCGGATGCCCTTGCCCGTATGGCCCTATGCGCTCGACAGCATCGAGCAATCCCAGGTCCATCCCTCCGATAGCGCCGACTGCATCGATGTTGAGCGCCCGCGCATCATTCTCCGAAGCGGCAAGCTCGGGCGCGAGGCGCTCGGACAGAAAGTCTTTAAGGGCCTCAACCTTGTCCCACTCAACGGTGAGGCCAGCAGCCGCTGCGTGTCCCCCGCCATTGATGAGGAGACCTGCGGCCCTGGCCGCAGCCACGGCCGCGCCGAGATTGACTCCATAGGTTGAACGACCCGAACCTTTGGCAGGTTCGCTTTCAGAGACGCCGCCCAGCACAATGCAGGGCTTGTGCAAACGGTCTTTGAGTCGCCCAGCCGCTATGCCGATCACGCCTGGGTGCCACAAATGCGAACCGACGATCACGACTGCCCGCCGCTCTGCCTCTGCGATCGCTGCGGCCTCGGCTTCTGACAGCATCTCCGCTTCGCGCTGACGACGCTCTGCATTCAGCGCCTCCAACGTCATGGCCAATTCTCGCGCTTCTTCCGGGTCCTCTGTGGAAAGGAGCCTCGTCGCCAGCGAAGCGTCGCCGACGCGCCCGCCCGCGTTAATTCGAGGCCCAAGTACGAAACCGAAATCGTAGACGCTGGCGCGTCCTCCTTGAATTATAGCAGCGCGGCCAGCAGCCTCGGCCAGCGCCGCAAGGCCGATATTGCGGCCGTTCCGGAGCACTTTCAGACCCTGTGCAACGATGGCGCGATTGAAGCCCGTCAACGGCGCGACGTCGCAGACAGTGCCAATCGCCGCGAGGTCGAGCATCTGTATCAGGTCGGGCAAATTGTTCGCGCCGATCGAACCGCGCCGTCGCGCTTCGCGGTTGATGGCGGCCATCGTCACCAGCACGACTCCCGCGGCCGTGAGTTGTCCCTGCCCTGATCTGCAATCGAGGCGGTTCGGATTGACCACAGCACGCGCCCTGGGCGGCGCCCCGCTCATCAGGTGGTGGTCCAACACGATGACACCGAGACCGAGTTCAGCGGCGGCATTGAGGGGGCCTTCCGCGGCCGCGCCACAGTCGACCGTTATGACAAGCTCGACACCAGCTGCCTTCAACCGCTCAAAAGCCAATGCGGTGGGGCCGTAGCCCTCCTTCATGCGATCCGGCACGTAGATTTTCAGATCTCGACCGCGCGCGCGGAAATAACGCACAAGCTGAGCAGCGGACGAACCGCCATCAACGTCATAATCGGCCAGCACAGCACATGAGCGTCCAGCGACAATCGCGTCTTCTATCACGCGTGCGGCCTCGTCCATGTCAGCAAAGCTCGACGGATCTGGAAACAACGCCTTCAGCGTGGGTTCGAGGAAATGCTCGGCGCCATCGAGCGGCACGCCCCGCGCGACGAGCAGTCGCGCCGCGACATCGGGTAAGCTGAACCGTCGGCGGAAAGCATCGACAAGCCCCAGCTCGGCCTCATGCGCACGCCAGCGCCGGCCGGTGAGTGAACGCTCGACACCGAGAAGGGACGCCTGCCTATCGGTCGACGTTTTCGCAACCGCAACCATCCGGCGTGCTTACCGCGATTCGCACACGTGCAGAGCGCGGCGGCGGTTAGAAGAAACGCCCCGTCATGATGAAGCCCAGCGGATCGTGCGCGCGAGCGATCGACAGGATGAACAGGAATACCGCAAGAGCTGCAATGTAACACACCAAGCGTGTTCGGCGCGTTCGCCCCCGCTTCAGCGCGTAACTGCCGAGCACGATGTAGACCATCAGAAGCACAACCTTCACGGTCAACCATGCATGCACGAACGGGTATTGATGCACGATCGTCATCAGCATCAGCGCCGCGGTCAGCAGCACAGTGTCGATGGCGTAGCTGAGATAGCGCACCGGCGCCCACATCGGCCAGCGCGCGTTCAGTACGTTCACCGCGGCGCCGCGCAGCAAGAACAACGCCCCGCTGGTCAGCACAGCGCCGATATGCACCTGTCTGATCTGAAGATAAAATTCTTCCATGTTCGCTCGTCAAACAGACTGGCCATTCAAAGAGACGGCGTGGCTCTGGTTAAGCCCGTCCCCATCGCACCGCCGGCTGCTCGACGGGCATCGCGTAAGGAGGTTCGGTGGTCACCTCCAGCGCTTGAATTGACGCAATCGCCTTTTCAATTGCGGCGCGGGCGCACGATTGTGTCGTCAGCACGATGGGCACGGCAGGCTCCTGCCCCGCGGGCATCTGGAGAAAGCTTTCGATCGATATGTGCTCGTGCGCAAGGCGCTCCGAAATGGCGGCGACGACGCCCGGACGATCGATCACCATCAAGCGCAAATAATAGCGTCCGTGTTCGCCAGGAGTCGCCCGCGGCGCAGCCGCCAACTGCGCTAGTGGACGGCCAAAAGCAAACCCTGCGCGCCCTTCGGCAAGATCGATCAGATCGGATGCTACGGAAGCCGCGGTCGGTCCTTCGCCAGCGCCTCTGCCAATGAAAGTGAGCTGTCCCGCCGGCTCCGCATCGACCACCAGAGCATTGAGGGAGCCGCCGACATTGGCCAGCGGATGATCGAGCGTCAGCAACGCAGGCCGCACATGCATTTCGACGCCCTGTTCAGTCAATGCGCCCTTTGCGATCAATTTAATGCGGTAGCCGAGCTTTCCCGACATCAAAATATCGGTTCGAGATACTCGCTCGACGCCCTCGATCCGCACGTGCGCAAAATCTGGAAGCGCGCCGAACGCGATGGCGGAGAGAATGGCCAGTTTATGCGCTGCATCGAAACCGCCCACGTCGGTGGTGGGATCGGCTTCGGCGTAGCCCAGTCTCTGCGCTTCAGCGAGCACATCGGCGAATGAACGCCCGCTCGCTTCCATCTCGGTGAGGATGTAATTGCAGGTGCCGTTGAGGATGCCGCTGATGGCGTGCGCACGACAACCCGCCACGCTCTCCTTCAGCGCCTTCACCATCGGTACGCCGCCCCCGACTGCTGCTTCGAAGAGGAGCTTGCCTCCTCGCCGCTCCGAGAGTTCGGCCAACCTCGCCCCATGCAGCGCAACCAGCGCCTTGTTGGCCGTGACCACGTGGGCGCCACGCTCGAGCGCCGCCTCCACCGCCTCTCTCGCCTTGCCCTCGGCCCCGCCGATGAGTTCAACGAAAACGTCGATATCTGCATCGCGCGCAAGTGCGACGGGGTCGTCGAACCAGCGATATTGCCCGACCGCCACGCCCCGATCGCGCGTACGATCACGCGCCGAGACCGCCGTGAGTTGCAGTTTGTCGCGCAGACGCGCGCGATCATCGGCAAACAATTTCACGACGCCGGCGCCGACGGTGCCCAGGCCAGCGACGCCCACCCGCATCTTGCTCATTGCTGCTCCGCCGCCGCCGGCGCGGCATTCGATTGCAGGAACCTCTTCAGATTGCGCGCGGCTTGCCGGATGCGCTGTTCGTTCTCGACCAATGCAATCCGCACGTATTGATCGCCGTACTCGCCGAAGCCGGCGCCTGGTGCGACGGCGATCTCGGCGCCCTCCATGAGGCGTTTGGCGAAATCGACTGACCCGAGATGCTTGACTTGCTCGGGCAGTTCGGCCCACACAAACATGGATGCGCTCGGCCTCGGCAAGGTCCAACCCGCCTTTGCAAAGCTTTCCAGCAGCACATCACGACGATGCCTGTAAATCTGCCGCATCTCGTCGACACAATCCTGCGGCCCGTTCAGAGCAGCGGCCGCCGCTACCTGAACGGGCGTATACGCGCCATAATCGAGATATGATTTCACCCGCGCGAGCGCAGCGATCAGCCGCTCATTGCCGAGTGCGAAGCCGACACGGAAGCCTGCCATCGAGTAGGTCTTCGACAACGTGTTCACTTCCACAGCGACGTCGATGGCGCCCGGCGCCTGGAGCACCGAGGGCGGCGGCTCTCCTTCAAAATAAATCTCTGAATACGCCATATCTGAGAGCAGGAACATGTCGTGCTTCTTGGCCAGCGCGACCGCGTCTTTGTAAAATTCCAGTTCGACCGTCTGCGCCGTTGGATTGGCCGGGTAGCACACCACCATCGCGATCGGCGGCGGCACCGAGTGGCGCACGGCGCGGTCGATGCCGCGCAGGTATTGCTCTGGCGTATGCGCTTCGATCGAACGAATGACGCCGCCAGCCATGATGAAGCCGAAGGCGTGGATCGGATAGGAAGGATTGGGCGAGATGATCACGTCGCCGGGGGCGGTGATCGCCTGCGCCAGATTGGCGAAGCCTTCCTTCGAGCCGAGCGTCGAGACGATCTGCGTGTCCGGATTGAGCTTCACTCCGAAGCGGCGTTCATAATACCCGGCCATCGCCTTTCTCAGCCCCGGGATGCCGCGGGAGGCGGAGTAACGGTTGGTGCGAGGCTTGACCGCCGTCTCGCACAATTTGTCGACGATGTGCTTCGGCACGGGCAGATCCGGATTGCCCATGCCGAAATCGATGATGTCGACGCCTTGGCCGCGCAAGCGGGCCTTGAGCTTGTTCACCTCCTCAAAGACATAAGGAGGCAAACGGCGAATCTTGTGGAATTCGTTCTGTGACACGCTGCTGCTCGGGCGGGTCAGTTTGGTTCGTGCGACTGGCGCGTTTCTTCGAGATCCTCGCGCGCCTCGTCGAGGAACAACGCCGGATTCTGTTGCGCCGTCGCCGGCTCAGCCCGCGGATTGGCGCGCAGCGCCTCGCCTGCAGCAAGCACGTCAGCCTCCACACGCGCCCAATAGCGCGGATCAGTAATGGCGTCGGTATCGCGCGGCACCGACGTCAGCGCAGGGAAGCCCCCCTCAGCTTCAGTGGCCGCGGTGTTTTCCGCGCTGGCGCAGCCGGCGGCGCCTACCACGAGAAGAGCGAGAACGAGGGCAGCGCGCATCTGAACTTCTTTCCCGGGCCGAATTCTGGCCCCATCTGGCATCCTAAGCCACGCGCCGGCTTTGCGCCACCGCTCGAAGCGGCCTAACCAGGCAGTGGTGAGGGAGAGCGACATGTCCGAAGCCGCCGCAGAAGCGCCCCCGGTTAAGCGCAGCAAGCTCCGGCGCGAAAAGCGCAAAGCCAAACGGGCCGCCCGGCGCGAGCGTGAGGCGCGTGAAGCCGCTGCCGCAACGCCAACCCCGCCCCCGCCGCGGGCGGAAAAGCCGTCTCCGATCCCGCCCACTCCCAAGGCGCCGCCCGAGACCGGAAAATCCGCAGCTCCCGCGGCGCCGGCGCCGCTCAATGAAGTCATTATGGCGCAGACCGCCGAGAGCCTTTCGCAGCTGTCCGCCAACCTCGCCTCCGCAATGACACGTGCGAACCAGGTCTTCTCCACAGCGTTCCTCGAGCAGTCGAAAGACCCCATGACCTGGGCGCCCGACCCGCTTGGCGTTCAGGTCGCGCTCAATGAAGTCTGGGCGCGTCTGGCGCTGCAGCCGGAGACGCTGCGGGATGCGCACGCCCAACTCTGGCAGCGCTATGGCGAAATCTGGCAGCGCCACGCCACGCAGATCATGACTGGAGAATCGCCGCGTGATGAACCTGCGCGCGACAAGCGCTTTCGCGATCCGGAATGGCGCTCCAATCCGGCGTTTTCACTGCTGCGCGACACCTATCTCGCCACCGCCGACTTCATCACGAGCCTCGTCGACAAGGCGGAGGGGGTTGATGACGAAGACAAACGCAAGGCTGCCTTCTTCATCAAGCAAGCCGTTGACGCGGCGTCGCCATCCAATTTCCTGATGACCAACCCGGCCGCGCTGCGGGCTATGCTGCAGACGCATGGCGAGAGTCTAAAGCGCGGCGTCGACCAGCTCGCGGCAGATCTGAAACGCGGCCGAGGAACGCTGGCCATCTCGCAGACTGACATGGATGCATTTCAGGTCGGCGTGAATGTCGCCACCACGCCCGGCAAAGTGGTCTTCCGCAACCGCGTGTTCGAGCTGCTGCAGTACAGTCCCAGCACGGAGACGGTGCATAAGGTTCCGCTGCTGATTTTCCCGCCCTGGATCAACAAATTCTACATCCTCGACCTGCAGCCGAAGAACTCGATGATCAAATGGCTCGTCGATCGCGGCCACACGGTTTTCCTGGTGTCCTGGGTCAACCCGGACGAAGACATGGCGGAGGCGACCTTCGAGGACTACATGCGCGACGGCGTCTATGCGGCCGTGCAAGCCGTGCATGACGCCACTGGGGAAGAACACGTCAATACGGTCGGCTATTGCATCGGCGGCACGCTCTTGGCCGCAACACTCGCACACATGGCCAAGACCGGCGACAAACGCGTGCAGAGCGCGACGTTCTTCGCCAGCCAGGCTGACTTCACCCACGCCGGCGATCTCAAGGTGTTCACCGACGAGGCGGGATTGAAGTATCTCGAAGACAAGATGAACGCCGCTGGCGGCGTTCTGGACGCCAACACGATGGCGGCCACATTCAATGCGCTGCGCGCCAACGACCTCGTCTGGAACTACGTGGTGGACAATTACTATCTCGGCAAGGAGCCGCCGCCGTTCGACCTGCTCTACTGGAACGCGGATCAGACCCGCATGCCGAAGGCGTTGCACCTGTTCTATCTGAGAAACTTCTACAAAGAGAACGCGCTTGCGGCTGGTCAGATGACGTTGCTCGGCGAAAAACTGTCGCTGAAAGACGTGAAAATTCCGATATTCATGCAGTCATCCAAGGAAGACCACATCGCGCCCTGCGCCAGCGTTCACAGGAGCGCGGCCCAATTTGGCGGCGACGTCGAGTTCATCGTTGCGGGCTCTGGCCACATCGCCGGCGTGATCAACCACCCTGAGGCCAACAAATACCAGTACTGGTCCGCTTCGAAGCTCGAGGATGGAGTCGAAGTCTGGTTCAAGAGCGCTCAAGAAACCAAAGGCTCATGGTGGCCGCATTGGGACGCCTGGCTGCGCAAGATTTCGGGCCCTGACGTGCCCGCACGCACGCCGGGGGAAGGCAAGCTCAAGCCACTCTGTGATGCGCCAGGCGAATATGTGAAGGTGCGCAGCAACTGATGAGCGCGAGCGGTTCGCCGCTGCGAAGCGCGCCTGCATCTGCGCTGCATGCTCGAGAGATAGGTGGATACGCGTTGCCGCTATCCATGCATTCTCACGCTCAACGCTTTGACTTCAAACGGCTCGCACACAATCTCCCCGACCCACATCCCATGGCGCGATAATGGCGCTCATGCAAATACACCGTCCCCTTCTCACCCAACATCGCCGCCGGAGGCTCGTCCTCTGGACGCTGACGATGTTGTCGTGGATCGCGGCAGTGGTTTTTGCGGACAAAGATGTCACAGCGCGCCAGCTGCGCCAGCGTCACACACGCCTCAACCTCGATGCCCTCACGCGCATGACGATCCATCTCATCATCCTGCGCGCCGGCGACCTCGCGCCTCGGCGCCGCCCTCATAAATTTCGTTTCTGGAAACATGGCCGCGACCTTCGCCGGCGTCACTTCATGCGCTCGTTCATCGGCTCCCGGCTGCGGCGCGCTTTTCGACACAGAGACCTGGCCACGCGCATCGCCACGCTCATCGCCGCGCTCCGCAATCTCGACGCCTACACCCATCTCGTGCAGCGCCGGATCACGCGTCTGTGGGGCATCGCGCCAACGCCAGATTCGGCTCAAGCGCTCTTGCGCGCGCCCGTGACCCACGTCCGTGGCGGCCTCGGTGAAGGCGGATCGCCAGCCTTCGCCAACACCTCTTAGCTGTCACAACAATCAGCCCTTCCGCCGCGACGAAGCGCTTCGCCGCGGGCGCCGGCGCGCGCCCTGTTCGAGCGCACCGCCTCCGGCTGCGCCTTTGCTGTTGGATTTGCGTCGCCGGAGCCGGCGTGCTCCCACTCACAAGAGCCCTGCGCTCTCTTCCAGCCCGAGCGCAAGATTCAGATTCTGCACCGCAGCCCCGCTCGCGCCTTTGCCCAGATTATCCAGCAAGGCAACTAGCCGCGCCTCATCGTCATGGCCGAACACAAAGAGCTTCATCTCATTGGCGCCGTTCAAGCCTTCGGGGTCGAGTGTCTTCATCGCCGCTGCCTCGTGCAGCGGCGCAACTTTCACGAAGCGCTCTTCCCCATAATGCGAGGCCAGCACGCCATGCAGATCGGCCAGTTTCGGCTTGCCTGGCAGCGCCCAGAGCGCCAACGGAACTTCAACGATCATGCCGTTGTAGTATCGCCCCACGCTCGGCGCGAAGACCGGCGCACGCGCCAGACCGGCATATTCTCGCATCTCTGGCGCGTGCTTGTGCTTTTGCGCCATCGCATAGATGCGATACGGCGCGCGCGTATAAGCGGGCGCGCTTACGTCTTCGAACTCGGCGATCATGGCCTTGCCGCCGCCCGAATAGCCGCTGACGGCGTTGACGCTCAGCGGCCAGTCGCGTGGAATGATGCCTCCCTCCACCAGTGGCCGCACCAAACCGATAAAGCCGGTCGGATAGCACCCCGGATTAGAAATGCGCGCAGCGGTCGCGATCTTCGCGCGCTGATCCTTCGCCATTTCCGGAAAGCCATAAGCCCAAGCCGGGTCGACCCGATGCGCCGTGGACGCGTCAATCACCTTCACCGCATCGTTCTCGATGAGCGCCACTGCTTCGCGCGCCGCATCATCCGGCAAGCACAGGATCACCGCATCGGCGCCGTTCAGCAGACGCTTGCGCTCGGCCGCGTCCTTCCGCTTCTCCGGGTCGATGGATGCGAGTTCGATCTCGCGCCGCCCCTCCAACCGCTCCCGTATCTGCAGGCCGGTGGTCCCCGCTTCGCCGTCAATGAAAACACGCAACGCCATTGGAGAGTCCAAATGCAAAACGGGCGCTTCGTTGCCGAAGCGCCCGTCGAAGACAGAATGAAACCTGCCTCAGCGCTTCGAGAACTGGAAGCTGCGGCGCGCCTTGGCGCGGCCGTACTTCTTTCGCTCCACGACCCGCGGGTCACGCGTAAGGAAGCCGGCGTGCTTCAGCGCCGGACGCAAACCGGGCTCGTAATCGGCGAGCGCCTTCGAGATACCGTGACGCACCGCGCCAGCTTGACCCGACAGACCCGAACCAGTGACGGTGACGAACACGTCGAATTCACCTTCGCGCTCGGTGATCTTGAACGGCTGATTGATCATCATGCGCAGCACAGGACGCGCGAAATACGCATCGCTGGTTTTGCCATTGATCGTAATCTGCCCCTTGCCAGGCTTCACCCAAACCCGTGCGACAGCGTTCTTGCGCTTGCCGGTGGCGTAGGCGCGGCCAAACTGATCCACCTTCTTCTCACGAGGCTGCGCAATATGCTCAGTGCCCGTGCCGGGCTGACGGCCGGTGAGTTCGCCCAGCGACTCAAAGCCCTGCTGAATGTCGCTCATGGTCAGCCAATCCTCGAGTTTTTGCGGTTCTTGGACTTGAAGTCGATGGCGACAGGATTCTGCGCCGCGTGAGGGTGCTCCGCGCCAGCGTAGACGCGCAGCTTTCCGAGCTGTTTGCGCGCCAGCGGACTCTCCTTCGGCATCATGCGCTCAACGGCTTTCTCGAGCACGCGCTCGGGATGCTTGCCCGCGAGCACCTTACCCGCAACGCGCTCTTTGATGCCGCCCGGGTGGCCGGTATGCCGATAGTAAATCTTGTCCGTCATCTTGTTGCCGGTCAGGGCCACCTTCTCGGCATTGATGACGACCACATGATCGCCGGTGTCAACGTGCGGCGTGAAATCGGCACGGTGCTTGCCGCGAAGGCGCAGCGCGATGAAAGAAGCGAGGCGGCCGACCACGGCGCCTTCGGCGTCAACAACGATCCAGCCGTTGGTGATCTCCGAAGCCTTGGCCGAGCGCGTCGAGGTAGTGCGCATGGGTACTGGTCCTGAAAAAGGGAAGCGCGCCTTTATTGCAGTGCAGAAACTGCGTCAAGATGCAAAGTTTTCTCATTCTTTTTCAATAGCTTGGTATAGCGGTAACATGACACCACAGCGTTACTACCGCCACCCTGCGCGCATCGCGGCCACTGCCGCGCACCAGAGCGCCACTGCGCCTGCCTGGTGGCTAAGACTGAGTCCAAGCGGCGATACGGACACGACCGTCAGGATGCCGAGAGTCACTTGCACGAGCGCCACGACTCCCACCGCAGCCGCGGCCCAGCGTCCCGCTCCCTGCCCTCGAGCAAGGCCGATCGCCGATAGTGTCAGCGCGCAAAGCGCGACGAGATAGCCTGTGGTGCGATGCAGCAGATGCTGGGTGGCGTGATCCTCGGTGAAGCTGGATAGAACATTCTCCTGCGCGAATGCGCCAGACGGAATCCACTCGCCCCCGATCGTCGGCCAATCGGCGAAAGCGGCGCCGCCGCGGGAGCCAGCGAGCAACGCCCCGAGCATCGTCTGCAGGAAGATGAGAGCCAGCAAGAGAAGCGGCCCCCATTTCGGCAGGCCTAGCTTCGATGTCTTCGCGGGCCAAGCGAACGCTCCGAGCGCTGTCCACAGCGCCACGGCGAGGATCACGAAGGCAATAGCGAGATGGATCGCCAAGCGCACCGGGCTGACATCGAGGCGATCGAAGAGGCCGCTTGTCACCATCCACCAACCCACGAACCCCTGCAACGCGCCGAGTGCAAACAGGAGCGCGGTCACCCGAAAACGGCCACGCAAACGGCCTGTGAACAGGAAAAAGAAGAATGGCGCTGCAAACACAAGGCCGATGATTTTACCCAGGAAGCGGTGGCCCCACTCCCACCAGTAAATGTATTGGAACTGCGCGAGCGTCATGCCTTCGTTCTGCGTTTGATACTCCATGGTTCGCTGGTAGAGCGCGAACTCCTCGGCCCAACGCCGCGCGGTGAACGGGGGAGTAAGGCCCTTCTCAAGATTCCATTCGGTGATCGAAAGGCCGCTATCGGTGAGACGTGTCGCGCCGCCCACCAGGATCATGGCGATAACGAGGATGCAGATGGCCAGCAGCCAGCGACCTACCCACGGCGCACGCGGTGGCCATATGTCATCGTGCATCATTCTTGCAGTTCCCTTCGCCGCTCCCATAGAACGCGGCAAGGTTGACGGAAACGCGGCGCGCAGCCACGCGGGAGCGCCTATCATGCACGTGCGCACACGCAAGGCCCTCGGCTGCTTCGCGCTGTTGGCGTATCTGGCCTGCTACATTGTCTTGGCCGCGACACTCGGCGCAGTCTTGCTCCCGATGCTGCCAATGTGGGCCGCATTCGCCTTCTACCTGACCGCAGGAATAGTGTGGATCTTCCCGCTCAGGCCGCTGTTCCGCTGGATGAACGAGAGCAGCAAAGAAAGTGGCCCCGAAGCTGGCTCCGAGGCGACATGCGATAGCCAAAGCCCAAGCACTTAGTGGCTGAGTATCAGCCCCAAGATGACGCCAGTCGCGATGCCGACGAGCAGCACCTGGCCCCGGTCATCACGAACATAGTGGTAGCCGCGCGGCGGCTGGCGATAGTGCTCATGCCGCCAATCTACTTCACGATAATAGCCGCGATGGTAGTCTGGCAGGCGATCGCCGCGGCGCCATTGCGAATAGCCTGGCCGGTAGTCGCCGCGATGATATGCCCAGGCCGGCGGCGGACCGTAATTGAAGCGTCCATCAAGATAATAACCATTATGATGTCTGCGGTCCCATCGCGCGTCCCTTTGTTCGCGCCAATCGCGTTGATCACCTCGCGCATGCATGTCGTGTCCGCGCCAATCGTGAGCGGAGGCAGCGCCTGCGCCGAATGGCGCGATCGCGGCCACGGCGGCAAGCGTAGCGGTAGCAATACGTTTCATAACAGAGCTCCCTTCTGTGAGAGCATTTTCGCCCCAGCCCACTGAACTGCGGCTGAGCTCAACGTTTACGTGAAAGACGGGGCTACGCGCGTCGATGCCCTGGAACCGCGGGGAACCGGCAGATGCATTGAGCGTTACCGTCCCGCCTATCTGCCGTTAGCGCGTGCATAACGCGGGCGTTTACGCGCGAGGCGCAGCGCGGCGAGGGAGTAGCGCAGCTATGGAGTTGAATTCACGACCTTCGCCGCTTTCCCCGCCGCCTGCCATCGATCGGCTGCGGCACGCGCTGTTTCTCGATCTCGACGGCACATTGGTTGAGATAGCCGATACGCCAGACACAGTCGTGATGGGCGAGGAGGTGCGTCACGCGTTGCGCAGTCTCTCGCGCGCCATGAATGGAGCGGTAGCGCTGATCACCGGCCGCACCATCGCCAGCGCCGACAGCGTGCTGGATGGTGTGCTCGACAATATCGCCGGCGTACATGGGATCGAACGAAGACTTGGGGACAAGCGAGAGCAGACGAGCGATCACGCCGCCGCCGTGGCCGCCGCGTTGGAAGACGCGGCCGAACTGATCACAAGCGGTGCGCTACAGGCCGATGTGGAGGACAAAACAACCGCCCTCGCCCTCCACTATCGGCGCACGCCGGAAGCGGCGGACACGGTGCGCCGCCTCGGCGCCGAGCTCGCCGCAAAACACGGGCTTGGCCTGATCGAAGGGAAAATGGTGGTCGAACTGAAGCCGAGCGCGCGCACCAAGGGCGACGCCGTCGACGCCTTCATGTCCGATCCGCCATTCGCGGGGCGCACGCCGATCGCCGTCGGCGACGACATTACTGACGAAGACGCGTTCCGGGCGGTGCGCGCCCGCGGCGGCTGGGCTGTCCTGGTCGGCGAAGCGCGCACCACCGCCGCGCAGCATCATCTTGACGACACCACAGCCGTTCTAGCGTGGTTGCAGGGTGCGCTGCCGTGACACCGGGCGGAGACCTGGATCTCGCGCCGATTGGCAATTGCGCTGCGACGGCCCTGGTCGATCGGCTTGGCCGCTTTGTCTGGGCTTGCGCGCCCCGCGTCGACGGCGATCCGATGTTCTGCGCGCTGCTGTCGGGGCGCGATGCCAGAGAAGAGCAGGTCGGTGTCTGGGCGATTGATCTGATCGATCAAGCCCACGCCACCCAACACTACGAACAGAACACTCCAATCCTGAAAACTATTCTAACAGACAGCCGCGGCGGCGCCGTTGAGATCACCGACTTCTGCCCACGCTTCCGCCGCCATCATCGCTCTTATCGCCCGCTCGCTTTCGTCCGCATTGTGCGTCCCCTGCGCGGCTCGCCGCGGATTCGCGTGCGGTTGTCGCCCGCCATTGATTGGGGGAAGCAGACGGCGGAGCACACTTCGGGTTCAAACCACATCCGCTACCGCGTTCCCGGAACAATAAGACTGACCACGACGGCGCCCGTCTCGCACGTCCTCGTCTCAAGGCCGTTTAGACTGGAGCAGGAACATGTGTTCTTCCTTGGCCCTGACGAACCGTTCGAGAGCAACCTGCGAGAAGCCGCGCGAACGATGCTGGACAATACCAGCCTCTACTGGCGTAGTTGGACGCGTATGCTGTCGACGCCGCTCGAATGGCAAGCCGACGTCATCCGCGCCGCGATAACGCTGAAACTATGCGTACATGAGGAAACCGGCGCGATTGTTGCGGCGCTCACCACCTCCATTCCGGAGGCGCCGAACAGCGGCCGCAACTGGGACTATCGGTTCTGTTGGCTCCGTGACGCATACTACACCGTGCAGGCGCTGAATCGATTGGGCGCCGCGGACATCCTCGAAGGCTATCTGGGGTATCTTCGCAACATTATCGATGCGACGCCGAGCGGACGCATTCAGCCCGTTTATGGCGTCGGCATGGAGCCGATCCTGCAGGAGATCGAGATACAATCTCTTGCTGGTTTCGCCGGCATGGGCCCCATTCGCGCCGGCAATCAAGCCCACGAACACCACCAACACGATGTGTATGGACAGATCGTGCTCTCGACTGCGCAGGCCTTCTACGACACGCGCCTATTCCGCCCAGCTGGCGTCGACGATTTTCACGCGCTCGAGACTGTGGGAGAGCGCGCTTATGCCGTTTACAACAAGCCGGACGCCGGCCTTTGGGAATTCCGCACCCGCGCCAGCGTGCACACATATTCCGCCGTAATGTGTTGGGCGGCGTGCGACCGGCTCGCCAATGCGGCCGTCAAACTCGGCCTCAATGATCGCGCTAGACACTGGAGGGAACGCGCAGACGAGATGCGCGATACGATCGAATCGCGGGCCTGGAACGAAAGGCTCGGCAGCTTTGCCGCCACTTTTGATGGAAAGGCAATGGATGCGAGCCTGTTGCAGATGCTGGATACGCGATTTCTCGCCTCCGACGATCCACGCTTCCTCGCGACGCTCGCCACACTTGAGCGCGAGTTGCGCCGCGGAGATCACGTCTTGCGCTATGCCGAGGAGGACGACTTCGGCAGACCTGAGACAGCCTTCAATTTCTGCACGTTTTGGCTGATAGAAGCCCTGCACCTCGTTGGTCGGCGCGCTGAAGCGCGCACGCTTTTCGAGAAGATGCTGGCGCGCCGCACCTCGGCGGGTTTGCTTTCCGAAGACTGCGACCTCGTCACCGGCGCTCCGTGGGGAAATTACCCGCAGACCTACTCGCTTGCCGGGCTTATCAATTGCGCCGTGCTCCTGAGTGACCCGTGGAGCACCGTCCGATGAGTCGCCTGATCGTTGTCTCCAACAGAGTCTCGCCGCCGCAGCCCGAGGGCGCGTCGAGCCAAGGCGGTTTAGCCATGGCGATTTCAGCGGCGCTTCGCGAGTATTCCGGGATCTGGTTTGGCTGGAGCGGCAATTCAACGCCGCAATTCACGGGCCAACTCTCGATGCAGCGCCTGCACGGCGTCACCGTCGCCACTATCGACCTCGAAGAGCAGGACATTCAGGAATATTACAATGGCTACGCCAACACGACGCTGTGGCCGCTCTTCCACTATCGGATCGATCTGACGCAATACGAACGGTCATTCGGCTCCGGTTATGCCCGCGTCAACGCGATGTTCGCGGACATGCTGTTGCCTTTGATCGAGCCAGACGATCTCATCTGGGTGCAAGACTACCACCTCATTCCGCTCGGGCGCGAACTGCGCGAGCGCGGCGTCAGGAATGCCATCGGCTTCTTCTTGCACATCCCTTGGCCTGCGCGCGAGCTCCTGCTTACCCTGCCCAAGCATCGCAAGCTGGTTGAAGCGCTGTTTCATTATGACGTCGTCGGCTTCCACACTGAGGAGTGGAAAAATGCGTTCCTCAGCTATGTCATGTTCGACGCCGATGGCATGGCTCTGTCCGATGGCCGTGCGCGCGCATTCGGACGCACCACCTTGGCGAGAGCCTTCCCGATCGGCATCGACGCTCAAGGGTTCAAATCCCTGAAGGAATCGGCGGAGGCGCGCGAGAGTTATACACGCATGGTCGAGAGCAAGGCAGGCCGACGCATGCTGGTCGGGGTAGACCGCCTCGACTACTCGAAAGGCATCGACGAACGCATGCTCGCGTTCGAACGGCTGCTGAATGAGAGCCCCGAACTGCGCCGCGAAGTGTTTCTGCTGCAAATCTCCACGCGCACCCGATCAGATCTCAGCGCCTACCAGGATATGATCACACGGCTCGACTCGCTGTCGGGCCGCATCAACGGCGAATATGCGGAGATGGATTGGATCCCGATCCGCAATGTTCATCGCATGCATTCGCGCGCTGAGCTCGCCGGCGTCTATCGCGCCGCTGATGTGGCCCTCGTCACTCCTTTGCGCGATGGCATGAATCTCGTAGCCAAGGAGTTCATCGCCGCGCAAGACGAGCATGATCCAGGCGTCTTGGTCTTGTCGCGCTTCGCGGGCGCCGCCCAACAGATGCGCGATGCGCTGATCGTCAATCCCTTCAGCCAAGAAGATGTCGCCGACGCCGCCCGGCGTGCTCTGCAGATGCCCGTCGAGGAACGCCGGCGGCGTTGGCGCGCGCTGATGGACGGCGTCGAGCAAGAAGATGTGGTGGCTTGGCGTGACGCTTTCGTCGCCGCCCTGGAGAATGCTCGCGAAGAGAACAAAGAAGCATCCGCGCGCATTGCAGCCGCCGCCGGCGACGGCTAAGACACCGCTCCTTCGCCCCATGGCGAGGCCGGTACGGAGCGTAGCGCAGCCCGGTTAGCGCACCAGTCTGGGGGACTGGGGGTCGGGAGTTCGAATCTCCCCGCTCCGACCAATCAAATCAGCAGTTTAGGACATTAAGCCGCTCTCGGCACGAGCGGTTTCGTCCAAACTTTCGTCCATCTTGTTCGCGTCGTGTCCTCTAGCGGCACCGCCGGGTCGCCGATGGCGCTGCGTACTAGTACCTCAAAAACCGAAAATTTTGCCGGACTGAAACCGCGCTCCTAGCGGGCACAGTGGAGGGCCTTGTATAGTAAAGTGTGGTACCCTTTCTTGGGCTGGAAAGCGGGCGAAAATCGGTGACACCGGAGTGAAAGCCGCGCCAGAGCCGTTTTTCAAAATTTTTCCCTGTGTCAAAACCAAGAGCCCGTCGCAGGACCCGCACCGCTCGCGGGACCGCGGGCTCAGGCTCGGGCGCGGGCTCGTCGATCGACAACTGCATGACCATATGAACCGCCGGCGTTATCACCGTTGTGATCGCTTCCAGTTGCTCAGTGAGGTCGGTGGTCTGCGGCGCTTCTAATTTGAATTGCGCCACGACCTTCACCAGCGGTGACGAAAGCCAGTTGGGCGTCCCGCAGCTACAGGCAATTACATAGGAACCTCATCTCTCGTTCCTCTAGATCGAGAGACTAAATTTGTACTGGGGACAAACAGGAGGACAGAAGGAGAGCAATCGAGTTGGGAGGATTGGAGGTATTTCCGCCAAGCTAACAACGCCGCGTAAGCGCACTACCAAACTAACAACTTCGCCAGAAGAATCGTCTCTTGTCACCGGGACATATCGACCTCCCACCTGTGGCGCCGGCTCCCTCTCAAAGTTAAACCTCTCGCATGGCCAAGCGAGGACCCAAAGAACGATCGTCATCGAACGGATTCGCGATAATATCGAAGGCAACCCAAACATCGGCGCCGCCCTCGCCTGCTTCCCCGCTGACATCGACGAGCACTGGATTTGGAAAGCGCAAAGGTCCGCACAAATTTGGCGCGCTGGAAAAAGCGAACAGGTCGTCCGGGTGCTATTCGAAATTGCCTGCGGCGAACCTTTGCACGATGGCCGTTCGCCACGTAGAACCTGCGCAAACCCACGGTGCGTGAACCCAACCCATTATGAGCTGATCCCCTATCGCACCAATCGATATGGCGCAGACGCCCCGCTGCCGGGCCAAACGCTTCAAGCCCCCGGCGCTCTCCAGGGCGGACGAAATCGCCGAAGTGATCGAACTCATCGACGAGCAATGGCCGCGGCCTGGTCGGACGGAGTTTATCGCCCGTATGGCGAACCTGAGGTTGAACTTCGCTGACGACATCATCGCCGAAGCGTACGCGCAACTGGCGCCAGCGTAGCGCCGGACCTCGTCTAAATTCTCCTGACGTCGATCTGCGTCAGGCCCAACACCGCGGCTAGCGCGATCATGAATGTCGCAGGGAACGTCCCGCGTTTCAGCTTGGCGCGAACGGACTCGCCAGTTTCGCCAGACAAGCCGTGCTTGGAAAGTCGTTCGGCGACCTCCGCATAGGTCAATCCCGCATCATCGATATGGGCCTTCAGGTAGCTGGAGAGGCGCTTTGCCAGATCGGCTTCGTTCTTGATCGTCTTCATCACGCCTGCCCTTCAAAAAAAAAAATCGGCGTGTTCTTCCTCTGCCCCCTTGCGCGAGTCTAGACCCGGTCATATGTGCCCGGCTCACCAGCACCTTTGCACAGCGGAGAGCTTATCCTTGGCGTTCTCTGATCTCGAACTTCTTGCCCGCGCCGGCGCCGAACTCACAGCCATGTTTGAAATGAACTATGCTCCCCAGGACAATCCGGCGCACTTCCTGGCCGTCAATCCAGTAGGCGCAGGAATCCTCACAGAGATCCGTGACCGGCTCGTGGCCGCGAACGTGCCTGTACCTGAGGAAATCACATTCCTGATGAAGTACATCTCTAGCGATGATCACCCAATGCCAAACACTAATGCCACACCAGCGCAGGCCAATCGGATCGCGGAAATTCGCGAGCAGCTCAGCCTCACCCGGCGGGAGCTTGGCGCCCGCATCGGCACCAGCTAAGAGCAAATTGCTCGGCTGGAGAAAGGACGGGAAGTCGGTCCAGGCATCGCTTTGGCGGTGGCAAGAGCGCTCGAACAGCCATTCGGAGCCGTATTTCCTGGCGCCAAACCGCCGCCCCCAGGAGACCGCGACGAATCTCTTCTCGAATGGCTGCGGCTCGGGTTCGACCTCAACGCGCCAGCACCTACTTGGTACTTGGAATTTCTCCTGCACGGCTTAGAGGATCCGATCAAGTATCTCGTTGACTACGAAGACGCGCTGCGCGTCGCCGCGACCTTGGAAGATCGATGCGGGAGTCCATTCATCGCGTCTAATTCGTGCGGGCGCGAGATTTACGTGAACACAAGGAAAATTCAGCGAAGCACGGTCGAGCAAGACGGCACGTCGCTCATGCCGGGCGTCAGACACCAGATCGGCGCGCTTGAGCGCCATTACGGGTCGCTGCGGGTCTTCATCAAGGGACGCGATGAGCCCTTCACGATCCCAGCTTTGGACATGGATGTCGGGCAGCTTGGCGGCGCCTTCTCCGATTTAGAGGACCACACAGATTGCTCGGACCTATTTCTCAGCTTCAGGCATGACGAAGACAATATTATCTCATTCGCGCCGACGAGATCGTTTTGGCGGAAATGCCAACCCACGAGCTGGCCGAGGAGCTGCGGCAGCTCAGTTCAGATTACTGGGACAATCAGGAACGCTAAATCTCGACGACGAAGTCAGGGACGCTTCCCGCGCGGCAAGGCGTGCGCGATCGTTCAACTTCGCCAATTCCTGGCTAATCGCCTCATGGTCGGGATCGAACAGATGCGCCAGCCGAATCCGGCGCGCTTCGGCAGCGAGACGAAAGTCCTCCGCGTCGAAAAAGGGCGTACCGCACGGCCCGCCTCAAGCCGTGCTTTGTCTGCGCGGCTCAGGATGCGTTCTTCGGGTCCACTCTCGGACGGGAAGAACACGCGCAGCTGATCCTCGCTCAGCCAGTCGGCTGAAACGATTTCCGCGAGGCCGCGCGAGGCGAGGCCCTTACCGCTTAGTCCTTTGATCAGTTCTTCCCGCCGCACCAACCCGCTCCATTGCACACACGACCTGGCCGCTTGAGGTAATAAACTCGCGCACCGAATTGTTCGCATTGCCCATTTGCCGGACGAGCGCAACATGCGATGCTGGCTCGACGTAGCCATGATTGGCGACCACCTCCGGCATTGCCTGCACTGCCCAGACAGCGATGGCTTCGCGCTCCTCGGCGAGAATTTCGTATTGAAGGCCGACGATCTTTTCTGACTTGTTTACAGCCCTGGTAAAACAGAGAAAGAGCCATCGGCGCGTGAAGCCAGCCGACGAGTCGCGCGAACGCGGGATGTGGTTCGAGTTGAACCACTGAGCGCAGGTCGGCTTGAAGTGGAAGATCGGGCGGTTCTTGTGCTGCGCCGCGATCTCGTCGCCGTCGACACCCGCTTTGAAGGCGGCGCCATCGATCATCGCGTGCTCGGACAGCTCACCGCAATAGTTGATCAGCTTGCCGAACATCTGCGCAGGCAGGAACTTGTCGTCCCACTTATGCGGGGGAACGGTGCAGACGGCGCCTTCCGGCATCAGACCCAGCAGGATGTCCTTCAACACCGACTTGCCGCTCTCGGGCACGCCGAAGAGACAGAACGCCTGCTGGAAATGATGCGCCTGCTGGAACATCGTCACGGCGATGGCCTGATGAACCGCCTTCACCTTATCTCGGTAGTCGTCGTCCGCGCCCCAGCAATCATGCAGGAACGAGAAGAAACGATGCGGCGCACCGACCTCATCCGGCTCGTAGCAGTACGGCAGCGAATAGGTGCAGCCGTAGATCGGGCTGTGCGGATGGAGCACGAGATCGGCGGTCAGAAAGCCGTTGGCGAAGTTGATGCCGACAAGGTTGGAGTCCTTGAGGCCCTTCTTCATCAGGTTCTCGGCGACCTTCAGGACACCCTTGTGGTCGGGGTAGCGCCGCGCGGCCGACATCGAGCCGAACTCGCTGGCGATGATTTCCATGATCGTTGCCTCCTTAATCACCTCCCAGTGCGAGCCGCGCCACTGCCAGTAACGGTCGCCCTCCATGCGGACCTCGCCGAAGCGCTCAAGCTCGTTCAGCAGAGCGCGTGCGATCTGCGTGTGGTCGGTGCCCTCAAGTTCACCGCGCTCAAGCTCGGTGAGCCGCCGGCGCAGCGTGGTCATCGTCACCGCCTTCCCTGAGCAGCCGTCGACGTGACTGAGGATTTGCTCCTTTTCGAGCGACGACATCGTCGAACCCGCAATGCGGCCGAGCACGTCGTCGACAGCCTTCATACGCAGTGGCGACTTGCGGTCGTGCAACTCGAACTGCACATCGAGATACTCGACGCAGCGCGCGAAGGTCCACTCTTCACTGTCCTCGCCGAACTCTTTGGCCGCAGCGTCGCGTTCTTCGTCCGACAGACCCTCATCCCAGCCGACGGGGAGCGTCTTCTTACCTTCGACGATGTCGCGCTCGATGAACTCGACGATCTTCTGACGCGCTCTCCGCGGATCGAGCGAGTCACCCGCCACCCTCTCGGTGAAGTTGGCGATCCACGTCTCGATCGCCGAACGCTTCGGCCAGCGTGCGCTCCGAGCGCAGCACGGCGCGCGCCAGTAGACCGGCGATGCTCACCATCGAGCTGTCACGGGCGCCCGAAGCAACCCACTCGACCATCTTGGCGCTGCCACGCGTTGAAAGCTCGATACCGGCGTCCGAAAGCGCACTGCGGATGATCGTCTCGATGTCACGCGGCAGCGGCGGCAGCTTCGCCAACGCTTCGCACAGCGGCATCGTCGCCGTGTAGGGCATCATCGTGTCAGGGTGGATCGACGGCGGCAGCACGATCTGCGTGCCCTTCGCCAGACACTCGACAATCGAGGCGCCGTTGATGTCCTTGATGCGGAACCCGTTAGGCGGGTGTCCACTTAATCGGCGGCAGCTCAGTCACTTGTACCCGGGACAAGAGCAAAATGATGGCTCACAAGACGCACGCGCCATGCAATTGGTGGCTCATGACTAGACGCCGCTATCCTACCCCTAAACAGATCGCACACTTGACCAATCTCGCCCGCGCAGCTGGAATTGCTCGCGTCGGCGCAGTGACTTTCAGCCCCGACGGCGCCGTGCGGTTTACAGATGCCAAATACGCCCAAACCGAAGAAGACGAGATCGCGCAAGCGGCTGCAGACCTGGAGGCGGCTCTTGGCGCTTCCTGATGCTCGCCGAACGCAGAAGCAGAGCAATGGCGTCTGGTATGTCCGCCTTACGCTCGGCCGCGCGAAAGGCGCGCCGGTTCTCGGAACCTACAAAGCTGCCACGCTCGCCGAATGCGATCGAGCCATTGAGGCTGACCAGGATAATCTGCGCGAGCGCTACAACGCCCTTGTCAAGGGCGCGCCAGCGCTCGACACGGTTTCCGGGCTGTTCGACGCGTGGGAGCGATCCTCTGAGTTCAAAGCTAAAGCTGAGTCCACGCAGCGCGAGCGGGCGCGTCTCCTTCAGCGCATCAAAGAAACCGCCCTTGGCAAGGCGCGGACCGCGGCGCTGAAGGCGACCAACGCGACCGGGATCATCACCAAGTGGCGCGACACCCTTGTCGAGAAGCATGGCGCGCGCACCGCCGATGCTTGCAAGGATGTCCTCAGCGCAGCGCTCAGTTGGCACGTGCGTCAGGGCAATCTGACGCGCAATGCCGCGATTGGCATCCCGGACGTCTATGCCAGCGACCGTTCCGACCTGATTTGGGAGCCCGCCCATATCGAAGCCTATCTTGCGCACATCAAGGCGGAGATTGACCGTGTATGGCGCGAGGAGCCTGCACTCGTGCTCGACCAAAAGGCCGACGGCAAGCTCTACCCCAAGCGCCGAGCGGACGGCTCGCCACGCCTGAATACCCGGCGCATCGCCATGATCCGCAAGCTAGCCAACGCGCGCGACGCCCTTTTGCTTGCGCTCGATACCGGGATGCGGCGCGCCGACCTCGCCAAACTCGCCTGGATTCATCTCGAAGAAGCGGGCGTGATCAAATACACGCCGTCGAAGAGCCGAAGTCGGGCAAAGTCGTCAGGCAAGAAAGCACGCCTGGTCGTATTGCCTGTGCTGTCGCGCGCGGCTCTGGTGATCGCCCGCCGCCAAGAGACGCGAGGCGCAGACGATGTCTTCGTCGTCGGCAAATACACCGCCCATAGCTTCGGCACATTGGTGTCAGACGTTGCCAAGACCGTGGGCATCGACCGGCACCTGCATGACGCCAAGGGCACATTCGTCACGCGCCTCAAAACCGAAACGGATCTCACCGATCAGGAGATCGCCCAACTTGTCGATTGGTCGATCCAGAACGTGCAGAGCATCGTTCACTCCTACGTGTCCGGCGCCGCGGTGGCCGAGGCGCTCCGCCAACGCTTCAAGAAAAGGATGCGGGCTGAGCCAGCTTGATCTGATCCGACCTCAACGGGGCTGCGGGCCGCGCCGGCTAACCTCGGAGGGGATCCCTCTTCACTCTTGAGCATCAACACACCGCCAGCGACTACGCGGCGATCTCCGACGATGAAGACCTCGCATGAGACCGCCACGAGCGCGGAAGGATTTGGATTGGGCAGAGGCCATCGAGACGGCGCTGATCGAGCCAGGCAAGCCCTGGCAGAATGGCGCGACCGAAAGCTTCAACGACAAATTCCGCGACGAGTGCTTGAGCATGGAATGGTTTCGCTCGCGGGCGGAAGCGAAGATCGTGATCGAGAACAGGCGGCGCCACTATAACGAGGTGCGACCGCATTCGAGCCTGGGCTATTTGACGCCCGCCCCCCTCGCGGCCAAGCTCAAAGGCGCAAGCGCTCCCGCCGATGCGAAGGGGCGGAGTGCTGCGCTTCATCGGGGCTCCGCGCCCCGCCCCGTCGCATCACAGGAAGAAGCATCGAGGCGGCTCTCTCAAGTTAAACGCGGTCCGAAGAAACGGGCAGGTCGACGCAATATACGCTATGGCCCCGAGTTCGAGCGCCGAATTTCTCCTTCTGTCGGCAAAGGTTGTCTTCAGGAAGTTGAGGTTCTCCGGCTTACGCCACGCAGCATAGGCCAGCGCCGTGAAGAAATAGCCCATGGCAAGCAAGTGCAACGGAAGGTACCCGTTGTATCTAAGAACGTACGCGAGGAGCACGGAGCAGACAGCTGAGCACGCGGCGATAACGCCGAGCGCGAGTCTGGAAAGCCCGATCATTCGATCAACCTCTGCCTGAGCAGTTGGGAATTCCAATTTCGTGCGTGCTCAAGCGAAAATTGTTGGTCTTCGTCTTCGCAGTTCGTCCACGGGCAGCTCATATCCTGAAAACCCTGTGCTCCAGCAAATCTTACGACCATCCGCAGCTTCCACCTGAACACTGCCAGCAAGCGTAATCGTGCATGGCTGGATGTCGTCCCCTGGAGAGGCGGCCTGCCGGATCGTACGAGAGCGCGAGCGACGGCGAGCCGCTCACGCCGGTCAGCCGGTTGAACGCGTCGTAGCCGTACGTGCGCGCCCCGGGTGTGCATTACTTTTCTCAATGCGCTCACTGCACTAGCATCCCGACCCAAGATTCGTCGTCAAAAGCGCTTACGAGCATGCAAAATGCACGCGAAGCCAACCGGTTCGCTGCGATCGTGTCTAGTTCGACGCCGCTGTGACCACCGTCGGGACCTCCTTCCAGAAGATAGATGATCTTGTCGAATGCAACAGCGTTGCTGCGCCAGCGCCTCAGTTCCAGCGAGCGGGCTTCGGTTGCGGGCAGCAGGTACTCGTCACGATAGGTGAGGAAATAACCGAGTTCGTCATCGTGCGGGAGCATGCCCCTTCGCACCCAGAGACACTCCATCAGAGCCCACCACGCGCCTGGGAATCGAACGTGTACTTCTTCCTCCAACGCCGCATCGCAGCTGGGCTGAGACCACCTTTTTCCGGCTCTGAAGTCGCTCAGTGCAACGATCGAGTCCGGAGCGATTTCATCGGGAACAATGGCAAAGGCTGAAACCAGTTCACTGGATCGCATCAACCGAGCAAACGGCGCATCGTCTACCATGAAGCTGCGGATGTACGACTCCGCTTCGAGTTGGGGTAAGCTCACCTTCATCTCAACATGAAGCCTCTACATAATGGCCATTTGGCAGGGGGATGAGCGGCGGACCTGCCTTTGGCTCTAGCCGGCCGTCGGGATACCATCTCCAGGAGCCGCCATGCGGCCCTCGCAAGTGATAATCGTAGTGTGGATCGATACCGGGAGGATGATTCAAATCCGGGTGCACACTCTCTCCGGTCGCCGGATTCCACCAATTGCCGCGGGGTCCCGCCTGCACCCAACCAGGTCCGGGGGAAACGTTCGGGTCGGCTGGATATGGGATACTTGGTTTCGGGGTAACTACGAGAGGAGGCTCCTCCAGTAGAACCCGAGGTACTATCCTGAAGAATTGCGCGGGATGTAATCGTGCTTGCCCGCTCTGGGACGGACATCGCTGTGCCTCGACGATAACTTCCTCATTGCACCCCGCCCCGACGCAATCATCACCACCTCCCCCAGCGGATTCGGTGTTTGGCAGGCGTCCCCACGTCCAGCGAACCGCAGCTAGATTGCCAAAAATACCGCAGTTTCCACAGACCACAACGTTCTCACCGCATCCCGTTCCCTGGCAGTCATCGAGCCCGCTCGGATCACGCCAATTCAACGGATCGTCGCCGACGTAGGCGTAGAGATTCATACCCCCGGCGTACAAGATCGGGTCGGTCTGCAGGAAGCGGCCGAGCGTGGGAGAGTATGCGCGGGCGCGGTAATGGTAGAGCTGCGCTTCCGGCAGCAGCATCTGGCCGGTGTAGCGCAGCCGCGCGCCGGTCCAGGCATTGGGGCGGCCATATTCGTCGTAGGCATAAGCAGCGAGGGCAGCGCCCGCCGCATCGGCTGCGCCGATCACCGAGCCGATGCGATCTTGAAGGAGCCAGCGGCGGTCGGATGTACCTGCGCCCTCGTACCAGAGCACAGGCTCATCCACACCCGGTCCCGGCACGTAGCGCCGCTGCAGCGCGCCTGAAGTGTTATATTCCCCGATCAAGGTCGCGCCGTCATAGAGAAAGCGCGTCGCAACTGCCGCGGCGCTGCTCTCGTAGAGGCGCCCCGCCGGATCGTAGGAGAGCGACGCCGGTGTGTGTCACTTCTTCTTTCCTGAGCACCGCCATCGCGTCCTCGCGGTGCAGCTGAGACGACCTTACCAGCCCAAGCGATGGAGCGCTACGCAGGTCTGTGCTTCACTTTTCTCCTTCTGTGTTGAACAGCTGTCTCCGCAGCGAAAGCGATGCATAAAACAGCAATCCGGACATCAACACGTTTAATCCACTAACAAAGAGGCTTCCGCGGACATTCAGCCCCCGCAGGAGTTCGGGCGCCCCAATGGCGAACGCCCACGGGACAATTGCTATAAAGATATACAACAGCGCTCTTGATGGACCACTCCTGATGAATGAGCGTGATCTCGCATACAGAGTCCATTCTGCCGGACCCAGGAGAAAAGCAGCACCAAAGAGTAACAACATCCAAGACGTCGTAGATCGCCAATCGGACGCAACAACGGACGAGAAGCTTAGCGCGAGCGATGCCGCTACGCAGAGCGTCCCGATGATGCCGAAGCGTACTCTCATTTTGGAGTGCACAGCGCTGGATACTCCAATTGCGACGGTAGTGGCAGCTGCATGCGCGGCGACATTGGAGATGCAATAGTCAGTAACAAATCCACCGCGGCGGCACGGGAAATGCTTTCACCGTAGCTTCCCAAACCGTGCGCGCTGAGCACCGCCATCGCGTCCTCGCGGTGCAACTGAGACGACCTTACCAGCCCAAGCGATGGACCGCCTAAGAACATTCCGGGCCAAGGAGCTTCTGGCGCGACAGCGATAAGAATTCCTCCTCCGAGCACTCCCGCGCCTCCTGCGATCATCAACCTGCTGTCGTTCCACACGTCGATGGCCGCGTCATCGAGGCGCGCTAGACATTGCCAATGACCAGGATCGCTTGCCGATTCATCGGGACTTTGTTCGCGCACTCTTACCGGCGCCAGCTGCGTTCTTATATGGAAGTAGGCGCCTGTCTGCCCGCCGCCAATAATGCCAGACCCTGCGCCCCACATGGAGCGATAATCGTGTCGCCGCGACACGTCGACCGGCGTCACGACGACGGGCATGCCGCAGTCAACCGGATAGGGCCCGCGCGATGGGCAGTCCTGCAGGCCGCTCGGATCGCTCGCGTTCACCGGATCGTCGCCCACATATTCGTAGAGGTTCATGCCTCCATTCTGAAGCACCGGATCCGTCTGCAGAAACCGCCCCAGCGCCGGGGAGTAAGCTCGCGCGCGCAGATGATAGAGTTGCGCTTCCGGCAGCATCATCGCCCCGGTGTAGCGCAGGCGCGCGCCGCTCCACGCGCCAGGGCGGCCGACTTCGTCGTAGGAATACGTGGCGAGCGAAGCGCCCGCCGCGTCCGCTGCGCCGATGGTGGAACCCATGCGGTCCTGCAACAGCCAGCGGCGGTCGGATGTGCCCGCGCCCTCGTACCAGACCAGAGTCTCGTCCACGCCCGGCCCGGGCACGAAGCGGCGGAGCAGCGAACCGCTTGCATCGGTTTCGCCGATCAGCGTCGCGCCATCGTAGAGAAACCGCGTCGCCGTCCCGGCCGCGCTCGACTCGTATAAGCGCCCAGCCGGATCGTACGCGGTTTCGCCGGTCAGCATCCTCGGGTGTCAACCTTAAGGGAGCGGTGTTCCTGGACCGCCACGGATAGTTTGCAAGTATCGCTCCGCGTACTCGCGTATCGATCGATCCTCCGAGCGATTAAGAGTCGATATCTTTCGCTCTATCAACGCCATCAACGACGGATCGGATGTAGCATCGAAGGTTCTCATTGTTTGCATTGCAGCAAAGACTTGAACGATATCGTAGATCGTTAGGTCGTAGGTCGTGGCCTCCAATTTTCTTGCCAAGAAATGGGCCATTTCTGCGCCGCCGCGCGCAAGCACCTCGCCGCCTCCCTTGTGCGGATGGACGCCCTGATTGTTGCAAAGGTAGATCCTATATTGCGTATCGAGGTCGTAATGAGTCCACTCATCGCCAGGCACTTGCCCATATTGTGCTCGAACGGCGCTGCAATTTCCAAGCTCTGGGTCCGAGCGACCACAGGATCCTGCAATCATCGCCATAAGAAGCAACGCAGCAGTTCGGCTTAGCTCTAGGGACACGGGTTGTTTCCTTGCGAGGTTAGCACTCGGTTTCGGGCAGCATCGGCTGCCTGTTCAGCCGGCGCAGCATCATGACCTCCGTACTGGAAGTACTCCACGATGATCGATTCCGGCGTTTGCGTACCATTCCCATACGTCCTGGCATGATCAAGCTCATGAGAATTCAGATTGAACTGCATCGATGGAGATGTCGCGTTCATGTAAATGTTGCTGCCTCCAGGGCGCAGCGCACTGGGCAATGCGAAGGCATTTCCCACACCGAGGGGAACACCGTTGTGCACACGGGCGCCATTGACCACATCTTGACCGTACTCTTCGGCAAGATGCTGGCGCTGGCATTGTGGAATCGATTGCCCCGGATCCATGATCTCAGCTAGCGCTGCAAGCGGCGTATCGTTCGCCTCCCGCATCTGTAGCTGCCAATCCTCGCGCCCAATGCCCCAATCGCGGAAGAACCAATCGATCGCGTCGGAATAGTCCCAGTGGCACGTGCCGACTTCCTCATTTTCCGGCAAGTGTTTCACCTCGCAGACCCAAGTGCGCAATCCCGTCGGATCACGCCAATTCACCGGATCGTTCCCGACATACGCATACACATTCATTCCGCCGCCGTACAAAATCGGATCGCTCTGCATGAAGCGCCCCAGCGCCGGCGAGTAGGCCCGCGCGCGCAGATGATAGAGCTGCGCTTCCGGCAGCATCATCGCGCCGGTGTAGCGCAGGCGCGGACCGGTCCAGGCGCCAGGGCGGCCGTATTCGTCGTAGGCGTACGTGGCCAGCGACGCGCCGGCCGCATCGGCAGCGCCGATGGTGGAGCCCATGCGGTCCTGCAACAGCCAGCGCCGGTCGGATGTGCCCGCGCCTTCGTACCAGACCAAAGGCTCGTCCACGCCCGGCCCGGGCACAAAACGGCGCAGCAGCGTCCCACTCGCGTCGGTTTCGCCGATCAGCGTCGCGCCATCGTAGAGAAACCGCGTCGCCGTTCCCGACGCGCTCGACTCGTACAGGCGCCCCGCCGGATCGTACGCAAGCGCGAGCGACGGCGAGCCGCTCACGCTGGTCAGCCGGTTGAAGGCGTCGTAGCCGTAAGCGCGCGCGCCATCGGAGCTGAGATTGCCGCGAGCGTCGTAGCTGAAGCTCGTTCCGCTCACGCTCGCATATTGATCGAGCCCGTTGGCCGTGTAATCCGCCGCCACGCCCGTGGGCGCATAAGCGTAAGCGCTGTTGCTCATGGTGCGCGTGAGCGCCTGCGAGCCGGCATTGTAGCTCATGGCGAGCGTCATCGCTTCTCATCGGATCGTCTTGAACGTGAGCCCAGTCCTTGTGAAATCCACTGCACGTGCAACATCAAGCCACTGATGAATACCGGACTCGCGATCAGCACAGCGGTCCAGAGCCATTTTGATCCCATAAAGTAAAACAGAACAGTAAAAATCGCCGCCGACGCAATATAGGCTATGGCCCCGAGTTCGAGCGCCGAATTTCTCCTTCTGTGGGCAAAGGTTGTCTTCAGAAGGTTGAGGTTCTCCGGCTTACGCCACGCAGCATAGGCCAGCGCCGTGAAGAAATAGCCCATGGCAAGCAAGAGCAACGGAAGGTACCCGGTGTGTCTAAGAACGTACGCGAGGAGCACGGAGCAGACTGCTGAGCACGCGGCGATAACGCCGAGCGCGAGTCTGGAAAGACCGATCATTCGATCAACCTCTGCCTGAGCAGTTGGGAATTCCAATTTCGTCCATCCAGCTAGCCATCGCGCCGCTCTGTGCCTGATCAGCGGCGATAGCGAGGAGCGGATCTCCTATCAGCGGGTCTAACATCAATGGCAACGACACCAGCGAGACGAACGCTGACCGGCGATCTCCGATAGCGACAAGCCCCCAGGTGGCGCCGGTTCCAAATCCGCCGGCAATCTCCGCCGCGCCCACACCGAGCACTATCATCGGCGCTCCGATCTCCGGCTGTCCAAAAAGGGATGTGCCGGCTCCAATTGCCCCTACTGTAAGCCCGGCGGCCGCAACTACTCCGGATGCTTCTTGCGTTCGGTACAATAAGTCGGCTGCAGGTCCACTAGGACACTGCGGCGGCGTTTCCTCATCTGCGCCGTCGCGTCCGCCTCCTTCGCGTGGGCCGTTGTGGCCAACGCCTGCCCCCGCTCCGCACATGGTCCCGATCCGCTCGGTTGCAGAGCTTACGAGTTCTCTGCGGACAAGCCGACCGTTGCCGTCCCTCCACTCCCGCCACACGTTTGTGGTGACCAGCGTGCATGCGAGGCCACTCGCATCGCTCGCGTTCACCGGATCGTTGCCGACGTAGGCGTAGAGGTTCATGCCGCCGGCGTACAAGATCGGGTCGGTCTGCAGGAAGCGGCCGAGCGTGGGAGAGTATGCGCGGGCGCGGTAATGGTAGAGCTGCGCTTCCGGCAGCAGCATCTGGCCGGTGTAGCGCAGCCGCGCGCCGGTCCAGGCATTGGGGCGGCCATATTCGTCGTAGGCATAAGCAGCGAGGGCAGCGCCCGCCGCATCGGCTGCGCCGATCACCGAGCCGATGCGATCTTGAAGGAGCCAGCGGCGGTCGGATGTACCTGCGCCCTCGTACCAGAGCACAGGCTCATCCACACCCGGTCCCGGCACGTAGCGCCGCTGCAGCGCGCCTGAAGTGTTATATTCCCCGATCAAGGTCGCGCCGTCATAGAGAAAGCGCGTCGCAACTGCCGCGGCGCTGCTCTCGTAGAGGCGCCCCGCGGGATCGTAGGAGAGCGACGCCGGTGTGTGTCACTTCTTCGGCTCTAGCCGGCCGTCGGGATACCATCTCCAGGAGCCGCCGTGCGGCCCTCGCAAGTGATAATCGTAGTGTGGATCAATTGATCGTAGGAGAGCTACGCCGGTGCGCGTCACTCTTCTCGCATTACTCGTCCCAGGCCGGCAGGTTCAGCTTCAAACCTTCAGGGGTAGGAAAGCCCAGATTCCTCATGCCGTTCCAAGAGAGTAAGTTCGCCTCGAATTCAGGCGACGTGTACAATCTGGTTCCCACCATCTGCAGTGCGAGCCACAAAGCCTGCACACTATCTATTCCAACGGAGCGGCTTACAAAAGGCTGCGACAAGCCCGCGATGCTAAACTTGCACTCGTATCGGCCTTTCGCGAGCATCGGACGCTCAATCTGAACATGTACGGGACGCTGATCTGCGCCCTCCAAGGTGATGGTGCGACATGCGACGACTTCATTGACTTCATGTCCCATGGCAATTCTCATGCACCTTTGGTAGGACCAGCAACGTTCGATCAAGCCACGCATGTGCCTTGATGAGTGAGAGGGCTAACGCAATGCCGTCCATACAAGAACTCGTCGAGCACGGAATCCGGCAGAATCAAAAAGGGCATTTGGGGAAAGATCGATCGCGGGCCGCGACTCGTGTATAATGGTCTTGGAGAGTTGCCCCCTCGCCGATCCCCATCCCGCTCAGCGGCGGTTTGATAGCAAAGTGCTTGAATAGATGAAATCGTGATCCGTGAGCATATCCTTATGTCTCGATTGTAGGCCGCCTCCAGAGCCGCCTCAGACATCCGCTCCCCGCCAACTAGAGTAATTGCGGGAAATGGGGTGCCAAATTGTGGTGGCGCAGGGCGAGACGCAGTCACGATAACTTCCTCATCGAGAGATGCACCGTCCGCAGAGCCGCTCGCGCCTCCTCCTTCGCGGTTTGGCGGCAGCATGCTGCGAACTGACCGTATGAGCGCGGCAAGGTTGCCGGACACACCCGCTGTGACGTATACGATCTCGCCGCCTGGAATGATCGGCGGCACCGTATTTGGCGTGTCAACGGTGAGCCCGCTCGGATCGCTCGCGTTCACTGGATCGTTGTCGACATAGGCGTAGAGGTTCATGCCGCCGGCGTACAAGATCGGATCGGTCTGCAGGAAGCGGCCGAGCGTGGGAGAGTATGCGCGGGCGCGATAATGGTAGAGCTGCGCTTCGGGCAGGATCATCTGGC
>CAYODX010000022.1:0-44838 GCA_964402795.1 uncultured Terricaulis sp. | reverse complement strand
CAATGAGAAACTAACTCGGCGCGTCCGACGCGCCCCGCCTCCCGCCTTCGGGAGCGTCAAGCAGGGCGAACGCCGCTGGCTCATGGCGCAGCGGGCAAAAGGCGCGCCTGTCGCAACGGACCCGGACAAGACTAAAGTGGAGTTGTCGGATGACGCACCTTGCACACGTCCTTTGTACGATCGCCAACGCTCACAGGAGGAGCCGACATGAACAAGAACACCATCTGCCTCTGGTACAATGGCGAGGCCGAAGCGGCAGCCCGCTTCTACGCCGAAACTTTTCCTGACAGCGCCGTGACGGCGGTGCATCGTGCGCCTGCCGATTATCCGGACGGCAAAGCCGGCGACGTGCTGACTGTCGAATTCACCGTCTGCGGCATACCCTGCATTGGCCTCAATGGCGGGCCGCACTTCCCGCAAACCGAGGCCTTCTCGTTCCAGATCGCCACTGATGATCAGGAAGAGACCGACCGCTATTGGAACGCCATCGTCGGTAATGGCGGCGCCGAAAGCGCGTGCGGCTGGTGCAAGGACAAATGGGGCCTCAACTGGCAGATCACGCCGCGTGTGCTGACCCAAGCGATGGCCGCGGGGGGCGCGGAGGCCAAGCGCGCATTCGAAGCCATGATGCACATGCGTAAGATCGACGTCGCCGCGATCGAGGCCGCGCGGCGGGGGTGAGCCTCACGGACCGGCGCGCATCCGAGGCGCGAGCGCGCCTCATGCGCCGGAAACGGCGGTGATCATCGCCTTCACCGCATCTGCACGCCGCTGCCCCGCTTCACGTGCGAGCGTTCGCCACGTGTGAAAGCTGAGCGCGAGCGTGAGCAGCGCGCGCTGATTGTCACTCAAGCCCGCGCCGAGCACCTCGTGCCAGGCGCCAAGGACGGGTCCGTAGCGGAGCGCCATGATCTCGCGCGTAAGCTGGTGATGTTCGGCGTCGCGGAGCACGCAAGCGAGCAGGCTCTCGTTGCGTTCGAAATAAGCGTAGATCGCATCCAGCGCTTCGCGCAGCCGTTCCGCGGGATCGGCGATGACTCGCCAAGCGCCGCCGTCGGGCGGGGGATCGCGCTCCATCGCCAGTCCGGAGCACGCCATCGCCATCGCGCGCTCGTCGGGGAAATGGTTGTACAGCGTATGGCGCTGCACGCCCGCCTTGTCGGCGATCATGCTAATCGTGGTGTGCGCCGGCCCGATCGTCGAATGCAGATCGACCGCTGCTTCAACGATGCGCCGGCGGGTCTGCGCCTGCGCCTCGGCGCGACGCTTCAACGTGTAGTGACGCGGCATTCGATTTCATTGCACAATTGCGTGCATCCAATCTTGACGGGCGCTTTCAATTTGATTACACACTAATGTATTGTCAAATATGCCGCTCAGGAACAGGGAAAAGTCCCATGGAAACAAGGATCACCGAGATTGCGGACGGAATTTATCGGCTCTCCACCTTCATTCCGCAGGTGCCGCCCACTGGCTTGGCCTTCAACCAATTCTTGATCCTGGGTGAAAACCCGCTGCTCTTCCACACCGGCATGCGCGGGCTCTTTCCCTTGGTGCGCGACGCCGTGGCCAAGCTGACGCGTCCCGAGCGGCTGCGCTGGATCAGTTTCGGCCATTACGAGGCCGACGAGTGCGGATCGATGAACGAGTGGCTTGCGCTCGCGCCGGAGGCGCAGGTCGCGCATGGCATGACGGCTGTCGGCGTTTCGCTGAACGATCAGGCGGATCGCGCGCCGCGCGTTCTGCAGCATGGCGAAGTGCTGGATCTCGGCGGCAAGCGCGCCCGCTATCTGGACACGCCGCATGTGCCCCATGGCTGGGAGGCAGGACTCATCTACGAGGAAACGACAGGCACGCTGCTGTGCGGCGATCTCTTCACGCAATACGGAGAATGCGACGCCGTCACCGAGAACGACATCGTCGGCGCCGCGATCGCCAGCGAAGACATTGCGCAATATTCCGCGCTCAATCCGGCGATGGGTGCGACGCTACGCACGCTGGCCGAACTGAAGCCGCGCACGCTGGCGCTCATGCACGGACCCGCCTTCACCGGAGATTGTGCAGCGGCGCTGATCGCGCTGGGGGACGATTACGACCGCCGCACGCGCGTCAGGGCGGAGGAACACGGACTGCTGGCGGCCTGAATTGGCGCGCGCTAATGTCTCGCGAACTTTATCGGGGGCCCCATGAGACTTCGCTCGCTGATCTTTGTCGCCGCGCTGACGCTTGCCTCGCCCGCCCTCGCGCAAAGTCAGACTCGGCCGATCGTCAACACGCCGCCGCAGATCGATGCGCCGGCGCTCATTGGTCCGGCCCCGGCCGAGATCTCACCGATTGCCTCGGCCGACCGGCTGGCGATGCGCGCGCCGGTCAGCGCCGAACGGCTGGCGCAGGCCAATAGCGACAATCCATGGAGCCCGTGGGTGGCGATGGCGCCCGTGTTCGGCGAAAGCTTCGCTGAGCAGAGTTTGCCGCGCACCGCTCAAGTGTTTCGGGACGTGTTGCAGGCGCTCGGTCCGGCCATTGGCGCCGCCAAAAACGCCAACCATCGGCCACGCCCGCTGATCGCCGAGCCCGATGTTTTACGCTGCGATGCGCTTGAACCGAGCGTCGCCGCGCAAAGCTCATATCCTTCGGGTCATGGCGCCGGCGGGTGGGCCTGGGCGCTGGTGATGGCCGAGCTTGTTCCCGCACGCGCGGATGCAATTCTGCAGCGCGGGCGCGATTACGGCGAGAGCCGTGTGCTCTGCGGCTATCATTATCCCAGCGATATCGAGGCCAGCCGGATGATCGCCGCCGCCGCCATCGCTCGATTGCACGCCGATCCGCGCTTCCGCCGCCACATGGATCAAGCGCGCCGTGAGCTGGCGCGCGCCTATCCGGATTAATGCGCAGCGCCTTCGCTGACGTCTTTGCTAAACGATGAGAAAACCGATCGCGGCGCCAAGATCATGTAGTCACAAGCACCAATTCTCCGGCCCCCTCATTGCGCGGTCGTTGGCGCCACCTGTTCAGTCAATTCGTCAAACGCAGCCCAGAAACGTTGGCGATAAGGATCAAGCTCCATAAGGATTTCGTGCTTGGCGCCCTCGATCGTGATGTGGCGAACATCGGGCAATTGCGCTGCGACGAGCTCATGGCTGGCGCTGTCCACCAATTGCTCGGCGCCGGCCGTCACTATGAGGATCGGAATCCGGATATGCGCCAGCGCATTCGGCTGCAGGAACGCCTCGGTGGCGTCGGCGGATGCGGCGACCCAGCCGATCGTTGGCCCTGCCAGCGCCAGGCGCGGTTCTTCCGCGATCAGCCCTTGCGCGCGCGCATGGCGCTCGCGGTCCTGCGTGACCGGGTTCTTCTTGAAGCTCTCGCGCTTCCATTTTTTGTCCACGCCCGGAGCAAACTGCCCGCCGGCGCCGAGCGAGACCATGAAGCGCGCGTATTTTTTCGCGCTCTCCTTCAAACTGGCGATGCCCCACATCGGCGCTGTGAAAGCGACGGCGTCGAGTTCGACGCGGCGCGTCTGCAGCGCGCGCAGCAGGATGGCGCCGCCCATAGAGTGTGCGAGGCCGATACGCGGGCGCGGCAGCTTGGCGCCCAGGAGCTTTAGCGCCGTCGACAGATCGTTGACTGGATCGTCGAAGCTCGCGAGGTGGCCCTTCAGCGAGTTTTCGACCTCACGGCCGGAGAGTCCTTGTCCTCGCCAGTCAATGCAGAATACGACAAAGCCGCGCTGCTGCAGCTCGCGCGCCACCTCGAAATATTTTTCGATGAATTCGGTTCGTCCCGGCGCGAGTATGACGGAACCGCGCGGCGCGCCCTGTCGGGTTGAAGGCGCGGTCATCACTCGCACCTTCACGCCGCCGCGGCCTTCGAGCCAATGCTCCTCCGCGCCCTCTGGAATGTCGTTGCCGGGAACGCGGACGAACGCCATGGCCCCCTCGTTCGGCGCTTAGCCGCGAAGTTTCGCCATCACGCTTTGCAGCTGCATGGCCACTCCCATGTCGCCTTCAACGCGCAGCTTGCCTTGCATGAACGCAGCGGTCGCATCGAGCGAGCCCTGAGCCATCGAAACGAAGTCCTCGAGCTTCACCTTGATCGTGGTGTCGGCGGCGGCGTCTTCGGTCGAGACTTTGTTGGCGTTTCCATCGAGAAAAATCTTGCCGGCGTCGCCAAAGTCGAATTTCACCTTCTTGCCCGGAACGGTTACGCCGGCGCTTTGAAAGCGGTTCAGAATTTCATCGTACGTCATCGCATTTCCTCCGCTCGACCCGTCCAAGGGCTCGTCGTCCTTACACACCAGCGCGAGCCGCCAAGCAAGGGTTTGCGGGGTCGCCTCAAGGCGCCGCAGGGGCAGCCGCGCCGGGCTTCCGAAATTTCAGGGTCATGCGGTCACTCTCGCCGATCTCTTGGTAAGGCTGAGTATCGAAGTTGGGATCATCGGGGCGGCCGAGGGGCGCTGTGCGCAGCGTCGGCGGCAACGTCCACACCCCGAAAGGGTGATCGCGCAGGTCACGTGGATTAGCGTTCACGTCGCTCGCGGCGACGAACTCAAAACCTGCTTCCTGCGCGAGTGCGCGCACATAGGCTTCCTGCACGTAGCCTGTGCCGGCCAACGGATCTTGCAAACCTGTAGAAGACGCCCGGTGTTGTTCGACGCCGAAAGCGCCGCCCGGCTTCAGCGCCGTCAGCACGTCTCTAAAGACGCGTTCGGCGGTCCCCTCGGCCATCAGCGTATGCACGTTGTTGGCGAGGATGGCGAGATCGACGCTGCCCGGCGCCGCTAACGGACCATGGCCGCACACGCTTTGTTCAATCATGCCGTAGAAGCGACGATTGTGCAGGAAACGGGCCTGCCAGGCCGCGAGTGTTTCACGCTGCGCAAGCGAAGGACTCTCCGGATCAAAGCCAGCCGCGATCAGCCTGCCGCCATTGGCGGCGAGGTATGGCGCGAGGATGGCGGTGTACCAGCCGCGCCCTGGGAGCAATTCGAGAACAGTCTGATTGCCCTCGAGCCCCCAGAACATCAGCGTCTGCAGAGGATGGCGCCATTGGTCGCGTTCCGGTTCGATGCGCCAATCGCCGGCGATGGCCCAGGCGAGCGACCCTTCGGGCGGCGCTTCCGGATCGCGTCCCCGCCCGCAAGCGGCGAGCCCGAAGGTCACGGCGATCAAGGCGGAACGGCGGGTGAGCATGAGGCCGATGGGCTTAATCGCCAGACGCTAAGGGAGTCAAAACGAAGCCTCTTGAAGCCCTGCGCTCCCTCCCCATCTGCAGTGAGCACGGCGCTCATTGGAGGCCGTGCTGCTGGGGCCCGCCGCTTTCGAGGGTGGAACCGCCAGCGTCCAGCTCCGCTGCGGCGGAGCGCCATAATGTCGCTTAAGGAGGACACGTACATGGCTGCCAATGATCTGAGCCCGCTTTATCGCACGCTCGTTGGTTTCGACCGTATCGCCAGCTTGATGGACCAGGCAGCGCGCCTCGACGCAGCGCCCGGATATCCGCCCTTCAACGTTGAGCAGATCGGCGAAGATCAGTTCCGCATTGAACTCGCCGTCGCTGGGTTCGGGCAGGACGATCTGACCATCGAGTACAAGCAAAACTCGCTGACCGTCACCGGGCAGCGCCGCCAAGCCGAGACGCAGCGCAATTACCTGCATCGCGGCATCGCCGAGCGCAGCTTCGAACGTCGCTTCGGTCTTGCGGATCACGTCCGCGTCGCCGGCGCCAAACTCGAGAACGGTCTGCTCACCATCGATCTGGTTCGCGAGCTTCCCGAAGTGTTGAAACCGCGCAAGATCGAGATCGGCGCCCCCGCGCCCAAGGCGAAAGCCAAGGTCGTGGAGTCCAGCGTCGCAAATGACGAAACAGAAGCGGCTTAAATCACCGCTTCCGCTCGCCGCGCAGCACCCCCTCCCCCCATAGCTGCGCGGCGAGCCCTCCCCACTCGCCGCAAATCCCCCGATGCGGAGAGCATCAAGAGCAAAGAGCGCGCACCAAGGTGCGCGCTCTTTTTTCTTTTCAGTTAAATGGCAGGAGTTCCCGCGAGGCGGATCAATCCTCCGCGTCGCGTTCAGCCTCGGCGTCATCGCCTTCTTCATCGCCCACTTCTGCGTCAGCATCCGGCGCCATCTCAGGTGAGGCCAGGATCGTGGACGCGGCGAGCAGCGAGGCGCAGCCAGTTTCCTCGAGCAGGCTCGCCAGCGCTTCGTCGGTTATTGCAGCGCGTTTGCGGCGGATCTCGGCGAAAGCTTTGGCAGCCGTGCGCTGTGGCTTTTGCACAAAACTTGCGCCGGCGATTTCAACGCTGACTCCGCTCGCATCCTCGGCAACGGCGCGCGCGTTCGCATCCATCCAAAGCAAATAAGCGCCCGCGATCTCCTCGCGCATAAGCGCAGTGAGGTCCTCGCGCACATCACCAAGGGCCAGGAAATCGCCTTCGACGCGGGGAGCGTCCATGCGCTCGATCCAACGTACCACGTGCGGTGCGCGTTCACGCAGCACTGCGCCAGGCGTTGGGTCGCTGGAGAGTTGCGCGAGCTGTCCGTAGAGACCGAAATCGGCCAGCGCAGGCCTTCCGCCGAACAGATAAGCACGCCCTTCCAGCATGCGGTCGAGAATCGCCAGCAATCGCGTAAATGACCCTTCGATCAACGCCGCCGTCTCAATCGACGAGCCGACATGATAGAGCCGTCCCACCATGCGCAGGCGCACGGCCGCTTCGATGCCTTCCGGTTTCTCGGCGCCTTCGAAGATCATGTCCGTTATGCGCCTGGCGGCGCTTTCCTGATCTTCCGGGTAACTCCAGCGATAATGAAACATGGCCTTGTTCAGCCACTCGTCGGCGTAGTCCTCCAACAGCGCTGAAACGAAGGCGAGGGCCGCGTCATTGGGCCAGATCGACGGCTCGGGTGATTGCGCATCGAGGCGGTCAATGATGGCTGTGGAATCTTGAAGTGCATTCTCTTCCGCATCCACCAGCACCGGCAAGAGCGGCTTTTTGGCGTAGCGCGCGAATTCCTCTTGGCGCGCGCCGGTGCGCGTCAGCCATTCGAACTCCAAGCCCTTGAAGCGGAGGAAGGAGCGCACTTTCAGCGAGTACGGCGAAAGCTCAGCGCCGTAGAGGCGGAACGGGGCGGTCATGGCAACTCCGGAAAAACAAATCGCCGCGCGGGTTAACCGCACGGCGACATAAACTGCAATGCTTTTGCGCCGTCTGTGTTCAGACTGGCTTGATATTTACGGCAGAGGGCTTGTTCTTGCGCGGGTCGTTCTCGACATCGAAGCTTACCGCCTGCCCTTCACGCAGACCGTTGAGCCCCGAGCGCTCAACTGCGCTCACGTGCACGAATACGTCGGGGCCGCCGCCGTCCGGGGCGATAAAGCCGAAGCCCTTCGCCATATTGAACCACTTCACCACGCCCGTAGTCATGGCTTCACTCCTCCAAGCGGAGCCGCATCCCGAGCTTGGGCTACGGCCGGAGGCGGGAGAGCCGCGTCCGTGCGTTGCATTGGGCCTTCGGGGCGGGCGCGAGTCAATTCTATTCTGATCCACCCCCGCCGCCGACACGGTCGAGCGCCACCGCCAACATCGCGCGCAGGCCCGTTTCCATCGCCGGCTCATGTACAAAAAAGCGCGGATTGTGATTGGGCGCCGCCTCCGCCGGCGTCACGCCCGGCGGGTTGACGCCATAATAGAAGAACACCCCTGGCACAGCTTGCTGGAAGTAGGCGAAGTCCTCAGCCACCATACCGGGAGTATCGCCGCGCACATTGCTTTCCCCCAAGGCGCGTTGCAGCACCGCGCGGGTACGCTGTGTCAGCGTCGGCGGGTTCACGACCGGGATAGCGTTGTGGTCAATCGACACCTCCGCGCTTGCACCGGCGCTGTGGGCGATATCCGCGACAATGCGGCGAACGCGCGTGTAGATCTCATCGCGTGTTTGCGGGTTGAGATAGCGGATCGTGCCCAACATCTCCACGCGATCAGGGATGATGTTGAACCGGACTCCGCCATGGATCGCGCCGATGGTGACGATCACCGGCGAACCGACAGCATCCATCTGTCTTGATGGGATGGTCTGCAATGCATTGATGATCTGCGCCGATGTGACGATCGGGTCGACGCCGCGATGCGGCTGGGCGCCGTGCGTCTGTTGGCCGAGCACCGTGATGCGCAACTGATCAGCGCCGGCCATGAACGGGCCGTCAACAATCGTCACGGTGCCGGCGTCACGCGGCCACGCGTGCAGACCGAAAATGGCTTCCGGACGAAGATCGCCGAACAGGTTTTCGCTCAGCATGCGCTCGGCGCCGCCGGGACCGCCATCCGGCGCACGGCCCTCTTCCGAGGGTTGGAACACGAATATCACAGTCCCGGAGAGCTGATTGCGCTGAGCCGCGAGAACGCTTGCAGCCGCCATGAGGATCGCGACGTGAGTATCGTGCCCGCAGGCATGCATGACGCCGACCTCTTGCCCGTTGTAGTGCGCGCGCGCGTGCGAGGCGAACGGCAGGTCGACTTCTTCAGCCACCGGCAGCGCGTCCATGTCGGCGCGGAGGGCGACCACCGGGCCGGGTCTTGCGCCGCGCAGAACCCCGACCACGCCCGTCTGAGCAATCCCGGTGCGCACCTCCAAACCCAAGCTGCGCAGATGCTGGGCGACGATGCGCGCGGTGCGCACCTCCTCATAACTGAGTTCGGGGTGCTGATGAAAATCGCGTCGCCAAGCGACCATGCGTGTAAGCACAGACTGGATCGCGCCTTCAGTTGCAGGCGCGAACTGCTGCTGCGCGAAAGCCGGCGTGGCGAAGACAAGCGCGGCGAACGCCGCCAGTTGCGTTGCGAATTTCATATTCCCCTCACCTTGTTAGCGCACGCCTGCGGCCAACAGATCATGCATGTGAACCATGCCGACGGGGCGTCCCTCCTCGACGGCGAATAGCATGGTGATGCGCTTGTCGTTCATGAGCGCAATAGCATCGGCCAAGGGTGCGTCCGGCGAGATGGTCTGCGGATCAGCCGTCATCAGCGCGCGCGCGTCGCGAGCAAAGATGTCGGGCGACAGCTTGCGGCGAAGATCACCATCGGTGACGATGCCGATCAGCTTGCCGTTCTCGACAACGCCGACGCACCCGACTCCGCCCACGCTCATGGCCTTCAGCGTGTCCGGCACTGAGAGTTCCGGGGCGATGAGCGGGTCGCTGCGCCCCACGCGCATCACATCACGCACCCGCTTCAGCGCTGCGCCCAATTTGCCGCCGGGATGGATGGCGCCGAAATGAGCGGCGGTGAAGCCACGCGCCTGCAGCAAAGCCACCGCGAGCGCGTCGCCCAGCGCCAGACACATGGTGGTTGAGATGGTCGGCGCTGGCGCGGCTTCGCTGGCTTCTCCGCATTCTGGCAACACCAGTGCGGCGGTGGAGGCGCGAGCAAGCGATGAATCGGCTTTGAACGTCATGCCAATGATCGGCACGTGGATGCGGCGGCAGTGATACAGCATATCGGAGAGTTCAAGCGTCTCTCCAGAGCGCGAAATCGCCAGCACGCAATCTTTTTCGACGATCATGCCAAGATCGCCGTGGCTAGCCTCGGCCGGATGCACAAATTGCGCCGGTGTACCGGTCGACGCCAGCGTCGCTGCGATCTTGCGGGCGATGTGGCCGGATTTGCCCATCCCTGAGACAATCACGCGCCCCTCGGCTTCAGCCAAGAGGCGGGCGGCCTGGACGAACGGCTCCTTCAGGCCGTGCGCCAGCGCATCAGCCAGTTGTTCGAGTGCGCGCGCTTCGGCGCGGATGGTTTCCTGCCCGGCTGCTATCGCCGCATCCGACTTGATGATCCCCGTCATGGCGCACCGTCTCGCACGCGCAAGCGCAAAAGTCATGCGGGGCGATAGAGCAGACCCAAGCGCTGCGCGAGCCGATCATTCCAGAGCTTCAGATCGAAATCCGCTCGCACCTTGGCCGCAGCGGCCGCCCCCAACGCGGGCCAGCGCTCCGGGCCGTTGGCCAGCGCGGCCATGTTCCTGGCCAGAGCGCGCCAATCGCCCTCATCGCAGAGGAGCCCGGACACTTCGTGTTCGACCAGCTCCGGAATGCCGCTATGTCGCGTCGCCAAAACCGGCATGGCTTGCGCCATCGCCTCCATCAAAGCGACCGGAATGCCTTCCATGTCGCCACTCGCGGCTGTCTTGCTCGGAAGCACGAAGATGTGCGCCGCCTCCAGTTCGCGCTTCACCTCGGCATGAGGCAGCAGCCCCGCGAACCGGACCGTAGAACCAAAGCCAAAGCTCGTCGCGAAATTCTCCAGATACTCGCGCAACTCGCCATCGCCGATCAGCGTCAGCGTCGCTGGAGGCGCCGCCGGGTTGGCGCGATAATCAGCGAACGCGCGCAGCGCGTCGTCGAAACCCTTCTTCTCCACCATGCGGCCGACGCCGATGAAACGCACCGGTTCGCCCGCGTGGAGCGTGCGGGGCGTCTCGACGAAACGGGCGGTGTCCACGCCCATCCGGTGCACCAGCGTCCGCCCTTCGGGCGCACCCAGCGCAATCAGTTTGGCGCGCCAAGCTTCGCTGATGGGCAGGAACAGGTCGCCGTGACGGAACAGCGTCCGGTACGCCTGCGGATGCCTCTTCAGGTATGCCGACATGTCCTTACCGTGGAACACTGTGGCGACAGCGCCATCGATCAACCCAAGCCGGCGCAGCGCGCAGGCGAAGCGGCCCCAGCGCCCATAATGGGCGAGCCAGACGCGCCGCTGCGGCTTCTCCTTGGGCCAGCGGTGCGCAGCGAGCAGCAACCTGAGCGAACTTGAGTCATCGCCGAACGTTCGCGCATCCAGCGCCTTCAGCGCATTCTTGTCCCGGAGCGCCGCGGGCGCCGCGATCAGACGTGCGCCGAACGATTTCGGCACCGGCACGTAATGGACCTTGAGTTTATCGCCCCATTTCAGACGCAGCGTCCCGAGCGCCTCGGCGTCGCCGGCCGCTAGCGCGGTCACCTCGACCCAGCCGCCGCGCTCCAACAGCCCCTCCACTTGAGCCTGGATGAATGTCTCCGACGGGTTCGGAAAACGCGAGACGAGAAAAGAGACCGGCGGCGGCGCTGGCATGCGCGGGCCTCAAAGCACGGGCGGAGCGCGATGTCAGGCGGAAAAACTGGTCCGCCGCGGAAAAGCGGCGGGGCCGTCTGGGGTTTGGCGGCAGACGACCCCGTCAGGAAGGGCAACCAAGCTCAGGCGACGACGCGAGCGCCGACCGCCAGCAGCGGCACAGCGACCAGGAGCAGCAGAAGGGTGGAAACGGCGATGGAGGCAATTTTGACCGTGAGCGGCGCGCCGTGCTCAAGCGCATCAATATAAAGACCGTGACGCATGGGAATTCTCCGAACTGGAAGCCAGCTTGCGGAAGATCGCCGCCGGCTACGTTCGGAACATGCGTCTGCTCCCCCTTGAATACGAACGAGCACTCGACGACTTGGATGTGAGCGGAATTCACACCTTGGGGGACTGGCAATGGCCCATCTGCCGTCGTTGCAGACGCTGCGCGCCTTCGAGGCGGCGGGGCGGCTCAAATCCTATACCAAGGCGGCCGAAGAACTCGGACTGACCCATGGCGCCGTCAGCCACCGCATCCGAGAATTGGAGGAGCGGCTTGACGTCGCGCTGTTCACCCGCGTCGGCAACACGATGCAATTGACCGAGGTCGGCCAACGGCTTGACGCGCAGGTGCGACAGGGCCTGTCGCTGCTGGAGCGCGCGTTCACCTCGCCCCGCGCGGCGGCGAAGCTGAAGCGGCCAATCGTGATCAGTTCTGTCTCCAGCATCGCCTCGACTTGGCTGTTCGCGCGTCTCAGCGAGTTTCGCGCCGAACACCCAGAACTCGACTTCGACCTCCGTGTCGCCGACGGACTGAGCGACTTCAAGAAAGAGGGCATCGACCTCGGCGTGCGCCTTGGCCGCGGCGGCTGGGCCAGTCTGCACGCGGCCAAACTCTTCGATGAGGCGCTGACGCCAGTATGCACGCCCGAATATCGCGATCGCTTTGATCTGCGCGCTCCTGTCGACCTTCAGCGCGCAACACTGTTGCGTAATCCCTGGACGCCATGGGCGAGTTGGTTCTCCGCCGCCGGCCTCGATTGGGCGGAGCCCGCGAGCGGGCCCATGTTCGACAATGCCCCGCTGCTGCTGCGCGCCGCGGTTGGCGGTCACGGCGTGGCGCTCGGCCGACAATGGCTGGCGATCGACGAAATTCGCGCGGGCCGTCTGGTCACGCCGTTCGACATCGCCGTCCGAGACGACTTCGCTTATTGGGTGGTTTGGCCGACATTCCGCTCGATCGGTCCAGAAGCGCAGCTTCTCCGCGACTGGCTGCAGACGCGCGCGGCGGCGGAAGAGCCGCCTTGCAGCGTGCCCATCGCTTTAGCGCGAGCTGAGCCGTGAGCGCGCCAATCAGCAACGGGACGCATGACCGGCATTTCATCGCCTGCGCGCAGCGGCGGCTGGTTGAGCCGCCGCCCAGCCAGGACTATGTCTGGACCCAACCAGAGGACCTTGATGCAGCCCGCTTCCGTCATCCGCATTCCGCGTGTGGAATCTACTCCGCTCGAAATCGGCAACAACCTGCCGCTCACCTTCATTTGCGGGCCGTGTCAGCTCGAAAGCCGGGCACACGCGCTCGAGACGGCAGAGTTTCTTCGCGACGTGTTCAAGCGGGTTGGCGCTGGCTTCATCTATAAAACCAGCTTCGACAAGGCCAACCGTTCCAGCCTCTCGACCAAGAGAGGCGCCGGATTCGAGAGATCAGCGCCGATCTTCGAGGAGATCCGCACCAAGCTGGGCGTGCCGGTGCTGACCGATGTTCACCTGCCCGAGCAATGCGCGGAAGTAGCAGAGTGCGTGGACGTCCTGCAGATTCCCGCCTTCCTTTGCCGGCAGACGGATCTGCTGGTCGCCGCCGCCGAAACCGGCAAGCCGATCAACGTCAAGAAGGGCCAGTTCCTGGCTCCTTGGGACATGAAGAACGTGATCGCCAAGATTACCGGCAGCGGCAATCCCAATGTCATGGCCTGCGAACGCGGCGCGAGCTTCGGCTACAACACGCTCGTTTCGGACATGCGCGCGATTCCGATCATGAAGAGCTTCGGCGCGCCGGTCGTGTTCGACGCAACCCATTCAGTGCAACAGCCAGGCGGACGCGGCGACACCAGCGGCGGCGAGCGTCAGTTCGTGCCGATCCTGGCGCGCGCAGCGGTGGCGATCGGGGTCGCCACCGTGTTCCTGGAAGCGCATCCTGACCCTGACAACGCCCCCAGCGACGGGCCCAACATGGTTCCGTTCGATCAGTTGGAAGAACTCGTGCGCGACTTGGTGGCGTTCGACAAGCTGGCGAAGCAGACCGCGATTGCGGCGGAATAGGGCTTTTGGTGAAGGAGCACGTGTCGGGGGCGCGTTGCGCTCGACCGTGGAAAGCCAGCCTGTCCCGCATCTTCACGCGCCGCGTCCGTTCCGCGTCAACACCTGCGCAAAATCAATTCGATGTCGACCAGCGGCATCGCTTGAGGGGTGCAAACACAGACAAACCCTCATAAGAACTCATCATGTTTGAACGGCGCGTCCTTGTCACTGGGGGCTCAGGCTTCCTCGGCTCTCACCTCTGCGACCGGCTGGTCGCGCGCGGCGACGATGTCGTCTGCGCCGACAATCTGTTCACCGGCAGGAAGCGCAACATCGCCCATCTGCTCGACGCGCCGAACTTCGAGTTCATGCGCCACGACGTGACCTTCCCGCTCTATGTCGAGGTCGATCAGATCTACAATCTCGCCTGCCCGGCCTCGCCCGTGCACTACCAGCACGATCCGGTGCAGACCACGAAAACGAGCGTGCATGGGGCCATCAACATGCTGGGCCTAGCCAAGCGGCTGCGCGCGCGCATTTTTCAAGCCTCGACCTCGGAAGTCTACGGCGATCCCGACGTGCATCCCCAGCCGGAAGACTATTGGGGCCGCGTCAATCCGATCGGCATCCGCTCCTGCTACGATGAAGGCAAGCGCTGCGCCGAGACGCTGTTCTTCGACTATTATCGGCAGCACAAGCTCGACATCCGCGTCGCCCGCATCTTCAACACCTACGGGCCGCGCATGCATCCCAATGACGGGCGCGTCGTTTCCAACTTCATCGTGCAAGCGTTGAAGGACGAAGACATTACCCTCTATGGCGACGGCGCGCAGACGCGCTCGTTCTGCTACGTCGATGATCTGATCGACGCTTTCCTCGCCTTCATGGACAAGGACGGCGATCTGCCTGGCCCGATCAATATTGGCAATCCGGTCGAGTTCACAATCAAGCAGCTGGCCGAGAACGTGCTCGATCTCACCGGCTCAAAGTCGAAACTGGTCTACCGCCCGCTGCCGAGCGATGACCCCAAACAGCGCCAGCCCAACATCGAAAAAGCGAAAGCTGCGCTCGGCTGGCAGCCGAAAGTGCCGCTGAAAGAAGGCTTGAAGCGCACGATCGAGTATTTCGACGGCCTGCTCAAAGAAGGCGATCCGCTGATCGTGGGGCGCTAGCGCGCCTCCCATCTGCTCAGAAAGGCGCTGTTCTGCGCGCGCGCTTCATTCTCGAATAAGCCAATCTCGACCTGAACACTCGCCGCCTTTAATCGTTCGATCCCAACACCCGCCGCGTTCGGGTGTGGATCGCGCGCGGCGATGAAGACGCGCGCGGGGCCCGCGGCGATCAGCCGGTCGGTGCAGGACGCACCGCCCCCGCTCCGCTTGGCGCAGGGCTCCATCGTCACATAGACAGTCGCGCCGCGCACATCTCCGGCGGCGACGAGCGCCTGCTCCTCCGCGTGCGGGCGCCCGCCGGGCGCGGTGGCGCCTTCACCGATGATTGCGCCGTCCCGCACAATCACGCAGCCCACGGAAGGATTGTCGCCGGTGCGGCCGATGTTCGCCGCCGCCAGCGCGAGCGCGCGCCGCATGAAAGCGTTGTCGCTCATATGGACCGCCGGCGCCCTCGCCGGCCAGCGCAGCAGGATGCCGGCGAGGCGCCGGCGGTCCATAATGGGCGCGTCCTCACGCAGGAAACGCCGGCAGCGTGGTCGCGCGCGCTGCATCGAGATAGCGCGCCGCGACGGGCTTCAGATTGGCGTCGAGTTCGATCAGCAACGGATTGCCAGTCGGCATCTCGACATGCACGATCTCACTGTCCGGTACTTGGAACAGGTGTTTGACGATGGCGCGCAGGGAATTGCCGTGCGCGGCGATGATGAGATTTTTGCCGGCCTTCAGATCCGGCGCGATCGCCTCGTTCCAATACGGCAGCACGCGCTGCAGCGTGAGCTTCAGCGATTCCGTCTTCGGCACATCGACGCCGGCATAACGGCGATCACGCGAGAGATCGTACTCGCCCCCTTGCAGCGGCGGCGGGGGCGTATCGTACGAGCGGCGCCACACCTTCACCTGCTCCTCGCCGTGCTGCTTGGCCGTCTCGGTCTTGTTGAGGCCGGTGAGCGCGCCGTAATGGCGCTCATTGAGACGCCAGGAGCGCGCCACGGGCAGCCAGTTCAGCTTCGCCGTTTCCAGCGCCAAATTGCCGGTGCGGATCGCGCGCGTCTGCACCGAGGTGTAGAGCTTGTCGAACGGCACGCCCGCCTGCGCCAGCAGCGCGCCGGCGCTCTTTGCTTCGGCTTCGCCCTGCGGCGTCAGGTCGACGTCGACCCAGCCGGTGAAGCGGTCTTCGAGATTCCACTGGCTTTGGCCGTGGCGGAGCAAGGCAAGGAACGTCATCGGCCGACTGCTTCGGGCAGCCGGCCAATCCGGTCAAGCTGGCGAACCGCCTCGGCTATTGCCCAGGTTCGCACGGGGCAAATGCGCACCAGCCGGGGCGAGCACCGGTGGCAAGAAGCACTGGCGCATGACCTGCACCGGCAATAAACCAGCCCAATGCGCTCTTGGCTGTTCCATCCGCTGTTGTTTTATCCCCTGGCCGCTTTGCTGGCCGCACTCGTCATCGTTGTGGGGCTGAAGCCGCAATCGTGGCCGCGTGAACCCGCGCCGGTTGCGGCGCAAGCGGCCAACGGCGCACTGGTTTTCGAGGGCGAGGCGTTCAACTCCCCCTCTGTGGGCGCTGAGCAGGAAATGTTCGTGGAGCGTGACTTCTGGGGCCGCGCCCAGAGCCTTCATATCGCCCAGAAACCTGGGCAACCCCCGCCCACGCCAGCAGAGCAAGGCGCGCGCATCCTGTTGACGGAAGAGCAAGCGGCGCTGCTGGAGGACCGTCCGGTTACGGTCGAGGTCAGCTACAATCCACTGCCGGTTAATGCCGCCGCCGGACTTGCCGTCAGCATGCAGGGCATAGGTCCGGCAGACTGGGTGACACAGGCCGCGCCGCCGCAGCAGGGAACCCTGCGTTTCGAGCTGCCGCCACAAATGGCGGTTAATGCAATCGGGCTGCGCGCGCTCGCCGACGCTGATGATCAGGCCTACGGGCTGGAAATCACGCGTATTCGCGTGACTCCGCACGCCTGAGACACGGCGGTCGTTGCCTTTGGGCGGCATTTCGCCCAGTTAGGCGCAGACCTCCCGGCCGAAATGGATGATCCCCATGCTGCCTGCGCCCCGCGCAAGCCTTGCCCCGAATAGTGCTGAGTTCGAGTCCATTCCACTGGTGAAGCCGACCGGGTTTCGCGAGTACGATGCGCGCTGGTGGTTCGGCATTCCCGGGTCGGACAAGCTGCCGGAACTCAACCTGCTGGGCGTGCAGGCGTTGGGCCTCGGTCTCGGCACGCTCATTCACGAGTTCGGCGTCGCCCCCCGCATCGTCGTCGGTCATGATTTCCGCTTCTATTCGCAGTCTATCAAGCAGGCGCTCACCCTTGGTCTGATGCAGGCGGGCATGGAGGTGAACGACATCGGCCTTGCACTCTCGCCAACCGCCTATTTCGCGCAGTTCGCTCTCGACATTCCCTGCGTGGCGATGGTGACAGCCTCGCACAACGAGAATGGCTGGACCGGCGTGAAGATGGGTGCGAACAAGCCGCTGACCTTCGGCCCCGACGAGATGGGGCGTTTGAAAGACATCGTGCTTGGCGGCGCATTCGTGGAACGCACAGGCGGCGCCTATAAGCGTATCGAGGGCATGCGCGAGCGCTACATCGCCGACATCGCTTCCCGGGTGAAGCTCAAGCGACCGCTCAAGGTGATCGCCGCGTGCGGCAATGGCACGGCCGGCGCTTTTGCACCGGAAGCACTGCGGCGCATGGGCGCCGAAGTGATCGACCTCCATACGGCGCTGGATTGGACCTTCCCGCACTACAACGCCAACCCTGAAGACAGCGAGATGCTGCACGACATGGCGGCGGCGGTGAAGAAGCACGGCGCCGACGTGGCGCTCGGATTCGACGGAGATGGCGATCGCTGCGGCGTTGTGGACGACGAAGGCGAGGAAATTTTTGCCGACAAAGTGGGCCTGATGCTGGCGCGCGACCTCTCTGCTTCGCACCGAGGCGCGACATTCGTCGCCGACGTCAAATCGACGGGCCTATATGCTGTTGATCCGGTGCTGCGGTCCAACGGCGCAAAAGTGGATTATTGGAAGACGGGCCATTCCTATATCAAGCGCCGCACCACCGAACTCGACGCCCTTGCGGGATTTGAGAAGAGCGGGCACTTCTTCTTCCGCCCTCCGCTCGGCCTTGGTTACGACGATGGCCTTGTGGCCGCAGCAATGGTCCTGGCGATGCTGGATCGCAATGCCGGAAAGACGCTTTCGGAACTGAAGCGGGCCTTGCCGAAAAGCTACACGTCGCTGACCATGAGCCCACACTGTGACGACGAGAAAAAGTACAAGATTGTCGAGTCAGTCGTGGCGCAATATCAACAGCTCGCTCGTGAAGGCGGAAAAATCCTCGGCCGCGCGATACGAGACGTGAACACAGTCAACGGCGCGCGCGTTACGCTGGAGGACGGCGCCTGGGTGCTGGTGCGAGCGTCTTCCAACAAGCCGGAACTGGTGGTGGTTGTCGAGAGTATGACGAGCGAAGACGACATGCGCGCCCTCTTCCGCGAAGAAGTGAAGCCGCGCCTGGCCCGCTTCAGCGAAGTCGGCGCCTACAACCAGGAGATTTGACGTGCGCGTGCGCGGCAAATCCTTCCCCGCCACAGGCTGCTTTGCGGCCGGTGTTGCTAGTTCGTCCGAACTCGCAGGGCGATTTCGGCGGGGGGGAGGTGCTGCGCGTAGCGAAACGGAGGGGGATATCCCAGCCGTCGCGCCGTCCCCCCTCAGTCACGCTGTGCGTGACAGCTCCGCCGCACGCAGGGGAGCAATTGGAGAAACGCAATGCGCGTAACAATGATTGGCACCGGCTATGTCGGCCTCGTCTCCGGCGCGTGCTTCGCCGATTTTGGACACACCGTGACGTGCGTCGACAAGGACGCGAGCAAGATTCAGCGGCTACAAAAGGGCGAGATACCGATCTTCGAGCCGGGGCTCGATGAGCTCGTGAAAGATAATGTCGAGCAAGGCCGGCTCTTTTTCACGACCGACTCGACCCAGGCGATCCGCGACGCGGACGCCGTTTTCATCGCCGTGGGCACGCCATCCCGTCGTGGCGACGGATACGCGGATCTCTCTTATGTCTATGCGGCGGCGAAAGAAATCGCCGGTCTGATCCAGGGCTATACGGTGATCGTCACCAAATCGACAGTGCCAGTAGGCACGGGCGACGAGGTGGAGACGATCGTTCGCAAGAAGCGGCCGGACGTGGAGTTCGCAGTGGTGTCCAACCCTGAGTTCCTGCGGGAAGGCGCAGCCATCAACGACTTCAAGCGGCCTGACCGGGTCGTGGTCGGCGGCGCCCACGACGAGCGCGCGCGCCACATCATGACGGAGCTTTATCGGCCTCTGTTCCTCAATGAGACGCCGATCCTGTTCACCGAGCGCCGCACCTCGGAACTGATCAAGTACGCGGCCAATGCATTCCTGGCGATGAAAATCACCTTCATCAATGAGATTGCCGACTTGTGCGAGGAAGCCGGCGCCAACGTGCAGGAAGTGGCGCGGGGCATCGGTCTCGACAACCGGATCGGCCGCAAGTTTCTCAATGCGGGTCCCGGCTATGGCGGCTCTTGCTTTCCCAAAGACACGCTCGCCCTGATGAAGACTGCGCGCGATTACAACGCACCGATCGAGCTTATTGAGACAACTGTACGTGTTAATTCTGCTCGCAAGCAGAAGATGGCGCAAAAAATCATCGATGCGATCGGCGGCGATGTCAGAGGCAAGACGATCGCCGTGCTTGGACTGACGTTCAAACCCAATACAGACGATATGCGCGATGCGCCTGCGGTCGATATCGTGCCGACGCTTCAGGCTGAAGGCGCTCGCATCAAAGCGTTCGATCCGGAAGGCATGAACGAGGCCAAGCACATGCTAAAGGACGTGCAGTTCGCTACCGGACCATATGATTGCGTGCAGAATGCGGACGCAGTGGTGATCATAACCGAGTGGGATCAATTCCGAGCGCTGGACCTGGATAGAATGAAGGACGCGCTCAAGTCTCCGATCGTGGTGGATTTGCGCAACATCTACAGTCCCGCCGAGATGCGCGCGAAGGGCTTCAAATACGACAGCGTCGGCCGCCCTTAAGTCAAATTGCGGCGGCCTCTGCTTGGCAGCATGCACACGCTGCAGGCGCCTGTTTGCTTGCGCACAAGGCGACCAGCGCCTGCAGCGACAGGCCCGGGGCGATCAGGTAGCCCTGGATCGTGTCGCAGCCCAGTCCGCACAACACCGCGCGTGTGGCCTCGTCTTCCACACCCTCCGCGACGACTAACATGCCAAGCCCGTGCGCCAGATCGATGGTCGATTTCAAAATTAGGCGATCGCGCTCACTCGAGGCGGCGCCCTCAACCAATGACTTGTCCAGCTTCAACTCGTCCGCGGGGATTTGTTTGAGATACGCCAACGAGGAAAGGCCCGCGCCGTAATCGTCAATCGAAATGCGGATACCAGCCTGCTTGAAGGCCGCAATCGCTGCGAGCGCGGCTGCGGAATCTGCGATGATTGCAGTCTCGGTGATCTCAAGGCATATGCGCGCCGCGCCACCTTCGGCAGTACTGATGAGCTCGGCGCAGAAGTCGCGATCACTCAATGTGTGACCCGAGAGATTCACAGCGAGGGCCAGATCATGACCCTGCTCTCTCAGATACGCCTGATCTTCCATGGCGCGGCGGTAGGCCCACCGTGTGAGCGCGTCGATCGCGCCGGTTTTCTCGGCCACTGGGATAAACAGACTCGGCGAAATCATCCCTTGTGTCGGATGACGCCAACGCATAAGCGCCTCGGCCCCGACAATACGGCCGTCCCGCGCAGCGGCCTTGGGCTGGTAGAGGAGCGTGAACTCGCCGCGGCCGAGGCCTGCTTTCATGTCCGACATCAAAGCGAGCTGAACTTTCGGATCAGGCACGCTGTTGGGATCGTATGAGACGTTTCGCACATTGGCGTCACGCGCCTTGTCGAGCGCCAGGGTAGCTTGACCAAGAAGTGTCTCGGCGTTGCCGATGTCAGCATTAGCGAATGCGCTTCCAGTGCGCAGAGCCAGATCGATGCTGGCGCCATCGAGATCCATCGGCGCGTCAATGACCTCAAGCAACTGATGCGACGCAGAGCGCGCAGCGGGCTCACCATCACCGCGGACGATGACACCGAGTATCGACGTCGAAAGGTGATAGGCGCGCGGCGCGTTCGGGGCGGCTTCAATCGCGGCGGCCAGCGTGCGCACGATTCGGTTGGCGTTCCCGTATCCGATAGCGCCGCGAAGCGTGGAGAAACGATCGATTCCAATCGCCACAACGCCAACTGCGCCGCCGTGTCTAGAAGTCTCCGCCAGGTCCGCCCACAATTGTTCAAGCAAGGCCCGGCGGTTGGGCAATTCCGTCTCGGCGTCGTGGTAGGCGACGTAGGCAAGATGTTCTTCGCGCTGCCTGGTAATTTCGCGAGCGCGGCGACCAAGCTCCTGCCCGATGCCGGCTATGAAGCAGGCGGCTTCAGCGAGCAGAACAGCCCCGACGTCCAGACTGACGGGGGCGAGCGCCTGCAGGGCGAAAGGCGTCGCGACGAGCAGCCCGGCAAAGACGGCGTGCTTTGCGGCAAAGCGCGGCAGATGCAGCTCTCCCGCGCGCGGCCACATCAGCGCAAGCGAAACGAGCGCGAAAAGCACGACGATCGACTCGTTGATGCCGACGAGGGCGCGACCCTGAATCAAGCTCTCGTACGCGAGCGCGTGCACCAAGACGCCTGACATGGAGGGTGAAACGGGCGTGACGAACTCATCCCGCAACTCGGTCGCCGTCGCTCCGATCAGCACGACCTTGCCGCGCACCAGCGCCGGATCGTAACTGTTATTGTACACGTCGGCAAAGCTGATTTGCGGAATGCGATCGACGCTGATGCCATAGTCAATGAGGAAAGAGGAAGTATCGCCGTATGCTTGGTCGGCGAGGAGTGCGCCCAAAGACGGCAGGAAACTTTGATCCAGGCCGCGGAGGAAACCGCGTCGATAGCGCCTTACCCGTCCATCGCTGTCGATCTCCACGTTTACGCTGGCGAGCAGGGCGTTCTGCGACAGAGATGCGAGCGGGCTGTTCTCGCCTGCGCCGTCAGTTTGCAGAAAAACCGGCAACACAACATGGCCGGCTTCACGATCAATCGCCCTCGCCAGGATCGCGTCGTCCTCGGCAGTCGAGCTCGCGCTGAAATCCACGTCGAAGGCGATAGATTCCGCGCCCGCCGCCCGAAGGTTCGCGATCGCGCGAGCAAAGCGCGCCCGCGGCCAGGGCCACTGCCCGGCGTCGCCGATGCTGCGGGTGTCGATTGCGACGATGGTTGCGGCGCTGCTGGCTGGCCGCTGCAGGACGAGGGCGCGCGCGCCTGACAAGGCGTGATCAATGGGACGTGCGGCGCCGAACACGTGCGCGAGAATGACGAGCGCGCCGACCAGCACGATCGACGCCGTCCGACTCTTCAAGCGGCGGAGCCGCTGCGGCGCGTTCATTTCACCCCCCTCAGCGCCTGCTATCGTGCAGCGCCCGCCTCAGCCCTTGCCGTCGCCACCACCGCCATTGCCATTGTCGTCGGCATTGTCGCCGCCTCTTCCACGGCCTGGGCCATTGCCGTCGGCGTCGCCGCCGTTGCCGTTCCCGTTGTCGCCGCCGTTGCCGTTTCCGTTGTCACCGCCGTTGCCGTTGTCGCCGCCGTTGCCGTTGCCGTTGTCGCCGCCATTGCCGTTGCCGTTGTCACCGCCGTTGCCGTTGCCGTTTCCGTTGTCGCCGCCGTTGCCGTTCCCGTTTCCGTTGTCGCCGCCGTTGCCGTTGCCGTTTCCGTTGTCGCCGCCGTTGCCATTCCCGTTTCCGTTGTCACCGCCGTTGCCGTTGCCGTTTCCGTTGTCGCCGCCGTTGCCATTCCCGTTGTCGCCGCCGTTGCCGTTCCCGTTTCCGTTGTCGCCGCCATTGCCGCCATTTTCTGCGCTCGCGCCACCATTTCCCCGGCTTCCATTACCAGGGTGTGCGGCAGCACTATCCGTCAGAGCGCCGCCGCCGGCATTGTCTACTCGGTCGCTCCCGGCGTTTGTTGCGCCCGCCTGGCCTGTGCCGCGAGCGACGCTCGCATGATCACCGTGCGAGGCGCCGCTGATGAGCCCGCCCGAAGCGCTGGCGTAGTTCAGTGCGGGCACGCTGATGGATGCCGCCGCAGTAGCGCCGTCGACTGGCGCCACCGTCGCGATCTGTCCTGGTGCATTGCGCTCGACCCGCGCGCTTCTTCCCGCCGGCACGTCACTGACAGCTTGCCCTTGATTTGCGTGCACTTCGACGAGCCCTTGCGCAACATGGACCATATCCTGCTGTCCGCCAGCGGTGACAGTGAACGTCGTCCCCTTGACCACTGCGGCAAGGAGCGGGGTCTCCACCCGGAAGTGCGGCGTCTGACGACGATCCACCTGAAACAGGACTGAACCCAAATCCTGCAGGATTCGCGTCATATCGTTGCTGGAATCAGCGGCGATGCTCATGCGGCTATTAGCGCCGATGGCGATCCGCTGCAGTCCGTTCTCCAGGGCAGCGCGGCTGTTGGCCCCCGTCGTTATGGTGGCGCCCGGGCGAAGCGTTTCGGTCGTGCTCGCCGCGTGTGCAGGCGCGCCTGGCTGGGCGACATGCACCACGCCTTCGAACGCGGTGATGCGCCAAGGGGCTTCCTGCGCCGATGCTAAGGGTGGGCACAGGCAAAAGAGCGTAAGAGCGAGCAGCGACTGAAAGAGTTTGTTCATAACAAAGCACCCAGAACACGCGCCGAGAACGCCAACTCTGAACACATCGCAACTAATGCCGCGCTAAGAGCACGCAGAATTTCAGCGTTAATGCGTTTTTTTCGCTTGATCACGTATGTGCGGTTGCATGCGCGCGAAATCTCACTTGAGCGGCAAGAGCGGGCGACGGCAGGCGTTGATGAGCCTCGCCCTCGTCAATGTCGCGCTCGCAGCACATCCGCTAGCCGCGCACGCGCAACAAACTGACCAGAACGTTAATGCCGCAAGCTCGTGTAGCGAGGATCGGTGCTTCGTCTTGCTTGGCGTTACCATCGATGGCGCCAGCGCGATCAACGCCGCCGATCTCGCACCGGCCTACGAGCGCTATCTCACCCAGCAGGTAAGCATCGACGATCTCGCACGCATCGCCGACGCGATCACGGCCGATTATCGCTCGCGCGGCTTCTTCCTGTCGCGCGCAATGGTCCCGCCGCAGGATTTTTCGACCGGACTTGCCCATCTCGTCGTACTTGAGGGGCGGATCACAGAGATCAGGATCGAGGGCCCTGCCCGTCATCTGGCTGAGCCGCTACTGCGCGGCATTGATCACGAACCTATCGCCACGCTTGCTGACCTCGATCGACGCTTGACCCTCTGCGGAGACATTCCAGGCGTATCGGTGCAATCACGACTCGAACCAGTCGAGGGCGCGCCAGCAGATCATCGCCTCGTTGTGACGACTTCCTATCGTCCGCTCTCAGGCTGGTTCGGGGTCGACAATCGCGGATCGGAAAGCGAAGGCCGATTGCAGACCTATGGCGGCGTCTCCATCAATTCACGCATGCTGGACAGGGACGAGGTTTCGCTCCGCATCTTCACGACGCCAGCGCAGACGCGTGACTACAGCTATGTTGAAGGACGCTATCGCTATATGTTCCAAACTGGAGCGAGCGCTTCGTTGTTGATCTCTCGTTCGCGTTCTCACGATGGCGCCGATCCAATCACGCCGCGCCTTGGCGGCAATGAGGAAGCGATCGGCGTCACATACGAGTTTCCGCTTTTGCGGCGGCACGGGCGAGGGCTGTGGCTGGGAGGATCGATCGAGGCGCGCCACGACGCGAACGACTGGTGGGGCGGCGGCGCTTATGAGGACGATCTGCGCATTATCCGCACCGGGTTGCGCGGATTTCTGGACGAGGACGGTCGTTCCAGCGCGATCGTTGTGCGCACCTCATTCGGCCTCGACGCGCTCGGCGCCACCTCGGCAAATGCAGCGGACAAATCGCGCGCGGATGCGGACGGCTCGTTCGTTTCGTTGCTCGTGCGCGGGTCCCACTATCGCGATCTGGGCCGCCATTTCGGGCTGTACGCCGCCACCTACGCACAATGGTCGGACTCGCCGCTATTGCAGTCTGAGGAGTTCACTATTGGCGGCGCCCAGTTCGGGCGCGCTTACGAATATGCAGCCGCGCGCGGCGACCGCGGAATCGGCGGCTTGCTGGAACTGAGAGCGGGCTACGACCCCGATCTCGCGCTGATCTCGTTCCTGCAAGGCTATATCTTCGCCGACGCGGCGCAGATCTCGAACATCGGCGCCGGCACGGAACACCTCTCCTCAGCTGGCTTCGGCATGCGTCTCAACATCGAGGACTGGTTGATCGCACGCGCCGAGTTCGCCCGCCCGCTCGATCCTGCAGACTCTCTGGGTCGCGATGATGATTGGCGCCAGTTTTTCTCACTGAGCGCGTCGTATTGACGGCGGGGAGTTACTCCAAAACCTTGAGCTCGAGCTCCGAATGCCATTTCCAGGCATCCGCTATGATCTCCGCAATCCCACGACAGGGGGCCCAGCCGAGTTCGCGACGCGCGAGAGCGTTGTTGGCGACAAGCGCCGGTGAATCGCCGCCCCGGCGTGGGGCGGAAACGACAGGCACGCGCTTTCCCGTGACTTTCTCGATGGTGGCGATGAGTTCCAACACGGTGACTCCCTCGCCAGTCCCCAGATTGGCCGCAAGCGAAGCGCCGCCGCCGATCAATCGTTCCAGCGCGCGAACGTGGGCGTCTGCGAGATCGAGCACATGCACGTAGTCCCGCAAACATGAGCCGTCGCGCGTAGCATAATCCTGCCCAAAGATTTTGAAGCTGTCGCGCCGTCCGAGAAGAGTGAAAAGCGCTAGGGGAATGGCGTGGGTTTCCGGCTCGTGCTTCTCACCGATGCCTTCCTGCGCGGCCGCGCCAGCGGCGTTGAAATAGCGCAAATGCGCATACCTCAAACCATAAGCAGCGGCGATGTCGCGGCTCGCCTGTTCGATCATCAACTTGGTCCAGCCGTACGGGCTGACTGGATTTTGCGGGTGGCCTTCGTCCATCGGCAGCCGCAGCGGCTCGCCATAGGTGGCGCAAGTGGATGAGAACACGAATGCGCCAACGCCCTGCTCCTGCATTACATCGAGCAGCACCAAAGCTCCGGTGACGTTGTTATCGTAGAAGCGGTCCGGATGTTTCACCGACTCGCCAACCTCGATCAGCGCCGCGCAATGCAGCACCGCATCGAACCTGTAGCGCGCGAACACATCCGTAAGCCGCTCCTTGTCACGGATATCGCCGGGTTCAAAAGGCCCCCATTTGACGTATTCGACATGACCATTGCTGAGATTGTCGAAGACGACCACTTCGTGCCCGGCGCGCTTCAGCGCCAGACAACAATGCGAACCGACATAGCCCGCCCCGCCAGTGACCAGAATTGTCGCCATTGTCCCGTCCTGTTAGAGCGTCACCACCATGAACACTAGCGATTTCAGAGCACGTCGGCAGGCTTGGGCCGAAGTGGAGAAACAGGCCGCGCGACTGAAGACAACGCGGCTCCTTGACCTCTTCTCTGCCAACCCCAAGCGCGCTGAAGCGTTAACTTTCGGCGCCCCGCACCTGCGCGCCGACTTTTCCAAGCAACGCATTGACGGCGCCGTGCTATCGGCGTTCTCCGGCTTGGCAGAGGCCGCGGAGTTCGACGTCTGGCGGGGCAAGCTGTTTGCCGGCGAGATCGTCAATAATACTGAGGGGCGCGCCGCCCGGCACTGGGCTCTGCGTGCGGCAGAGGCCCCGCCCGAGGTGAAGGAGACGCGCGCCAGGATGGCCGCGTTCGCAGAGCGCATTCGTCCAGAGATCAACGCCATCGTCCATCTTGGCATTGGCGGATCCGACCTGGGCCCGCGCCTCGTCATGGACGCGCTGAAGCCTCTGCGTGTTCCCGGCATCGACGTGCGCTTCGCCGCGAACGTTGACGGTGCTGATGTGGCGGATGCGATCGAGGGCCTCGACCCCAAGCGGACGCTGCTGATCGTCGTCTCCAAGACATTCACGACACAAGAAACGCTGGCGAACGCCGAGTTCGTGCGCGATTGGAAGCCGGCGCAGCTTGCAGCTGCAACGGCGGCGCCAGAGAAAGCTTCGGCGTGGGGAGTGCCGCCCGCCAGCGTATTTCCGTTCTGGGATTGGGTTGGCGGGCGCTATTCGCTTTGGTCGAGCGTCAGCCTCGCCTGCGTTGTGGCGCTGCAAGATCGGGTCTTCGACCATCTCCTCTCAGGGGCGGCCGAGATGGACGCACATTTTCGCACAGCGCCATTCCTTCAAAACCTGCCGGCTTTATCCGCCGCCGTGCAGATGTGGAACCGAGAGGCTCTTGGACGGGGATCGTACGCATTGATCCCCTACCTCGAACGGCTGCGTCTGCTGCCAGCTTGGGCGCAGCAACTTGAAATGGAATCTAATGGCAAGAACGTGACTCGCGATGGCCAGACGCTGACGCGATCCGCTTGCGCCGTCACATGGGGCGCAGCCGGCACCAATGCGCAGCATTCATTTTTCCAGTTGCTGCATCAGGGCGTGGACGAGATCCCTGTCGAGTTCATTATCAATGAAGGCGCGCATGAAGGTCCGCCGAGTCACCGCGCCAAAGTGCTCGCCAACGCACTGGCGCAGGCGCGAGCACTGATGGTGGGCAAGAGTGAAGCTCAAGCGCGATCTGAAATGCTGGCCCAAGGCGTGAGCGAAGCAGAGGCGGGTCGGCTCGCCCCGCACCGCGCCTTTCCGGGAGATCGCCCGTCGACGATGATGGCGATGGACGGGCTCACACCCGCGGCGCTGGGGGCGCTGCTCGCCTTTTACGAGCATCGCACCTTCGCGGGAGCGGTGCTGTCGGGGGTAAATCCATTCGACCAGTGGGGCGTCGAACTTGGCAAGGAAATGGCCAGTGGCCTGTTGCCGGCCTTGCAAGGCGGCCCCGCTCCCCCCGGCGCCGACGCCAGCACCGCCGCTTGGTTGCACCGCTTACGTTGAGAGCGGCTGACAGCCCCTACCGGCGCGACGTTGGTTAGGCTAGGGTCACGCCAGAAGGACGGACGCCGGACGCCGCAGCGACATGCGGCTGGGGAAAACATCTGTGCGCAAGCTCGTAATCGCCTGCCTCGTGGGCCTCATTGCCATGAATGGCGTTTTCATCACCAGCCAGGCGCTGGCGCAAAACCGCGCCGGCGGCCAGCAGGGCAAAGGCAAGGACAAAGGTCCTCCGCCGCCCCCGCCGCCGCCGCGTTGTCCTGATCTCGGTGTCGGCACGCTAGCGTTCGTGCAGGAAATCCCCGGACAAGCGCCGCTCAACGCAGACGAGGTCGCAATCTTCTATACCGTGCGCAACAGCGGCACCTCAGCCTATTCAGCCAGCGGCAACGCCGAACAATCCGTGGTGCTGGAAGCAGTTTCGCCGGCGGGCGCCCAGGTGATCGCCACAGCCGCAGTCCCCACCGAAGACGCGCATCCGGTGGTGCTGACCCAGGGCGGCGCCTGGCAGGGCCATATCCGCGCGCGGCTCGGATCTGACGTGCTGGGCCGGCCACTGCGTCTTCGTCTCACATACGCCGCTGACGGTTTCCATCGCGCGATCAATGACTGCAATATGGCCAACAATACCGTGCGCGTCGTGAGGCCTGCAGTGCAACAAGCTGCGCAATAGATTCAGGCCGCGCGCGACGCAGCAACCACAGCGCTCTTGACCTCGTCGACCGCAGTGCGCACTAGCGTCTCGTCGTCGCCTTCAGCCATGATGCGCACTAGCGGCTCCGTGCCTGACTTGCGCACGAGCAGACGCCCTTTACCTGCGAGGCGTTGCTCGACCGCCTTGATCGCTTCTTTCACGGCCGGCGCTTCCATAGGGTCTGGCTTGCCCTTTTCGTAGCGCACATTTTCCAACACTTGTGGGGCTGGGTCGAACAGCTTGCATACCTCACTCGCCGGTTTGCCGGCCTGAACGATCACGGCAAGCACCTGCAGGGCGGCGAGCAAGCCGTCGCCCGTAGTGGAGAAATTCGACAAAATAATGTGGCCCGACTGCTCGCCGCCGACGTTGTAGCCCTTTGCCCGCATCGCTTCCACGACATAGCGGTCGCCAACCTTCGTGCGCTCCAGCTTCAACTTCAGGCCGTCGAGATAGCGTTCGAGCCCGAGATTGCTCATGACGGTGGCGACGATGCCCGCCTTCGTGAGCGCGCCCTGATCCTTCCAGCTCTTGGCGATCAAGGCCATAAGCTGATCGCCATCGATCGCATTGCCCTTTTCATCGACAATGGCGACACGGTCGGCGTCGCCATCAAGCGCGATACCGAGGTCGGCGCGGTACTTCAGAACGGCTTCTTTGAGCGCACGGGTGTCGGTGGAGCCGACCTCTTCGTTGATGTTAAAACCATTCGGCTCCACGCCGATCGAGATAATTTCCGCCCCGAGTTCATAGAGCGCGAGCGGCGCAACCTTGTAAGCCGCGCCATTGGCGGCATCGATCACGATCCGAAGACCCTTGAGTGTCAGCGACTTCGGGAATGTCGCTTTGACGATCTCGATGTAGCGCGCCTGGGCGTCATCGATGCGGCGGGCCCTGCCCAACTTCGCGGGTTCGGCGAGATGCTGGTCGAGCGGACTCTGCATCAGCTCTTCAATTTCCAGTTCAGCTTCATCGGAAAGTTTGTAGCCGTCAGGACCGAACAACTTGATGCCATTGTCGGCAAACTTGTTGTGCGAAGCCGACAGCATCACCCCGAGATCGGCGCGCAGGCTGCGGGTCATCATCGCTACTGCAGGCGTCGGCAACGGCCCGAACAGCACGACATCCATGCCCGCCGCGGTGAATCCTGCCGTCAGCGCCGGCTCCAACATATAACCCGACAGGCGCGTGTCCTTGCCGATCACGACGAGGTGGCGGCGGTCGTCGGCGCTCATAAAGCGCTCGCCGGCGGCAAGGCCCACGCGCAACGCCACTTCAGGCGTCATCGGAAAACGGTTCGCGGTGCCTCGAATCCCATCGGTGCCGAAATAGGCTCTGGTCATGCGTCGGGCGCTCCTGTTCCGTCGCATGTTGAAAGACTAATTGAGGTGCAAATCAATGGCGCCGGAGGCATGAACCGCCCGGGACGCCAACAAGAACGGCATAGAAGTTTCACCGTCACCCCGGAACCTCGCTAAAGCGAGACCGGGACCCAAGGGGTATCGGCAAGCCCCAAAACCGGGTTCTGAACGATGGTTCGGAGTACGGCTTTCTCGAAGGGCGATTGCATGTGTGGAATTATCGGTATCCTCGGCAACGCCCCCGCCGCACCCCGCCTCATCGAAGCGCTGAAGCGGCTCGAATATCGCGGCTATGACTCCGCAGGCGTGGCGACGCTTGAGAATGGGCGGATCAGGCGCCGCCGGGCGCCAGGCAAGCTTGCCAATCTGGAACGGGAATTGGCTGATTCGCCCCTCGCTGGCGTTACTGGCATTGGCCACACCCGCTGGGCGACCCATGGCGCGCCGACGACCGCCAATGCACACCCACACGCCACCGATCGGGTGGCCATTGTCCACAACGGCATTATCGAGAACTTCCGCGCCTTGCGCGACGAACTGATAGCGGCTGGCCGCACATTCGAGAGCGAAACGGATAGCGAAGTCATCGCGCACCTGATCAGCGCCGGCTTGGACAACGGTCAAACACCAGAGGAGGCGGCGATTGCGGCCGTGCGCCGTCTCGAAGGCGCGTTCGGCATCGCCGTCCTGTTCGCGGGGGAAGAGGATGTGCTGATCGGTGCGCGCAAGGGCAGCCCGCTCGCGATCGGCTTCGGCGACGGCGAGATGTTCCTGGGTTCCGATGCGATCGCCGTTTCGCCATTCACCACGCGTGTGATGTTCTTGGAAGAGGGCGACATCGCCGTTCTCTCGCACGACGAGGCGAAGATTCTCGATGCCAACGGCAACGTCGCCGAGCGGCAGGTCCATGTCTTCTCCGGCGGCGTGGCCTCGGTGGAAAAAGGCAATCACCGCCATTTCATGCAAAAAGAGATCTACGAGCAGCCGGAAACAACCGGCCGCACCATAACGCGCTATGTCAACGCCTATGACGAACGCGTGGAAATGCCGGACCTCGACGGCATCGATCTCGCCGCCGACAGCGCTGTGCTCATCGGCTGCGGCACGGCGCATTATGCCGGGCGCGTCGCGGAGTACTGGCTCGAACAGATCGCGGGACTCGCGGTCGAAACAGACATCGCGAGTGAGTTCCGCTACCGCAAACCGGCGTTAGGCCGAAACACCTTCGGCGTCTTTGTCTCGCAATCTGGCGAGACCGCCGATACGCTGGCGGCGCTGCGCTATTGCAAGGAACGAGGCTTGAAGACACTTGCGGTCGTCAACGTGCCGGAATCGACGATCTGGCGCGAAGCCGATGCGCGCGTGCCGACGCTGGCGGGACCGGAAATCGGCGTTGCTTCGACCAAGGCATTTACCGCCCAGCTTTCAGCATTGGCAGCTCTGACGATCGCTGTCGGGCGCGCGCGAGGAGCGCTCGCACCCGAACAAGAACGGCGTTTGGTCCACGCCTTGATGGAAACGCCGCGCCTCATCACTGATGCGCTCGGTTCGGAGCCTGAAATTGAGACAATCGCGCATGAACTCGCGCATGCGCGCGACGTGCTCTATCTCGGCCGAGGCGTGCAGTACCCCATTGCGCTCGAGGGCGCGCTGAAGCTGAAGGAAATATCCTACATCCATGCCGAGGGTTATGCTGCGGGCGAGCTAAAGCACGGGCCGATTGCCCTGATCGATGAAGACACCCCCGTTGTCGTCGTCGCCCCTCACGACGCCTTGTTCGAGAAGACGCTCTCGAACATGCAGGAGGTTGCCGCACGAGGCGCGAAACTCATCGTGATTACCGACCCCGTCGGGGCGGTCGCGGTGAGGGACATCGCCAAGCACGTTATTCTCGCCCCAGCATGCGACGAGTTCGTCGCCCCACTGGTCTATTCCGTTCCGATCCAGCTCTTGGCTTATCTTACTGCCGTGCAGAAAGGCACTGATGTCGACCAGCCGCGCAACCTCGCAAAATCCGTGACGGTCGAATGACAAAGCTGAAGGCAGGCGTGGTGGGCGCTGGCGCGTTCGGGCGCATTCACGCGCGCAAGTACGCGGAAGACGCACGCGTTCATCTGGCCGGCGTGTTCGACCCCGATGATGAACGCGCCCAGCAGCTGGCGGACACGCACGGCGCCGCAGCCTACCCGACACTAGACGCTCTGATAGAGGCCGTCGATCTCATCACGATAGCCTCGCCGCCCTCGCTGCACGCGTTGGCCGCCAAAGCCTCGCTTTCGGCAGGCAAGCACGTGCTGATCGAGAAACCGCTGGCGACCGAGGCGAGCGACGGGGCTGAGCTGGTTCAGCTCGCGTCGAAAAACGGCGTGACGCTCGCCTGCGGCCATCAGGAGCGGCTCGTCTTCCAAGCGATGGGCGTGCTGGACGCGCCGGAGCGGCCGAACTTCATAGAAAGCGTGCGCGAAGGCCCCTGGACGGGACGCAGCGCCGATGTCTCGGTCACGCTCGACTTGATGGTGCACGATCTCGACCTGGCGCTGCGCCTAACCGGGGCAAAGCCAGAGCGGATCGATGCAAGTGCGCGCGCCGAACACGGCCGTGCAGCCGATCAAATTGAAGCACGACTCCATTTCGGCAGCGCTGAGGCGGTTTTCACATCGAGCCGAATTGCGCCGCAACGACGCAGGACCATGCGTGCGATTTATCCCAGCGGTGAAGTGAAGATCGACTTCATTGCCCGCACCTTCCAGAATACCACGAGCTTCCCTTTGAACGCAGCCTTTGCCGAGACGCGTATCGGCGCCGATCCACTGGGGGCGAATGTCGCTCAGTTCATCGATGCTGTGCTTGGCGTCGCTGGGCGCCCTGCTGTTACCGGCGCAGAAGCGTTGGCTGTGCTCGAACTCGCTCTTGCGGTGGATCAAGCCTCTGGCCTGCCGTCGCTATCATAATTTGCTTGAGGGCCCCTTATGATCCCATTCATTGATCTGCAGAGCCAACGCGCGCGCATTTCCGACAAGATAGATGCGGCGCTAGCGCGCGTCCTGAAACATGGCGCCTACATAAATGGACCAGAAGTGCGCGAGTTCGAGCAGCAGCTCGCTTCCTATTGCGGCGCCAAGCACTGCCTCGCCAACGCTAACGGCACGGACGCACTGGCGCTGCCGCTGATGGCGTGGAACGTCGGCCCCGGGGATGCCGTCTTCTGCCCGGCCTTCACCTTCGCGGCAACTGCTGAAGTAGTGCCGTGGACAGGGGCGACGCCAGTTTTCGTCGATGTCCTGCCCGACACCTACAACATGGACCCCGCCTCGCTTGAGGCGGCGATCGCAGGCGTGAAGAAAGACGGCAGGCTCAAGCCGCGCATTGTCATCGCTGTCGATTTGTTCGGTCAGCCTGTGGATTATCCGAAAATCGCCGAAATCTGCCGCCGAGAAGGTTTGAAGCTGATCGCCGATAGCGCCCAAGGCTTCGGCTGCACCCTCGACGGCAAGCACCCGATGCATTGGGCGGACGCGACCACGACGAGTTTCTTCCCGGCAAAGCCGCTCGGCTGCTATGGCGATGGCGGCGCAACCTTGACCAATGACGACGATGATCTCGCGGTCATGCGTTCTTTGGCCGTGCACGGCCAAGGCGTCGATAAATACGACAATATTCGCATTGGCATGAATTCGCGTCTGGACACGATGCAGGCCGCGATTCTGATCGAGAAGCTCGCCATTTTCAGCGACGAGATTCGCGAGCGCAACATCGTTGCCGACCGCTATCGGCGGATGCTCTCGAACCTCGTCAAGACGCCAACAGTGATTCCCGGCGGGGTCTCGACTTGGGCTCAGTACACGATCGAAACGGATGACCGCGATGGCCTTGCCGCCCATCTGCGCGACGCGGGCGTGCCGACTGCGCAATACTATCCAAAGCCTCTGCACGTGCAGACTGCATATCGCGGTTACCCGGTCGGCGCCGGCGGGATGAGGGTGACGGAAGACATCGCAAACCGCGTGCTTGCATTGCCGATGCACGCCTACCTCGACGAAGGCACGCAGGCGAAGATCGCCAGCGCCATCCGCGCGTTCGTGGAAGCTGGACGTTGAGTCAGTAGCGACCGAGCAGGCGAGCGACGGTGTCGTCGACCGTGCCGGCTTTGCCTTCACGCTGTCCGGCTTCGGCTTCCAGCGCGGCCAGTATCTCGCGGATCTGCTTATCGGTGAGATGCTCGATGCCTATGAACTGTCCGCGCGCTTCCTCCACCGCCCGTATCAGTTCATCGAGCTTGGCCTGCATGGCGCCGGCATCGCGATTCTGCGAATTCTGCAGCACGAAGACCATCAAGAAGGTGATGATCGTAGTGCCGGTGTTCACGACCAGCTGCCAGGTCTCCGAAAACTGAAAAACAGGACCCAGGAGCGCCCATAGCACGACGCCGAAGAGGGCGGCGATGAAGGCGGCGGGTTGGCCGGACGCGTGGGAGATGCGGCCGGCAATTGAAGTAAACAATTGGTCCATGTGTCATCCATTCAACGATGGAAGCTAAACGGGCGAGTGCGGTAGATGGCGCCGTCTGCCGGTGTTCGCGGTTCAAAAAGACCGACTTTTCGCCGTTTCGGATAAGTTCAAGCCGCCATACGACCGCAGCAGACGATTTTCCGGCTGATTGAAATGGCGTGTGTTCGAGCCCGTGCGAGGTTAGAAACCGCGGCGAGATGGGCGCGGAAAAATTCGAGGTTGAGTGCGTGGTCGTCGGCGCCGGCGTGGTTGGTCTCGCTTGCGCTGCTGAACTCGCGCGCCGTGGGCGCGATGTCCTTGTGTTGGAGGCCGCCGGCGCCATCGGTACAGGCACGTCCTCCCGAAACAGCGAGGTGATCCACGCCGGCCTTTACTATCCAACCGGCAGCTTGAAGCACCGCCTGTGCATCGAGGGCCGACGTCAACTGTATCCCTACCTCCAAGCTTGCGGCATCGCGTACAAGAAATGCGGCAAGCTCATCGTAGCGGCGGCTGCGCCGGAAGAGAACCAGATCGCTGCGCTATACCGGCGTGCGCTCGAAAATGAGGTGGAAAACATCTCATTGCTGACAGGTGAGCAGGCGACGACGCTGGAAGCCAATCTTTCATGCGTGTCCGCGCTGATGTCGGCCGAAACAGGCATTGTCGACAGTCATGGTTACATGCTGGCGTTGCTCGGCGAACTGGAATCCTTGGGCGGCGTGCTCGCGCTGAATACTCCAGTTCGACGGGCCCGGGTACTATCAACTGGCGGCTTCGCACTCGACACAGGCGGCGATGTAACGGCGACGGTCGTCTGCCATGTGCTGATCAATGCGGCCGGACTTCATGCGCATGCGCTGGCGTCTGCCATGGAAGGACTTGATTGCCGGGACCTGCCGCCTCTGGTGCTGGCGAAAGGGTCGTACTTCGGCTGCGCCGGCAAACCGGCGTTCAGCCGGCTCATCTATCCAGCTCCCGTCGATGGGGGCCTCGGCGTGCACCTGACGCTAGATCTTGCCGGGCGGATGCGCTTTGGACCTGACGTTGAATGGCTCGCTCACAACGTTCCAGGTCAGATCGACTATTCGGTAACCGCAGAACGGGCAGCTAGTTTCTATGCCGCAATTCGGCGGTACTGGCCGGGCTTGCCCGACAAGGCGCTGACACCGGAGTACGCGGGCTGTCGGCCGAAGCTGTCCGGGGCGGGCGAACCAGCTGCGGACTTCCGCGTCGACGGTGCGGAGACGCACGGACTTCCGGGGCTCGTGAACCTATTCGGCATCGAAAGCCCTGGACTTACCGCATCCCCCGCTTTGGCTAGGTTGGCCGCCGACCTGGCGCTGATGAACTAGCTGCTCACCCCACGGCTGTTGCCGCTACCTGACCCTGCGGTGCTCATGCTTTATAAGCGAGCGGGCGCCAGCGCGCGGCGGGATGGGATCATGAGCGGCAGGCACGCAGAAGCGGGAGGCTCTTCCCTCCTACGCGCAGCGCTGCGGGCCTGCCGGCGCCATGTCGTGTTCGTTGTCATGTTCAGCGCGGCGCTCAACCTGCTGTATCTCGCGCCCTCTCTCTACATGCTGCAGGTCTATGACCGCGTGCTCGCCTCGGGCGGGATTTTAACCCTGTTCTATCTTTCGGCAGTGCTCGTCGCCAGCTTGGCCGTGCTCGCTTTTCTCGACGCCATGCGGGTGCGCTTGTTGGGCGCAATGGCCATGCGTCTCGACCGGCTGGTGGCGCCCGCGGTGCTGATGGCCGCGCTCGATCGCGACGGCCGCGCCGCGGCGGGGCAAGCCCAGCCACTGCGCGAGTTTGATGCGTTACGGAGTGCCATGACCGGGCCACCGGCGCTGGCGGCGGTCGATGCGCCATGGACGCCCATCTATATCCTCGTCTGCTTCGTCATTCACCCAGCGATTGGCTCGCTGGCCCTTTTTGGCGGCCTGCTGCTGATCGCCATCGCCTTCATCAATCAAACAAGGATGCACGCGGCGCTGCGCGATAACGAGCAGGCGGCCGGCGCCATGTACTCGCAGCAGATGAGCGACGCGGTTCATAGTGAAACGGCGCGCGCGCTCGGGATGCAGGAAGCACTGGTCCGCCGTCAGATGAACACCCGCGAGGCGATGACGAGAGCATCGCACAGCGCGGGGCGCAGTAGCGCCACCTATAGCTCTGGCACCAAATTCGTGCGCCTCTTGCTGCAATCCGGTTCTTTGGGGCTGGGCGCTTGGCTGGCGATTGATCAGCAGATTTCCGCTGGCGCGATCATCGCGGCTTCAATACTAACGGCGCGCGCGTTCGCACCACTCGAATTGATCGTAGGCGCTTGGCGCCAGTTCGAGCAAGGCCGGCAAGCCTACGCCATCCTCATCAATGTATTGAAGACGCAAGAGGCGAAACGAGACTACACGATCCTTCCAGCGCCGCGCGCGCACCTGTCGGTGGAGAACGTGTGGGTGCGGGCGCAAGGCGGTGAACGAGTCCTGCTGGCGAACGCGAACCTCAAGGTGGAGCCTGGGACGATCGTTGGGGTAGTAGGCCCAAGCGGGGCGGGCAAAACAACGCTGATGCGCGTGATTTCCGGCGCATTGGCGCCGGACCAAGGCGCAGTACGCCTCGACGGCGCAAAACTGAGCGATTGGCCGCCGGCGGCGCTCGGACGCCACGTGGGTTACCTGCCGCAGGACGTAGCACTTTTTGCCGGCAAGATCGGCGACAACATTGCGCGCTTCGATCGCACCCCTGAGGTTGATGGCGATATTGTCTCCGCGGCCAAAGCGGCGGGCGTGCATGATCTCATTCTTTCTTTGCCCAAAGGATATGACAGCGAAATCGGCGCTGGCGGGCGCGGCCTTTCCGCAGGCCAGGCACAGCGCATAGCCCTCGCCCGCGCGCTCTATCGAAATCCGGTTCTGCTGGTGCTCGATGAGCCGAATGCGCATCTTGACCAGGAGGGCGAGGCGGCGCTGATCTCCGCCCTCACCGCCGCCAAGGCCCGCGGCGCGACCGCATTCGTCGTCGCCCACCGCTCCACTCTTGCGGGCATGTGCGACACACTGCTCGTCGTGCGCGACGGGCGTCTGGAGGCTTACGGGCCACGCGATCAAGTGATGGCCAAACTCGCTGGCGGCGCGCCCCGGCCTGTAGTGGTGGCGTCCGCCGACGGCGAAACGGGCCGGCGTCCATGAGCGTGCAAACGCTCCATTCTGACGCCAGCGCGGCCGCGCCGTCGTTGGACCTCGACGATTCCGGGGCTGGCGAGATTCGCGCCGGACTTATTGCTTTGGCTTTGTTTTTCTTGGGCTTCGGCGGCTGGGCCGCCTTCGCCCCGCTTGATGCAGCCGTGGTAGCGCCGGGCGTGGTCGTCGTTTCCGGCTATCGTCAGACTGTGCAGCACCGCGATGGCGGCATCGTCTCGGCCCTTTTTGTACAGGAGGGCGACCGTGTGCGACGCGGACAAATCCTCATCGAGCTGGGCGCGCCAGAACTGGTGGCGCAGGAACGGGCCCTGCTGTCGCAGGTGGTGGATTTGCAAATGCAGCGAGCACGCTTGACTGCAGAGCGCTCCGGGTCGCGAGTGCTCGAGCGACCACCTGAGTGGGCTGCATTGGCGCCGGATGACCAGGAGATCGCCGAAGCCGCATACCAGCGCCATCAGCGTGAAGTATCGGGCGGCGGGCGCTCTTGGAGTCCCTTCGACGCGCGCATCGCTGGCTATCGCGGAGAAATTAGCTCCATCAATCGCCAGGAAGCCCTGCTGCAGGAGGAGCTTTCCGGCATGCGTCAACTTGCGGAAGAACAGCTCGTGCCGCAGACGCGCGTGCGCGCGCTTGAGCGCGCATTGGCCGAGTTGCAGGGACGTCGCTCCGAACTCTCGGCGCTGATCGCCTCCACCGAACAAGAGCGGCACCAGGACTTACGCACTGTTGATGCACGACTGGCCGAACTTGCACCGCAGCTTGCAGGCGCTCGCGAACGGCTCGAGTTGACCCGCATACGAGCGCCGGCCGAAGGCGTCGTGGTTGGCCTCAGCGTGCATACGGTTGGCGGCGTAGTCGCGCCGGGTCAGCGTCTGTTGGACATCGTGCCCGATGGCCAAGACCTGATCATCGAGGCGCGCGTGCGGCCGCAAGACGCCGATGATTTGGAAACAGGGCAACGCACCGAGGTGCGCATTACCGCTTTCGGCGGCCGCAATCTGCCGATCGTGTACGGCGCCGTGCGGCAGGTCTCCGCCGACCGGTTCACCGATGAACGCACTGGTGAAGCCTTCTTCACCACCCAGATTGCCGTGCCGCGGAGCGAACTTGCGAGATTGAGCGAAAACGCTGGCCGCCAGTTGCGGGCGGGACTGCCGGCCCAGGTCATTGTGCCCACTCGCAAGCGAACCGCCCTGCAATACCTCCTCGAACCACTCGATCAGACGCTCTGGCGTTCCCTCCGAGAGGAATGAGATGAAGCGGTTCGCTCTTGTCGCATTCGCACCGCTGATGCTCGGCGCCGCCTCTGCCGAAACCCTTGAAGACGCGTTGCTTGCCGCACATCGCGCCAACCCGAACCTCGAGGAGGCGCGCTTAGCGGTCCGCGCGGCGCGTGAGGACAGCGTACAGGCGCGCGCCGCCTACCTGCCGCAGGTGGGCGTCACAGCGGCCTACGGTCACCGCGAAATCGAGACCGATACCACCTCGTTCTTCGGTCCCCAGACGACCCAAGAGCAGCTCGAGCCGCGCACCGCCGGCGTTCAGCTTCAGCAGCAGCTCTTCACCGGGTTTCGCCGCAATGGCCAATCGCGCCTCGCTCGCGCTGGGCTGGAGGGCGCTCGAGAGGGATTGAGGTCGGCAGAACAGAACGTGCTGATGGCGACGGTCGAAGCCTATCTCGGCTTCCAGCGCGACGATGAAATCGTGCGTCTGCGCCAGCAACACGTGGAAGCCCTGACGCGTCAGCTCAACGGCGCTCGCCGCCGCCTCGACGTGGGCGAAGTCAGCCGCACTGACGTGGCGCAGACACAGACACGCCTCGCGGGCGCGCAGGCTGCACAGGCGCGGGCTGAGGCTGATCTGGAAACGTCGCGGGCGCGCTACGTCGCCATCATAGGCCACGCGCCGGAGGAGCTCGAGCCAGCGCCAATGCCGCCTCGCCCGAATTCCCTGAACCAGGCCTTGCGCTACGCAGAAGAGCATCATCCCGCTTTGCTGGAGGCGTTGGCTGGACGCCGCGCGGCACAGGCTCGCGTCACCATTGAGAGGTCATCGCTGCTGCCGCAAATCGGAGTTGTGGGACGATACGATTACGCGCAGGAGAGCAGTTCGCCGGAGGATCGCAGCGAAGGCTCGACGGCTTTGGCGCAACTTTCGGTGCCGCTTTTCGAAGGCGGCTTCGCTCGGTCGCGCACGCGCCAAGCGCGAATTAACGTGGCGCGCGCCGAAAGCCGCATAGAAGCGCAGAGACGCGCAGTGCTCGCCAACGTAGCCGCAACATGGAATGACCTGGAAGCCGGCGAGCGGATCGTCGCCGCTGCGTCGCAACAAGTCGAAGCAGCCAGGATAGCGGTTGAAGGGGCCGAACGCGAGCGAGGATTGGGTCTGCGTTCAACGCTGGACGTGCTCGACGCTGAAGAGGAAGCGCGCAATGCGCAGATCGGGCTCGCCCGCGCGCAGGCGCAACTTTCCATCGCCGCCTATGCGTTGCTCGAGGCCACAGGCGCGCTTAGCATCGAGACGCTCGGCCTCTCAGAGTGAGCCCAGCCGTATTCACAGGGTCACAAGTATGAGCGAACGCACGGTTTTGGGCGTGATCGGCGGCAGCGGTCTCTATGCGATGGCTGGACTGGACAATGCACGCGAGCAGCGCGTCGCTTCACCGTGGGGCGAGCCCTCCGACGCCCTAGTGTTCGGCACTCTGGAGGGAGTGGATGTTGTCTTCATCGCCCGTCACGGCCGCGGCCACCGCCTTTCGCCGAGCGACATAAATTACCGAGCCAATATTGACGCGCTGAAGCGCGCCGGCGTCACCGACGTCATCTCGGTGTCGGCCTGCGGCTCGCTTCGCGAAGACATCGCGCCGGGCGCGTTCGTGCTCGTTGACCAATTCATCGATCGCACGTTTGCGCGTGCAAAGAGCTTCTTCGGCGCGGGAATGGTGGCTCACGTTTCGATGGCGCAGCCGGTCTGCCCAAAGCTGATCGACGCCCTCGAAAGCGCAGCGCATGCTGAAGCAATACCGTGCAGACGCGGTGGCACCTATTTGGCGATGGAGGGACCGCAGTTTTCGTCGCTAGCGGAATCGCAGCTCTATCGATCGTGGGGTTGCGACGTTATCGGCATGACCAACATGCCGGAGGCTAAGCTCGCGCGTGAGGCCGAGTTGCCCTACGCTTCTATTGCAATGGTCACGGATTATGATTGCTGGCGTCCGCAGCACGCACCTGTCGTCGTCGCAGATGTCGTGCGCATGCTAACCGAGAATGCAGCCAAGGCGGCGCGCCTGCTGCGTCGCGCCGCGCCTGCGCTGGGACCTCTTCGAACGCCCTCTCCTATTGGCGTAGAGACCACGCTCGACACGGCCATCATCACAGCGCCGGAGGCGCGCGATCCGCTGCTGCTGGCGAAACTGGACGCAGTTGCAGGCCGGATGCTGGGGAAGCAGTCGCGATGAACCTCAAGGACGCAATTCGCACCGTTCCGAATCATCCGAGTCCCGGCATTCAATTCAGAGACATCACGACCCTACTCGGAGATGCGCGGCTCTTCCGCGGCACTGTCGACCAGATGGTGCGGCCCTACGCAAGCACACGCATTGACAAGGTCGCTGGCATTGAAGCGCGGGGGTTCATCCTCGGCGGCGCGGTGGCGCATCAGCTGTCGGCAGGATTCGTGCCTGTGCGCAAACCTGGGAAGTTGCCCTGGCGCAGTCTGCGGGAGGAGTACGCTCTGGAATATGGGTCAGACGCGCTGGAGGTGCATGAGGACGCCGTATCTCCAGGGGAAAGCGTGCTGATCGTCGATGACCTGATCGCCACCGGTGGCACGGCGCTGGCGACCGTGAATTTGATAGAGCGGCTCGGCGGACTCACCGTAGGAGTGAGCGCCGTGATCGACCTGCCCGAACTGGGAGGTGTGGAGAAATTGCGCGCCCTCGGTTTGCGCGTGGAAACGCTTTGCACCTTCGAAGGCCACTGACCTTCACAGGCCTCGTTTCAGATTATGTTGAGCCAATCCAGCGTCAGCAGGCCGCCAACGAACATGGCCGCGCCGGTCACGAGCTCGCCAGCGCGCTCGCGTACCAATGACGGCCCTCGCGCGGCCAAGACGCCGATGTCGTTAAAAAGACCCCTCGACTTGCCGCGGACCCCGGGTGAAGTGGCCACAAGATAGATCGATCCGAGCGCCACCAAGACGATGCACAGGGAGGTGAGTCCCGGATACCGGATTGCCTTCAGGGCTGGCAGCATCTCGCTTATTAAGACCGCTAGCACGCCAACGGCGACGACGGCGAAGGCGGCCCCCGCTTTGCTGAGAATGCCCTCCGACGCGCGCGATTTTCTCGCCACGCCGGCTTTGGCGCCGGTGATACGCTCCCTGAGCAAATGGAAAACGCCATCTCTCAGCAGCGTGTCTTCCATAGCTTGCACTCTGGCTTGGAGAGCGGCGAGATCCGCGGCGGTCACGAAGGCTTCTTCAGCGCGCGGCGCGATGCGGTAGACGCCGGAGAGCGCGCTGGCGGCTATGTTTTCGTGCTGATCCACGAGGATTTCATGCAGGCGCTCGCCTGGACGCACCCCTGTGGTTTTGATCTCGATCTGCCTACCGGAACGCCGAATTAGTTCTTCACCCAGCTGCTTGATGGAGTGGGGTTCACCCATGTCCATGAAGTAGGTTTGCCCTTGCTCGCGCTCTACAGGGTCGAGAGCGGCCACGGCGAGGATAAAGTCGACTGCCTCCTCGATCGACATGAAGAACCGTTCCATGTCGGGGTGCGTCAGTTCGAGCGGCCCTCCCGCTTCGATCTGCTCGAGGAACCGCGGAATGACCGAACCCTGAGATCCAAAAACATTGCCGAAGCGGACAGCGCGCATCAACATTTGCGAGTCATGCTCGCGCTGAAAGCCGCGCAAGCGCAATTCCGCTAAACGCTTCGTCGCCCCCATGATGCAGACGGGGTCTGCAGCCTTGTCTGATGAAATCAGAATGAAACGGCCTGCTCCGGCGGCATGCGACGCCGCCATAGCATTGTCCGCGCCGATCAGGTTCGTCATCACGCAGGGCGCAGGATGCCGCTCACCCAGATGAACGTGCTTGAGCGCAGCTGCATGTACGACAATATCCGGCCTGAAGGCCTGCATCCACGCGGTCGTGCGCTGCAAGTCTCGGATGTCGCCAAGCGTCTCGTCGACTGCCTGCTGCGGCGCTATGCGGCGGATTGCATCCGCCGTTGTAATTAAACCGTGGTCAAAACTATCCAGTAATCCAAGTTCTGCACAACCGATCGCGGCCAAGCGCACCGCAAGCGCGCTGCCGATGGTGCCGGCAGCACCGGTGATGGCGACGCGCTTACCTTTCCAGAATGTCGGGCAGACTTGAAGTGGCGCCCCCCGACGTCTCAGCAGATCGTGCATGCAATCCCCGCGTCGATACGTGTATTTCGGCCATTCGCGGGGTGCAATACCCTTAATGTGGCAGGCGCTGCGGCTGCTAACCCGCGACCCGCACATTCCGCCCCAGCCGCTCGTCGAGCAGCGCGAACACCCGTTGACGCACCATCGTATTGTCCATGCTGCGCGCTATTTTTTGCAGATATGCAATGTCCCCGCTGCTGACGCTTTCAGCACAAGGCATGACCCGGAAAACACTCGGCAAAACGCTTGAGCCGACCCGGTCGTATTCGTCGAACAACTGCTCCTTCAGCTTCTCGCCCGGCCGCAACCCGGTAAACTCGATGCGAACATTCTTGCCTGAACGGGCGATCATTTCGTGTGCGACTCGCAGAATTGAAACAGACGGGCCCATGTCCATGACGTAAGCGGCGCCGTCAGACGCGGCGGCATCTTCGAGCGCGCAGACGCTGAGGATGAGACCGACGGCTTCGTTCGGCGTCATAAAGAAGCGTTCCATTTGCGGATGGGTAACTTCAATCGGCCCGCCCGCGGCGATTTGTGCAGCGAATCGCGGGAGCACCGAGCCCTGCGTACCGAGTACGTTGCCGAACCGAACCGAGCGCAAGCGCATGCGCCCCCCGCATTCGGCATTGAATGCACTGAGATGAAGCTCCGCCAGCCGCTTGGTAGCCCCCATCACGCATGCGGGTGCAGCCGCCTTGTCCGAGGAGATCAGTACAAAATGCGTCGCCCCCGCCGCTTCCGACGCCAACAGCGCATTCCTGACACCACCCAAATTGGTGAGAACGCACTCGGCAGCATGCCGCTCACCCAAATGCACATGTTTCAGAGCCGCCGAGTGGATAACGATGTCTGGCCGCGCTTGCCTAGCGATTGCCGCCAGGCGCTCCTGGTCGCGGATGTCGCATAGAATCTCCGCTACGGATTGCTGCGGGGCAAGCCGGCGAATACTTTCAGTGACGTCGAGTAAACCGTGGTCGAATTGGTCGACAAGGGCCAGTTTTGCACAACCCATACGTGCAATTGCGGCAGCCAACGCCGATCCGATGCTCCCTGCCGCACCCGTGAGTAGAACGCTGCGTCCGCGGAAAAAGGCGCGAAGACGCAGCAGATCGAACTGCGTTTCAGCGCGGCCTAGCTCGAAAGAATGCATCCCCCGCCCCGTCCACAACCCAGCCGGATTTTCCTAGCATTTTTGCGATCGTTTCGCCAACGGTGAGAACGTAATTCGTGCGAGTTTTCCGTCGCGCCAATCGCATTGGAGCAGTCTTGAGGCATACCCGCCACAGAACCGAGTTCGGTGCAGCACCGCTACCTCCGGATGTTGGGATTAGAACATTGAGAGTTGCATCCGTTCGCGAAGCAATGTTCGACAAAACATCCCCAGTGACCGCAAACCTTGCTAAGTATTCGCCTGATTAGTTCAAATTAACCAAGAGTTATGGTTAAGTTTCGCGGACGGATTGTTTAACCAAGATCATCCGCTTCCCCTCCGCAAACTTCCGGTCCGCTGGCGCATCATCCCGAACTCTAGCTGGGGGAAGCCGGCCTTTTTGCGAACGGAGGTAAACGGGAAATGCAATTGAAGCTCTTGAGCTCAGTGTGCGCCGTCGCCCTCGGCCTGGCATTCGCGCCGGCCGCATGGGCGGAGGTAGCGATCGACGATGGCAATGCCATCGCTCACGATCAGAGCACCGCGAGCAGCACCAACGTCGATGTCGAAGACAGCGGCAATGGCAACTTCTCCAACAACGGCAACACCAGCGATAGCTCAGACAATTCGACGAACGTTGATGTCGCGGATAGCGGCAACGGCAACTTTTCCGGCAACGGCGTCGATAATTCGAGCAACAGCGACAGCTCCGACAACTCGACCAACACCGATGTCGCCGACAGCGGCAACGGCAATTTCTCGGGCAACGGCGCTGATAACTCGGACAACTCGACCAATGTCGATGTAGCCGACAGCGGCAACGGCAACTTCTCGGGTAACGGCGTCGACAACTCCACCAACGACAATTCGGCCAACCTGAG
>CAYODX010000021.1:0-49776 GCA_964402795.1 uncultured Terricaulis sp. | reverse complement strand
GCCGACAGCGGCAACGGCAACTTCTCGGGCAACGGCGTTGACAACTCGACCAACGACAATTCGGCCAACCTGAATGTCGCTGACTCCGGCAACGACAACTCGACCAACACCGACAACTCGGACAACTCGATCAACACCGACGTCGCCGACAGCGGCAACGGCAACTTCTCGGGCAACGGCGCCGACAATTCGGACAACTCGACCAATGTCGATGTGGCCGACAGCGGCAACGGCAATTTCTCGGGCAACGGCGTTGACAACTCGACCAACACCGATAACTCGGACAACTCCGCCCACGCCACGGACAATTCGGACAACTCGACCAATGTCGATGTGGCCGACAGCGGCAACGACAACTCGGTAAACACCGACAACTCGGACAACTCGATCAACACCGACATCGCCGATAGCGGCAACGGCAACTTCTCGGGCAATGGCGCTGACAACTCGGACAATTCGACGAACGTCGATGTGGCCGACAGCGGCAATGGCAACTTCTCGGGCAACGGCGCCGATAACTCGACCAACACCGACAATTCGGATAACTCAACGAACGTCGATGTGGCCGATAGCGGCAACGGCAACTTCTCGGGCAACGGCGCCGATAACTCGACCAATACCGACAATTCGGTGAACACCGATAACTCGGATAATTCCACCAACGTGGCGGTCGCGGATTCAGGCAACGACAATTCGACCAACACGGACAACTCGGATAATTCCACCGACGTCGATGTTGCGTTGGATGACAGCGCCAACACCTCGTCCAACAACATCACTGGCAGCCGCAACACGGTCATCCAGGGTGACCAGGCCAATCAAAGCAGCAACGACTATGACGGCTCGAATGTCGCCGGCGACGGCAGCACCGGGTCCTTCAACACGGACAATTCCGACAATTCGACGAATGTTGACGTAGCCGACTCCGGCAACGGCAACTTCTCGAACAACGGCAATGACAGCTCCGACAATTCGACGAACGTTGACGTCGCCGACTCCGGCAACGGCAACTTCTCGAATAACGGCAATGACAGCTCGGACAATTCGACGAACGTCGACGTGGCCGACTCGGGGAACGACAACTCCGACAACTCGACCAACATTGACGTCGCCGACAGCGGCAACGACAATTCGGTCAACACCGACAACTCGAACAACTCGACCAACACCGATATCGCGGTGTCGGATTCGGGCAACGACAACTCCGACAATTCGACCAATGTTGACGTAGCCGACTCCGGCAACGGCAACTTCTCGAACAACGGCAACGACAATTCGGACAATTCGACGAATATCGCCGTCGCCGACTCGGGCAACGACAACTCGGTGAATACCGACAACTCCAACAACTCGACCAACGTGAACGTCGCCGACAGCGGCAACGACAACTCGGTGGATAATTCCGACAATTCGACGAATGTTGACGTCGCCGACTCCGGCAACGGCAACTTCTCGAACAATGGAAATACGACCACGACCACAAACACGGATGCGTCGACGACCGTCGCCGACTCCGGCAACGGCAACTTCTCGAACAACGGGAACTCCACCACGAACGCCACGGACAATTCCGACAATTCCACGAATGTGTCGGTTGCGGACTCTGGCAATGGTAACTTCTCGAACAACGGCAACTCGCAGGCCACCGACAATTCGGACAACTCGATCAACGTCGCCGACAGCGGCAACGACAACTCGGTCGACAACTCCGACAATTCGGTGAACCTCGCTGTGGCCGATAGCTCGGTGAGCGACAGCTACAACACCGACAGCTCGACCACCACGATGGTCGTGACGTCGATGGAACTGGCTGCACTGGCCACCGGCGTGACGGTTGACGCGCACGGGTTCAAGGAAGGCGAAGTCGAAACGGGCGATGTCTCGATCGACAACGGCGCCTTGCAGAACTTCGGCGGCATCAACACCGCGAGCATGAACACGGGTATTGGTTCGGCCAACCAGGCGGCGACTGCCGTCGGCGCCAACGCCAACATCACGTTCGGCAACGGCGGTACTCCGTAAGCCCTGCGCGAGTCCGGGCCGGCTCAACGCCGGCCCGGACGAGCGAGCTTCACCAGAAAGGCGCGCATCCCATGAAGAGCGTGACCAGAATGATGAGGGCCTCGATCCTCGCAGCGGCGCTAGCCTCGGCCGGCGCAGCATTCGCGGAGGAGATCCCGCAAGCTTCGATTGCCGCAGAAGGCGGTGACACGGAGCTTCTCAGCCTCGAAGACATGGATGCCCTTGCCGGCGGCACGGGCGTCGATGTCGTGACCATCACCGAACAGACGTTGACCGCCGTAAACGGCGGCAACAGCGTCACCGGCGACACGGTCGGTTCTGGGCAAGTAAATATCGGTGCGGACGCGTTCTCGGGCTACAGTGGTCTCGGCAACTTCGTCATCAACACCGGACACAACAACAACCTGCAAGCCAGCATGAGCGTTTCGATCGTGCTGACGCCGCCGGTACCCGGCTCATGATCGCAGCCGGCAACCGGCAGGACCTGGCGCCGCTCCACTTTCCGTGGGGCGGCGCCTTGGTCGCATGCGCGTTGGCGCTCTGCGCGAGCGCTCCCGCAGCCGCGCAAGTGCGAACGCACGGCGAAGGCGGCGGATCGTTCAACATCTCGGTAACGAGCTGGCGCGACATTCCTTTTCGAACGGTCGTGCGACAGCAATACGACTATAGCTGCGGCTCCGCAGCACTCGCTACTTTGTTGCGCTTCCATTACGGCCTCACCGTCGGTGAAGCTGAGATTTTCCGTGAAATGTACGATCAAGGGGACCAGGAGCGGATACGCGCCGTCGGCTTTTCGATGCTTGACATGCGCAACTACCTTCAGACGCGCGGTTTTCGCGCGGACGGCCTTCGCTTATCGCTCGACCGCTTGGCGCGCCTGGACATTCCAACGATCGCGCTCATCACACATGACAATTATCGCCACTTCGTCGTGGTGAAGGGCATTGACGCCGAGCATGTGCTCGTCGGGGATCCGACCTTCGGTCTGCAAACCTATTCGCGCGCAGAGTTCGAAGAGATTTGGAACGGGGTTGTGCTGGCAGTTCGCGCCCCCCCTGCTGGATGGCCATCCCCCGCGTACAATCGAGCCGAGGAATGGCGCCCATGGTCTGTCGCCCCTCTCGATGAAGTTCGCGCGCCTGTTTCTCCCTCTGATTTGATGCGCAACATGCCCGAACTCTATCAGCTGTCGCCGCGCATAGAGAATTAGCATATGAACGCGCGCGCCCTCCTCCTCCCTGCCTTCGCGGCGTTTGCGCTATTGATGGCGACGCCGGCCCGGGCCGAGGACAGCAATATCTGGGCGGAAGGCGTCGAGGTGATGTCGGACGCGGAGTTGAACGATAGCCGCGGAGGTTTTGCTGTCGCGGGAATCGAAGTCAATTTCGGCGCGGTAGTGACGAGCTACGTCGACGGCGTGCCTGTGCTCTCCACCAACCTGACCTGGACGGAGGCCGGCGCTGCGATCGAGGAGACGCTCGGCGGCGTTGGACAGAGCCTCGACAGCCTCAGTCCTGAAGCGCTCGCCGCGCTTGGTCTCGGCGGGTTGCACAACTCGGCCGGCGTTGTGATCGCAGATGCGCAGGGTGTGACAGCTCTTGTCCATCACATCGCCGATGGCGCTCTGCAGAACATCGTCATCAACAGCGCGGACGGACGCGACGTACGCCAGCAGATCGATGTCACGCTGGAACTCCCCGGTTTCGAGTTGGTGCAGCAAGACCTGCTACTCGAACTCTTCGGAATGAGGCTGAGCGACGAAATGACGGGAGTCGCAGTGGGCGTCGGCGGGTGATGGCAGGGCGCGCCGCCACACCATCACCAAGGACGCACGAGCGCGCAAGAGGCACGCTCGCTTCGAGATTCAGATCACGAAAAAGTCGGAACTGGTAAGAGCCAAGCCCGTGCTCAAAGTGGCGAATTGCACTGCCAGTCCCGCGCCATTGCCATCGGCGTCATAAAACAGCGCGCCGGTCGCGGAATTGTAAATGATGCGATCATCGGCGTCAGCCGCGGCAGATCCAATTCGGAAAGCGCTTGACGACAAGGCGCCAGTTCCCCCCAGCGCAGCGAAAATTGCGTCCTCCAAGACAATCGTATCATCAACGACAGAGAAATCGGTGACTCTGTCAATGTTGCCAGCGCCGATCGCCGCGTCGAACACGAAACTGTCCGCGCCCGTTCCGCCGATCATCAGATCAGCGCCGAGGCCGCCGTTCAGGGTGTCATTGCCGGCGCCCCCGTTCAGGCGATTATCGCCGCTGTTGCCAAGGAGGACATTATTCAGGGTATTTCCAGTGCCCCAGATATTTCCCGAACCGGTTAGCGTCAGGTTCTCTAGGAATGAGCCCAGTTGGCGGGTGACCGACGAAAGCACAGTGTCGACGCCGTCGCCGTTAGAGATTTCAGTGGTCACGTCGGTCGAAGTTGTGACGACATAAGTGTCGTCACCGGCGCCGCCATACATCGTATCGACGCCAGAGCCGCCATCCAGCGTGTCGTTGCCATCGCCCCCGTACAGCGTGTCGGCGCCGCCTTCCCCGCGGATCGTGTTGTTGCCGCTGTTGCCTGTGATGATGTTGTTCAGGTTGTTTCCCGTGCCCCATGTGTTGGCCGAGCCGGTCAACGTAAGATTTTCCAGTCGATCACCAAGGGTGCGGGTCACCGACGAGAACACGATGTCAACGCCGGTGGCGCCAGCCACTTCGATGGTCTGATCGGCTGAGGTTGTCACAATGTAAGTGTCATTCCCGTTGCCGCCGTACATGTTGTCGGCGCCGCTATTGCCATCGAGATAGTCATCGCCATCACGGCCATACAGGCTGTCGTTGCCTCGTCCGCCATAAAGCCAGTTATTTACGTTATTGCCGGAAATGGTGTCGTTGCCTTCGCCGCCATACGCGATTTCGAAAATCTGCCCCACCCCGATCGTCGCCGCCTGTCCGGCTATTGTGCAGGCGCCGCCCGGCAGCATGTCGATGACCGAACTTCCCGAGCACGCAGAAAAATTCAGCGTATCAGTGCCTGTCCCATCTACATCGACGAGCGTCGCGCGTCCGGCCTGCAGAGCGACCATGGCGGCATATTCGTTGGTGAAAACATAGATGTTATTCGCCGCCTCATCCCCCGCACTCGTGTACGAACCCCAGGCTGTCAATGTCACTCCGGATAAGACGCCGGAATCGCTGGCGAAGTCGTCGAGAATTGACAAAGTCCAGGTACCCGCGGGGTTTTCACCAAGATATGCGCGGGTCATGAACGTCCATGATGTCGGCGTATCCACACCGTTGTCACCGGCATCGTGGATCAGCCAGTACACGGTGCCATCTGGCGAGGTGAGCGTGATGTCGAGATCGCCCATCCACGTATGTGGCGTGCTCCACGTCAACGTCACCTCGATCACGTCAACCTCCACCGAAGGCGCTGACAGCGCGAGATCGATGGAGGCAGAATTGATGTCGTCAATCAGCCACGAGCCCGTCGTCGAAGTGGTGTGAGACCACTCAGTCCAACTCGTGGCCTGGCGATTCCATGTCTCGGCAAGACGTACGGCTGCCCAGGCATCGACAAGCCCAAAGCCATAGTCGCCGGAATAGTGATAGCCGCCGCCATTCCATTCGCCTGCATTGTTGATGGTCCAGCCGTAGCTTTCGGAACCAGACAGGCCACCGGACAGCGATGAGCCGACGTGCCGCGCCGTGGCTGCGAGAATGGCCTGCACATCTCGCCAACCGAGGCTCGGATTGGCCTCTAACATCAGCGCCACGACGCCCGAAACGATCGGAGTGGCTGCCGATGTGCCGCCGAAGCTGGAGGTGTAATCGCCACTCTCGTAGCCGAATACGCCCAGGCGGTCCGTCGTCACGATGCCGCTGGTTCCGCCGCTGCTCGGCGCTGTTATGAGAATCGCCGTTCCCGGCGTGCTATAGTAGGAAACGAAGCCATCATTCGCCATGGCGGCGACGGTGATATTGTGGCGATCATTCTTCATGCCATGCAGGTTGACGTCGTCAGTACTGACTCGACCGTTGGCCGCCGCATGCAGCATGATGGTTCCGAGCCCGCCGCGTCCGTAGTCCGCTGCATATTGGATGCCGTCGAATAGAATGTCCCAGTAGCCGCCGTCGGACGTCGTCCGGTTGTCGGCGTAAAAATTGGTGTAGCCCCAGCTGTGGTTGGTCACGTCGAACGTGTATTGCTGAGCCATCAGCTCTGGGATGTAGTAGCTCCAGCCGCCCCAAAAAATCTGCACGCCGGTCACGTCGGCATTGAAGGCGACGCCTACAGTGCCGACGCCGTCATTTTCCGCGGCGATGAGGCCTGCGACAGCCGTAGCATGGATGTCATAGAAAGCGTCGCAAACACCTCCATTATTGATAGTGTCGAAAATCTCGACGTGTGCGGAGGCGTCGTAATTGCCGTTGAGATCGTGATGGTTGCTCTGGATCCCTTCGTCGTAAACGCCAACGCTTACGCCCGCCCCCGTGTACTGATCCCAGAGATTTTGAACATTGATGCCGAGATTGGGATCGGTGAGGTGCCATTGCGAGGAATAGAGATTGTCGCTCGGCACGTAAGAAGGCGTGAAGATGCCGCAATTGGCGATAGCGCGGGGATCCGCACTCTGAGCTACGACAATGCCTTTGCGCATGGCTTGCCCAGGGGCGGCGGCGGCGGCTAACGCGAAGTCCCCTTGCGGCGCGAAGACTTGTGATCCAGCGCTCGCAGCAGACCCTATTCGCGATGTTTCGATCGTCGCTGGACCTACGAAGGCGTACGTGCTGGTGTCGGAGACACTGAGCGCACGGCGCAAAAACGGAAGCTCTGCGTCGCCGCGGAAGTCACGCTCGGGAGACAGCGTCGCGCCACGCTCGGCGCCCCAACCCACCATCGGCCGAACCCAGACATCATCGATCACACGCATGGTCGCCTCCCCCATCTCGCGTGCAACATGGCGCGGTCGCATCTCGCAAGGCGCGATGCGTCAAATGCTGGAAGGTCTCTCCCCCGTCATGCGGTTCGCTGCGAATCCAGGCGAACTGCGCACATCACGGTGAAGTCGCCCCGCATCACTTTCTGTTGCAGTTGGCGGACCGTATGGCGCCATTCCGGGTTGTCAACAACAACCTCGACAAAGTCGTACAAATCTTGCGAACGAGACTTGATGTTGTACGGCGTCTACCCAAAACACGGGATGCCGGTGCAGCGAGTCATACCCTGTTTGCGCTAGTCATGCAGGCGAGCGCCAGGTCGGTTGCTGTGATGTAGCATACAGTACGCAAAGGCTGTGCTGTGACCGCAGCTGGCGAGAATTCTTTACAGCGAGCTTCGCGCCATCAAGGAGCGAAACCATCACTACTCCTCACACCGAGCCTGCGACGCCGCAGCGTCGGCGCAGTGCGCCTGGCGACATAATCAAGCACTCCGCGCGCAATCTCGCCGCCGCGGGCCAAATGGCCAATCGCCGCGCTTAAATCACCACGCCGCATCGCGTCGATTGCAAGCGCTGCGCGGCAACGTCCTTCGAGAGCACGGGCAACGGCGCGTACGGCTGCATCGCGATCATCGCGCCACATTTCAGCAAGACGGAGCATGTCAGCGCGAACGGCTTCGCTTGCGGTGTTGTCCCTCAGAGTGGCGGACCCCTCATGGCGGCGGTAGCGGTAGAACAGCGCCGGCACAGCGGCGACCGAGGGCGAAAGCTTCGCGAAGCGCTGCATGAAGTCGGAATCGGCTGCATACCTTAGATTTCGAGAGAACAGCCCGACCTGTTCGAACACTTGCTTTCGGAAGAACCAGGCATTCGGCAAAGTCGGCCCGATGAGCAGGGCGTCCGGCGCCAGACTGACAACGCAATCTGGCGGATAACACCGCTCCACTTTTCCGGACGCCTCGATCTGCACACCGCCGCAAACAGCGGCGAGATCGGGATTCGCTTCGAACGCGGAAGCAGCCGCAGCGAAAGCGCCAGGCGCGTAGAGGTCGTCTGAATTGAGCCAGCCTATGATCTCTCCGTGGGCGGCGGCGACGGCTTTGTTCAAAGCGTCGTAAATGCCATCATCCGGGCCGGCGAGGACATGCACACGCTCTGCGGTGGCGAGCATCTCCAGTGTGCCATCATCAGAGCCTCCGTCAGCGATCAGATGCTCGACCTCCGGCCAATTCTGGGCCGACACGCTCCGCACCGCGTCGGCAAGTAAGGCGCGGCGATTGAATGTCGGCGTGAGGATCGAGAAGCTGAGCGCCATTGGCATCGGATGGAAGCCGGTCAGCGTCCTTGTCAAGGCGCGCGTCACGGTTGCGGTGTCGCCGTTCGAACGCTATTGCCTTGTCTCATCCAGCGTGAGGCCTGTGTGCTCAGCATCGGCATTTGCACCCACAACCCGAAGCTCGATCTGTTCGCCAAGGTAATCCACGCCATTGCTGAGCAGAGCGACACCGCCTTCGACGTGGTGGTGGTCGACAACGCGTCGACGCCAGCTCTCGATCAGTCCGTGCTGGCGCCGCTGCTAGCGCGTGGAATCGAGGCGAGGCTCTCGCGCGAGGAGCGTCCGGGGCTGATCTACGCGCGTCTCCACGCTATCGACGCGACAAGCAGCGACTGGATGCTCTGCGTCGATGACGACAACGTGCTGGCGCGCGATTACGTGGCCGAAGGCTTGGCGTATATAAGGGCGCATCCTGAGGTCGCTGCGTTCGGGGGCAAGCTGCTGCTGCCGGAGGGCGCGCGGGTCCCGGCGAACGTCAGGCCTTTTCTGCCCTTTCTGGCTGTGCGAGACCTGGGCGACGAGGCGCGCACCGGTATCTCGGCGAAATGGGAGATTTGGGAGCCGCCGGCGGCCGGCGCCTTCATCGCGCGCGGCGTTCTACATGACTTTGCTGCGTTCGTTCGAACGCACGCCCGCTCAGCTATGCTCGGTCGGGCGCCGGGCAATCTCGCGTCCTGCGAAGACTCGCTCTTGATGCATAGTGCGTACCGTATCGGTCGCGCGACGGCGTACAATCCACGCCTGCGTCTCGAACATCACCTAGACGAAGGTCGCCTGCAGCAGGACCACCTCGTTCGGCTAATGGAAGGATACGGCCGCAGCCAAGCCGTTCTCGATTATCTGCTGAAGGGATCGGCGCCGACGCCCCGTTATTACCGCACGCCCGTCCACGTCGCCCTCACAACGTTTGTCGCCGCCGCGCGCCAGCTGACCACCTCGGCGCTGTTCGCCTACGCTCGCGCACGCTATCACTTGGCCGCCGCGCGCGCTTATCGTGAACTCGCAGAGACGGCGACTTGACTACCACCTCACCTCTTCGCATCACCCTGGTCACCCCGTGCCTTAATGCAGCGAACACGATTGCGCGCACATTGGAGTCCGTCCGTGCGCAGAAGTATCCGAGCCTCGAATATCTGGTCTTCGACGGCGTTAGCACCGATCGCACTCTCGATATCGTCCGGAGCTATGCCGACATCGTCACGCGTGTCAGCTCCGAAAAAGATATCAACGTCGCCAACGCGCTGAACAAGGCATTCGCGCAAGGCAACGGACAGATATTCTGTTACCTCAACGCCGACGATACGCTCGCTCCCGGCGCACTTGCGTTCGTAGATTCTTTTTTCCGCGAAAATGAGAACATCGACGTCCTGACTGGCGGCTGTCGTCGGGTTTTCGCCGACGGGTCAGAAGCGATTACAACCCCCGCCGCAGAATTCCTGCGCCTGATGCCGATGCGAAATTGCCTCGAACAGCCGAGCACTTTCTGGCGAGCGGCCATGCACCGCACTGCAGGAAGCTTCGACGAGACTTACTTCCTTGCCTTCGACTGGGAATGGTGGAACCGGCTCAGAGCCGCAGGGGCGCGCTTTGCGACGACTGACCAGGTACTCTCGACCTATTACTTTTCAGCTGAAAACCTGACCTCGCGGGGCGGCCTCAGAGTCATCGATGAAATGGAGCGCGTGACCAAGGCTTACGCCAAGAATGGGGCGGCATTGGCGCGCGCCTATCGCCTCATCTTCCGGGCCTTCGACATGAACGGCTTTTATGACCAGCCCTTTCGCTCACTTTCGCTGCCACGGAAGATCCTGTTGGCGGCCGGATTAGCGCCGCTCTACGCGCTGCACGGGCGGGTCGCGATCAATGCCTACAATTGGAATTGGGCCTCGAAACAAATCCGAGGTTTGGTCTGGCACCGGTAACAAGGCTGCCGTCGCTCTGCAGCGGCGAATTGTTCGCCGCCGAATGCGCCGGTAGGATGCATTGCTGAGCTGGCAGGGTGTTCGGAGCGGCGTTCAAGCGCGCTCGCGCTTGACCACTTGTAACATCCTGTAAATAAAACGGATGTTGTAACAAGGCCGGGGCGGGGGCAGTGGACGACTTTGTTCAGGTTTGGCGCGCCGCTTGGCCGCCGGGAGGCGCGGCGCGCAGATCCGAGGTTGCGGCCGCGCCAAATGGCGGAGCGTCGCCATGACCGCCACGGACGTTGTCAGAACCGCTTACGGCGAGGTTGCGCGCTTTCGCGGCGCCGTGGAACTTGGCTGGTACGATTTCACGACCAGCTACAGACGCTCTCTGATCGGCCCGTTCTGGATCACCATTCAATTCTGCGTCTGGATAGGCGCACTGACGCTCATTCTGCACGCCCAGCTCGGCGACAGCATGGGCTCGTACGCCATGTACGTAGCGTTGGGGATGCTTGTCTGGGAGCCCATGGTCGGGGCGATGATCGAAGGGCCGAAGCACTTCAGCCAGCACGCCCAATTGATCAAGAGCGTTCCGATCAAACTGAGCCAGCTCTCCGTGCGCAAACTGGCCTTTCTGCTGTTCAGGGCGGGCATGACCATCCCGGTCGTCCTTGCGCTGATGCTCATCTCCAATGCACCGATCACACTTTCGACTCTGCTGCTCGCACCGGCCGTCATCCTAGTTCTGATGACGATGTATTCCTGCATCGTCCTTTTCGGCTTCATCGGCGCCTACCAACGCGACTTCGAATTCTTCGTGCCCGCTGCGACCCGTTTTCTGTTCTTCGTTACCCCCATTATCTGGCAGGCGAACGAAGGCATTCGCAAAACCATCTCCTTTTTCAACCCTTTTACGTACTACCTGGAGATTGTTCGAGGGCCCTTGCTCGGCGCACCGCCCTCGCTGCTTACATGGGCCATTGTCACCGCCATCAGCTTTGCCGGCTTCATCGCCGCTTTGACGGTGCAAAGCTTCTTCCGCAAATCCGTGATCTTCTGGATCTGAGGCATGACGATCGTAACCGACGACGCCGCAATATGGGCTCAGTTCGGCGATGCCCCAGAGCGACCGGACATTTATATGCGCCTCTCGGACATCGATCTCGATCTTCCGCTCGGCAAGGATTTGCTCAGCGCGCTGCGCCGCCGTCGCCAGCACGCCGATGCAGAGTCCCGCATTCAGGTCGACGATAAGGCAGCCTACGTCCGGGCGCTTTCGGACATCACGCTGGATATTGAATCCGGCGACCGCGTCGGCTTGGTCGGCGCCAATGGCGCGGGAAAGAGCACATTGCTGCGCGTGCTGGCCGGCATCTATGCGCCCACCCGCGGCAAGTGCTCGGTCCGAGGCAAGATCTCTACACTTTTTACAAGCACGGTCGGCGTCAATCCCAACGCCAGTGGGCGCGAGAACATCTTCCTTTCTGGCCGCACGCTCGGCATGTCGCGGGCGAGGATCGCCTCCATCGAACAGGGCGTTATCGACTTCGCCGATCTGCAGGAATTCATCGACCTGCCGATACACACCTATTCCTCGGGCATGCGCGCGCGGTTGGGGTTCGCCATCGCAACGGCGCTGGAGCCTGAGATTCTACTGATCGACGAAGTCTTTGGCGTCGGCGACACCGCGTTCCGCCGCAAGGCTGAGGCGCGCGTTTCCGAGATTATGCGGAATGCGGGCATTCTCGTCATCGCAACGCATGCGGAGGGCATCATCCGCCAATTCTGCAACAAGGTGTGTTGGATTGACGCGGGCCATCTCGCTTTTTATGGCGACCTTGATCAGGGCCTCGGACTATATGCGGCCAGCACCAAGAGCGCGGTCTGAAGCATGGCGTCCTGATGCAGCTCCTTATATGCACCGACAGCGCGGCCACAATCGCTCAAGCGAGAGCGCCCTGCTCTTGCGCATGCAACGCTGCAAGCGGCTCTGAGGATCTTGGCCGATGAAAATGGATCCAGTCATCATGCGACCTGCCGCGATCACGAGCAAGGAGCCCACGAGACGCTCCGACTCCATTCTCATCATTGGCAACGGCCCCTCCACGACGAGGCTCAGCGAGTTCGGATTTCATCATCTGCCAGCCTCGATCGATACATTCGGGATGGGCGCGGCGTATCGCTTCTTCAGCCGGATCAATTGGTGGCCCGATTACTACGCCTGGGTCGATGCGAAAGTCGTGCATAGCCACAAGTCGGCATTTCAGCGCCTTATCGAGAACCAGCAAGTTTCGACGCGTGCGTTTTACTTCTCACTACCAATCTCAGAAAATCCGCGCTTCCATCACGTCCCGCATGGATCCACCGGCGACTTCTGCTTCCGTAAGGCCGTCGAACTCGGGTATCGCAACATCTATTTGCTCGGCATAGAGGGCGATTACGTCGAGGAGCTCCCCGAGTCCCGGCCGCTCAGCGACCAGGAATATGAAGATTTGGGCTATGCCGGGCTCTTTCCTCTTTTCGAGAACGTGCTGCCTGACAAAGAAAAATCGTTCGCGCTATTTCGAGATAATCTGCGGATTATCTCGAAGACCCCCGAGCACAATCCCAATTACTTCTTCGAAGGATACCAACGCGCCGGCGACGTATTCTCATTGCCGCGGGCGTTCACCCACAGGAATGCGTGGAGAAAGAGCGCTGATTTCGCGGCCAAGCACAACGTCAACGTCGTCAACCTCAGCGAAACCTCGAAGATCGAACATTTTCGCAAAGCCAGCTGGGACGATTTTTCAAGTCTCCTTCGCGATCAGACGCCAACACCGGTGGAGCCTTTCAGTCCTTATGGCCGCCCGATAGAGACCCCGACTCCGCTCTCCGGCGACGAGCGCCGCGCCGCCCTCGCCGAAGCAGGCCTCTCGCCGCAGCAGAAGCTCGCCACGCTGATTATTGGCGTGCGTTTCCCTCACGATGACCCTTCGCGCGTGCGCAATCTCCTGATTTTGCTGGACTGGATTCATCACTATTACGGCGACCTATTCGACGTGTTGCTGATGGAGCAAGACAGCGTTTCGCGAATCGATGTGCTGGCAGGGCGTCTGCGCCCCTATGTGCGTCACGCCTTCGCGTACAATCCCAACGCATTTAATCGAGGTTGGGGATACAATGTCGCCGTCCGGCATCACACCGAAGCCAAGGTCGTGGCCATGCTGGACACTGACGTTCTGACTGGCGCGAATTTCCTGCGTGAGATCATCGACTGCCACAGCAAGTACGAGGCCATCTCGCCTTACACCAACGTCTACTTCACCGAACCAGCCGAGGCTGCAAGAACATCGCTTCTCTTCGACCTGAGCCATCTGCGTTGCGCGGAGAATATAGCCAAGCCGACCACGCTCTGCGGCGGCATCGTTATTCTCCGTCGCGAAACGTTCTTGGACGTTGTCGGATTCGAGCAATACATCGAGTATGCTGGAGAAGACAGAGCGTTGGACGTGACGCTCCTCAATCACTGTTCGCCAGCAGCAGTCCGCCTCGCGCCTTACACCTATGTCCATTTGCATCATCCAAAGCTCACTGTTGACGTTCGGCCGAGATGGAAGGAACTCTTTAAGCACTTGAAAGACGAATTTGGCTGCAAACACGATCCTTCTCTAGGGCCGATCGACGACATCCATCGTACGTGTCAGCACGTGACGCCCGCCAAGACACGGGAAAACAGCGAGAAGCGGCGCCGCGCATTCGGCGATCCTGATTTGTATCGCTCCGGCCGCCCGCTCACGATCAACGGCTGTTATTCCGACATAGACCTATCGAACCCACGCCAACTCATCTTCCCGCCGGCGTTCAAAGGACTTGAGAGCTACGCTGAACGGGAATTCTACCAGGCGCCCGAACCCGATACGGCGAGACTGGCTAAATTGTACAACAAACATAAGGGCCAACGCTGTTTTATCATCGGCAACGGGCCCTCACTCAACAAGCACGACCTTTCCTTACTTCGCGATGAGCACAGCTTCGCCGTCAATTCCTTTTACTATAAGACCGCTGAGACCGGCTTCCGTCCGACCTTCTTCGTGGTCGAAGATGACGCCGTGATGCGGGAGAACATCGAGCAGATTCGCGCCTACGAAGCGACATTCAAGTTCTTCCCCACAAACTATAAGGCGCTCCATCCGGTCGGGCCGAATGTATTCTTTTTCCGCGTCAATCGCGGCTTTTACGAAAAATCGAGCCCGAACTATTGCGTGCCGCGCTTCTCCACCGATGCGTCGCAGGTGCTCTATTGCGGACAGTCGGTCACCTACATCAACCTTCAGCTCGCATTCTTCCTGGGGTTCACCGAAGTCTATTTGATCGGAATGGATTTCGACTACGTGGTGCCGCCGGAGCATGGTCGGAAGGGTGATCTGATCTATTCGACGACAGACGACCCAAACCACTTCCACAAAGATTATTTCGGCAAGGGCAAGACCTGGAAGGATCCGAAGCTGGACCGCGTGGCCGCCAATTACAGGCAAGCCAAACTGGCCTACGAATCGGTCGGTCGCTCCATCTACAACGCAACCATCGGCGGCAAGCTCGAAATCTTCGAACGCGTCGATTACGACGCACTGCTGAAGAGAGGCGTCAAACAGAATCCGGCTTCGGCCAAATCACTCCCGCCGATTGCGTTGTCCAGAAGATCTGAACCGACAGCGAGCGCATCCCCCACCGCCCAGCCCGCAGCATCTGCGCGGACGCCTCCATTGAATGCAGCGGAGGCAGTCGCTTCCAAGAGTCACAATGGCGCCCCTCCGATCGAACCGAAGCTCGCCGCACAGGCGGCGATCGTAAATGCCAGCGCTACAGCACCGGCGCCCGCGCCTGCCGCTGCAAACCCGCCGGGTCCGCCCGCCGCGTCATTGGCGACGCCCGATTCCGCGTCAAACGCGAACGCCCATGCAGCAAAGAGCACTGAGGCAAGCGGCATGCTCCAAACTCGCTTCGGCGCTTGGCTGGCGGCGCGATCGCCTAGCCTATTCGGGCTCCTGCGCATGGGGGGGCGCGCGCTCGCAGGCATGTGGCGCCGGCGCACAGTTACGCTGCCAGCAGCGATACTGCTCGCCACTCTGCCGATTGTGGCCTTCCTGCCCGGATTTGAAATACAGAGACCGTGGCTGCTCGGCGCCGGCGCATTCCTTATCGCGATGGCGACGATCGTTTATGTCGCCCTGCGCCTCTACGAATTCGTCTTCGCCTCAGTCGCCGATGCAAGGCGAATGATAGAGCGGCTCGACGCGCTTCAAGCCTCGAATACCCAGCTGGAAGCCAAGTTCAATTCGCGGTTACGAGCGCTAGAAAACAGCAGTTCGAAGCTACACGCCTCCGTTCAGGGCGGGCTCAACGCCGTCAATGCGACTCTGAGCCGGCAAGTCGCCGACATCAATACGCGCGCGGCAGCGCTGAAGCAGGATGTCGATCGACGGCTTGATGGACTTGATCACAAGTTCGAAGGGCGAGATGCAACGCTTCGCAACGATTTCCTCGCCAGCCTTGCGACTGCCAAGTCTGAAGCGCAGAGCCGATTTGAATCACTGCTCCACGACATCGGCGAGTTGGTTGAGCGCCTGCAAGCGCTCGACACGGAATTGGCTCGGCGAGAAAATCATCTGCGGGGCGAGTTCACCACCAGCCTCGATGCGCTAGCTGGCGCCGCCGATGAACTCGGCAGCTCATTGCGGGCGGAACTCACGGCGCAGATGTGGCGAACCGACGACAAATTGGATGCGCTGGCCGCGGCCTTCGAGTCGGGTGATGCCGCGTTGCGCCAAGACTTGGCGGCGCAAGCTCGGGACGCATCGGAGCAGCTGGCGATGCTCAACGCCAGCGCGGCGGCGCTCCGGACAGAACTCCAGTCTTACGCGCAGAGCACGCGTGAGCAGTTCACATCAATAGACACGAGTAGAGAGGCTGGCGACGCCGCACTGCGGGCCGAATTGATGGCGCAGGTCCAAAGGACGAACGAACAATTGGCCTTGCTGAAATCCAGTGCGGAAGCGGGTGACGCTGCGCTGCGCTACGAGCTCTCCTCCCAAAACCAAAAGGCTCTCGAGCAGATTGCACGACTCGAGAGCGGCGCAGAGGCGCGTGAGACCGCCCTGCGCACCGAAATCTCCATGCAGGCAGAGCGCGTTCGGGAGCAGCTGGCGATATTCAACGCGAGCGTGGAGGCCGGCGACGCAGCTTTGCGATCAGAGCTCCAAGCTCATGCTCAGCAGGCACAAGAACAGCTGTCTTCGCTCAAGGCGGGCGCGGAAACGGGCGATGCGGCCTTGCGCGCCGAACTAGCGGCGCAGACCACTCATGCGCAGAAAGAACTGGCCAGCCTCGCAGCCGCAGCGCAGGCCAGCGAAGCGGCGATAAGAAGGACGATCGAAACAGGCGCGGACGCGCTTCGGGACGAATCCAGCCGCGCACGGCAAAGCCTCGAAGCGGAATTGAAGGCGGAGATGGAACGACGCGAGCGCTCTGCGCTCGACGCCATCAAGCGTGAATTTGTCCGAGGCCGCGGCGCCAAACTGCGCGAGCGACTCGCAACGACGGAGCGTCAGATCGGGTCCATCCGCTACCCGGACGCCGCTCGGACGCTTGTTTTCTTCGGACACCACAAGTGCGCTTCGCGGTTTTTCCGGGAAGAGGTGTTCACCGTTGCTGCCGAGGCAGCTGGCGCGCGCGTGCGCCGCTACCAGATCAAGGAGCCGCCCTTCCACTATTCGATGTCTGACGAGCTTGATCTTGTGAACATCGATTTCAGCAAACTGGGCGAGAATGGCCGCGATGTTGTCATGTTCTCCAACGCCACGAGACGGTGCCTTGACCGTCTAGACCGGGCGACAAAACAATGGCGCGGGGTGCGCATTCTGCGCGACCCGCGGCAGGTCTTGGTCTCGAATTATTTCCACCACAAGGGCGACCATCCCTCCGCCGCGCAGGGATGGGTTTGGGATCAGCTCGCCAAGGACAAACCGATTCTGCAGGATTTGCCCGAAGAAGAAGGGCTGCTTTACGAACTCGACAGCATTTCGAAACAGATCATCGAAACGCAGCTCCTGGCGGACTTCGCCGATCCTCGGATCTTGACGATCAAGATCGAGGATTTCTCCACCGATCCGAAAGGCCATCTGGACAAGATCTCAGAATTCTTGGGGGTGGCCACCATAGCTGGTCTCGATTTCAATCGGACCGGCGCGAATCCCAACAGCGGCCCGTGGCGGCGTCACTTCACCTCGAAAATGCGCGCTGTGTTCAAAGAGCGCTACGGCCAAGCGCTGATTGATCTCGGTTATGCAGAAGACTTGCACTGGTAATGCAAGTCCCTGCTTGCAGGCGGTGGGTGTTCACCCGCGCGTCGCTCAGACGAATTGCGGAAACAGCACGTCGTTCTCTAGCCGAATATGCTCACGCAGGTCTGCATCGAGCTTAGCGCAGCCAGCGTAGAGCGCACGCCAGCTGCCGCAGGCGCCCTCGGGCGCGGCGTATCGATTGGTGCGTTCAGACAATTCGCGCAGGTGATCTGCATGGTCCTCATGCTCGGCCCGCATGCGCGCAATCGCGAATGGCGCACACCCGCCGCCGCCCGCGAGCAAAGTCGGAAACAGCACCTGCTCCTCCTTGTGCATGTGCGCTTCCAATTCACCCAGCATCGATATGAGGAAATCGGCGAGGCCGGAGGGGCAGGCAGGGTTCTCCCCGTGTACAGCTTCGACCCGCCGCGCAAGCCGGTAAAGCTCGGCGAGCTCGCGCCGGTGTACCGCATGATAACGTTCGAGAATGTGCGGAATCAGCGCCTCGGGCGCACCCGGCGCGGCATCCGCGCTGGTCGTCACCGCCTCGAGTTCAGCAACTAATTGGGCCGGGTCGATCTCGACTTTTGCCGCTGCCTCCGCGAGCCGCAGGTGGCCGTTGCAGCAGAAATCGATCTTGTGCCGACGCAGCACAGCCGCCGCCGCGACATTGTCGAGTGCGATCTCGCTCACCACCTTTTCGAGCATGCTCATTAGGTAACTCCGCTTTGGGAAGCGGATATAGGGAAAGTCGCTGCGAAGCCGATTGACGATCGTCAACAGTAAGCTTGATCGCGCGCAAAATCTGCGCTGAGTTGTCGCGAACGAGCGCCTGTTTACCTCTCCCTTATTGGCGACTCACCGAGACTCGCCGTCGATCCATGAAACACCCATATGGAGAGACGTGATGCCCTTCGACGCCGCCATTTCGGCAGAGATTTGGAATGCCAAGTACCGCTACCTGAATGAGGGAAAGGGCGGAGACGCCGACGTGGGCGCAACTTGGGCGCGGGTCGCGGCGGCGGTATCGGAAGCGGAGCCCGCGCGTAACCGGCGCCGCTGGCGCGAACGCTTCGAAGAGGCTTTGACGGATTTCAAGTTCCTGCCCGCCGGCCGCATCATTGCCGGCGCCGGCACGGGCCGCGCCGTGACCTTGTTCAATTGCTTCGTGATGGGGACCATCCCGGACAATCTCGATGGCATTTTCGAACATTTGCGAGAAGCAGCTCTGACTATGCAACAGGGCGGCGGAGTCGGCATGGATTTCTCCACCATCCGTCCGTCGGGCGCGCCAGTGCGCGGCGTCGGCGCGAAGGCGTCGGGGCCTCTCTCCTTCATGGATGCCTGGGATGCCATGTGCCGGACAGTCATGTCCGCCGGCCAGCGCCGCGGCGCAATGATGGCATGCTTGCGCATCGACCATCCAGACATCGAGGATTTCATCGACGCCAAGCGCGATCCCGCGCGACTTCGCAACTTCAACGTCTCGGCGCTCGTCACCGACGCGTTCATGGCCGCCCTTGCCGCCGATCAGGATTGGCCGTTGCAGTTCAACGGCAAGGTTTATCGAACCGTGCGCGCGCGCGATCTCTGGGCGCGTCTGATGCGCGCCACTTATGACGTGGCCGAACCTGGCGTCATCTTCGTGGACAGGGTCAATTCAGCCAACAACCTCGCCTATTGCGAAACCATCTCGGCCACAAATCCATGCGGCGAGCAGCCGTTGCCTCCGTACGGCGCTTGCTTGCTCGGCTCCATCAATCTGGCGCGGCTGGTGGAGAAGCCCTTCGATGCGGACGCCTGCATCGATAGTGCGAAGTTGACGGAGCTCACCGCCACCGCCGTGCGCATGCTCGACAACGTCATCGACGTTTCGCGCTATCCTTTGCGAGAGCAGGAGGACGAGGCCAAAGCAAAGCGCCGCATCGGTCTGGGGATCACCGGACTCGCAGACGCGCTGATCTTCTGCAACGCGCGTTACGGCGCAGAAGATGGGGTGGCTTTGACACGTCAATGGCTCGACACAATTCGCGTCGCCGCCTATCGGGCTTCCGCCGAACTGGCTGCTGAGAAAGGCGCTTTCCCCGCCTATGACAAAGCCATTCTCGATCGGCCAATGATCGCTTCACTCGACGCGGAAACGCGCGCGATGATCAATCAGCACGGACTCCGCAACGGCTGCCTGACCACGATTGCTCCCACCGGAACCATATCGCTCCTCGCCGGAAATACCTCATCCGGAATCGAGCCGGTGTTCGCATTCAGTTATCAGCGTCGGGTGCGTCAGCAGGACAACACCACTGTAGAAGAACCTGTGCAAGATTATGCGCTCACAGTCTGGAAGCGGCTTAAAGGCGAAGCCACGCCGCCGGAGCATAGTTTCGTCAGCGCGCAGACGCTGACGCCAAACGATCACCTGGCGATGCAAGCGGTGGCGCAGCAATACATCGACAGCTCGATATCGAAGACGATCAACTGCCCCGAAGACATTGCCTTCGAGGACTTCGCTGACGTCTATAAGCACGCTTACGATCTCGGCTGCAAAGGCTGCACCACCTATCGGCCGAACGCCATCACCGGCTCAGTGCTGTCAGTAGAGAAGCCGGCGCAGGAAAAGCCCGAGGAAGAGGTGAAGATGCCCGCGCTCACCCCGCGCCCGGAGAGCCTGATCGGCGCCACCTACAAGGTGAATTGGCCAGAGAGCGAACACGCGCTTTACGTTACGATCAACGATGTGGAAGAGAATGGCCGTCGGCGTCCGTTCGAAATCTTCATCAACTCCAAGAACATGGAGCACTATGCCTGGACGCTGGCGCTTACCCGCATGATCTCCGCGGTATTCCGCCGGGGTGGCGACGTTTCGTTCGTCGCTGAGGAGCTGAAAGCAGTGTTTGATCCCCGTGGCGGCGCCTGGATGGGCGGGCGCTACGTGCCTTCGCTACTGGCAGCTATTGGAGACGTGATCCAACGTCACCTCGACAGCGACGCGATCAAAGCAGCGCCAGCGCTTGAGAAAGCGCCGCGGCCGGTGACCACGGCCATGCCTAAAGCGAAGCCTCGCGCCTGCCCGAAGTGCGGCGCCGCGTCTCTGATTCGAGCCGAGGGGTGCGACAAGTGCCTGGAGTGCGGCTACTCGAAATGCTCCTGATGGCCCGGTTTTGACTTGCATCAAAGCCCTACTTGCCGACTGGGCGCACAAGAACGTCCTTGGAGGGAGTGGATGGTGCGTTCATCCGAGCTTGATCGGGTGCAAGCCCTGCCGCTGTTTGCGGATGCGTCGCCGGACACGTTCCGGGTAGCCACTGCCGGCGCGCATCTGCAGCGCTTTCCGGCGGGCACGACGCTTCTCCTGGAAGGTGATCCTGTCGATTTCCTTTATGTGCTGCTCGACGGCCAAGTAGAGCTGCACGGCACCTGGAACGACCGCGAGACCGTTTTGGCGATCCTGCGGCCGATTTCGACATTCATCCTCGCTGCCGTGGTCCTTGATGCGCACGCGCTGATGTCGGCCCGGACGCTTGATCGCTGCGAAATCTTGATGATTCCAGGGGATGCAATTCGAACCGCGATGCGCCTCGACCCGCGTTTCGCGATGGCGGTTTCACGCGACTTGGCCGGCGCTTTCCGCGGTATGGTGCGCAGCAACAAGAATATCAAATTGCGCAACAGCACGGAACGATTGGCCAATTACCTGCTGACGCAACGCGCCACCTATGATTCAGGTGGGACCGTTCGCCTGCACCACGAAAAGCGCGTGCTTGCTTCCCTGCTCGGGATGACACCGGAAAACCTCTCGCGGTCATTTTCCGCTTTGCAGAGTTATGGCGTCAGCGTGAATGGCGCCATCGTCACACTGGGCAATGTCGCTGCGCTCGAACAATTGGCCAAGCCCGATCCGCTCATTGACATCCATGCGCCCCGGGGCGGCGACATCATCGCTGACGCCGACGCAGAAGTGTGGGCGAGCGAGCACAACCGCGTCTCCGGATCGGCGGAACGTCAGCACGGCTGAAAGAGCGCTGCTCCGAGCTCTTCGCAATTGCCGGATTCGCATCGTCAACTTGATGCCCATCAAGGTCAGCGCCGCGCGCCCGCGAGATGCTCCGTTCTGTCGCAGACGCGCCTTGCTCCAGATCAATCCAGGCAGTCCGGGTAAGCGCGATTCTAAATCTTAGATTCTGCGAGACTGTCCTCGCGGAGATGGAATCGCGAACATGAGCACAAAACGACTCTGGATCGCTCTCTTCCTGATCATGGCGGCCTCGTTCGCCGCCCTTGGGCTGATGGGACGGGAGATTCACAGACAAGCGCCACCGATGCCGACTGAAGTGGTCGATGCGTCGGGCAACGTAATCTACACACGACAAGACATCGAGACGGGACAACTCGCCTGGCAATCGATGGGCGGCATGCAGGTCGGCTCAATCTGGGGCCACGGTTCGTATGTGGCGCCTGATTGGTCGGCGGACGACCTACATCGCCAGTCTATCGCGCTTCTCGACATCTGGTCGCAGAGAGAACACGGCGCCCCGTACGCGCGGCTGAGCGAGCAAGGCCAAGCTGGCATGCGCGCCCGCCTCGAGGCGGAAATGCGCGCTAATACATACGATCCAGCAACTGGCCGCATCAGCGTGTCGGCTGATCGCGCCGAGGCGATGCGTCAAGTCGAAGCGCACTACGTGGCCTTGCTGGGCAACGATCCTGCACTGGAAGGTCTGCGCGAAGATTACGCGATAGCCAACAACGCCGTCCCAGACGCGGCGCGTCGCCGCCAGATAGCTGCATATTATTTTTGGACCGCTTGGGCAGCAGGGACCAATCGCCCCGGCGATGATATCACCTATACGTCGAATTGGCCGCACGAGCCCTTGATCGGCAACGTTCCAAGCGCCTCGAATTTGATTTGGTCGATCGCGAGCGTGCTGCTGCTCATCCTCGGAGTTGGCTATCTCACCTGGCAGCATGCACAGATGAAGAAGGAGGAGCACGTCGCTCCACCGCAAACCGATCCGCTGTCCGGTTTCGCGCCGACGGCTTCGATGCGCGCAACGTACAAGTACTTCGTCACCGTGATTGGTCTCTTCCTCTTGCAGGTGGGGCTTGGCGCCATCACGGCGCACTATGCCGTCGAAGGCCACGACTTCTATGGCATCCCGATCTCCGACTGGATTCCATATGCGGTCACGCGCACTTGGCACACTCAGCTGGCTGTGTTCTGGATCGCAACCGCGTGGCTCGCGACCGGTCTCTACATCGCTCCGCTGGTGTCGGGGAAGGAACCGAAGTTTCAGGCGCTCGGCGTCAACATCTTATGGGCAGCGCTTGTGGTCGTCGTGCTGGGTTCGATGGCCGGTGAATGGCTCGGCGTACAGCAGGTATTCGACCTCGACACCAATTGGTGGTTTGGTCATCAGGGCTGGGAGTTCATCGATCTCGGCCGCTTCTGGCAGACATTGCTGTTCGCAGGCCTGATGATTTGGCTGGTGCTGGTCGGCCGCGCCTTGTGGCCGGCGTTGCGCTCCAAATCCGACAGCAAACCGGTGCTGGTGATCCTGTTCCTGTCAACGATCGCTATTGGTCTCTTCTATGGGGCCGGCTTCATGTGGGGCAAGCACACCCACATCAGCATGGTGGAGTATTGGCGCTGGTGGGTCGTGCACCTTTGGGTCGAGGGCTTTTTCGAAGTGTTCGCCACGGCGGTTATCAGCTTCCTGTTCGTCAAACTCGGCCTCGTGCGGGCGCAGACCGCGAATGTCGCGGTGTTGTTCGGCACGATCGTGTTCCTATTCGGGGGCGTGCTCGGCACAGCGCACCATTGGTACTTCGCCGGAACGCCAGTTTCGGTGATCGCCATCGGCGCGATGTTCTCTGCGCTGGAAGTCGTTCCGCTTGCTCTCATCGGCGGCGAGGCGCTGGAGACCTACCGCCACACCAAAGCTGCGCCATGGCTGCAGGCATACAAGTGGCCGATCATGTTCTTCGTCGCGGTCGCGTTCTGGAATCTCCTGGGCGCCGGCGTGTTCGGGTTCCTGATCAATCCACCAATCAGCCTTTATTTCGTGCAAGGCCTCAATACCACGGCCAATCATGGACACGCGGCGCTATTCGGCGTCTACGGCATGCTCGGGATCGGTCTGATGCTGTTCTGCCTGCGCGGGCTTGCCCCACGCGCCGCTTGGAATGACAAATTGTTGGCGACGGCGTTCTGGACACTTAACATCGGTCTAGCGATGATGAGTTTCCTCTCGCTACTGCCCTCCGGCGTGCTGCAGGCTTATCACAGCATCAAAGATGGATTGTGGTTCGCTCGCTCACCCGAAGTGATCCACTCGCCGCTGATGGAAATGTTCGTCTGGCTGCGTATGCCAGGTGACGTGATCTTCAGCGTCGGAGCGCTCGCAATCGCCGCCTTCGCAGCAGGACTGCTGTTCGGAGGCAGGACCAAACCGGTCGGCAAGAGCGCTGCGGAAGTGCCAGCCGAATAAAGCTGGAAGGTCAATGCGGCTGGGGAGGCGCTTTACGGCGCCTCCCCTTTTTTTATGCGCAGCGGCGGCAACACCCCGCTAACTAAATTTTGCCAAATATTGCGCAGGAAACGCACAATGGCCCTTGAAGAATCCGTCCCATCCGAAATTGCATTCGGTTTCGACGAATTGTTTTTCTCCCGAACCGATCTCGGCGGGATCATTCAGTTCGGCAACAGCGTATTTCAGCGCGTTAGCATCTATTCTTGGGACGAGCTGCTCGGCAAGCCGCACAAGATCGTGCGCAGTCCTGACACGCCGCGCGCAGTGTTCTACGCCCTGTGGGACACGATCAAACAAGGGCGGCCGATCGGCGCATACGTGAAGAACCGCGCCAAAGACGGCCGATACTATTGGGTTTTCGCCATTGTGACGCCGATTGAGGGTGGCTACCTCTCCGTACGTCTGCGCCCCAGCAGCGATCTTTTTTCCACCATGAAGGGTGAATACGAAAAGCTCGTGGCGCTCGAGACCCGCGATCGGCTGAAGCCGGCGGAGAGCGCCAGTCTCATGATCAGTCGGCTCGCCGAACTCGGTTTTGCCGATTATCGCACCTTCATGGCCGTTGCTCTCGCACGGGAGCTGGCGGCGCGCGACGAAGCGCTCGGCCGTTCGCCGGATGCAGCCATCGTGCGCTTCTCGGCGATGATGAAAACTGCGGAATCGCTGTTGTCGCAAGCGGACCGCATCCTAAGCGCCTACGCACGCAACGAAAACGTGCCCTTCAACTTCCGAGTGCTTGCCGCTCAGCTCGGCGCGCAAGGTCAAGCCATCGGCGTGATCTCCGCCAACTACACGTTGCTCTCAGAGGACATGCGCTCCATCCTCGACAAGTTCATTGACAGTGGACGGCAGGTCTTCTCGACGATCACCGACGGCTCCTTCCTAGCCTCCACTGCGCGGGTGCAGCGCGAGGCCTTGGAGGTATTCAGAAAGGAAGTCGGCCAAGACAGCGACGCAGCCGAAATGGAAGTTCGCCTGCTCGACCGTCAGCAAGCCGAATACACTGAGCGTGCGGCTGGAAGTCTACGTGAGATCGCCAAGAGCGCCGAAGCTTTTCGGACCGCGTGTCTGGAAATGAGCCGTCTCTCGGCCGGTCTTGAAGTGACGCGGGTAATGGGAAAAGTTGAATGCGCGCGCCACGAAAGCATCCGGGAACGGACCGCAGAATTGCTTACGGAACTCGAAATCTTCCAGCGCACCGTCGCTGGCGCGCTACGTGAAATCGACACGATGAATCACAGCATTCGCCGTGAAGCACAGGCGCTGATGGACGCGGCCAACCGCCCTCAAGCAGCATAGCTGGCGCGGAGATGCCCATCGGGATAGCCTGGATGCGGCGATCTCCTTCGGACTAGATGTTTGAGTCGCTGCGAAGAGCCAACCGCGCAGCAAGCTTCTCCTGCAGGGATGCACCGACGCTCACGGTCTCGACAGCCCTCATCGCGCGCAGCGTTACAGGGCCTCGATCCTTCGCGCGTGGCCATCGGTGTATCCGATTATGCGACGTCGCCTGCCCGGCCAAGTGATAAGGTCGATCACATACCGCTGGGTCTGCTGACGGTCCTGCACGTTGTCAGTCAGTGCCTCGGGCTCCAGGCGCACCCATGCCAGCGGCGCTTGATCGGATGCGCGCTCACCAGCCTGCTCGATCTCGTCGATAATCGCCGCGCGTGCTTCGCGCGGAGGATATTGCAGAAAAATCGAGTGATAGACGACAGCCGCCGCATCGCCAGCGCGCGCTTCGAGCTTGGCCTTCACCCACTCCGCCGCGTCCGCTCGCTCCACCCGCACGCCATTCACCAGCGCGAGCGCAACGGCCGCATCGAAGCGCGACAGCCGATCAGGCTGGTCGGACCAGATGTAGGAGCGCAGGCGCAAGCGTTGCTGCGGATCGGAAAGGTCGAGCGGATTGCGGTCGCAAGCCGCGCGCCGTCGAATGTTCGGGCGCACGTGCGTCGGCGGCGCGGGTCCGCGCCAATCGGTCTCCACCAGGACGGGGCTCGGCTCGCCCCAGCTCCAATTCGCCGTGCGATACTGGAACCGGTCCCAATAGAGATTGAGTCCGGCGCTGGCGCCCAGCTCCAGCATGTCGATAGGACCGGGCCACTCCGCGGCAAAAGTCAAGAATGCAGCGAGCAACGCGATGCTGCGCCGCGTCTCGTTGGTCTGCGGCGGCGACTTGAGGAACTCAGCAACCCACTCGCGATCACTCGCGAGATAAGCGCGCGCCAGCGGCCAGATCGCGTCCATCCGCCAATTCGGTTGGTTGTCGGGGTACGCCGACGCCAGCGCCGGAGCGCGCCCCATGAGCACGGCTGCATGCAACGCGCCGGCAAGCCGCATAGCGACTGCATCGGCGCGCGGATGACCGGGCCAGTCACCAACGAGATCGGCTACCGGCCCACCCGCTTCCAGATCATCGGCGAGCCGCGCCGAAAGCTCAGCGATGAAGGGCGAGCCGTACGCGACAGTCTCGACCGCCTGCTCGCGAAAGTGAGCGAGGACTTTTTCGTCCATGGGTTAACCGCTGGCTCCATCAGCGGCTTAGGACCGCTCCACAGCCAGCGCAATACCCTCGCCGCCGCCGATGCAGAGCGAAGCTACGCCACGCCTAGCGCCGCGCGCCTCCATCGCCGCGATCAGCGTGACCAGCACGCGGGCGCCCGAAGCCCCGATAGGGTGTCCCAGCGCACACGCGCCGCCATTGACGTTGATTTGGTCGAGACCGATGCCGAGTTCCTTCATCGCGATCAACGGAACCACCGCAAAGGCTTCGTTGATTTCCCAGAGATCGACGTCACCGACTGTCCAGCCGGCCCGAGCGAGCGCCTTCTGGATCGCAGGCACCGGGGCGGACGTGAAGCGCGATGGTTCTTGAGCATGCGATGATTGCGCGATGATGCGCGCCAACGGCTTCTTGCCCTGCTTCTCTGCGATGTCCGCTCGCATCAGCACGAGTGCGGCCGCACCATCTGAGATAGCAGATGCATTCGCGGCTGTGACGGTGCCGCCTTCGGTGAAAGCGGGCTTCAGCGACGGAATCTTCTCTGGCTTTGCCTTGCGCGGCAATTCATCAGTCTCGACCCGAATCCCTTTGATATCGATGGGGGCGATCTCACGCCTGAAGCGACCCTCGCTCGTCGCGCTCTGCGCACGCGTCAGCGTTTCCAGGGCATAGGCGTCCTGCGTCTGGCGCGAGAGTTGATATTCCTTGGCTGCTTGATCGGCGTACACCCCCATTGGCAGTCCTTCGTAGGCGTCTTCAAGACCATCGAGCGCCATGTGGTCGAACAAGCGGTCATGGCCGTATTTTCGACCGCCGCGGTGGTTCGTCATCAGAAAGGGAGCACGCGACATACTCTCCATGCCACCCGCGACAACGACGTTTGCTTCTCCAGCAAGCAACGCCTGGCGCGCCATTGCCACAGCTTGCAGGCCGGAGCCGCACATCTTGTTCAGCGTCACCGCTTCAGTGGACTTGTCCAGCCCCGCTTTCAGCGCAGCTTGCCGCGCCGGAGCTTGGCCAAGGCCAGCTGAGAGCACGTTGCCCATGATGATCTGGTCGGCGCCGCCGGAACCTGCTTCCTGAACCGCAGCCTTCACTGCGACGGCGCCAAGGTCGGTCGCCGCGAATTGCGAAAGCTCGCCTTGAAGGCCGCCCATCGGGGTTCTGGCCATGCCAACGACGACGATATCTTCTTTGCTCATTGCGATGACTTCCCTTCCATGCGGAGCACACTAAGCGTGGACGTACCGCGCGCCAACAGGCGCCCGCGCAAATCCCTCCGGTCACACAACAAAGTTGATGATCCGATCGATGATGCCGCGATCCTGCGCAACCATGCGATGACCAAGGCCATCACAGAGCAGAAACTCAGCGTTCGGCCAAGCATCGGCGATAGCCCGGCCATTGTCCCATTCGACTGCGTCGTCATCCATCGAATGGATGATGAGCGACTCCACCGGGTGAGCGAGATCTGCGAGATCGAAACCTGCTGCGGCCAGGCCGCATTCAGCAGCGTACAGCTCGCGCGCGCGATGCACGACCTCTTGGTCGATGCCGCGCTCTTCGGCGAATTGGAACCAACGCGCACCGCGCCCGCGCGGCGGCGCGATCAAGACGGCGCGGCGCAAGTTGAATCCATTCATCAGCGCCAATCCGAGGGCCGGGCCCCCGAACGAGTGCGTCACCACAGCATCGATTGGCCCGAGTTCACGCGCCACGCATTCGATTGCCTCGGCCGCTCCGAGCGGCGAGCAGATTTCGCCCTTGGAGAAACCATGCCCCGGCAGATCAAGAACAACGGCCGCGATACCGAGTTCGGCGAGCGCCTGAAGCAGCGGGCTCCATAGAGCATTGTCGTCTTGCCAGCCATGCACGCAGAGCACCGCCGGCCCCTCTCCAAGGCGCCAAGCTGCAACTGCGCCGACAGAAGTGTTGACCTCGACCGCCTGCACATCCCGCAATGGCTCGGCAATGCGCGTGCGCACACGGCGTCTTGGGGTCATCACTTCATTGAGTAGAAGGCGTGCTTGTTCGTCGATGCTCATTCGGTCGCCACAATCCAGCCGCCACCGAGCACCCGGGTAGAATGCGGTTCATAGAACACAGCAGCTTGCCCTGGCGCTACACCTTCTTCCGGGGCGTCAAGCAACACGCTCCATCCGGCGCCGATGCACAGGCGCGCCGGTACGGGCGGACGTGTCGAGCGCACGCGCACTAGAATTTTGCGCCCGTCCAGCACATCTTCGCTGGCCACGTCTTCCCCGATCCAGTTCACTTCTTTGAGCCTTATGTGGTTGACGCCGAGCGCCTCACGCGGGCCAACGATCACGCGCTTCGCCGCCGCGTCGAGTTTGATCACAAACAACGGCTCACCGGTCGCGACACCAAGTCCGCGCCGCTGACCGACCGTGAAGTTGATGACGCCATTGTGCCGGCCCATCACGCGGCCATCGACATGAACAATTTCACCGGGCTCCACCGCGCCCGGACGCAGCTTTTCAACTACAGCCTGATACTTGCCGCCGGGAACGAAGCAGATGTCTTGGCTATCCGGTTTCGCGGCAACACGAAGACCGAGTTCTTCCGCAAGTTCGCGCACCTTAGCTTTTGGCATCGCCCCAAGGGGGAAGCGCAAATAATCGAGCTGTTCGCGTGTGGTGGAGAAGAGGAAATATGTCTGATCTCGGCTGGCATCGGCGGCTCGGTGCAATTCAGGACCATTCTCGCCAACAATACGTTGTACGTAGTGGCCAGTGACCAGGCAGTCGGCGCCGATCTCTTCGGCCACGCGCTTGAGATCTCGGAACTTGACTGTCTGATTGCAGCGTACGCAAGGGATCGGCGTGGCCCCCGCCAAATACGTATCCGCGAAATCTTCCATCACGGAGCTGCGGAAGCGGCTCTCGTAATCAAGCACATAGTGTGGAAAACCGCAGGCGTCGGCGACGCGGCGGGCGTCATGTATATCCTGCCCAGCGCAGCACGCCCCAGGCTTGTTTACGGCCGCGCCGTGATCATAAAGCTGCAGCGTGACACCGACGACGTCATAGCCTTCGCGCTTCAGAATCGCGGCGACGACAGATGAATCGACGCCGCCTGACATGGCCGCTACCACGCGCGTTTGCCGCGGCGGCTTGGCGATGCCCAATGAATTAAGTGTGCGCGCGCTATCAGGCGGCGCGGCGAGCGCTGGTCCGGTCATCTTCTCCTCCCCCTGGGGTCAAGGCCCAGGGCGAGGCCTAGAGATAGTCGAGCAGGCTGAGCTTTGAAAGCTCGGAAAACGTCTTCGCCGCAGCCTGGTACTGGGTCATCAAGGCGCTGAGCTTCACCGAGATGGAGGCGACGTCCGCATCTGCCTGATCACCGATCTCCTTAAGGAGCAGGTTGGACCGCTCTTGCAAGCGCACGCGCTCGGTCTCGAACCGTTTCTGCAATTGTCCCGCGCGACCTTCCTCATTTGTGAAATTGTCAGCCTGCTCGTCGAGCCGATCGGCGATCCCTTGCAGCTGCGTGCGCTGGGTGCTGTTGATTGGCTGGCCTATTGTCCCTCCCGCCGCATCGAGCATGAGCTTCAAATCGCTCAGAGCGTCGAACAGACCCTGGGACAATTCCGAAGCCTTTGCCGAGATCACAATCGGGTCGCCGGCGCCAAGATCGACGACCTGATGGCGGGTTGCCTCGTCAAAAATGTCTTGAGGGCCCGTGGCGGCGACAAGCTCATCGAGCGTGTTGATCTTGATCGGGCCGGCGCCTTGGCGTTCGCCGGCGAACAAAGGTTGACCGTTCCAGGTTTCGTTCAGAGCCGAGACCACACTTGAAAACGACAAATCGAGTTCGGTGGCGATGCCGCGGCCATCATTGGCGCTTATCGCCTCGCGGATAGACTGGGCGAGCAGGTTCGAGGCCTGCGCCACTTGTCCCAATGCCGTGCCCTGAACGCCGAACCGCGCCTGCATCTGGTTGATCAATGAGGCGCGGGAATCAGCATTGGCCTTCAGCGTTTGCGCATTGAGCAGGCGTGAAGCAGCGCCGCCGAATCCCTGCAGATCTTTGGCGGCGCGGCCGGAGGCGACTTGCGCCTGTAAGTCGGCGAGTTCACGCGTAATGCGGCGAATGTCCACCTGGGCCTGCGTCGTGAAGCGTAACGTGAGCGGCCCACTCATCAGCGATAGCCTATCGACATGAGGATATCGAGCATATCCGTGGCCGCCTGAATGACACGTGCGGCGGCGGCGTATGAGTTCTGGTAGACGGTCATCTTCATCAACTCATCGTCTAGACTGACGCCCTCGACCTGCGCGCGGCGGTCAGCGGCGGCTTCAGCAACTGCCTGCGACCCCTCCGCAGCGCGTTGGGCGTCCGCAGCCATCCGCCCAGCTTCCCCGCCCAGTCGCGCGGCGTAGACAGCCAGCGTGGTCGATTGCGGCGTCAGTGCGCCGGCCGCCGGGAAACTGCGCGTGGCGTCGCGTGCGGCGAGCAGCGCCGAGGCGCCGCGATTGTCGCCGGCTTCTGCGATGCGTGTTCCGATAGCAGCGGTGAGATCGGGACGTCCAACCGCCAGCAGAGATGGGTCGGCGGCGATGTCGCTATTGACGCCAAGTTCGATCGCCCGCCCGGCTGTGGCGACCTGTGAGAGTCCGTTCATGGCCGAGAATGACGCGCCGGTCCCGCCACGCGTCGTTGTGTCGGACATGAGAGTGACTTGATAGGTCGGGTTGGGTGCGAACGACACGCGTCCCGTGCTGGAATCCAGCGAGAACACGCCGAACTCACCGAAACCCGTACCGGCTGCATTCAGGGCCGAAAGCAAGTCATCCCAATCGGACGCCGGTCCGGCAAGGGCGCCAGTAATGCCGACAGTGCGCGTCGCAATCAGCCGCCCCGCCGTATCGCGCACTTGATAGGTGATCTCGCCCCCAGCGTTGAAGCCATGCGGATCGGCGCCCTGCACGCCGCTTTCAAAAAACAACGGCGTCGGCCGCGACACAAGATCGTTGAGCCCGAAGAAATGCGAGAACCCGCGCCCGGCGCGCGTGCTCGGATCGGCGCTGTCCTGCTGCACGACGAGGCCACCGCTGTTTATGACATCGATCGACAAGACGCCGTTCGCGAATGTGGCCGAGCCAGAAGGCGTCGCTGCGCTCAATGCACTGTTCAGTGCGGCGGTGAAATCTGCAATTGTGCCGCCGGCGAAGCTATACGTCGCAACCGGAGCTTCGCCAGTGATGGTCTGTGCATCAAAGTCGATACTCAGGCGCTGGCGAAGAGTCCCGCCTGCGTCGACAATACCAATCGTCGCTTCGCCCGTGAAGCCAAGCGCGTCCGTCGCCAGGATACCTGTCTGCCGCCCCGTCAGCTGCGAACGCGGCGGCCAGGAGGCGTTCTCATTGTGAACTTGATTCAACGCATCAGCGAGCGCTCCGGAGAACCCGCCAAGCGCTTCGGCCAACGACGGAAGGTCTCTGTCACGCACATCGAGCAGGCCCTTGATCTCGCCGCCGAGCAGCATCGGCTCCAGGTTGGACTGGGCGCCGAGCTGTTCATTGATCTTGATCACGCCATGAGTCGCGAACGGAGCAGTGTTGGGCGCGTAGCTCAGCGTGGCCGCTTCGAAGCCGACGAGCAGTGCGCCTCCGCTCGTGCGCACATGCACGCCACCCTCGCTCAGCGGCGATACTCGCACATCCATCAATGCCGACAATTTGTCGATCAGCGCCGACTGCGCATTCTCGGCCGCGCTCGTGTCAGCTCCGGTGCGATGGTTCAGCTGGATTTCGCCATTGAGCTGAGCGATCCGATCCATCAGACTCTGCGCCTCGTCCACCGCATCGGCGATGCGTTGGTCGGCCTCGCCCATCAAGTCCTGCAGCGACTGGCCGACGCGCTCGACTTCGTCGAACATGGACTGCAGCGCGCTCACGGCGTCTCCTCTGCGCAACGCGGAGGATGGATCAACCCCGATCTCGGTCAGCGCAGACCAGAAGCCATCGAGCATCGCAAACATGGAGGTGGAGCTCGCCGGATCGCCAAAGCTTGATTGCGCCCGCGAGAGGATGTCGTTGCGGATGTTCGCTGCGCCATGATTAGCTTCGGCGATGTAGCTGGCGGTCGCGAGGAAGCGATCGGCCGCGCGTTGCACTCCCTCAACTTTCACACCGCCGCCGGCGCCGAGATAGGTCAGCGGCGAGAGCGTCACATCGGTGCGCACGTAGCCGGGGGTGTTCGCGTTCGAGATGTTGTTCGAGATGACGCCAATGCCGGTTTGGGCGGCGCGCAGGCCAGAAAGGCCAGACAGCAGGACTTGGCTGATGCTCATCGGCCCAAACTCGGCAGAAACCTCCTACCAAGCGGCAGAATCTGCCGGTTAGCCGAGCCTATCCATCGGCCCGAGCGGTCTTGTCCAAGACGTTGGAAAAACACGCTTTTATCTCCGCAAGCCAGGGTGCGCAGCGCCTGCCTGTTCGCTGCTCCGCCATTTCAGCTCGCAAGACCGGGGCCATGGTTAAGACCGGGAAGAAGTTGCCGAGCGGCCCGGCGCCTTCTGCCTAAACGTCGCGCAATCGCACCTCCCCTCGCTTTGTTTTCATTGGAATTTTCATGGTTACCGCGGTGGCCCGCGGCTTGCTCGGGTGCGTCCGCCGCCATGTGCGCGGCTATTGGAGGTCGCATGGAATTCGCGGCGGGCGCCGTCGTTGAAGTAATCGCACCGCCGGCACGTCCGCCGGAGCGTACTGTTGACGATGGCGCCGAGTTCGACGCGCACCTCGAAGCGGCAAGCGCAAATGAAGAGTCGGATGCTGCAGAGGCGGACGCTGAGCCGCTCGCTCAGGACAAGAACTCTGAGTTTTGCACTGCCGGCCCGCAACCGTCGCAGCAGCCGGCGATGACGCCGGTGCTCGCGCAATTGCTTGCCGGCGAGGCGCCACTTACAGCTAGCAGCGAAGCGGCGCAGCAGAGCGCAGCGGCGGCGGAGACGCCGCTTGTCGGCGGTGCAGCGACGCCGCTGACGGCTGCAGCGGCTGAGCCTCACGCCGACGCCGCGCCGGCTGCAGGCGCATCCGCTTCAACTCAGCCCAATCAGGGGCAAAGTGTTCCATCGACGATCGAGCCAGCGCGGCCCCCGCAGCCTTCGCGCGCCGAACCACAAGCGCCGCCAGATCAAACGGCAAATCTGGGAGCAACGGCGCCGGCTGCCTCGATTTCTGATGAAGCGGCCACCGCGCTTGCGGCTTTGTCGGGTCAAACCGATGCTCCTGCGGCCTCATCCGGAACGCCAGCCGCGCAAGCTCAACCGCCATCCCCCACTCGTGCGACAGTTGAAAAGCAAACAGGCGCGCCGAAAGATGCGATCACGGAAGCGCCCGAAATCGCAGTCAACGCGACGACCCGCGCGCCGCGAGCCGACGACAAGCCCATCGGCGCCGCCAAGGCGCGGGCGGACTATGTCGCCGCGGCCGCTCAAGATGCCCCTGCTCCAAAAATCGCCGTACAAAACCCTGAGCAGTCGCCGCTCACGACCGCTGCGCTCGGGCAGAACACCGCGCCAAACACACACACGCATTACATTTCGGGCATGCCAAGCCCGTCAGACAGCACGCCGGCGACAGTGCAAGTCGCCCGCGAGATCATTCGTCATTTCGACGGAAACAACACGCGCTTCGAACTCAGGCTTGATCCACCGGAACTCGGCCGCGTTGAGGTCAAGCTCGAAGTATCTCGCGATCATCGCGTCACTGCCGTAGTCGCCGCCGATTCACCCCAAGCGCTAAGCGAACTTATGCGGCATGCGCGCGAGTTGGAGCAGACCCTGCAGTCGGCGGGGCTCGAGCTCAATGACAATGGATTATCGTTTGATTTACGGCGCGAGCCTTCACGTGGTGAGAACACAAACCACGAGCACCGGGGCGCAGATCCATCAAGCGCCGATCAAGCGGAATCGGCACTCTCCGACCCCGTGCGGCAGCGCAGTTACGAGCACTGGCGCGGCGCCCGCCTGGATATGATCGTTTGAGGACGGACCAATGAGCGTTGACGCCATCAGCACAAGCACCGGCGCCCAAGCGCAGAGCGACCGTACGCGCCTTTCGGATAATTACGACACCTTCCTGGTGCTTCTGACCGCGCAGCTGCAAAATCAGGATCCGCTCGCGCCGATGGATTCCACGCAGTTTACACAGCAATTGGTGCAGTTCAGCCAGGTTGAGCAGCAGATTCGCACCAATGAACAGCTCGAGGGGCTGGTCAGCCAATATCAGGCAGCCTCTGCGGGTGCTGCGCTGTCCTATCTCGGCAAGGACGCCATCATCGAGTCGAACCAAACCTATCTTGCCAGCGGCCAAGCCAATTGGGCTTATCGCCTTCCCTCCGCCGCCACCAGCCTCACCATCGATGTCAAAGATGCGAATGGCCGCACGATCTATACAACCAATACCGCTGCACGTGGCGCGGGCGAACATTTGTTCACCTGGCATGGCGAAACGACAAGCGGAGGCAGCGCTCCCGATGGCGTCTACACCATCGACGTCAAACCTACGGGACCGGACGGCAACGCGCTGACGCCGACTGTCACGGTTCGAGAAACCATCATGGGCGTAGACTTCTCCGGGAGCACGCCTGTCGTCATCACACCGACCGGCACGCGCGGATTAGATATGATCCGTTCCGTGCTTGATCGGCTCTAAACCGCACCGGCCGAATGCCGGCGCCTTGAACGCGCAGAAGCGCTCCATTGCTGGACTTGAGCTGCCGCCTGCGGGGGACGCACGCGGCGATGGAGCTGGACTATGTCAATCTACACCGCGTTGCGCGCGGGCGTTTCTGGCCTCACCGCCAATTCAAGCGCGCTTGCCGTCATCTCTGACAACATCGCCAACGTAAATACCGTGGGCTATAAGCGCTCAGGCGTCGATTTCAGCGCACTCGTCAATGCGCAGAACGCAAACACCACCTACAACGCAGGCGGCGTTCTGCCGCTCGTGCGTCAACAAATCTCACTGCAAGGCTCGCTTGAGCAATCGCGCTCGACCACCGACCTCGCCATTTCCGGCGACGGATTCTTCATCGTGTCCACCAACAACCAGCAGCTGTCCAATGGCGGCTCTGTGCTGTTCACGCGGGCAGGCTCCTTCACCATCGATGCGCAGGGTTATATGGTCAACGCGCAGGGGTTATTCCTTCAAGGCTGGCCCGTCGGCAGTGACGGCAGCGTCACCTCTTCGCCGACCTCACTGTCAGCCATCGAACCCGTGAACATCTCCGGCGTGGGCGGCCTTGCTGAGGCGACCGCCAATGTCGGCCTCAACGCCAATCTCAATTCTGGGCAGGCCGATTACGCCGGCGCTCAAGGCGCTTACGACGTCGGCGATATGGCCATGGGCACCATCACGCCGCACTTTGAAAGCTCGCTCGAAGTTTTCGACAGCTTGGGCGCTCCGCGCACGATTGCCTTCGGCTTTTTGAAGGTCGCGCCAAACCAGTGGCGGGTGGAAGCCTACGCCCGCCCGCAAACCAACGTCACCGGCGGCGGCGCCAATGGCGGCGTGCTGGCTGCAGGCATCATCAATTTCAACAGCGACGGCACCGTCGCCAGCGTCAGCGGCCACGGCACTGCTTCCACCGTGCAGGATATCGACAGCGCCTTCACCATAGACTGGGCGAGCTCCACCGGCGCGGCCGACCAGCCGATTACGCTCGACCTCGCCACTGGGATGACGCAGTTCGCCAACAGCTTCGGGGTCACCAGCGTCACTGCAGATGGCGTCCCGCCGGGCGATCTGGTGGGCTTGGTGCTCGAGGGCGACGGCATGTTGACGGCGCAGTTCTCCAACGGCCGCGCTCGGGCGCTCTACCAAATCCCGCTCGCCACGTTCCTCAACCCGAACGGCCTCAAGGCGGATGTGGGAGGCGCGTTCCGCACCACCTTGGAATCTGGACTTTACAACATCAACGCTTCCAACGCAGGCGGCGCCGGCCGCATCGTTTCAGGAGCGCTTGAGGCCTCAAACGTCGATTTGGCGGCGGAATTCACCAACCTCATCACCACGCAGCGCGCCTACTCAGCCGCTTCGCGCATCATCACCACGGCGGACCAGATGCTGGAAGAATTGCTGCAAGTGAAACGCTAAGAAATTTGATCGCGTCAAGAAACGAGTAAGGAGCGTCATGTTCTAATTCGGCACATGCGCCTGAGCAGGATTATGTCCTGGCCTTAGTCGTTTCTTTAGCCGTTCGATTTATAGTCGAAGGCTCAAGAACGAGGAGAAAGGCGCTATGCAGAAGCAACGCCGCTATGATGGGGTGGTGATGGGTCCCGACGGGAATCCCCTCACTTTGGACGATCTTCCGCCTCCCGGCACGACGCGCTGGGTTATCCGGCGAAAAGCTGAAGTAGTCGCCGCGGTGCGCGGAGGGCTGCTGACTCTCGAAGACGCCTGCGCACGGTACGGCCTTTCGGAAGAAGAGTTCGAAGGCTGGCGCAAGGCAATCGAAAGACATGGCTTGCCTGGCCTGCGCACCACGCGCATCCAACACTATCGCGGCGCAGGCCTCTGAAGAACCACGCCGTCCGCGTACGCGTTTCGACAGTGCTGCACCTCACAAGCCCCCGCGCCGGACTCGCGGGGGCTTTGTCGTATTTCGGCCCTGCCGTGCGCCCGAATATGAACGTGCTTAACCATCCCTTCACGCCCTCTAGGCAATTTCTGCCGACCGGCGAGATTTGCCCAGCTGCCCTGGGCCTCGCCGCTTGTGCAGAGGCTGGGCGTGAACGGCATCACCGATCTGTTGCTGAAGGCAGGACCCGCGCGCTTGTTCGCGGCGCTCGGCATCACTGCCGTCGCCGCCGCCGCAATCTTCGCACTGATGCTCAATCTCGGCGCCGAGCCCAAGTCCCTCTTGTTCGCCGATGTCGACATGCAGGAAGCGGGAGAGATCACGCAGCGACTCGACCAGGCAGACATTCCGTACGAGCTGCGCGGCGATGGTTCCTCGATTTTCGTTGCACGCTCGCGCGTGCTGGAAGCAAGGATGATGCTCTCTGCCGACGGCCTGCCCTCGCGTGGCTCGATCGGTTACGAAATCTTCGATCAGCCGGACGCGCTCGGGCAAACCCAGTTCCAGCAGAATATCAATCGCCTGCGCGCGCTCGAAGGTGAACTCGCGCGCACTATAGGTTCGCTTGACGGCATTGCCTCCGCGCGCGTGCACCTCGTTCTGCCGGAGCGACAGCTATTCGCGCGCGAGACCGAGCAACCGTCGGCATCAATTGTGTTGCGGCTGCGCCGCGATGAGCTTTCGCAAAGTCAGGTGCGTGCTATCCGCAACCTTGTCGCGAGCGCGACTCCAGGACTCACCACCAGCCGCGTAACCATCGTTGACGAAGCTGGACGATTGCTGGCCGCCGCTCAAAGCGAAGATGGCGCCGTGGCTGAGGGGATTGACGCCCGGCAGGTCGCTGTGGAGGAGCGCATTCGGCGCACAGTGACCGACATCGTTGAAGGCGTGGTCGGCCAAGGCAACGCCCGTGTGCAGGTCACTGCCGAGATGGACTTCAACCGTGTCAGCGAAACCTCGGAGCGGTTCGACCCGGAAGGGCGCGTCGTCCGATCAACGTCGACGACGGAATCCACCGCCAGCAACTCGCAACGTGCGCAAGGCGCAACCGCGGCGGCAAATGTGCCGGATGCCGGCAATGGCGGCTCCGGCAACGGAGCGCAGAACGAAAACAATTCCAGTCAAGAGACCGTCAATTACGAGATTTCGCGTACGACGCGCACAGAAGTCAGCGAAGGCGGACGTGTCCGCAGGCTCTCCGTCGCCGTTGCTGTCGATGGCGTGAGCACGCCAGGCCAAGGCGAAAACGCGCAACCGCAATACCAGCCGCGTAGCGCGGAGGAAATGCAGCGGTTAACCGCGTTGGTGCGCTCGGCGGTAGGCTACAATCAGGAGCGCGGCGACGTCGTCGAGGTAGTCAACACACAGTTCGCGCGCGCCCCTACCGCCGACGCAGCGCCTGATCCCGGCATGCTCGCATTCCTGGGCGAGCTCGACGTGATGCGGATCGTTGAAATCGTCGCCGCTCTGATTGCCTCGCTCGCATTCGTCTTTTTCGTCCTGCGCCCACTGATCGGCAGTCTTGTGCGCGGGGGCAGCGCCGCCGGCGCCGGCGCGCTCGCCAGCGGCGCTCCCGTCCCTGCCCTACCAGGGCCAACGGGAGCAGCGGCGGCAGTCTCCGCTGAAGATGTGGAGCCGGCGATCGATATCGCGCAAATTCAAGGTCGCGTTCGCGCATCGTCTGTCAAGAAAGTCGCTGAGGTCATCGACAAGCACCCGGATGAATCGATCCAGATCATTCGCGGCTGGCTCAATAACGCGCTGTGACTCCCATGAACGCCGTAGTCAAACCTAAGCCGCAAGAAACCGCACCGGCCGCTCCAGCCGCAGCCGGCGCCGCCACCGTCGACACCACCCGCTACACCGGCGTGGAAAAGGCAGCCATTATTCTCATGTGCCTTGGCGAAGAGGCCAAGAAATTGTGGGGCCTTCTCGACGAAGAGGAGATCAAGGAAATATCGCAGGCCATGTCGTCATTGGGCCTCGTGCCTGCGGCGACCGTCGAAGCGCTCGTCATCGAGTTCGTGCAGAAGATGTCCGGCTCCGGCGCGATCATGGGATCGTACGAGCAGACTCAGCGCATGCTCTCGCAGTTTCTCCCCAAGGAGAAGGTCGAAGCGCTGATGGAGGAAATCCGCGGCCCCGCCGGTCGCAACATTTGGGACAAGCTCGCTAACGTCAATGAGGCTGTGCTCGCCAGCTATTTGAAGAACGAATATCCCCAGACCGTGGCCGTCGTGTTGGCGAAAGTGCGGCCCGAACATGCAGCAAAGGTGCTGGCCGAACTGCCTGAGGATTTCGCTACGGAGTGCGTCAACCGCATGCTGGCGATGGAGCCGGTGCAGCGTGACATTCTCGAGAAGATCGAGACCACCTTGCGCACGGAGTTCATGTCAAATCTTGCCCGCACTTCGAAACGCGACAGCCATGAACTGATGGCCGAGATTTTCAACAATTTCGACCGACAAACCGAAGGCCGTTTCATCGGCGCTCTAGAAGAAAAAAACCGGGATGCCGCCGACCGCATCCGCGCGCTCATGTTCGTCTTCGAGGATTTAGGCAAGCTTGACTCGGGTGGCGTGCAAACGCTGCTGCGCGCAGTCGACAAGACCGACCTCGCGCTGGCGCTCAAAGGAGCATCCGATTCGCTGCGTCAGCTGTTTTTCTCCAACATGTCAGAACGTGGTGGAAAGCTGCTCAAGGAAGAAATGCAATCAATGGGACCTGTCCGGCTAAAGGATGTCGACGCGGCGCAAACACGCATGGTCGCCACGGCAAAGGACCTGGCGGCGCGCGGCGAAATCGTCCTCTCGGATGGCAAGGCCGAGGACGAGCTGATTTATTGATGGGACAAACTCGCAAATACGCCTTCGACCTCGAGTTCGCGCCGGACGGCGCCATCCTCAGCGATGCGCCAAAGAAATACGAACAGAACGAAGTCGATGCTGAACGCGCCATCGCCTACCAGAGAGGCGCCGAAGACGCGACGGCCAAAGCTGAGCGCGAGACAGCGGCGGCGTTACAGGCGCTGGCGGACGCTGCATCCGCCATCCTGCACCGGCTCGATTCGGAAAGCCGCGCATTGCGTGATGAAGCAGCACGCCTGGCGCTCGTGACAGCGCGCAAAATCGCTGGCGCGGCGCTAGCCAGGTTTGGCGAGGAGCGCGTCGCAGCGGCGGTCGAGTCGACACTGGATATGCTGCGCCATCAGCCTCGCCTCGTCGTAAAGCTCTCGCCCGATGCGGCGGCCAAGTTGCAGCCGCGCATTCACGAGATGAGCGAAACTCACGCGTATGCCGGCGCCATTCTGGTGCGTCCACACCCTGGCTTGGGGGTCGGGGAAGTCGTGATCGACTGGTCGGACGGCGTGATCCACATGGATCCGGATGAGACCGCCCAGCGCATAGAAGCGCTTGTCGAAGCCGCGCTCGTCGCGCCGGCGCACAACACGAACGAGGCGATTTGATGAGTTCCGATATGAAGCTCGACGAGTTCACGCCCACATCGATCGACACTTCACCTGTTGACGTCAGTGAGCGCAGCGCCGCTGACTTGGCGGCAATTTACGATGTGCCGGTGAACATTCAGGCGGTGCTGGGCCACGCAAACCTAGAGGTCGCGTCGCTACTGCGCCTCTCGCGCGGCTCCGTGATCGAACTCGACCGAAAGGTCGGTGAAGCAATCGACATTTATGTCAACAATCGCCTGGTTGCGCGCGGCGAGGTGGTGGTCGTCGACGAAAGACTCGGCGTGACCATGACGGAAATCATCAAGGATGGCGACGCCGTCTAAGCCGACGAAGGGGAACGGAAAATGCGCCTGCTTATCGTTGGCCCATTGGGCGGACAAATCTCGGCAGCGACAAAGATCGCGATGGAGCATGGCGCCAAGGTGGCGCACGTCGATACGATCGAACAAGCGACCGCCGCGCTTCGCGCCGGTCGCGGCGCTGACCTGCTGATGGTGGACTGCCGCCTTGATATTGCGGCCCTCATCGCCGCTAACGAGGCAGAGCATATCGTTGTTCCTGTGGTGGCTGCTGGCGTTGGCGTCGATCCCAGCATGGCGGCGAAATCGATCCGCGCTGGAGCGCGCGAATACATCTCGCTGCCGCCGGAGCCCGAGCTGATCGCCGCTGTGCTCGCCGCGGTGTGCGACGACGAACGCCCGATGATCGCCGCCGACGCCTCGATGAAGCAGGTGATTGCGCTCGCCGACCAGATCGCCGGCTCCGACGCTTCGATCATGATCACAGGCGAAAGCGGCGTCGGCAAGGAAGTGTTGGCGCGCTATGTTCACAAGAAGTCCAAGCGAAGAGATAAGCCCTTCATTGCTGTGAACTGCGCCGCCATCCCCGAAACGCTGCTGGAGAGCGAATTGTTCGGGCACGAGAAAGGCGCGTTCACCGGCGCCATCGCGCGCCGCATCGGCAAATTTGAGGAAGCCGACGGCGGCACGCTGCTGCTCGATGAAATATCGGAGATGGATCTGCGATTGCAGTCGAAGCTGCTCCGCGCACTGCAGGAACGCGTGATCGACCGCGTCGGCGGCGCAAAGCCAGTCCCGGTCAATATACGCGTGCTCGCCACATCAAACAGGGATCTTTCGGCGCTGGTGCGGTCCGGAGAGTTTCGCGAAGACCTGCTCTACCGTCTCAACGTGGTCAACTTGCGCATCCCGCCTCTCCGCGAGCGCAAGGACGATCTGACAGCGCTATCGCAGTTCTTCATCGACAAATATGCGCGTGCAAACTCCAGACCGGCGCGCAGGTTGTCCCAGCAAGGCTTGCAGCAAGTGTTCGCGCATACCTGGCCCGGCAATGTACGCGAACTCGAGAATGCGATGCACCGCGCCGTGCTGCTCGCCAATAGCGAAGATGTCGGCCCTGACGCGATCCGCGCACCTGACGGGGCGCCTGTGGGGCGTCGCGATTTCGCCGGCGATGCGATTGAAGCGGCGCAGACCGCGGCTCGTAACCTTGTCGGCCGCACCGTGGCGGAGGTGGAGCAGAACCTTATTCTCGAGACTTTGACGCACTGTCTCGGCAACCGTACTCACGCGGCGCACATTCTCGGCATTTCGATCCGCACGCTTCGCAACAAGCTCAAGCAATACTCGGACGATGGCGTGAAGGTGCCGCCGCCGCCGACCGGACAAGCGGCGTGACGGGACGGCGCGGCCCTCGCGTGCGCGCTGCCGCATCGGCGGTTGAAGCGGCGCGAAGCACCCTTCCGCTCCACCTCGCCTCGTGCATCACCCTTGCAAGCGTTGAAACATGACTGACGCCGCCCAGCCGCAGGGCTCTGCCCTTACAATTGGAGTCCTGCGTGGCTTCGTCATGCGCGGCGAGATCGCGCTGGCGGCCGGCGTGCTCGGCATTCTCGCTATCATGCTGGTTCCGCTGCCAGCAGTGCTGCTCGATTTTCTGCTGGCGATTTCGATCGTCTCCTCGATCCTCGTGCTGATGACGGCGCTGATGATCAAGAAGCCGCTCGAGTTCACAGCCTTTCCATCCGTGCTGCTGCTGACGACGTTACTGCGCCTTGCCCTCAACATCGCTTCGACACGGCTCATCCTCGGAAATGGGCAATCCGGCGAGCATGCCGCAGGCGAGGTAATCGCAGCGTTCGCTCAATTTGTGATGGGCGGCGATTTCGTCATTGGCGTGATCGTGTTCGCGATCTTGGTGATTGTGAACTTCGTCGTGATCACGCGTGGCTCTACCCGCATCGCTGAGGTGGCGGCGCGGTTCACCTTGGACGCCATGCCAGGCAAGCAGATGGCCATCGACGCCGATCTCTCGGCCGGCCTCATCAATGAGCAGCAGGCGCGCGAACGTCGCCGCGCGCTGGAAGATGAAAGCGCTTTCTTCGGCGCTATGGACGGCGCCAGCAAGTTTGTCCGCGGCGATGCCATCGCGGGGCTGTTGATAGTTTTCATCAACATCATCGGCGGGATCGTGATTGGCGTTGTTTCGCACGGCCTCGATTTTTCTGAGGCTGGCCGCACGTACACCTTGCTGACCGTCGGCGATGGCTTGGTGACGCAAATCCCCGCACTTATCATCTCGGTTGCAGCGGGCTTGCTGGTCACTAAGGCCGGCATTGATGGCGCTGCGGACAAGGCGCTCGCAAAGCAGCTCGCCTCTTATCCGGTCGCACTTGGAGTGGTCGCGGCATGTGCATTCGGCGTTGGCGTCTTGCCTGGCATGCCGCTGATCCCCTTCTGGACGCTCGCCGGCGCGGCCGGCTTGCTGGCATGGCGTCTACGAGAATCGAACCGTGTTGCGGCAGAAGTAGCCGCGGCGCCGGCGCCTGCCGCGCAGGTAGAAGAAGCGCCGGCAGCATCGTTAGCCATGGACGATGTACGAATCGAACTCGGCTTTCAGCTGCTGCCTCTGATCAATGACGTGCAGGGTCGACGCCTGACCGATCAAATCAAGGCTTTGCGCAAATCTCTCGCTCAGGATTTCGGCTTCGTGATGCCTAGCGTGCGCATTCTCGACAACGTGCAAATCGCCGCCGACGCCTACGAGATCCGCATACGCGAGATGGAGGCGGGCGAAGGCCGGCTGAAGATTGGCGCACTGCTGGCGATGGATCCTGCCGGCGCCGGCATTGCGCTGCCCGGCGAGGCGGTGAAAGAGCCTGCATTTGGCTTGGATGCGAAATGGATAGACGAACGCGCCCGGGAAGAAGCCAGCTTCCGCGGCTACACAGTGGTCGATCCCGCCACGGTGTTGGCGACCCACCTCACAGAGGTGATCAAGGAGCACATGAGCGAACTTCTCACTTTCGCGGAGGTGAAGAAACTGATCAGAGACTTGCCGAAGGACACGCAGACGCTACTCGATGACGTTGCGCCAACGCATATTTCATGGTCTGGCGTCCAACGCGTTCTGCAGAATCTGCTGAAGGAACGCATATCGATCCGCGACTTGGGCGCGATCGTCGAAGCCATCTCCGAAGCCGCACCGGGGATGCACGATCTTGTGCTAATCACAGAACACGTGCGCGCACGTTTAGCCCGCCAGATCTGCTATCAACACCGCAATGCGGATGGCGTGCTGCCTATCCTTACCTTAACGCCCGCATGGGAACAGGCTTTTGCAGAAGCGCTCGTAGGCGAGGGCCAGAGCCGCCAACTGGCGCTTGCCCCATCGAAGCTGCACGATTTCGTAGCTGACGTACGCGGCGCGTTCGAACGGGCTGCGAAGGCCGGCGAAACGCCGGTGTTACTCACCTCTCCCACAATTCGCCCGTTCGTGCGCTCGCTGATCGAGCGCTTCCGGCCTTCGAGCGTTGTGATGAGTCAGTCTGAGGTGCATGCAAAAGTGCGCCTGAAGGCAATGGGTCAGGTCTGATTTTCGGATTCCTCACCCTCTGCGGTAGTTTCTTGCGCACCTGCTTCCAGATCCAGGGCGCCCGAATCCCACCGCCCCCAACCTTCAGCGGTCCAACGCCAGGCAACCTCCCCATCCGTTTTTTGGCTCGCCTGCCCCTCGGCATGCTCCCGCAGCGCGCTAGCGATATTTTGGTCTGCGTTCCGGCCCATCCAACAAGTATCGCAGTAACGAGCAATTGATCAAAGGCCCTCCCCTCATTATGTAATCGTCGCTACATTACGACAATCACGGCGCCTTCCGTCGCGGGTCTGTTCTACCGTCACCATGACTCAACTGCACACCAGCCTTCTGCGAGGGCGCGGCGGGATTCTTCATGATCCTGCTGCAGGCCACAGAATTGAGACCATTCGCCCGGTCTGTTCGACGTGTGGGTTTGCGGCGCGCAGGCAGCCACTTCTACGTTTGTCATCCTACGTTGAGATCTGGTGATGACGCTTGCAGAAAAAAACTGGCGCGAACACCTGCAGCTTGCGTCCAAAGCTCTCTCGGCCGCAGAAGCAGCGCCCGCACGCACTGCGAAACACGGAGGGGCGCACGGAGCACGGGCGCAAGCGCTGCAACGAACCTTGCTGGATGAGGCGCGCAAAAATCTGACAGCCGCGCGCGTTGCGATCCTGTCCAACGTCACACAACAGTCTGCGTTGCCTGGCTTGCCGGGTAGCGCGGTCAGACCCGCTGAGTCAGTTCCGTCAGCGCAAAAGGCGATCACTGATGCCTGGAACGCGCTCGCCGAGCTTGCGACTTTGCGTGGCGATGCAGACACCGGCGTCGAATCATATCGCCGTGCGCTGGAGCTCTCTCCGCAAGATGCACTTGCGCATGCACAACTCGCCCAGATCTTTGAGGGCAGACACAAGGTGCAGGAGGCGACAGCGCACGCTGAGCAGGCGCTTCGCGTCAACCCAGGAAACGCAACGGCAAACGTAGCTCTCGCACGGATCTTTTTACGTCAAGGGGATTTCGATGCCGCAGAGCGGGCTGCTCGCGTTGTAGTTCATGCACCTGGCGTCTCAACCGATCATCGTGCACTTGCCTGGATGTTGGTCGGCGAGGCACGTGACCGCCGCGATGACGCAGCGGCTGCATTCGAGGCGTTCAAGGCGGGAAACGAAACGATGCGGCGGCGCTATGGCTCGCTGCAATTCAGGAGCCACCCCGCGCATCCGGCGAATGTGCGAAGCCTAACCGATATCATCGAGCATCTGAACCTTGGCGCATCCTCCCGCCCCAGCTCCGTCGAAGCGCCCGCCTTCTTGCTGGGATTTCCACGTTCTGGAACTACATTGCTGGAGCAAATACTCTCCGCGCACTCGCGTGTCTTCTGTCTAGGAGAAACCGATTATCTCTTCGAGGCGCTCTCGGTTGTGCTCAGGGAGGGAGATCTGTTCGAGCGTGTCGCCGCGCTCGGCCCCGACGAAATCGACATTATTCGAACCGCCTACAGGGATCTTGTCCTCAAGGATCACCCCGAGGCGCGAGGGAAAATCATCGTCGATAAACACCCGCTGCACATCGCGCTACTGCCGCTGATCCATAAGGTTTTTCCTGACGCTAAGATCATGCTGGCTGTGCGTGACCCGCGTGACGTCGTGCTCTCCTGTTACCAGCAGTGCTTCAGCATCAATGTCGCGACACTCGAATTTCTCGATCTCCAACGCACTGCTGGTTATTTCGACGCAGTGATGAATCTGATGCTCACGTGTCGTGACAAGCTACGGATTCACTTGCACGAAGTGAGATATCGCGACGTCGTCGCCAATCTCGAACGAGAGGCAAGGCGTCTTGCGCATTTCCTTGACGTGCCTTTCGAACCGGCGATGCTGCTTTTTCACGAACATGCGCGCTCACGCACGATCACTTCCGCCAGCGCGCGCCAAGTCATCAACCCGATCTACATGCGCTCGATCAGCCGTTGGCGCCTTTATGAGAAGCAACTCGCGCCGGCGTTGCCACTCTTGAACAAATGGGCCCGGCGGCTGGGTTATGAGGAGTAGCTCCTGAGGATCGGCCGTTCACTCCTTGTTAATTACCGCCGCCACTCCCGCTAACCCCACCGCAACGACTCTGGGCGCATATCTCGGGCATGTCCGGCGCACACGCCCTGCCCGAGCCGCCGCTGCCGCGCACCCGCGTGGCGCCGATCTATGCAGTGGCATCGGGCAAGGGCGGCGTAGGAAAAACCTGGATCTCGAGCATGCTCTCGATCGCGTTCGGGCGCGCCGGCCAGCGTGCGCTGCTGGTTGATTGCGATCTCGGGCTGGCAAATGTTGATGTACAGCTTGGCGTGCGGCCGCAGGCGGATGTACATTCCGTAGTGCGCGGATTCTTGGAACTGGAATCCGCCGTCACGCCGGTGATGGGCGGCCCTGGCCGCAACGGCGGCTTCGATTTGATAGCAGGACACTCAGGGTCCGGTGCATTAGGAGCCGTCAAGCTTGAAGAGGTCGCGCGCATCGCCGCCGGGCTCACCAAGCTCACGCCGCACTATGATCGCGTGATCCTCGATCTCGCCGCCGGCATTGACCCCACCGTGCTGCGCTTTGCACGCTCCGCTGAGCGACTGATCCTCGTCACCACCGAGGAACCTACCGCGCTGACCGATGCGTATGCGATGGTCAAATTGCTGCGGCTGCAAGGCTCTGCGCTCGTGCCGTGGGTGATCGTCAATATGTCCGAAAACCGCGTCAAAGGCCGCAAGGTTTTCGACCAATTCTCCATGGCCTGTAACGAGTATCTCGGATTCAAGCCGCGCTTCGCCGGCGCCATCAGCCGCGATCCGCGCGTACCGGACTCGATCCGTGCGCAGACCCCTCTTCCGGTCCGGCATCCGCAAAGCCAAGCCTACGAAGACATCATCCGCATTGTCGAGACGCTTAACGCCGGCTGATACGTGCAGCCCTCATTGTTGCGAACTCATCGAGTTCAATACTTTCAGCCTTTTCCCGTCTCGTCTTTTCCCTGGCCGCCTCGAGTTCGATCAAACGCTCGAATTTACGCACCTCCACATGCGCTTGCGATACGAGTTCGCGAATCCGCTCCATCTCCTGAGCGACCAGGACCCGTTCGGCCTCCAAAGCCTTTCGGACCTGGATGGCGGCGGCGGCGTACCCGCCATAGGCGCGGCCTGATTCGTAATCGCGCCGCGCAAGCTCTTGTTCGGACAGAATTGTCTGCTCATGCCCTGCAAGACGCTGAACGATGTCAGCTTCGCGCGCTATGTGAAGGGCGAGCTGCCGACGCAACGTTTCCAGGTCTCGGTTGGCGATTTTCAGAAGGGTTCGGAAGGCTTTCATGTCAGCGCCTCGGAGAGCTGGGCAAACGCGTCCTCAATCGAACATTGCTCGTCGCGCGCTTGCGCGAGCACGCGCTCTAAGGCGGGGCGCACACGCACGGCTTCATCGACCGCGTTGTCCGCGCCCGTCTTGTACGCGCCGATGCGAATGAGCTCCTCCATTTCGGCGTAGAGGCTGAGCGCTTCGCGCGCGCGCGCCACCAACGCGTTCTCTCCCGCTGTGTGACACATCGGCATTAATCGTGAGATGGATTTCAGCACATTGATAGCTGGATAGCGCCCGCGCTCGGCGATTGCGCGCTCCATCACGATATGGCCGTCGAGAATACCGCGAACGGCGTCCGCAATCGGTTCGTTGTGATCGTCGCCGTCGACAAGCACGGTGAACAGCGCCGTGATCGAACCGGGCGCGCCTTCATAACCTGGACCAGCCCGCTCCAGCAGCTTAGGCAACTCGGCAAAAACCGAGGGTGTGTAGCCCTTGGTCGTGGGCGGCTCGCCGATGGATAAGCCGATCTCACGCTGAGCCATGGCAAACCGGGTGACGGAATCGACCAACAATAGAACACTAAGGCCCTCGTCCCGGAAATGTTCGGCGACGGCGCACGCCATGTGCGGCGCCAACCTGCGGCGCGCCGCGCTTTCGTCCGAAGTGGCGACCACAACAACGGAGCGCCGCCTCCCGGCTTCGCCAAGCGTGTCCTCGATGAATTCCTTCACCTCTCGCCCGCGCTCGCCGACAAGACCAATAACGATCACATCCGCCGCGGCGCCGCGCGCCAGCATCGACATCAACACCGACTTGCCGACGCCCGAGCCGGCGAACACGCCGATCCGCTGGCCGCGACAGAGCGCCGAGAAAATATTGATTGCCCTGACGCCGACATCGAGACGTCCTCCGACGCGGGCACGGTCGTGCGCCGAGGGCGGCGGCGCACGCACGAGCCGCGGCTTCAGCCCCTGCGCAAGCGGTCCCTCACCATCAACCGGATTGCCGAAGCAGTCGACCACGCGGCCGAGCCACGCGCGCGAAGGGCGCACGAGAGGCGCCTCCCCTTCGAGCATCACGCGCGCGCCGGGCCGAATGGCTTCTATCGGATCGTAAGGGGCCAAAAGGGCCCGATCTCCACGAAAGCCAACGATTTCGCCGCGTGTAGCGCGAACCCCCTGCACCGTGCCGCGCGCGCCCAGCGCCAGCGCCTCCATGGGACCGGTAACTTCAACTAGCGCGCCAGACAGCCCGGTGACACGTCCTTCGAACCGGCGCGGGTCGAGCACATCGATGTCGGCGGCGAGGCGTGTAAGCAAAGACGGCATGCGCTGACTACGAATGCGATGCTGCGAGTTAATGCGAGTTTACGCGGATGAACATGAACTTGATTCCGCATCCGGAATCTCACCAGCTAACAGCATCCGCATGCTTAACGAGTGCTTGACGCATTGAGTCGAATAGATTCAGAACCGTTAAAGCAAGTTCGGTTTGGTTCACCCCGCGCAGATTTACCTTTCTTAAAGAGTAAGGATGCGAATCTGTGAATTAACCGGGCCAGGGGCAGCGGCGCTCGCCGTCGTGGAAAGGGTTTTCAATGCGCGTTCTTTTGATCGAGGACGATAGCGCGACGGCGCAAGGCATCGAGCTGATGCTCAAGTCCGAAGGTTTCAACATCTATTCGACCGACCTCGGGGAGGAAGGCATCGATCTCGGCAAGCTCTACGATTACGACATCATCGTACTCGACCTGACGCTGCCGGACATGAACGGCTTCGATGTGCTGAAACAGCTGCGCGTGGCGCGCGTGAACACGCCGATCCTCATCCTTTCCGGCACCGCCGACATCGACACGAAAGTGCGCGGTCTTGGCTACGGCGCCGACGACTACATGACCAAGCCCTTCAACAAGGACGAACTGATCGC
>CAYODX010000020.1:0-54716 GCA_964402795.1 uncultured Terricaulis sp. | reverse complement strand
GGACAGTGAAATCCCACGTCCTTAGAGGCACTGAGAAGCTGAGACGGCTACTGGAACCGAGCCAATGACGGACTTTGACGCCCTTTTGAAGGCCTCCTTCGCCGAGGCGCACGATGAACCGGCTGATGACGGGTTCTCGGTCAAGGTCGGCGGGGCTGTAGCGCGCCGGGAGGCGGCGCAAAAGCTTCAGAGCGCGACCTATGCTGTCGGCATGACCGCGGCGGCGGCCGCGATTACCTATGGCGCCTACGCGATCGCTTCAGCCTATGGTCAAGATTTGTTGGCTTCGGTGGGCCTTGAAATCGCCCGTGCGCATGGGGCGCTGAGCAACGCCCCGTCGGTGACGCAGCCAGTACAGGGCGTGTTGCAGTCGCTGAGCGCGGGCATGGCTCAAATCCTCCTAGTCTCAGCCGCTCTTGCCGGCGGCGCTGTGGCCTACCGGGCGGCCCAGCAGGACTAAGAGTCCCGGTCGCGCAACTGGCGACGCGGCTGGATTGTGCAGGTGCGAACGGCTAATCCTGTTCCATGTCCCGTCACACTGACACGCCGCGATTGACCGCCCCTGATATCCGCGCTCGCAAGGGGGCAGATCCTATAGTTTGCCTCACCGCATACACCGCGCCGATCGCCGAAATCCTCGACCCGCACTGCGATTTGCTGCTGGTCGGCGACAGTGTGGGGATGGTCGTGCACGGGCTGCCGAACACTGTGGGCGTCACCCTCGAGATGATGATCATGCATGGTCAGGCGGTCATGCGCGGGGCCAAGCGCGCCATGGTCGTTGTGGACATGCCATTCGGCAGCTACGAGGCTGAGCCGCAGACGGCCTTTGCCAACGCCGTGCGAATTCTGAAGGAAACCGGCGCCCAGGCTGTGAAAGTGGAGGCGGGACCGCAGATTGCCGCCACTATTGCTTACATGGTCGAGCGCGGCGTGCCGGTGATGGGCCATGTAGGGCTGCGTCCGCAGGCGGTGAATGTCGACGGGAAATTCCGCGCCAAAGGCCGCACCGCGGAAGAGCGCCAGCGCGTATTGGCTGAAGCGAGGGCCGCCGACGAAGCGGGCGCCTTCGCGATCGTCGTAGAGGGTGTCGACGAGACCCTGGCGCCCGAAATAACGGCTGCAGTCGCCGCACCGACCATCGGCATTGGCGCCTCGGCCCAATGCGACGGCCAAATCCTGGTTACCGACGATCTGCTGGGCCTGTTCGACTGGACGCCAAAATTCGTCCGCCGCTATGCCGACCTGAAGGGCGTCGTCGGCAAGGCGGCGGCGGAATATGCTGCTGACGTGCGCGGGCGCCGTTTTCCTGCCGCAGCCGAGACCTATGCCCTCCGGGTCAACGCAGCGCGGCAGCCCCGCGTTGCTCGTGGAGACAAGCGCGGCTAGCTTGCCCGCGCAAATCAGGGGGCGGCGCCGCATCGGGCGGGCTGACGGGGTCAGGAAAAGCGGCGCGTGACCAACGATACCGATTCTTTTGTTCAGGAAGTCGATGAGAGCCTGCGGCAGGACCGCCTGGTGGCTCTGCTCAAGAAGTATGGGCCATGGCTCATCGGCGCTTTCGTCGTCTTCGTGCTGGCGGTGCTTGGTTGGCAACTCTGGCGCGACCAGCAGCTCAACGCGGCGCGCGCGGAGGCCGAACGCTTCAGCGCCGCGTTGGAGATGGTGCAAGCGGGCAATCTTGACGGGGCCAAAGCCGAGTTCGAACGACTGAGCAATCGCGGCCCCGCTGCGTATCGCGCAATGGCGTTGATGCAGCACGCTGCGATCTTGGCCGAACAGGGCGATCTCGATGGCGCGGTCGCCGGCTTTGACGCTGCTGCTGAACGCGCCAACGACCCGATCATGCGTCAGAGCGCGCAACTGCGCGCTGCCTACATCGCTGCCGAAACGCAGGACTTCGACGCAATGCGCGCGCGCCTGCAGCCGATCATCGACGCCGACACGCGTCTTTCCTATCTCGCGCGCGAATTGCTTGCCGTGCAGGCGTGGAAAGGCGGCCAACTCGATGTGGCGCGCGATCAACTTGAAAATCTCACGTTGGCCTTCGATGCGCCCGAGGCGGTGCGTCAGCGGGCGCAAGTCGCCCTTGCTGTAATCGGCCCAGCGTCCCCATCAGCCCCCGCGGACGGCGCAACCACTCAAGCGCCCGCGCCCTCCGAAGGAGAAAGCAAATGAGCCGCCCTTTGACCCGCTTGGGTCCGCTCGCCGCGCTCGCGGCCGCCGCAGCGCTGTCCGGCTGCTCGACGGTGAGCCGGATCGGCAGCGCAATTAATCCATTTGATGGCGGCGATCAGCCGGCGCAGACGGCGCCGCAGGACGGCCGGGTGACTATTCTCGCTTTCGAGCAGGAACTGACGCCGGACCCGGCGCTGCAATCGCGTCCGATCACGGTGCCGCCGCCGCAGCAGGTCCACGACTGGCCGCAGCCCGGCGGCGTCGCCACGAACGCTCCGCCGCCGCAAACGGGTTCAGCGGTGCTTGAGCAGGTGTGGCGCACGAGCTTGGGCGCCGGCTCCAACAATCGGACGCGCATCGCCGCTCCGCCGGTGATCGCGGACGGCGTGCTGTATTTCCTCGATGGCGACCACCGTCTGCACGCGATCAGCGCCAGTGACGGCGATCGCCGGTGGACGCGCGCGCTTCGGCCGCGCGAGGGGCGTGATCGCGTCGCTCGCGGGGGCGGCGTCGCCGTCAGCGGCGGGCGCGTGTTCGTAACAACCGGATTCGGGTTCATAGCCGCACTCGACGCCAATACAGGCGAAGAGATTTGGCGTACCGACGCTGATGCGCCTTTCCAGTCGGCGCCTACCGTGTCCGGGTCGCGCGTTTATGCGATTACCAACGACAGCGAATTGATGGCGATGGACGCCGGCACTGGCGAAGTCAGCTGGACCCACCAAGCCATCGCCGAGCCGGCGCGCATTCTTTCGGCCCCCAGCGTTGCGGTGGAAGGCGACAGTGTCATCGCGCCGTTCGCTTCGGGAGAACTCGTGGCGCTGCTTGCCGGCAATGGCCGGCGGCTGTGGTCTGACTCGCTATCGCGATCTGGCCGCCTGACATCGCTTTCGGCGATCAACGATATTGCTGGCCGTCCGGTGATGGTGAATGGCGTCGTGTATGCTGTGAGCCATTCCGGCGTGCTCGCGGGAATCGACCTGCGCAGCGGACAGCGCGGCTGGGCAAAGCCGTTCGCCTCGACGCAGACGCCGCTCGTTGCAGGCGATGTTCTCTACGCCGTCAGCGTCGACGGCGAACTCGCCGCGTTCGATCGGATGAGCGGCAGCGTCTATTGGGTGCAGCAGCTGCGCCGCTTCGAAAACGAGAGCGAACGTAAAGGGCGGATTTCGTGGGTAGGGCCGATCATGGTCGGCGGTCGCCTGATTCTGGCCAATTCGGCGGGAGAAGTGATCGCGGTGACGCCAGAGAATGGTCAGACCGTCGCAAGCACGAATGTGCGTCAGCCCGTGTTTATCCCGCCGATCGCAGCCAACGACCAAATCTATATTGTCACGGACGAAGCCCGCCTCGTCGTGCTTCGCTAAGGCCGGTGCGAAGGTGTCAGTATGAGGCGTCCTGCGCTGACATCCGAGACCTGAGGCCCGACAACTGACATGTGGAAACTCGCGATCGTCGGGCGGCCAAACGTAGGCAAGTCGACGCTCTTCAACAGACTCGCTGGCAAGAAGCTCGCGATCGTGGATGACACGCCAGGCGTCACGCGCGACCGGCGAGAGGCGCGCGGCCATCTTGGCGATCTCGATTTCACCTTGATTGACACAGCGGGCTTCGAGGACACGACGGACGCGTCGCTCGAGGCGCGCATGCGCGCGCAAACCGAAGCAGCCATAGCGGACGCGGACATCATTCTTTTCCTGATCGACGCCCGCGTCGGCGTAACGCCTGTCGACGAAGGGTTTGCGGCCCTTCTGCGCAGAGCTGACAAACCTGTGGTGCTGGTGGCGAACAAGGCGGAAGGCCGCGCCGGCGAAGCTGGCGTTCACGAGGCTTACGCGCTTGGTCTTGGCGAACCGACGCCAATTTCAGCAGAGCATGGCGAGGGCATGGGCGATCTTTTCGCAGCCATTGCTCCGCATGTGCAATCGATAGAGCAGCGTGCGGAGAAGCAGTCCCAGTCGCGGCCGATTCATCTCGCAATTGTTGGCCGCCCGAACGCGGGTAAATCGACGCTCGCAAATGCGCTGATCGGCGAGGACCGCCTTCTGGTCGGTCCGGAAGCGGGCATCACGCGCGACGCCATCTCGATCGACTGGAGTTTCGACGGTAAAGACTATCGATTGATCGACACCGCCGGGCTGCGGAAGAAGGCCAAAGTGCAGGCCAAACTCGAGCGCATGTCGGTCAGCGAGACGCTGCACGCCATTCGGTTCGCTGACGTTTGCCTGTTGGTGATGGATGCCAAGGAGGCGTTCGAACGTCAGGATCTCGCCATAGCGGATCTTCTCGTTCGCGAAGGGCGAGCACTCGTGTTCGTCCTGGCGAAGTGGGACAAGGTCGTCGATCCGCGCGCGCATTTCGAAGAAATGAAGCTGGTCGCCAAGGAGAGCCTGCCGCAGGCGCGTGGGGCGCCGCTGGTCACTGTGTCCGCAGTTTCGGCTGTCGGGCTCGATCGCTTGATGAAGGCAGTGGAAGCCGCCCACAATGACTGGACAGCGCGGGTCAAGACCAAGGATCTGAACGAGTGGCTCTACGCCACCATCCAGAAGCACACGCCTCCCGCCGTGCGCGGCAAGCGCATCAAGCCGCGTTATCTCACGCAGATCAAGGCGCGTCCGCCAACTTTCGTATTGATTGCATCCCGGGCTGAGGAGATGCCGGAGAGCTATAAGCGGTATCTCGTCAACGAACTTCGCGAAGCGTTCGATTTGCACGCCGCGCCTGTCCGCCTGATCGTACGCGCGCCGCGCAATCCATACGCAGAAGAGGGGGAAGGCTAATCGGCGCTGAAGCGTAGTTCTGTGCGCGACAAATAGCGCTCGCCTGGGCGCAGTATCGTCGAAGGAAATGCCGGCTGGTTGGGCGAATCCGGGAAGTGCTGCGGCTCAAGGCAAAGGCCTGTCCGCTTGTGAAACGCGCCATGTCTGCCGTGAAGTGAACCGTCCAGGTAATTTCCGCTGTAGAATTGGAGTCCTGGCTCGGTTGTCCATAATTCCATCCGCCTCCCAGTGCGCAATTCGGCAAGAGTGGCGGCCGGAGTAAAGGCGCGAGGCGCCGGCTTGTTCAACACGAAGTTATGGTCATAACCCCCGCCGATGCGCAGTTGGGGGTCGTCCGCATCGATGCGCGCGCCAATCGCGTGTAGCCGCTGAAAGTCGAACGGCGTGCCGCCGATGGCGCGGATTTCTCCGGTTGGAATGAGCGCTGCGTCAACGGGTGTCATGTATTGCGCATCAATGCTCAGAAGATGTTCGGTAATCGGCGCCAATGCGGACCCGCTGAGATTGTAATAGGAATGGTTCGTGAGATTGATCGGCGTCGGCTCGCTGGCCGATGCTCGATAGGTAATGGTCAGAGAGCGAGGTGTGAGCGCATACGTCGCTTCGACGCAGACCTCGCCGGGGAATCCCTCTTCGCCATCTACGCTGCGATAATTGAACGTCACTTCCTCTGCGCTGGCGTAGGACACACGCCACACACGTTTGTCGAATCCGCATGCACCGCCATGTAATTGGTTCTCGCCCTCGTTGGCCGACAGCCGGTGCTCGATCCCATCTAGGGTGAAGCGGGCATGGGCGATTCGATTGGCGTAGCGGCCGATAGTGGCGCCGAAATAGGGCGTGCCGGCAAGGTAGGGATCGAGTGTATCGAAGCCGAGTATGATGCTGTCGACGCGTCCAGTTCGATCCGGCGTTCTCAGCGCCATCAATGTCGCGCCATAGGTCATTACTCGCGCTTCCAGTTCGCCGGCGCACAAAGTGAATGCGTGCACCTCCTCGTCCTTTCCCGTCCGGCCGATGCACTCATTGAGACTTGCTTTGGTCATCGTTGATCCGTTCGTCGCATTGGCATCGCCGACGGCGCGGTAGCGCGATAGATAACGCGGACTGGCCGCCTTTGGGGGAGGTTCGCCCGTGAAAATTGTCCGCGCTATAGTCTTCGGCGGTCTGGTTGCTGGCGCTCTCGATATTCTCTACGCATTCGTGGCGTAAGGTCCGCTCGCGGCAGTGCTGGGGCTGCCCTCAAGTGCTTCGCCAATGAGAGTGCTGCAATCTGTTGCGGGCGGGTGGATCGGCAGAGATGCGGCGTTTTCGGGAGGGGCGCAGGCTGCGCTGCTCGGCGGTCTCACACATTTTGGCATCGCGCTCATGATGGCGGCGGTATTCGCAACCGCCGCCTCGTCTGTGCGCGCTTTGACGCGCAATGCATGGTTCTGGGGCATCCTCTACGGCATCGTGTTGTTCGTTGTGATGAACTATGTGGTCGTTCCCCTTTCTGCTGCGGCCACTGGCCAGTTCGCCTCAAGCGCAGCAGACGCTTCATCCAGAATCGCAGATGCGCTGGATCGGGCTCTGCAATTCCAGCGGCCGCTTTTGTTGGCAGGCACGATCTTCACGCACACCATTCTGGTCGGGGCGCCCATTGCACTGGCGGCGAAACGCTTCCTCGGTCAGCAGCACTGACTGGCAGCCCAGCCGCTGGACCATGCCCATTGAAAATTGTAGCCGCCCAGCCAGCCGGTGACATCAACGGCTTCGCCGATGAAATGGAGTCCGCGAACTGCGCGTGCTTCCATGGTTTGCTGTGAGAGCGCATTGGTGTCGACGCCGCCGACGGTCACCTCGGCCTTGGCATAGCCTTCGGTGCCAACAGGTGTCAGCGGCCAGCGCTTCAATCTGCGTGCAATGGCGATCAACGCGGCGTCAGTCAGATCGACGAGAGCGGCGGAACCTGGTTTTCCGGCCCAGCCGTCGAGCGCTTGGGCCAACAGCGTAGCGCCCAGGCGCTCCGGGAGCATTTCCCCAAGCACATTCTTCAACTGCGCCTTCGGCCGGGCGCGCTTGCGCTCCACGAATGCATTCTCGCTGGCGTCAGGGAGCCAATCGATGAGGATCTCCTCGCCCGGCGACCAATAAGACGACGCTTGCAGAATAGATGGGCCGGAGAGCCCGCGATGCGTGAACAGCGCCGCTTCCCGAAACTCCGCCTTGCCGACGCGAACCAACACATCGACGGAGACGCCAGAAAGCGGGCGCATCCAGCCGAGATCGACGTCCGCGAACGTGAGTGGGACGAGACCGGGGCGGGGCGCAATAACAGGAACTGCAAACTGCTTCGCAACGTCGAGCGCAAAGGGCGTGGCGCCCAGCTTGGGAATCGATAGCCCGCCGGCTGCAATCACCAATCGCTCGCACTCGAATGCGCCACCGCCAGTCTGCACGTGAAAACGTTCGTCGCGCGATAGGCTCGTTACCTGCATGCCGGTCCGGATCGCGACGCCAGCCGCATCACATTCATCAATCAGCATGCGCACGATCTTCTGCGACGAGCGCGCGCCTTCGCAAAACAATTGTCCAAGGGTTTTTTCGTAGTAAGCGATGCGATGTTTCTCAACCAGCGTAATGAAATCGTTTTGTGTATGGCGCGTGAGCGCTGAACGGGCGAAATGCGAATTGGCGCTGAGATAGCGCGCCGGTTCCCCCGCGTTCAGGTTGGTGAAATTGCAGCGTCCGCCACCGGAGATCAGAATCTTCGCGCCCGGCTCGCGATTGTGTTCGAGCACCAGCACGCGCCGGCCGCGTCTGCCGGCGTGAAGGGCGCAGTAGAGCCCAGCCGCCCCCGCGCCGATGATGATGATATCGTGGCGCACGTTAGTAGTCAGCGGAATGTCCAGCGGGGCGAACCTAACGCTCCCACTGCACCCACTCACCGTTAAGCCGATACTCCGGCGCGAGCATGTTCGCGATCGCAGGCGCAACCGCCTCCGGCGGCGGCAGCGTCATCGGGTCCTCCCCAGGAAACGCCTTCGCCCGCATCGCCGTGCGCGTTGGCCCAGGGTTGAACAGGTTAGCCTTGATCGGGGTCACCGCGAGTTCAGCCGCATACGAAATCACGAGCGCATCGAGCGCCGCTTTGGTCGAGGCATAGGGCGCCCAATAGGCGCGCGGATGTTTCGATGCGCCGGAGGTGACGAATACGGCGCGGCCCGCGTCTGAGGCGCGCAGCAATGGATGCAGCGCGCGGATAAGACGCCAGTTGGCTAGGAAATTCACCTGTACGGTTTCGTCAATGACTGACGGTGTCGCCTGGTGTGCGGGCGTCAACGCGCCCAGCGCGCCGGCGCACGCTGCGAGACCATCGAGCTTTCCGAAACGTTCGAACAACGCCGCGCCAAGCTGGTCGATGGCCGGCATATCCCGCAGATCGAGCGGGATGAGCGTCGCCTCAGCGCCGATGGCGCGGATGTCATCGTCGAGCGCTTCCAGCGCCTTCTGCGCCCGAGCCGTCGCGATCACGCGCCAGCCCCGGCGCGCCAGCTCCAGCGCAACGGCGCGGCCAATGCCGCGTGACGCGCCGGTCACGAGCGCAATCCGCCTGTCCGCCATGCTCATCAGCGCGCCGGCTCTGCGAGCAGCGAAAGCTGGAAGTCCCGCGCCGCGCGATCGTTTTCCTGGTCAAGCAGGCGCGTTGGGTAATCGCCGGTGAAGGCGTGATCGGTAAACTGCGGATTGGCCGCATCACGCTTGTCGACACCCATTGCCCAATACAGTCCGTCGACCGAGAGAAAGCCCAGCGAGTTGACGGCGAGAGACTTGCGCATTTCTTCGAGCGTCATTTGCGCTGCCATCAATTGCTTCTGGGTAGGCATGTCGATGCCATAGAAATCCGGGAATTTGATCGGTGGCGAGGCGCTGCGGAAATGCACTTCCTTCGCCCCGGCTTCACGCACCATCTGCACGATCTTTTGCGAGGTGGTGCCGCGAACGATCGAATCATCAACCAGCACCACGCGCTTGCCGGCGATCACCTCCCGGTTTGCGGCGTGCTTGAGGCGAACGCCAAGCGCGCGGATTTCCTGTTTTGGCTGGATGAATGTGCGGCCGACGTAGTGGTTGCGGATAATGCCGAGCTCGTACGGAATGCCGCTCTCTTTAGCGAAGCCCATCGCAGCGGGGACGCCGGAGTCCGGAACCGGGACGACGACATCCGCCTCGACCGGCGTCTCCTGCGCCAGACGCATGCCCATGCGCTTGCGAATGTCGTAGACGGAGCGGCCGTCGATCACTGAGTCCGGTCTGGCGAAATAGACGAATTCAAAGATGCAGGGCCGCGCTTTACGTTTGCCGAACGGGAAGTGGCTCTCGATATTGACGCCGGCGCTCTTGCTCGAGGTGAAGACAACCACTTCACCAGGCTCGATCACGCGCACGAATTTCGCTCCGATCATGTCGAGCGCGCAGGTTTCGGAGGCGAGGATCGCAGCGCCATTGCGGTCGCCGAGCACCAGCGGCCGAATGCCGAGCGGATCGCGTGCGCCGATCATCATGGTGTTGGTCAGCGCGACGACTGCATAGGCGCCTTGGATTTCGTGCAGCGCCTCGACGAAGCGGTCGACCACTTTGGCGCGCCGCGACTTAGCGATCAGCTGCAGAATGCACTCAGTGTCCGATGTAGACTGGAAAATGGCGCCGTCTTCCACCAGGCGTTCGCGAAGATCGCGAGAATTGGTCAGATTGCCATTGTGAGCGACAGCGAAGCCGCCAAGCGCAAGATCAGCAAAGAGCGGCTGCACGTTGCGCAGAATGGTGCCCCCTTGCGTCGCGTATCGGGTGTGGCCGATCGCAGCCATGCCGGGCAGGCGCTCGGGAACATCCGGGCCAGAGAAGCGCTCGCCGACAAGGCCCAAATGGCGTTCGTGGTGGAAGCGCCCGTCATAAGAGACGATGCCGCATCCTTCCTGGCCGCGGTGCTGCAGTCCATGCAGCCCGAGCGCCGTCAGTACGGAGGCGTCCTCGGAACCGAACACGCCGAACACGCCGCACTCTTCCCGCGGCTTATCGTCGTGTTCCCATTTGTCTGACGGGCCCGCCGGCGCCGCTTGGAAGGAGAGGGAGGGGCGCTTGGCGGACATCAGGACCTCTGGACCTTAAGGTTGGGGCGACGCCTGGGGCGCCGGCTCCTCCGCCGGAGGAATCGGCGCCGACTCGCCCTTCTGGCCGTCGATAATATCATGCGCGCGCTGACGGGCCCTCGGCAGCACCGCCTCGAGCACCCGCGCGACACCATCGTACATAGGATAGGTGCGCGCCCCGCGCACGGCGTCTTGCATAGGATCTGCAGGCGTTGTCGCCGCATCGGGCGCGGTCTGGCGCATGAGGAGCACGAACAGCGACACCACGATCACCCCGCGCAAGATCCCGAACGCCAGCCCCGTGGCGCGGTCTATGGCGCCGATTTCGTTCGATTCGTGAGCCTGTTTGGCCAGCATCGACGTGGCCACAGTAATAACGATGAAGATGATCAGGAAAGTCAGCAGGCCCGCGGTAACAGAGGCGAGAGGGCCGGAGACTGGCGTGAACTGGTCCACGAACGGGGCTAGCATCGGCGCGAAGAACACCGCTGCTATGGCCGCGCCGATGAACGCGATGATGGAGAAAACCTCGCGTATGAGCCCGCGCGCGAAGGCCATGACGCCAGACAGGCCCAGCACGACCAGGGCTGCAAAGTCGAACCACGTGAAGCCGAGTTCCATGTCGATCTTCCCCACCTTTGCGGCTCGGACCGCCACACCCCTGATTCTAGGGCGTCCCGCAGCCGAGGGATAACCTTCCGGCCGAGCGAAAGAAAGTGGAGCCGCAAACCGGGGTCCGAATGTCGCCTCGACACGCCTGCTTGTCGATGCCGGCAGGCGCCTGGGCTCCGCATGGGGGAAACCTCACCCATGCTCGGAGCGCTGATCCTGACCCTCGCCGTCGCTGCAGAGGCTGCAGCCGCGCCAGTCGCGCCGCCGGTGCGCGAACTCGCGCCTGGCGTGTACCTGCAGCCGGGCGGCTTTCTCCCGCAGCGCGGTCCAGACGGCAACACCGTGATTCTCGAGGGCCGGGATGGCCTCATCGTGGTCGATACCGGCCGCCATGCCTGGCACAGTGAGGGGATAATCGCCTTCGCCCGCCAGTCGCGGCGTCCTATCAGCGCGATCGTCAACACGCACTGGCACCTCGATCATTCCAGCGGCAATGGTCGCATCAAGGCGGCGTACCCTGGGGCGCATCTCTATACGACCAACGCGATCGATCGCGTGCTGGCGCCCGGTGGCTTCCTGGTTCGAAATCTCGAAGGCGCGCGCGCCATGCTGGAGGACGGCGACATCAGCGACCTGCAACGCCAGGAGGTGCAGATTTTTCTCGACATGATGGCTGAAAGCGAACCGCTCCGTCCCGACATCGTGCTTTCCCATACTCAACGCGTGCGGATTGCCGGCCGTCAGTTCGACGTTCATGTCACCGATGGCGCCGTAACTGATGCGGACGTTTGGCTCTATGACCGGCGTAGCCGGATCGCTGTCATCGGCGATCTCGTCACTTTGCCCGCCCCCTTTTTCGAAACAGCCTGTCCCGCTCGGTGGCGCGCCGCCCTCGATGTGGTGGGGGAGACACCATTCGAGCTTGTTGTTCCTGGGCATGGCGAGCCGATGGATCGCGTGCAATTTGATACTTGGCGCAGCGCCTACGGTGCTTTCGTCGATTGCGCCGCGGGCGAAGCGCCTGCCGCTGAATGCGCGGCGGCGTGGTCACGGAATGTCGCTTCGTTCCTTGCCGCCGATGACCGAGGACAGCGGGCGGCAGCTCAGATGGCCGAATATTACGTTGGCTATCTGCGCCAGAATGGCGGCAAGAGCCCGGACTGCCTCGCTTCCTGACACTTGACGTTGGGACGCGGTTGACAGCCGCACGCCTGCGCCCGCCAAGTCCCTGGCAAAATAAGCGGGAACACGCCGCCGGGAGGACCTATGCATCCGTCGCAATTTGCGAGATCGGATCCTGATCGCGCCGCCTACATCATGGCGGCCTCAGGCGAAACCGTCAGCTACGCCCAACTCGAGCGGCGCTCAAACCAGGGCGCGCAATTGTTCAGGGCGATCGGGCTCAAGACCGGAGACGTCATCGCCATTCTCATGGATAACAATGCCCGCTATTTCGAAATTGCTTGGGCGGCGCAGCGTTCCGGCCTCTATTATACTTGCATCTCCTCGAAACTCACCGCTGGAGAGATCGAATACATCGTCGGCGATTGCGGCGCGAAGGTGTTGATCGTTTCGCCGACGGTCGGCGCCGTCGTCGATGAATTGCCGGCGTTGTTGCCGGACGTGAGGCTCTATTCCGTTGGTCTCTCGCATCCCCCCTACGAAAATTTCGAAGCGGTGCGCGCAGGTATGTCAGAAGCGCCAATCGCGGACGAAACCTCCGGCACGGATATGCTCTATTCGTCGGGTACGACAGGACGACCCAAGGGGGTGAAACCTCCGCTCACTGGCGCTGCGATCGATGCGCCCTATCCCTTGGTCGCTCTGCCCAAGGCATTCTTCGGCTTCCCCGACGAGTGCATCTATCTTTCGCCGGCGCCGCTCTATCATGCCGCGCCGCTGCGCTGGTGCATGAGCGTGCATCGCCTCGGCGGCACGGTTGTGGTGATGGAGAAGTTCGATCCCGAGCAGTGCCTGGCGCTGATCGCGCGCCACAGGATCAACACCGGTCAATTCGTGCCGACGCATTTCGTGCGCATGCTGAAGCTGCCGGAGGCGGTGCGCAGCCGCTACGATCTCTCCAGCATGCGCTCGGCGGTGCATGCTGCTGCGCCTTGTCCGCCTGCGGTGAAGGAGCAGATGCTCGCCTGGTGGGGTCCAGTCATCTACGAGTATTACGCCGGCACCGAGGGGAACGGGTTCTGCTGTATCGGCCCGCACGAGTGGCTTACGCACAAGGGCTCCGTCGGGCGCGCTGTCATCGGCGAAGTGCGCATCTGCGGCGATGACGGTGAAGCGCTGCCGCCCCGCACGGAAGGCGTGGTCTATTTCGCCAACGGCCCGCCGCTTGCCTATCACAACGATGCGCAGAAGGCGGCGGAGAACACCAACCAGCATGGCTGGACCACGCTCGGCGATGTCGGCTGGGTCGATGAGGAGGGCTTTCTCTATCTCACCGACCGCAAGAGCTTCATGATCATTTCCGGCGGGGTGAACATCTATCCGCAGGAAATCGAAAGCCTGCTCGTCACTCATCCGAAGGTGGCCGACGTCGCCGTGATTGGCGCGCCGGACGAGGAGATGGGCGAGCGCGTGGTGGCAGTGATCCAGCCAGCGCACTGGGGGGAGGCGGGCGATGCGCTGCGCGATGAATTGCTCGCCTTCGCCCGCGCCCATCTCAGCCACGTAAAGGCGCCGCGCGCGCTCGATTTCGTGCAGGAACTCCCGCGCCACCCCACGGGCAAACTCTACAAACGCCTGATCCGCGATGCGTATTGGGGGAAGAGGGATTCGAAGATCGTTTAACCTTCGCCAGATCCCAAGGCCGCGGCCAAGTCGCTGATGTGGCCGATCTGGCGCAGCTTTACGCCTGAGGCGGCGCCGGCCTTCTTCTGCGGCGGCGCGAAGGCGTGCGCGAAGCCGAGCTTGGCTGCTTCCTTCAAGCGCAGATCGGTGCGTCCTGCCGGGCGCACTTCGCCCGAGAGCGCGACTTCGCCGAACACCACGCTGCCGTTCGGCAAAGGCCGGTCTACCAGCGCTGAGACCAGCGCCGCGGCGACGGCGAGATCGGCCGCAGGCTCGGTGATGCGCAGTCCGCCCGCGACCGATAGATACACATCGCGGCCGCTGAACGAGAGGCCGCAGCGCGTTTCCAGCACGGCGAGGATCATGGCGAGGCGCGCGCTGTCCCAACCGACTACGGCGCGGCGCGGCGTGCCGTACGCTGTTGGCGCCGCGAGGGCCTGGATTTCCACCAGCACCGGCCGCGACCCTTCAACACCGGCGAACACCGCCGCGCCCGAAGGCCGCTCGCCTGAACCGCCGAGGAAGAGCGCGGAGGGGTTCGGCGTTTCCACCAAGCCTTGCTCGACCATCTCGAACACGCCGATCTCGTCAGTCGGGCCGAAGCGGTTTTTCACTGCGCGCAGGATGCGGAACGGCATGCCGCGCTCGCCCTCGAAATAGATCACTGCGTCGACCAGGTGTTCGACGACGCGCGGGCCGGCGATCTGGCCATCCTTGGTTACGTGGCCGACCAGGATCACCACCGCGCCGCTCTTCTTGGCGAAGCGCACCAGCTCATGCGCGCAGGCGCGCACCTGCGCGACTGTGCCGGGCGCGGCTTCGACGCCGTCAGCCCACAGCGTTTGGATGGAATCGACGATGACGACGTCCGGCTTCAGCGCTTTCAATCCTTCCAGGATTTTGCGCAGGTCGGTTTCAGCCGCGAGGCTCACCGGCGCATCGGCTGCATCGAGACGGCGTGCGCGCTCCTGCACTTGCGCCTCCGCTTCTTCGCCGGTGACGTACGCGATGCTGGCGCCGCGCCGGGCCAGCGATGCGGCGGCCTGCAGCAGCAGGGTGGATTTGCCGACGCCAGGATCGCCGCCGATCAGGATGGCCGAGGCTGCAACGAGTCCGCCGCCGCACACGCGGTCGAACTCGGAAATGCCGGTCGCCAGCCGCGTTGGTGGTTCGCCTTCGCCGCGCAGCTCCACGAACGCAAGCGCCTTGCCCTTCTTACCGCCCCCGACTGGCGCGGCAAACGCGCCCGGCACAACGGGTCGCGCACTCTCTTCAACAAGCGTATTCCATTCACCGCATGCGTCGCACTTGCCAGTCCATTTCGGCCAGATCGCGCCGCAAGCCTGGCAGGTGAAAACGTGGTCGGTTTTTGCCATCAGCGAATCCTTCACAGGCATCATAGATCAAGCCGCGCCATGAACACACGGTGGCTGGGCGATCGACATAGGCCGTCAGGCATAGCCGCGTTTTGCAGTGAAGACGGGATTCAGCACAGTAGCGTCAACTCGCACTTAACCGGCGAACTCGCACCCTTCACGCGTTGTACAAACCGAAGATGCGGTTGGGGTGAACGCCATGAGCAAGACCGTGCTCGCGATCGATGACTCGCTTACAGTTAGGGAGCTGGTTTGTTTCGTGCTTGGCAATGCGGGGTACGAGGTCGTCCTCGCCGAGGATGGCCTGGAAGGGCTCGACCGGCTGGAGAAGATGAAGCCTGACCTCATCATCACCGACGTGAACATGCCGCGGTTGGATGGCCTTGGGTTCATCGAGCGCGCGCGGCAGAGTCATGCGAAAGGCACGCCAATTCTGGTGCTTACTACGGAATCCGATGCGGAGAAGAAAGCGCGCGCGCGAGCAGCCGGCGCCACTGGCTGGATCACCAAACCGTTCAATCCGGCTCAGCTGATCGAAGCCGTGCGCCGGGTTTCGTCGTGACGCCATGGCCGACCTCCGCCAAGCCTTCACCTTCAACTTCGCCAACGCCTCTGTGCTGATGATCGACGCCAGTCCGATCTCACTCGAAGTGATGACGAACATTCTGTCGGGGTATGGCTTCAAGCGGATGTACCGCTGTTCAGATCTGGCGAGCGGCACTGATATCGTGAAGACACACGCTATAGATCTGCTGCTGATCGATCCCTTCGCCTTCGGCGAGGACGGCTACAAGCTTGTCAGCTGGTTACGCAGCGAGCAGCGCGGGCCGAACGCTAATGTGCCAGTAATCATCGTAACGGCGTACACACGGGTAAAACTGATAACAATGGCGCGCCAATGCGGCGCCGATTACGTCATCGCCAAGCCATTCTCCACCAGCGCCTTGTTGCAGCGCATTCTGTGGGTCGCCTCTTGTGACGGCCGGCGCGGCGAGATGATGGCGCCGGAAGTCGTCAATCAATCCGGCAGCGGATTGGAGCTGTGGTGATGGCGCCGCCGCGTGGACCTAATCCGCTCGCCCGCTTCATCAACATTCCGGGAGGGATGACCGTGGAGCAGGCGCAAGAGCGCGCCGAGACACGGCTCGAAACGATGCGGAATCGCTCGATGGCGGATGTCGATGAGAACGTCACTTGCATCGGCGCGTACTTGGCGCTGATCAAGACAGGCGAGCCGCCGCGGGTTGTGCGGGAGGAGTTGCAGCGTCTGGCGACTTGCATTGTCAGTCTTGCTGGCACCTTCGGCCGCGAGGGAATGGGCAAGGCCGCGTATTCGCTATGTCGCTTGATTGATCTGGGCGAAGAACGCCGTTTCTGGGATCGGGTGGCGATCGATGTGCATTACGACGCGCTGCGCGCACTGCGCAACCCTCATTCAGCGGAGTCGGAAGCGCATGTGCTCGACGGTTTGCGGCGCGTGATCCATCGCGTGAAAGGTTTGCACTGATGGGTAGCGTCACGCAGGAAAATGGAAGCGAAACCGCAGGACTCCTGAACGCAATTGGACGCGAGCTCTCGGAATTGGGACGCATCGGCGAGCTGCTTCAGGGCATCGTCGGCGCGAAGATCCGTAGCGGCGCCATGAGCGAAAGGGCGCTCATGGATGCGCAGGCCGCGGATCTGCTGGTGCAGCACCTACACGAACTCGCCGCATTCCTCGCCTGCTACGCCGAGGCGGTCACGACAGACGATGCTGACCCGCTTGGCCGCGCTTTGGTGGGGGTGCGGCTCGGCGCTCTCGTGCGCCGACTCGCCCCGGAACGGGCTGTTCAGGCCCCCCCGCAGGTGGCCGCCGGTGAACTCGACCTTTTCTGAGGTGCGGTCGCGGAACCCGTGCAGGGCGTAGCGGATTGCAGGATGGATCTCGTGCGGTCAGGCCTTGGACCCCTGAAACATGGTCAGCGGCGTACCTTCCAAATCGCGCGAACATGTCGCGCTTACTCACGCCAGCAAAAAACTCCCGGCGCGGCTGGCGCCGGTCGCTGAGCATTTGAAAGCGCCTCGGTCGATCGAGGATCTGCAACGCGCGATGCAGGCGTGCCGGGCATGTCCGCTGTGGCGCGACGCGACGCAGGCGGTGCCGGGCGAGGGCAATATCGCACGTCCCATGCTGGCGCTGGTTGGAGAACAACCCGGAGATCAGGAGGATCTTGCAGGCCGCCCATTCGTCGGACCGGCGGGCCGGCTGCTGGATCGCGCGCTCGAAGTCGCCGCCATTCCGCGCAGCGACTTGTTCGTCACGAACGCGGTGAAGCATTTCAAGCACGAATTGCGAGGCAAGCGTCGCCTGCACAAGAGGCCGGACCGCGGCGAAATCGAAGCATGCCGCTGGTGGGTCAAGCATGAGATAGAGCTCACTCAGCCGAAACTGGTCGTTGCGCTCGGCGTCACAGCGCTGCAATCGCTGTCGGCTCACAAGGGCTCACTCTCCGCCGTGCGTGGGCGCGCACTCGCCACGCGGGAAGGCCGCCTGCTGCGGGCGACCATCCATCCATCCATGTTGCTGCGCCTGCCATCGGAGGCCGACAAGAAGGCCGAGTTCGCACGCTTTGTGTCTGATCTGAAAGTAGCGTACGAAGCCGCGCGAACAGCCTAGGAAGGGCCTCTCCCGGGCTTCCATTTGATCGAGCATCCGGTGCTCGGCTTTTGCTCGGGATTTGGCGCGACGCCAGCAAGCACGGCGTCCGCCGCCGCGCGCAGATCCGCGCCATTGGGCGCGCCCTTGCCTGGCCGAGTATCATCGAATTGACCACGATAGGCGAGCTTGTGCGCGCGATCGAACAGGAAGAAGTCAGGGGTGCACGTCGCGCCGTAATCGCGCGCAGCGTCCTGTGGTTCGTCGTAGAGATAAGGAAAGCTGAAGTGATGGTCTTGCGCGAACCGCGCCATCCGATCAGGCGCGTCTTCGGGATGGCTCGAAATGTCGTTCGAGCTGATGGCGACGACGGCGAGACCCTTGTCGCGGTACTCGCTGGCGAAGCTGGAAAATGAATCGGCTATGTGTTTCACATAGGGGCAGTGGTTGCAGAAGAAGGCGACCAGCACCGGTTGGTCGGGCTTGGCGATCTTGCCCAACTCCCAGACTCCCCCGGTCGGATCAGTGAGGACGAAATCCGGGGCCGGCGAACCAAGATCGATCATGCCAGATTGCACCGTATCAATCACTCCTACGCCCTGATTTAGGGCTGTCGGAGCGGCGGGCAATCGTCAGGCCGCCTCCGGCGCAGACCTGCCAATGACCCGATTGCGACCCGAGCGCTTGGCTTCGTAGAGCGCCTCGTCGGCGCGCTTCAGGAGCGCATCCGACGTGTCCTCGGCCCCGGCTGAACAGGCCACGCCAATCGACACTGTAACGTCGATCGGGTGCGTGGCGCCCGCGGCAGAGAAGGGCGCGGCGCAGATTTGACGTCGCAGGCGCTCAGCGGCGAGGCAGGCGATGTCGCCGCTGGTCCTGGGCATGATAACCACGAACTCCTCTCCTCCCATGCGGCAGGCGAAATCCGACGGCCGCACATTGGAGGCAAGACGCACGGCAAATTCCCGTAATACGGCGTCGCCAACATCGTGGCCGAAGCTGTCATTGAGGCGCTTGAAATGATCCATGTCGACGATCATCACCGACACGGTGTCGCCGCCACACTGCGCTCGCTGAACCAGTGGCCCGAGCTGCGCGGAAAGAAAGCGGCGATTGTAGAGCCCGGTGAGTTGATCGGTGATGGCAAGCTCGAGGCTCTGATCGAGGCGGGTGCGCAGCGTGTCCATGTAGCGCTTGCGGCGCATCAGAGTGCGGGCGCGCGCTTGCAATTCTTCCTCGTCCAGAGGGCGCGCTATGATGTCATGCGCGCCGAGATCCATCGCCCGAAGTGCGCGCTGCCGATCGTCCGGATCGATGATGGCCAGGATCGGCAGGTGCCGTGTCGGCTCGCCTGACCGCATCCGCGCGATCACCCGGAAGCCATCGAACGTCTTTGCGGTGACTGAGACGATGGCGAGGTCCGGCGCGCTTGGATGGTTCTCCCCACTGAGCAGACTGACGCGATGCTCGACGCCCAAGGCGGCTTCGATCCGCTTGATCTGGTGCGGATTATCATCGATCAGCAAGACATTGCCGCTGAACACGCGATGCTGCTCGAGCAGATCGGGGCGTATATCTTCTTCTATAACGCCCAATCGTTTGCCGCTGGCTTCACGCGCGCGGAGTTCGTCGATCACGATTTTGAGGGCCAAGAGATTCTTGACTCTCGCCATAAGCTGAACGTCGTCGATGGGCTTGGTGAGGAATTCCTCGGCGCCTGCCTGAAGTCCGCGCAGCTTGTTGTCGCGATCGTCGAGGGTGGTGAGGATAATGACGGGAATGTGCCGCGTTTCAGGCTGCGCCTTGAGACGCCGGCAGGCTTCGTATCCGTCTATGCCGCCGGGCATCATGACGTCGAGCAGAATGAGGTCGGGGCGCTCCCGCTTGGCGGTTTGCACGGCTTCCTCGCCACGCTGCGCCATCAGCACTTCGTAATATTCACCTGTGAGCTTCGCCTCGAGCAGACGCCGGTTGGCTTCAAGGTCGTCGACGACGAGGATGCGCGCGCTCATGGCCTGCGCCTCATCCGATGAACTTACGAACGGTTTCCAGGAAGGTCGTGACTGAAATCGGCTTGGAGAGATATGCGTCGCAACCCGCAGCAAGAATTTTCTGCTCGTCGCCACGCATGGCGAACGCGGTGACGGCGACCACCGGGATCGATTTCAACGCCTCGTCCTTTTTCAGCCGTTCGGTAATGTCGAGCCCTGATATTTCAGGAAGCTGGATGTCCATGATGATGAGGTCGGGCTTGTGCTCGCGCGCCAACGGCAGCGCCTGACGCCCATCGCGCGTTTTCACCGTGTGATAGCCGAACGCCTCCAGCAGGTCGTTGAACAGCCTCATATTGAGTTCGCTGTCTTCGACAATGAGGACGGTTTTTGCCATGAACCCGCTTCGCTGACGCGGCCCCGCTCGCGGGCGCGACAACGCCCTATAGCATTGAGGCCTTAACAACCCATCGCAAGTGCAGCAATCTAGGGCGCAATGTTAAGATGTCCTTAAGGGTTGATGGATGCGCCTCGGGATAGATTTCGGCGGCACCAAGATCGAGGCGGCGCTGCTTGATTCTCAAGGCGAAATCCTTGTGCGCCGGCGCACGCCCAATCCAGGCTCCTACGATGGCGCAGTGCGCGCTGTCGCGGACTTGACTGCGCATGTCGAACAAGAAGCAGGGGTGCGCGCCGCCACGATCGGCGTGGCGATTCCCGGCTCGCTGTCTCCGCTCACCGGCCTGGTTCGCAACTCCAATTCGACCTGGTTGAACGGCAGGCCGTTCCTGGAGAATTTGCGCGCCGTGCTCGCGCGACCCGTGCGTATTGAAAATGACGCGAATTGTTTCGCGCTGTCGGAAGCGACCGATGGCGCGGCCAGCGGCGCACGCGTGGTTTTCGGCGCGATACTCGGCACTGGTTGCGGCGGCGGCATCGTGATCGATGGGCGCACCATCGAGGGCGTCAACAAGATCGGCGGCGAATGGGGACACACGCCGCTGCCTTGGCCGCGCGGGGATGAATGGCCAGCGCCGCGCCATTGGTGCGGGCGCCGCGGCTGCCTCGAGGAGTGGATCTCAGGCTCCGGCTTCAAACGCTGGTCCGGCATGAGCGGGCCCGACGCCGATCAACGCGCACGCGCTGGCGATGGCGCAGCGATTGCGGCGCTTGATCTGCTGTCAGAGCGTATCGCGCGAGGGCTGGCCGTGGTGATCGACGTCCTCGATCCGGACGTGATCGTCTTTGGCGGCGGATTGTCGAATATCGACGCTCTTTACCCGAGCGTCCGCGGCAAGCTGATCGCGCACGTCTTTTCAGACGTCGTGCGCACCAAGATAACAAAGAACATGCATGGCGACTCCTCGGGCGTACGCGGCGCCGCCTGGTTGTTCACGCCGGCAGAGGCGTTGCCATGACTCTGCATGCGGACATGTGGGCATGATCCTTTGTCGGTCATGCGCGCGTGTGGTTGGAGGCGCGCGCTGCACGTGCGGCGAGGACCAGCCGTTGCAGCATGCCGAGCTGGACGCGCTCTCCATAGCGCACCTTGACTGCGACGCGTTCTACGCCTCGATAGAAAAGCGCGATGATCCCTCCTTGTTGGCGCATCCTATCATCGTCGGAGGCGGCAAGCGCGGCGTCGTCTCAACCTGCTGCTATGTTGCACGTGCGTACGGCGTGCGCTCGGCGATGCCCATGTTCAAGGCGCTGAAGCTCTGCCCGCAGGCGAAGGTCGTCCATGGCGATATGGCCAAATACGTTGAGGAGGGCCGCATCATCCGTCAGATGATGCAGGAACTGACGCCGCAAGTGCAGCCGCTGTCGATCGATGAAGCATTCATGGATCTGACTGGCACCGAGGCGCTGCACGGCGGCGCTCCCGCGCAAACGCTCATAAAACTTCAGAACGCCATCTGGAAGGAGCGTCAGCTCACGGTGTCGATCGGTCTATCATTCAACAAGTTTTTGGCGAAGACAGCGAGCGACCTCGACAAGCCTCGCGGGTTTTCCGTGATCGGCAGAGCTGAAGCTCTGGCTTTTCTGGAAACGCGTTCGGTTGCGACATTGCCAGGCGTGGGGCCCGCGGGGGCTGCAGCGCTCGAGCGCCATGGCTTGAAACGCATAGGCGACATCCGCACCAGCGGGCCGCAGCGGATGCGCGCGCTCTATGGCGACTGGGGTGCGCAATTGTTTGCCTTATCGATGGCGGATGATCCACGCAAAGTCGATCCGCACGGCGAGAGGAAGTCCATCTCAGCCGAAACGACGTTCTTTGAGGATATTGGGGCGGTTGAAGAACTCGAAGACGTCCTCTGGCCGCTGTGCGAGAAGGTGGCCGCACGTTGCCGCGCCAGTGAGATGGCCGGGCTGACCTTGTCGTTGAAGCTAAAAGACACACGCTTCCGCATCATAACGCGGCGGCGACAATTGCCTGAACCGACCCTCTTGGCCTCGCGCATTTTCACCGCCGCGCGCGAACTTTTGGCGGCGGAAGCGGATGGGCGGACCAAGTATCGTTTGATCGGCGTCGGACTGTCTGATTTTGCCGGCGCGGCAGAGGCCGACAAAGGCGACATGCTCGATCGGGATACACCTAAGCGCGCTGCAGCGGAGGCGGCGGTTGCGAGCGCGCGCGCGAAATTCGGCAAGGGCGCTGTGCAGAGCGGCCGGGCGCTCAAGGCGCAGCGTGGGGACGAATAAGTCCGGGGTGACTGGCGCCGACAACGCCGCTAGTAAGGCCGCAAAGCAAGGAGCGGGAGCATGGGCCAGGTCGAAGCGCGGTTGCGCGAATTGGGCATCACGTTGCCAACGCCGCCAGCGCCGGTGGCGTCCTACGTGCCGTTCGTGATTGTGGGCAACGTCGTGCATGTATCGGGACAGGTGTCGGTGGACGCCTCCGGCGGCATCAAAGGGAAGCTGGGGGATTCCATCGAGGTGGAGCAGGGCCAAGCCGCAGCGCGGCTGTGCGGTCTCAACCTTTTGGCGCAGGTGAAGGCAGCGTGCGGCGGCGATCTCGATTGTGTGCGGCGCGTTGTGAAGCTCAACGGTTTTGTGAACGTCACGCCAGATTTCGACCCGATCCCTCAGGTCATGAACGGCTGCTCTGACCTGATGGTCGCGGTGTTTGGCGAATCCGGCCGACACGCCCGCTCGGCGGTAGGGCAGGCCAATTTGCCACTGAACTTCGCGGTAGAAGTGGACGGACTGTTCGAGATCGCCTGATGCGTCTTTTCTTCGCCGCAGAGCGCACCCTACACTGGTGCGATGGATGGAACCGACGCGCTCACGGTTGAGGTCGCGGGCGAGCTCGCCAGCGTCGACCGCGAGGCGTGGGACGCTGTCGCCAATCCCCAGGGCGTGCCATACGACCCATTCATTTCCTGGGATTTCCTGCAGGCGCTGGAGCAATCGGGTTGCGCGACCACAGCCAAAGGCTGGCAGCCAGTCCACCTGATCGCCCGCGACGCAGCGCGGGATGTCGTCGGCGCCATGCCGCTCTATGCCAAGGACCACTCCTACGGCGAATACGTCTTTGACCATGCGTGGGCCGACGCATTGATTCGAGCCGGCGAGCGCTATTACCCGAAACTGCAGTGCGCCGTGCCGTTCACGCCCGCGCCAGGGCGGCGCATTTTCGCGCGCGACGGCGCCGTTGAAGCTGCGCTGGCGCAAGCTGCGATCGGCTTAGCGCAACGGGCCGGCGCTTCCTCCGTCCATGCTACCTTCGCCCACGGTGAAACCTGCGAACGGCTGGCGCGCCTCGGCTACATGACACGTATTGGCCTCCAGTATCACTGGTTCAACCAAGGCTATGCTTCGTTTGCTGAGTTCCTCGGCGAGTTTTCCTCACAACGGCGCAAGAGCATCAGGCGCGAGCGTGAGCGGGCGCGCGAAGGCATTGCGGTGATGCGTCTGCAGGGTCGAGACATTGGCGAACGCGACTGGGACTTCTTCTTCCGCTGCTACACGGATACCGGTTCGCGCAAATGGGGCTCGCCTTACTTGAACCGCAGTTTCTTTTCTCATCTCGGCGAGCGAATGGCCGAGCATTGCGTCCTGTTCGTCGCCGAGATCGCCGGTAGACCGATTGCGTCAGCGCTCAATTTGATTGGCGGCGATGCGCTCTATGGGCGTTATTGGGGACGCGTTGCGGACGTTCCATTCTTGCACTTCGAGCTCTGCTACTATCAGGCGATCGACTTGGCGATCGAATTGAAACTGCCACGGGTCGAAGCCGGTGCTCAGGGCGAACACAAACTGGCGCGCGGCTACGTGCCTGCGCCGACCTACAGCGCACATTGGATTGGACATCCCGGCTTGCGTGCCGCCGTACGCAGATACCTCGACGCCGAAACGCCGGCGGTCGTCGAGGAAGCTGAAGAGTTGCGCCAGCAGGGCCCGTTCAAGCAAGGCGGATAGTCGCGGCATATGATCGAGGCTGGGCAGCCGACAAAAATTGGTCAAGCCGCCGATTGATGGATGATTTCTCGAGTTACCTGAGGAATGATGCCGATCGGACAGGGCTGACCGATGAGCGCCTACTCGCCTCCTAGGAGCAAACTGCACGCTGGAGACGATGCGGGCGCGTTGCTGCGCATTCTTCGGTGTCCGGAAACACACCAGTCGATGCGACTAGTATCGAACGCAGAAATCGCCGCGGCAGGCGGACCCGTCTATTCGGTGCGCGATAGCATTGCGCGTTTCCTCCCGGCAGAGGCGGCCGACGATGCGCCAAGCAGCAGCATCCGCCGGTTCTACGAAGCGGACGGCTGGAGCAGGGACGAAAAAGGCCTGTTCTCCGACACCAAGGCTTTTGTCGATACGCGGGCGGCGTCGCTCGAGTACACGCGTAAATGCATCAGCCGGCTCAACAAGCACTTCCGACGCGGCGGCCGATACCTGCTCGACGCTGGCAGCGGTGCGATTCCGCATGATGAGTTGCTCCAGTACGGCGATGCGTTCGAACGGCGCGTTTGCGTGGATCTGTCCGTTCCGGCCCTATACGAGGCGCAGACCAAGCTCGGCGACCGCGGTCTTTACGTGCAGGGCGATCTTACCAACTTGCCGATCGCGACCGGATCCATGGATGCGGTCACATGCAACCATGTCATTTACCAAATTCCGGCTGAGCGACAGGCTGCGGCGTTTATTGAGCTTTGGCGTGTGCTGAAGCCAGGCGGCATTGCGGTCGTCGTGTATTGGTGGCCCTACTCGCCGCTCGCCGCTCGTCTTGAGAAGCTGACAAAGCTGCTCGGCATGCATGCGGCGACCGACCCTTTGGCGAACGATCATCAACGGCCTTCGCTCTACCATCACTGCCACAGCTACGCGTGGTTCAGGCAACAGCAATGGCCGTTCCGCTATCGGATCGAAAGCTTCCGGCTAGTGGACAACCCGTTTATGCGCCGCTTCGTCAGCGAGGATTGGCGTGGCCAGGTGTTGTTGAACGCGCTTTACGCGGCGCAAATCATGGCGCCCGGCTTTTGCGGCCGGTACGGCGCCATTCCGACGATTGTGATCCACAAGGATTGAGCCGGGCTCATCCCTTGTTCTCGACCTCATACTTGGGCAGGTCAGCGCGTAGCGTCTCGTAAAGCCGCTCGACAAACCGCTCCGGATCGTCGTCCACGAAGTCGTCGAAATAGGCTTCGAGGTTCGATTCGAACACGTACTCGCCATCTTCAGCAAAGATGAAACCTAATTCCTCATCCGTCTGGACGTGGATAATCGCAATTTGAGTTTCGTCCTCGTCCTCCTCGCCCAGCGTGAAGGCGAGCCGGCGTGAGCGGATTTTCTTTTCCAGCACGGGTGCAAGCGCCTGCAGGGCCGCCAGATCATCGAAGCCCGTCTCTTCGCTCATCGCCGCTTCGAGGCGTTTGCGCGCGGAATCCACCTCTGCATCGAAATCCGACGCAGGGTCGTTTGGCTGCTTTTTCGGGCTCATGCCGCTTCCAGGAGGCTCTGAAACACCGCTGTGCCGCCTGTGCGGCCTAGAACCGGATCCGACGCGCGCTCGGGGTGGGGCATCATGCCCATCACGTTGCCGCGCTCGTTGATGATGCCAGCGATGTCGTGCGCAGAGCCATTCGGGTTGTCCAGATACCGAAAGACCACGCGGCCTTCACTCTCGAGGCGGACCAATGTGTCCTCGTCCGCTATGAAACGGCCATCGCCGTGGGCGATCGGAATTTCGGTTTCACGTTGTTCGCGATAGGCCCGCGTGAAGGCCGTGTTGCCGTTGGCGATGGCGAGCGGCACGTCTTTGCACGCGAACTTCAGCCCCGCATTGCGGGCAAGCGCGCCTGGCAGCAGCCGGGTTTCGGTCAGAACTTGGAAGCCATTGCAGATGCCGAGTACGAGGCCGCCCCGTTCAGCATGTGCAATAACGTCACGCACGATCGGGCTCTTGGCCGCCATCGCGCCCGAGCGAAGATAGTCGCCGTAGGAAAAGCCCCCCGGCAGCACAACCAAATCGACGCCTTCGGGCAGGGTTGTTTCCTTGTGCCAGACCATTGCGGCTGGAGCGCCGGTAATCCGCGTCAGCGCGCGCGCAGCGTCGCGGTCGCAATTGGAGCCGGGGAAGACGATGACGGCCGATTTCATGGGCGCTAAATACGCTGCGTTGCTGGCAAATCAAAGTCCCGGCGCGGTTCCGCGGCTACTTGAGGCAAAGATATTTCAACAGGTTCGCCGGCCGCGCTCGATCCTGGTAGAAAGTTCAGATGCCAGCTTGGATCGTCGTCGTCCTTATCGTCAGCATCGCCGTCACTGCCTTGCTGACGTGGGTGCTCGCACGGTCCGAACCTGAGTAAGCGCCAGCCCTTTTCCGGGGTGTAAGCGTAGCGGCTCATGTCTTTATGTCGCCGCCCCAACGCCAGCGCCAAGCCCCGTCAGTCTTGCGCCATGCTATGACGACGAAGGCGACAGTGAGCACGGCAAAAGCCGCGAAGAAGGCTTGCTCCCGCTGCGCGTTGGCGCGGGCGTCCTCCATCAGCCAACCGGCCAAGCTGATGCTGCTGAGAATATAAGCGACCGTCAGCGCCCAGCCTTCCCACGTCTGCGGCGTCGCGCCCAGCCCGTAGCGCCTCGGCTTGAACCAATACCGGCTCAGCGCGCGATCTCGACGCGGTAACTTTCGATCACCGTGTTGGCGAGCAGCTTCTCGCACATCTCTTTCACCTGCGCCTCGGCGGCCGCCGCATCGAGAGAATTATCCAATTCAATCTCGATACGTTTGCCGACGCGCGCGTCGTGTACGCCTCCGAAACCGAGTTCTTTCAACGCGCTCGCCACAGCCTTGCCTTGCACGTCGAGCACGCCAGGCTTCAGCCCCACGGTAACGATCGCCTTCATCCGTCCCCTCAATGAACTGCGTCGCCGCCGGCGGCGCTTTGCTTGACGATGCCCAGGCGGCGCGCGACTTCCACATACGCTTCGGTGACATTGCCGAGGTCGCGGCGGAAGCGGTCCTTGTCCATTTTTTCGTTCGTCTGCACGTCCCAAAGCCGGCAGCAATCGGGACTGATCTCGTCGGCAACGACCGTGCGCACCATGTCGCCTTCGTAGAGGCGTCCGAACTCGAGTTTGAAGTCGACCAGTTTGATGCCGACCGCGCCGAATAGGCCAAACAGGTAATCATTGATGCGCAGTGTCAACGCCATCACGTCGTCGATCTCCTGCGTGGAGGCCCAGTTGAACGCGGTGATGTGCTCTTCGGCCACCATCGGATCGCCGAGTTCATCCTTCTTGTAGTAGAATTCGATGATCGAACGCGGCAGAGGCGTGCCTTCCTCGATGCCAAGGCGCTGCGACAGCGAACCGGCGGCCACGTTGCGGCACACGACTTCCAGCGGAATGATCTCGACTTCGCGAACCAGCTGCTCGCGCATGTTCATGGTTTTGATGTAGTGGGTGGGCACGCCGATCGCGTTCAGGTTCGTCATGATGAACCCGCTGATCTGGTTGTTGATCACGCCCTTGCCTTCGAGAATGGCCTTCTTCTGAGCGTTGAAGGCCGTCGCGTCATCCTTGAAGTATTGGATGAGGGTGCCTGGCTCGGGACCCTCGAACAGGATCTTGGCCTTGCCTTCATAGATCTTCTTGCGACGTGACATTAGGGGCTCCTCCCTCCGCGAGGGGGCGGGCGCGACGGCGCTGGTTTGGCTCAAGCCGGAGCGGAATCGCGCTGCGGCTGCTCAGAACTTAGGGGAGAAGGAGGCGCCGAACAATCGCCAGCGCCGCGCAGGCGTGACGTGATGGCGGTTGAAGGCGCAGATGCGCCCCCCTATTGAAGGGCTGAACCGAGGAGAGCCGAGGCCGATGAGCCAATTTGACGATCGCGAACGGGCTGAAGAGAAGAAATTCCAGTTAGATCAAGAGCTTGAGTTCAAGGCGCAGGCGCGTCGGGCCAAGTTGGTCGGGCTGTGGGCGGCGGGTCTTATGGGCCTTTCTGGGGAAGCGGCCGAAGACTATGCGAAGTCGGTGGTGATGGCTGACCTTGAGGAAGCAGGCTCGGAAGATTTGTTCCGGAAAATTCGCGCTGACCTTGACCTGCACGCGGTGCAGCTCTCCGATCACCAAATCCGCGCCAAGATGGATGAAGCGCTGGCTGAAGCGCGGGCGTCGGTGAAGACGGGGGGATGAGCGCGGGCGCTCATCAGGCGCCGCTCCTACGCACTCTACAACGCGGTTGGCGATTACGATGCCCAGGCTGCGGTAAACGAGGTCTGTTCCGCGCTTACTTGAAGCTCAACAGCAGCTGTCCCGCATGCGGCGCCGATTTTTCGCGCACTGAAACCGCGGACGTCGCGCCGTACATCACCGTGATGTTGATCGGCATGGTAGTGATGCCGACGACATTGCTGCTCGTCCTGCACGCGGGCGCCCGCGCCGAGGCGCTGCTGCCGCCTTCCCTGGCGCTCGCGTTTGTGGTGACGCTCGTCTTGCTGCCGCGCGTCAAAGGCGCGCTAGCGGCGTTGCTCTGGCGCGCGCAGCGTGAGATTTGAAGCGCTACGGGTTGAGATCGCCGAGAACGTAATTGACGATACGATCGGCATCCCTGAACACCGTATTGAGTTCAACGGCGCCGTCGCGCTTGTGCATGTGCGCCATCAATGCGTGCTCTAGACCGAAGCGACGCAATTCCAGCATCGTTTCCTGATCCCACACGTCATCGTCCATTGTTTCGAATTCTTCGCTCATGGCCGAATCTCCGATGTTGATGTGCTAGCCTCGCGGCGCGCCGAGGGAAATCAACCTCGGCAAGCGGTCGTTTCGGTGCCGATGTTTTATCCGAACACGCGCTCGAAGATCGTATCGACGCGGGCGAAGTGGTGCGCATCATCGAAGCAGGCGTCCATCGTTTTGGCGTCGAGCTTGCTGGTGACATCCGCATCCGCTTTCAGGCGATCTATGAGCGCGGTAGCCGGGCGCGGGGGAGGGCTTTGCCACACCGCCATGGCGTTGCGCTGCACCAGCCGATAGGCGTCTTCCCGAGTGACGCCCGCCTGCGTCAGCGCAAGCATGACCCGCTGAGAATTGTGCAGTCCGCCCAGCAAGGCAAGGTTGCGCGCCATGTTCTCGGGATAGACCACTAGCTTTTCGATCACGCTGGCCATGCGATGCAGCGCGAAATCGAGGTGAATGGTGGCGTCTGGGCCGATGCCGCGCTCCACGCTCGAGTGGGAGATGTCGCGCTCATGCCAAAGCGCGACGTTTTCCATTGCTGGCGTCACCGCGCTGCGCACAAGGCGCGAAAGCCCACAGAGATTTTCCGTCAGCACAGGGTTGCGCTTGTGCGGCATTGCCGAGGAGCCCTTTTGTCCGGGCTCGAAAAATTCCTCGGCCTCCAGCACTTCCGTACGTTGAAGGTGGCGAATTTCAGTTGCGAGCCGCTCGATCCCGGAGGCGACCACCCCGAGTGCGGCGAAGAAAGCTGCGTGACGATCGCGCGGAATCACTTGGGTGGACACGGGCTCGACGGCGAGGCCAAGCTTTTCCGCCACATAAGCTTCTACCCGCGGATCGATCTGCGCAAACGTACCGACGGCGCCGGAGATGGCGCAGGTGGCGATCTCTCTCTTCGCTGCGGTCAGACGCTCCAGATTTCGTGCGAATTCCGCGTAGTGGCCAGCCAGCTTCAAGCCGAATGTCGTGGGTTCGGCGTGAATGCCGTGGCTGCGGCCGATGGTGGGCGTCGTCTTGTACTCAAACGCCCTTCGCTTGAGCGCCGCCATGACGCGCTGGCAACCTGCTATCAGCAGGTCGCTGGCGCGGGAAAGTTGCACCGCAAGACACGTGTCCAGCACGTCGCTTGACGTCATGCCTTGGTGCGCGAAGCGGCTTTCGGGTCCAACATGCTCTGCGACGCTGGTGAGGAAAGCGATGACGTCATGCTTCACTTCGCGTTCGATCTCATCGATGCGAGCGACGTCGAATTTTCCTTTGCGGCGGTATTCGTCTGCCGCGCTTCTTGGGATCACGCCCAGCTCGGCCATGGCCTCCATGGCGAGCGTCTCGATCTCGAGCCAGATGCCGTACCGGCTCTCGGGCTCCCAAATCGCCACCATTTCTGGGCGTGCATAGCGTGGAATCATGGGCGCTATATGGACTGCCCGCCGGCCCCCCGGCAATCACCGGCAGTTCGCCTCAGGCCACCCAATCACGCCGCAGGGTCCGCGCCGAGATGAGGAAGAGCAGCGCCGCGAGCAGGTAGCCGCAAACGCCGATCATCATGGCCCAACGCAGGCCAACTTCGATCCCGGATGCGCATTGCGGGTTGCCGGTCTGCGCAGCGCAGGCGTCAGGCGTCAGGCCGGAGAGCGCAAGTTGACTTTGAGCGAGGAAGTCGGAGAGCGCGCCGATCGCGGGCGGGCCCATGCCGTAGCCGATTAAATTGACGATGAAGAGCAGCACCGCCACGGCCGTCGCCCGCATGCGCGGCGCGACCACGCCCTGTGTCACCGCATACATCGGCCCCAGATAGAAATAATGCAGCGCCGCCGCGAGGCTGAGTGTCGGCATCGCCAGCCAGATGTTGGGCATCAAGAAGGAGCTGAGATAGAGCGGCGTAGCCACGAGGAATCCAAGCGCCGGCAACCAGGAGAGCGCGTTCGGATGGCGCTTGCCGATGCGGTCGGCAAGAAAGCCGGAGGTGAAGGTGCCGACTGCCGCCGCCAGCCCAAGCACGACTCCGACGAGCGTTGCGCCTTCGAACAAAGACATATGGTGCGTTCTGATCATGAAGCTGGTCAGGTATTGGCCGACGCCATAGCTGACGAAGCTCGCAACGGCGGAGCCGACAGCTACGAACCAGAAGGTCGGTTTGGTGGAAAGCGCTCCCAGAGCAGCAAAGAATCCAGGCGTGTCGCCGGGCGGCGCGTGGCGCGGCGGCTCCTTGACCGTAAGCTTGACGATGATCGCCAGCAGCACGCCCGGTACGCCCAGCCAGACGAACGCCTCGCGCCAACCGACATGGGTGGCGATCCAGCCGCCGCCAACGGCGGCGATCATAGAGCCAATCGGGATGCCGAGGGCATAGATCGACAGCGCCGAGGCGCGCCGATCAGACGGGAAGTAGTCGGAGATAACTGAGTTGGCGGGCGGGGTGCAGCCTGCCTCGCCAACTGAAACACCAATGCGCGCGGCGAACAGCGTCGCGTAATTAACGGCGAATCCGCATGCCGCAGTGAACAGACTCCAGACGCCGAGGCATATGGCGAGAATGGTCATGCGGTTGTGGCGTTCGGCGAAGCGCGCAACCGGGATGCCAAGGAAGGTGTAGAGCACTGCAAAAGCCGGCCCGCCTAACAGACCGAGCTGAAAGTCGGTCAGCCCGAATTCCTGTTTGATCGGCTCTTGAATGATGCCGACGACCACGCGGTCGATAAAATTGAAGGTATAAACGACGAGGAGTGCGCCCAGCACGTAAGCGCGATAGCTCTTGCCGCCATAGCCCTGAAAGGCCGGCGCGGTTGCGTCGGTCAATGCGTCCTCCCCGTGTTCGGCCTGTTTTGGCCGCAGGCGAGGGCGCGGTCAAATGGCCAGAGCGGCGTCATTTCTCTGCAAGAGCGGCGGGGAGGTGCTGCGTGCGGGGCTGGCTTGCGTGCTCGGCGGGTCCGGGCCGCCGCAGCTCTTGATCCTCGACGAGCCGACCAACCATCTGGATATCCAAGCAGTCGAGGCAGTGGAGTCGGGCCTACGCGGATACGATGGCGCCTTACTGGTAGTGAGCCATGATGAGACATTCTTGAAAAACGTGGGTGTGACTCGGCGGCTCAAGCTTCCAATTGGCTAGAGCAAACCCAAGCTCTTGAAGCTCGCTGTGCCTTTGCGGCCGATGACCAGGTGATCGTGGACATCGACGCCGACAGTGTCGGCTGCCGCGACGATCTCGCGCGTGATGGCGATGTCGGCGCTGGAGGGCTTTGGATCGCCGCTTGGATGGTTGTGCACCAGTATGATCGATGCGGCCGAAACTTCGAGCGCGCGGCGGGCGATCTCGCGCGGATAGACCGGTGCGTGATCGACGGTGCCCTCATTCATCACTTCATCTGCGATGAGCTGGTTCTTGGCATCGAGGAAGAGCACGCGAAATTGTTCACGCGGCTCGTGCTGCATGGCGACGCGGCAATAATCCACCAATTGCGTCCACGATGAAATGACTGGGCGCTGATGCAACTCGGCCTTCGCCGCGCGCTCCAGTGTCGCCTGAACGATCTTGAGATCCTGGACGACAGATGGCCCAGCCCCGTTCACTTCGGCAATGCGCTGCGCCGGCGCGCCAAGGACGCCTGCAAGTGTGCCGAATCTCGCCAGCAACGCCTTTGCCAGCGGCTTGGTGTCTTGACGCGGAATGGTGCGGAAAAGCAGCAACTCGAGCAGTTCGTAATCGGCGAGCGCAGCTGCGCCAGCCTCTTCGAACCGCGCCCTGAGCCGAGCGCGGTGGTCGTGATAATGTGGCTTATCGGCCTTGTTCTGGGTTTTTGATGCGGCGGGGATCATCAGCGGCAGGCCGTTGTCGAGCGTGAACGGATAAGCTTCTGAATCGGACACCTGCGGCTCGGCCGCTTTTCCCCGTGATTTGCCGGCGCCCCCAGCCATCGGTTTTACCCAGCTGACTTGTGCGGCTGGTCGATGCCGCCTGGCGATAGCGTAAAAATCTGCACGCCATCCTCTGTGACGCCGACCGAATGTTCGTATTGCGCCGACAGCGACTTGTCTTTGGTGACGGCGGTCCAGCCATCGTTCAGGATCTTCACCGCAGGCGAACCCAGATTGAGCATCGGCTCCACAGTGAACATCATCCCAGGCTTCAGCTCCTCGCCCTGACCGGGCTTTCCAAAGTGCAGGATGTTCGGAGCATCGTGGAAGACACGGCCCACGCCGTGACCACAGAATTCGCGCACGACCGCCGTCCGCTCAGCTTCGGCATAGGATTGGATAGCATGGCCGATATCGCCGAGCGTGGCGCCCGGCTTGATCGCCGCTATGCCGCGCAGCATGGCTTCATAGGTCACATCCATGAGCCGCTGCGCTTTGCGCGGCACTTCGCCGATGGCGTACATGCGGCTGGTGTCGCCGTGCCAGCCGTCCACAATCACGGTGACGTCGATGTTGAGAATATCGCCGCTCTTCAGAACGCGGTCGCCGGGGATGCCGTGGCAGACTGTGTGGTTGAGCGAGGTGCAGATGGTGTGGCGATAGCCGCGGTAGAACACGCAGGCCGGCATCGCCCCGTGGTCAAGTACATATTCCCGCGCGAGGTCGTCCAAGCGGCCGGTGGTCACGCCCTCGACCGCCTCTTTTGCCAGCATGTCTAGGCAGCCGGCCGCCACCTTGCCGGCCGCCGCCATGCCTGCAAACGCTTCGGCCTGGTCGTAAAGCTTGATTTGGCCGACGTTGCGTTCGGGCGCATCGATGGCCTGGACATAGTTCATGCTTGGCTCCACTGCGGCCTCATAACATAGGCGCCGAGGCTTCGCACCCGAAGGGGCCGGTTTGACGGCCCGGCAGAAGCGGGTTTTGTTACCGCCAATGCACAGGGGAGGTGCACATGGTGACGAGATTGGTGTCGATTGCCGCCGCCGCGCTGCTACTGAGCTGGGTTCCCGCAGCGCCCGCCGCGGCGCAGAAGGGGCCGGAGGGCGCGGCGCAAGTCATCACGATCCGCGTCTGCAACAATACAGATGATGCCGCGCGGGTGGCGCTTTCATACCAGCCCGTCGGCCGGAACCAGTTCTACAATGAAGGCTGGTACGGCGTTCCGGCGCGCGGTTGTCTCGATCTGGCCCAGACGGAAAACGCCTACATCTACGGCTATGCGGAGGTCGAGAATAAGGGCGACATCTTCTGGGGCGGCGACCATCCGTTGTGTGTGCAATACCCCGGCCCATACGCGTTCTGGACGACGGGCTCACAATATTGCGCGGAGGGCCAGGATTCACGCAGCTTCGTGGTGATGCACGCTGAGAATTGGGGCGTCTACACCTGGTCGCTCGACCCATAAGCTAGCCGCCGCGGCGACGATAGATGATGACGTATTGAGTGGTCCAATTCTGACGGTCGCTGGACGTTTCCCCGATCTGACGCACTGCCCCGTCGCTTTCCTGCAGAAGCGTGACTCGCGACGAAAATACGGCATCCGGCGCAATGACGCTGCGGTCGTTCTCCGCCGTAAGCTGCATCCCTTTTGAAACAGGGCCCCCGCGATAATGTGTGATCTCGCCCGCACTGGAGACCCAGTATTGCTCCCATTCGCCGGTGAGCCGCTCGTAGATGTTGAAACTCTGGCCACTTTGCCCGTTAGCGCCGGTCCAATGCTCGTGAATGAGGCAGCCATTCTCTTCGCGCGTAACGGAGCTGCGACCGACCTGCGCATTGGTGTCGGCGCGGAATGCGTCCCACTCGCCGACCCAGAAATCCATGGCGCGATAATTTGGCGCCTCACATGTAGGCGGGGCTTGCGGCTGCGCGAGGGCTGGGCTCGCAGCAGCGAGGACGCAGGCGGCGAGAAGCAAACGCATGGGAGATTCTCCTCGGCGCAGGAGACTCCGCACAGCAACGCAAATAAAGCTGCAAGCGACCAGGCGCACCAGCAGAGCGACCAAATGGCCGCATGCTTGTTCCAGCTTCATGGGCGCGCGAGATTGAAGGCCCGCTTTTGTGACCAGAGCTAAAACGCCGCTTCTCGCAGTCGATTGCGTTGTTTTCGACAGCGCCGGCAAGCTTCTGCTGATCAAGCGGAAGGACCCGCCTTTTCGCGGCCGCTATGCATTGCCCGGCGGCTTCGTTGAACTCGGCGAAACCGTCGAGGCGGCGGCGCTGCGCGAATTGCAAGAAGAAGCCGGCGTTCATGGCAGGATCGTTGCGTTGATCGGGGTCTATTCCGATCCGAAACGCGATCCGCGGGGCCATACGGTCAGTGTCGCTTTTCTCATCCGCACAGGCGCGCGCGCAGCAAAGGCCGGGGACGATGCCGCCGCCGCCGAATTCGTGAAAGACTGGCGTAGCGCCAAGCTCGCGTTCGACCACAGCAAGATTCTGGCGGACGCGTTGAAGCTGCGCTGATCACACTATGGCTTGAATCGGCCCATCGGCGCGGCCTGCAATGAATTGATCGACCATGGCGTTGCCGCTGTTGTCGATGTCGGCGGCAGGGCCGCGCCAGACGATCCTGCCATTGTGCAGCATGGCGATCTCGTCGGCGATCTTGCGTGCGCTTGCCATGTCATGGGTGATCGACACCGCCGCGCAGCCGAGGTCCTTCACCATCTCGACGATGAGGTCATTGATTGCGTCGGCAGTGATCGGATCAAGGCCTGTGGTCGGTTCGTCGAAGAACAGGATGTCCGGCTTGGCGATGATGGCGCGAGCTAGACCGGCGCGCTTTTGCATGCCGCCCGAGAGCTCTATCGGCCGCACGTCGGCAAATTCGGGCGCGAGACGCACGCGCCGCATGACCTCGATCGCCTGCTCGCGCGCGTCTGTCCGCTTGATGTGGTCGGCGTAGATGAGACGGAAGGCGATGTTCTCCCAGATCGTGAGGGAATCGAACAGCGCCCCGCCTTGGAAAAGCATGCCGAATTTGCGCATGACGCGGGCGCGGATTTCTTGCGGCATCTTGGTGACGTCGGCGCCGTCCACCAGCACTTGCCCTGCGTCGGGTTTCATGAGGCCCAGCGCGCATTTCAACGTCACTGACTTGCCTTGCCCCGAGCCGCCGATGACAACGAGCGAGCTTCCAGGGGCGATATCGAGATCGACTCCGTCGAGCACTTGACGCCCACGCAGCTTTTTCTTGATGCCGACGAGTTGGAGCTTGGCGGTCATCGCGTCACTCGACGAAGAAAGCGGTCAAGAGATAGTTGACCGCCAAGATCAGCACGATGGCGCCGACCACGGCGTTGGTGGCGGCGCGGCCGACGCCCAGCGCGCCCCCCTGGCTGTTGTAACCCTGATAGGCGCCGACGGTGGCGATGATGAAACCGAAGACGGCGGCTTTGACGAGGCCGAGAATGACGTCCTGAGGTTCGAGAAAGTCGAAGGTGTTGCGCAAATAGATCGCGCCATTGAAGCCGAGGCTGTTCACGGCGACGAGATAGCCGCCCATCACGCCGATGATGTCGGCCACCAGAACGAGCAGGGGCAGGGTCAGCGTGGCGGCCAGCACGCGCGGGGCTATCAGGAAGCGGAACGGATCGGTCGACAACGTCGTCATGGCGTCGATCTGTTCTGTCACCCGCATCGTGCCGATCTCGGCGGCGATCCCGGCGCTGACGCGGCCGGCGAGCATCAGACCAGCAAGCACAGGCCCCAGTTCGCGCGTGATGCCGAGTACGACGATGTTCGGCACGAAGCTCTCGGCGTTGAAGCGCGCGCCGCCGACATAAATATTGAGCGCCAGTGCGGCGCCGATGAAGACGGCGGTGAGGCCGATCACCGGCAGGGAAAAATAACCGATCTGCAGCGCTTGTCGGCCGAATTGGCCAACGAATAGAGGCGGGGAAAAACACGAGCCTGCCGCGCGTCCAGCGAAAGCTGCGAAACGGCCGGTCTCGCCCAGCACAGCGAGCAGGCCGCGACCGATCGGAGCGAACGGGTTGATCACCGCGTTCTCTCCGCGCCCGCAGCGGACGCGGCGCTCCCAGAGACGAGTTCAGGGCCGGCAAGGCGTCTCATGCTCGCAGCCCAGTCTTGCGCACCGTGCCTGCGAACGTGGTGAGGATTTCGTAGGGCGCGGTTCCGGCGAGCGCCGCCACTTCGTCGAGAGGGGCGCCCGGACCCAGAAACTCGACCATCGCTCCGGGCTGCGCCTCGGCGCAGCCGGTCACGTCGATGATGATGAGGTCCATCGAAACACGCCCCAGAATGGGCCGCTTGGCCCCCGCGAGCACGCCATACCCGCGCCCGGAGAGCGAGCGCAAGTAGCCGTCCGCGTAGCCGAGCGCGACGGTGGCGGCGCGCAATCGCGTGGTGGCGGTGAAGGTCGCTCCATAGCCGAATGTCTCGCCAGGCTCGACATCCCGCACCTGCAGGATCGGCGCGTCGATTATCGCTGCGGCGGACAGTGTGGGATTATCCGCGTCGAGCGCCCCGGAGCCATAAAGGCCGACGCCGACGCGAAGCAGATCGAAATGATACTCGGCCCCGATGAGCGCGCCACCCGTAGCAGCCAAGCTCAGCGGCGCCTTCGGGAAGAGCGTCGCCGCGTCACTGAAGCGCTGCAGTTGCACGGCGTTCATGGGGTGTTTCAGTTCGGAGCTGCAGGCGAGATGGCTCATCACCAACGAGAGTGTCGCCCCTTTCAGCGCGACGGCGGCGTGCGGCAGTTCGTCAGGACCGATCCCCAGGCGATTCATGCCCGTGTCGATGTGCAGAGCCGCCGGAGCGCGCGCCGCCCAAAGTCTGATCTGCGCCAAGGAATTGAGCACCGGTATCAGTTTGGGCTCCGCGAACTGATCGGCGTCCGCTTCGCTGGGCCCGTTCAGGACGAAGATTTGCGGTCCTTCCCCCAAAGCCCGGCGCACGATGTGCGCTTCAGCAGATGTAGCGGTGAAGAATGTGCGCGCGCCCGCTTGCGCCAAGGCACGCGAGGCGCCGACTGCGCCAAGGCCGTAGGAATCCGCCTTTACGACGGCGGCGACAGCCGCGCTCGGCGCGCGCTTCTTGAAGAAGCGCCAATTGTCTTGGATGGCGGTGTAATCGACTCGCAGGCGTGCGAGCCGGCTCGGCTTACGAGCGGGAGGAGAGGTTTCCGAACCTGGTGTAGCGGCTGTCAAAGAAGAGCTTCACCTTGCCGATGGGGCCATGGCGCTGTTTGCCGATGATGACTTCGGCCTGGTTGCGCACTTCATCCACTTGCCGCATCCACGCGATATGCTCGTCGGTGCCTTCGCGGGGCTCGGCGCGCTCTAGATAGTAGCTTTCGCGATAGACGAACAAGACCACGTCTGCGTCCTGTTCGATCGAGCCGGATTCACGAAGGTCCGACAGCTGCGGGCGCTTGTCATCGCGCGTTTCGACCTGCCGCGAGAGCTGCGACAGGGCTATGACAGGCACATGCAGGTCTTTTGCCAGGGCTTTGAGGCCCTGCGTGATTTCGCTGACTTCCTGTACCCGGCCGTCGGATTTCTTCGAAGATCCTGTCACGAGTTGCAGGTAATCGACCACGATGCAGTCGAGGCCGGAGGTCCGTTTAAGCCGCCGGGCGCGCGCCTGCAATTGGGCGATGCCGATCGCGCCGGTCTCATCGATATGGAGCGGCAGCGCCTGCAACTCCGTGGCGGTGTCTTGCAGTCGCTCGTACTCAGCCTTGCTGATCTTGCCGCGGCGGATGCGGTCGCTTTCGATGCCGGCTGCATCCGAGAGCAGACGTGTCGCCAGCTGCTCGGCGCTCATTTCTAGTGAGAAAAAGGCGACGACGCCCCCCTTGTCGTTCGGCTTGTCGTGCTCGGATGCGCGCTCATAATGCAAACGCGCCTTGGCGATGTTGAAGGCGATGTTGAGCGCCAACGCAGTTTTGCCCATCGACGGGCGGCCGGCCAGGATGAGCAGGTCCGAGCCATGCAAGCCGCCCACCATGCGGTCGAGGTCCTCAAAGTGCGTGGCGAGACCGGATACGTCCGTGTCGCTCTCATAGGCGGCGGCGGCGCTGTTGATGGAATTGGCGAGCGCGCGAGAGAACGGTGAAAATCCTGAATTGGCTGCACCGCTTTCAGCCAGCGAAAAGAGCGTGCGCTCAGCCTCTTCGATGATGTCGCGAGCGTCGCTGTCATCGGGAGGACTCTCCGCCAGATCGGCGATGACATTGCCGACACGGATCAGCTCGCGCCTCAATGCCAGGTCGTAAATGAGTTCGGCGTACGCTTGCGCCTGAGCAGAGAGCGGCGCGGCCATCTCCATGAGCTTCATCAGATAGACGGCGCCGCCGATTTCCTTGATGCCGCCGTCGCGCGCGAACCGCTCACGCAGTGTCACCCCGTCGGCGAGTTCGCCGGATGAGATGAGTTCTGCACAGGCGGCGAAGATGCGGCCATGCACGGGATCGTAGAAATGGCGCTCCTGCAGCGCTGGCGTTATGCGATTGTAGGTCTCGTTATCGAACAAGATCGCGCCCAAGAGCGCTTGTTCGGCCTCGAGGTTGTGCGGCGCGATCCGCGCCGGAGGCGGCGCACCGGGCACTGGCAGGGGAAGGGCGGGCTGCGAACTCATCGGCGCCAGAATGATGCGATTCGGGAGCGGAACAGTTTACGTCGCGCTCGCGGTCTCGCTGATATCCCGAGTCGCGGCGTTATATTCGTTGTTGACGCGGAACGAACGAATCAAGTGTGAGCGGCGGGCGGCTAGCTGAAGTCCGCTACGATCGGGACGTGATCGGATGCCTTTTCCATCCCCCGCGCCTGTTTGAAAATCGAGACGCTCTCCAGCCTATCCGCCGCCTGAGGTGAGAGCAGCATGTGATCGATGCGGATGCCGTAGTCCTTTTGCCAGGCACCTGCTTGATAATCCCAGAATGTATATTTGTGCGCCGCGCCATCGGCCTGCATGTAGGCGTCGGTTAGTCCCATGTTGAGCAGAGTGCGATAGGCGGCGCGCGTTTCCGGCTGAAAAAGGGCGTCGTTCGTCCACACGCGAGGATCGTGGCAATCAGTGTCACGCGGTATGACGTTGTAGTCGCCTGCGATGACAAAGCGTTCCTCTAGCTTCAAGAGTGTCGCCAAATGGGTGCGCAGCGCGTCCATGAAGGCGAGCTTGAACTGGAACTTCTCCGTGCCGATAGGATTGCCGTTCGGCGCGTAGATGGAGGCGACCCGGAAGGGTCCTTCGGGCGTAGCGACCACGGTTTCGAGGTAGCGCGCCTGCTCATGGTCAAGCCCGGGGATGCCTCGGGTGAACTCCTCGATGCGGTGCTTGGAGAGAACGGCTACGCCGTTATAGCTCTTTTGCCCGAAGGTCTCGACGTTGTAGCCCAACGCCTCGATCTCGAAGCGTGGAAACCGTGCATCTTCACACTTGATTTCCTGCAGGCACCAGATGTCGGCCTGAACCTCGTCGAACACTTTCAGCGCCGTCGGCAGGCGCGCCATGATCGAATTGACATTCCAGGCAGCGATCTTGAGGGCCATGGCCGGGCTTAGCCGCCCGGCGGCTTATCTTCAACTGAAGGACCCGGCGGCGACGAGGATGAAGCCGATGATCACCGCTAGCAAGCCCGCAATGAGGATGTAGCGGACATGATGGCCGGTCTCGCCGGCGCGCGCTTCCTCGTGGTTCGCTTCGACATGGTCGCCGACTTTGCGTGCGGTCATGGAATCTCTCCTCAGGGCAGGCGCGCCCGTGCTACAATTATCGCATGACCGTAATCCTGTGGGCGTTCACCTTGTTCCACTTGGTGGTGGGATTGGCCTGCGTCGGCGCGGCGGTGCGTCTGCTGACGCCCGACGAGCGCGCGCACTGGCGTTCGCAGGCTGCGCTGCTGGTGGCGGAGTTTCTGTGCTGGATCTACCCGGTCGCGGCGTTTGTCTCTGCGAAATCGGCATGGGCTGCGAACGATGCCGGACATCCGCTGGCTTTGCCCATGATGCTCGCGCCGATTGTCTGGCTCATTGTCATGGGCGTCGTCTTTGCGGTGGTGGATTTCCTCGAGGACGGCGTGATCGGCAATGCGCGCCGGTGAGGCGCATTCTTCCCTTATGAGAGGTGCGGCCCTGCAACTGTTGTTTTGCTGCGCGAGCGCACGCTAAAACCTTCTCACAAGGTGGGGTGGATGGACGCGAGCCAAACCGAAGGCGCGCCGCAAGAGCGCCGCTTCAAGCTGCCCCGCTGGGTTTCGATCTTGGTGGCCGCCGCGTTCTTTGCGGGCGCGATCTGGGTTATCCGTAACGAACTCCGGCAGAACAGTCCCGATCAGATTCTCGGCGCTTTTCAGTATATCGCCGCGAGCGACGTGATCGCCGCGATCGGACTGGTGCTGGTCTCTTACGCTTGTTTGATCGGCTGCGAGCGGATCGCCCTCTCGATCATGGGCCGGGGCGACATTCCGCTCCGTCGCATGTGGCGACCGACATTCACAGCCTATGCGCTCGGCAACGCGATCGGCTTTTCTTACGCAACGGTGCCCGCAGCGCGGGCGCGGCTTTACAAGGATTATCTCAACGGCGGTCAGATCGCCGCCTTGTCTGCGATCACCGGCGCGACGGTGATGCTGGCCGGTTCGGCTGTTGCCGGCCTTGGTCTGCTGCTCGCAGGCGAAGAAATTGCGGCGCGGACATTTGGAGCGCCAATCCTGTGGCGCCTGCTCGGATGCGTGCTCATCGCGCCGGCGTTCGCCTGGATCATCACGGCGTTGAGCGCCCAGGGCGGTAAGACGCTGTTCGGCATGAAGGTGCCGAAGCGGCGGATCGCCTTCGCCCAGGTGGCGATGGGCATGGCCGATTGGATCGCCGCGGCGGCTGTGCTCTACATATTGTTGCCCGGACACGGCGACTGGAGCTTCCACGCCTTCCTAACCATCTTTCTGGCCGCTGGAGTGCTGGGCTCGGTGTCCGGTGCGCCTGCCGGCATTGGCGTTTTCGAGGCGTCCATTCTTGCCCTCTCGCCCGACACTCAACATGCGCCCACTATGGCCGCCGCATTGATTGCCTATCGTCTGGTTTGGACAATGGCGCCGCTCGTGGGAGCGGCGATCCTGCTAATCTATGACGTCCTGCGGCCCGTCATCAAAGGCGTAGCTAGAATCCCCTGAACACAGCGATCTCCTCGACGCTGGCGCGATCACTGCGCAGCGTGTTCACTGGTTTGTTCGGGTCGGCAAAGCCGAGCGCCATGCCGCAATAGATCATTTCATTATCGGCCAGCTCGAAATGCTCATGCAATGGCCGACGCAGCCTCGCCCACGCTTCCTGGATGCAGCTGGAGACGCCGCGCTCGATCGCGGCGAGAGCGATGCTCTGGATGAACATGCCGAGATGCGCCCACTGTCCATGGCCAAGATTCTTGTCGATGATGAAGAAGAGGCCCACTGGCGCGCCGAAGAACTGGAAGTTCTGCGCGAGGTGCATGTAGCGAGCGGTCTTGTTGTCGCGCCCGATGCCGAGAAGCGCGTACATATCCTCTCCGACCTTGAAACGGCGGGAGCGATAGGGCTCCCAAAGATTCGCCGGATAGACCGGCCTGTCGTCGTCCGCCCCGGGACCATGCGCCTGCGCCACGGCGATCACGGCCTCGCGCGCGGCGCCAGCGACAGCGATCACCTTCCATGGCTGCAGGTTGCCGCCCGATGGGGCGTAGCGCGCAACGTCGATAATCTCGCGCACCAGGGCTTCGGGAAGTGGATCGGGCAGAAAAGCCCGCACTGAAATGCGCTTCTTCAGAGCGTCGTCGACATTCATGCGGCACTTATGGCCTGCGCTTGCCTGCGCGTGCAACTAGCGCCGCTTGGCGCGTCGTTCGATTTCTTTTGCAAGGCTGCGGCCTTTTTTCTGCGCGGCCTCGATTTCACGCGCCGTCATTTCTTTTGCGAGAGCTTCAGCGCGTTCACGTGCGCCGTGATCGCCGCTGACCATAACGCAGGCGTAGAGCCACGCGAGCGCCTCGACCGGCTCGCCCTGCATGAGCTGGTCCGCAAGGTGCGGCATCGCAGGCGCGTAACCGAGGTCGGACGCGCGCAAAAGCCATCGCCGCGCTTCGCTGGGCTCGCTCATCGATGCGAGCTGCACCATAGCTTCGCCGTCGCTCGCGCCCGCGGCTGCGCGAAACTGTGCGCGTGCGGCTTCGTCATCCTTGGCGACGCCGACGCCGGATCGCAAGGCGATGCCGTAGGCGGTCTGCGCAGGCGGATAGCCGCTTTCTGCGGCGCGGGACAGATTGCGGACCGCGGCCGCCTTGTCGGCCTCGCCGCCGAGACCGCGCCAATAGAGAACGCCGAGCCGATACCGCACGAGCGCGTTGTCTTCGGCCATCAGAGTCTCTTCCAATAGGCGGCGCGCGCGTTTCCATTGGCGTTGGTCGAACGCGGTCATGGCTCGGTCGTGCGTCGACCCGCCGAACATGATCAGATGGAGAAGCTTACGCCGCAGCCGCAACTCGACCGCGCGTTAGGATTCTTGACCTTGAAAGCCGCGCCAATAAGCTCATCGACCCAATCGACCTCCGCGCCGAGCAAAAACGGCAGCGACACGGGATCAACAAAAAGTCGCGCCCCGTCACGCTCGACAATGTGGTCATCGGCGTTTGGCGCCGGGGCGATATTGATGTCGTATTGAAAACCGGAGCAGCCGCCGCCATCGACAGCCACGCGCAAGCCAGCCCCTGCCGGTTCGGCGGCGACCACTACTTTGATGCGTTCGGCGGCGGCGGGAGAAAGCGAAACGTCAGCCATGCGTTAACGATATACTATGGGCGCTTTTGCAAGCGAGCGCCTCCCATATAAGGTCCCATTCTAGGTTTGAGGAGAAGGCGGTTCCGTGGCCGACGGGCAGAAATCGACAGCTGCGGCCAAGCGGGCTAAGGCGCCTGGGCCGGCCACCGTCTACGCGCGGCCGGCGAGGGCGCCCTACGCCACCGATTTCAACCGCTCGCATGGGCGGCTTTATCCCGAACCCGACAGTCGGTTCCGTACGCCTTTCGAGCGTGATCGCGACCGCATTGTTCACTCCAGCGCGTTCCGCCGTCTGAAGGGGAAGACGCAAGTCTTCGTCGCACACGAGGGAGATCATTACCGGACCCGGCTCACGCATTCGCTGGAAGTGGCGCAGATCGCCCGCAGTGTCGCCCGCATGATGGGGCTCGACGATGATCTTGCCGAGACTCTGGGCATTGCTCACGATCTCGGCCACCCTCCCTTCGGCCATACTGGCGAGGACGTGCTCGACGCGTGCATGGAGGGCTATGGCGGCTTCGACCACAACGCCCAGACGCTGCGCGTGCTGACGAAACTCGAGCGCAAATATCCATTGTTCGATGGCCTTAACCTGACATGGGAGACGCTCGAGGGCGTGGTCAAACACAATGGCCCGTTGATCCGCTACGGGGCAACGCTGCAGGACTTGCCGGTCGCAATCCAGGAATATGTGGCGCAGCACGATCTGGAGCTGGACTCGTGGCCGGGTCTTGAAGCCCAGGTGGCGGCGCACGCGGATGATATCGCCTACAACAACCACGACATTGATGATGGACTAAGGGCGGGTCTCTTTTCACTCGAAGAGCTGCGCGAAGAGGTGCCGATGGTCGCGCGCGTACTTGGCGAGGTGGAGCGAGATCACCCGAGCATCGACCAATTCCGGCAAGTGGCGGAGACCATACGGCGTCTGATCGGCGTTTGGATCGACGATCTCGTGTGGGAATCTGGCAATCGGCTCGCTGCGGAAAAACCGAAGTGCGTCGAAGATGTGAGGGCCGCCGGCAAGCCGCTTGTCGGCTTTTCCGATGTCATGAACGAACATCAGGCGGTGCTGCGCCGCTTCCTGATGGCGCGCATGTACCGGCACTGGAAAGTCAATCGCTCGCGCAGCCATGCGAAACGCATCTTGCGCGAGCTGTTCAACTTGTTGCTGGCCGAACCGGAACTACTGCCGCCGAATTGGCAGCAGGGCGCCGACGGTGCAAAGGGCCAGCGCACAGCGCGCCGGGTATGCGATTACATTGCCGGCATGACCGACGATTACGCCATTGACGAACACAAGCGTCTCTTCACGCTGGAGCGCTAGAGCGGGCGCCGCCGAATTGCGGGCGATTTCTTCTCAATACACTTCTTCGTTACGTGTGCGGAATTATCAATTCGAACCCACGCCATGCCGGCTGCGTAAACGATGCCGACGCCCATACGTGGTAAACGACAGGTGAATCGCGATTCCTGGAGCTGGCCTTGAGCACGCGTTACGATCGTATGCACGCGTATGACGAGCCTTCACGCGGTGCGGGCGTCATCTACGTCCTCATGCTGGTGATTGCCGTCTGTTTCGGCGGCTTCCTTTGGCAGCTCTACAGCGGCCCTGACGCGCCACACATCTCAGCGCCTGCAGGTCCCTACAAGGTGCAGCCGCCGCCAGAAGGCTCGGACGCACTCGATTCCACCGAGCAGACGCTTGCCGAGGCGGCCGCGTCTCAGTCGAGCGAGGAGCTTGCGCCTGCTGAGAGCGCGCCGATTGCGTCAGAGCAGCAAACTGGTCCGCCCCAGGTGGCGGCGGCGCCAACGTTCGCAGCCAGTGGGCCTTACGTCGCGCAGCTGGCGGCGCTGCAATCCGAGGCGGCGGTGCAGCAGGCTTGGCGCAGGCTCTCTTCGCGCGCGCCCGACCTGTTCGCCGCCGCCCATCTCGATGTCGAGCGGGCCGACCTCGGCCAGCGCGGAATTTATTACCGTGTTCGCGCCGGCTACTTCACGGACCGCCCAAACGCCGCCCGCTTCTGCGACCGGATCCGGCAGATGGGGCAGGACTGTATCGTCACCACGCGCTAAGAGCCGGCGAATGACTTTGCTCTCCTGCGCCCTCGGCGTCCGCCAGCCGAAGCTCGACGGGGAAACCCGCGCATTTTTCCGGGAGGTGCGGCCCTGGGCGTTTATTCTCTTTCGTGAGGCGTGTGTTTCACGCGTGCAGGTGCGAGCGCTGTGCGATCAATTGCGCGAGGCGGCCGGACATGACGCGATCGTCTGGATCGACCAGGAGGGCGGCCGGGTCGCCCGCCTGAAGCCGCCTGAATGGCCCGTGTTTCCGCCCTGCGCCACTTACGGCGCGATCTATGCGGCGAGCGAAACCGACGGCGCGGAAGCGGCCTATCTCGGCCATCGTCTGATTGCGCATGAGTTGAAGAGCGTTGGTATCGATGGCGATTATGCGCCGGTGCTCGACGTACCGGCCGAAGGCAGCGACAAGATCGTTGGCGATCGAGCCTTCTCAGCCGATCCGAGCATCGTGCCGGTGTTGGCGCGCGCCGCCCTCGCTGGCCTTCACGATGGCGGGGTGGCCGGTTGCATCAAGCATATGCCGGGGCATGGTCGGGCGACTGCGGACAGTCACCTCGCGCTGCCCCGCGTAAGCGCAAGCGATTCTGAGCTCGCCGCCGACATTGCGCCGTTCGCCGCGATGGCGGACGCCGAAGCGGCGATGACCGCGCACATCATCTACGAAGCGTGGGACAAAGATCGCCCGGCGACGTGCTCCACGCACGTCATAGAGGCCATACTACGGGGGCGCATCGGCTTTGCCGGGCTGTTGATGAGTGATGACCTCGACATGAAAGCGTTGCAGTTCGCGCTGAATGGCGGTCTGGAAGCACGTGCGGAGGCTGCGCTGCACGCTGGGTGCGACGTGGTGCTGCAGTGCTCGGGCGTGTTGGAAGATATGGCGCAGACGGCGAAGGGGTGCCGCTCGCTTCGGGGCCTGCCCCTCGTGCGCGCCCGCGCGGTCGAGGGCTTTGCCAAGCGCCCTCCACGCGAATTCGATCTGGAAGCCGGCTGGGACCGCTTCAGACAGTTGATGAGCGGGCGGTTCAGCGCCTAAGTGCCTTGGCGTGACCGACACCGACGACACCGAGCCCGATCTCTTCGCCGCTGACGAGGCCGACGAAAGCGAGGCGCTGCGCGTTGCGCTCGACGCCTTCGAAGGGCCGCTGCACCTGTTGCTCGATCTGGCGCGCGCCAAAAAGGTTGATCTTGCCAAGATCTCCATCGGCGACATCGCCGACCAGTACCTCGCCTTCATCGCCGAAGCACGGGCCCAGAACATGGAGCTGGCCGGCGATTATCTGGTCATGGCGGCCTGGCTGGCGCTGTTGAAGTCACGCCTGCTAATTCCCAAAGCGGAGCTGCCTGCCGAGGAGCCTGATCCTTCGCAACTCGAAGCAACACTGCGCCGGAAGCTGCTGAATCTTGCGCAAGCGCGGGCGGCGGCAAAGAAGCTCGAAGAACTGCCGCAACTCGGGCGTGACGTATTTCTCTTCGGCCAGCCGCAAGCGACTGTGCTCACCACCACCAAAACATGGCGCGCCGATCTCTTTGATTTGCTGAATGCGTACTGCGCCGACCGGTCCAAGAGCGTGCGAAAGCGCGCTTACCGCACGGCGGTCCGCCGCGCCTATCCGCTGGAGACGGCGCGCAAGAAGCTGGAGCAGGCGCTAGCGCGGCTGGAAGAGTGGCGGGCCATAGACGCCTTGGCGCCAGCGACTGAAGCCGGGCCGGATGCGCCGCCGCCGGAGAGCTATTTGGCCTCAACGTTTGGCGCGGCGCTCGAATTGGCGCGGGAGCGGAAAGTCGAGTTGAGGCAGGCAGAAGCGTTCGCGCCGCTGTTCGTCAGAGCCAAGCCTGTCGGGTATGAGCCAATCAGCGCGGATGAGTGACGCCGAGCCCCCCATGGCGGATGCGTTCCGCCGCATAGAGGACGCTTTCGGTGAAGGCGGCGAGCGGGTTCGCCCAGAACCGACGACGGACGCCCTCCGCGCGGCCGAGGCGTTGCTGTTCGCTGGCGGGGAGCCCGTGACCGCGGCCGCCTTAGCCGAAAAGTTGGGCCCCGCGGTGGACGTGGCGGCCGTGCTGATGCGGCTTAAGGCCGACTATGCGGAGCGGGGGGTGAACCTTGTCGAGATCGCTGGGGCTTGGCGGTTCCAGTCGGCGCCGGACCTCGCCGGGCTGTTCGCCGAAACCAGGGAGGCCCCGAAGCGGCTGCCCAAGGCTGCGATGGAAACGCTCGCCGTAATTGCCTACCACCAGCCGGTCACCCGGGCGGAGATCGAGGAAATCCGGGGGGTGAGCCTCTCTCGCGGCTCCATGGAGCTCCTGCTCGAAATCGGCTGGATCAGGCCGCGGGGCCGACGGCGCACGCCCGGCCGGCCCCTGACCTTCGGCACGACGGACGTATTCCTCAGTCACTTTGGCTTAAGCTCGCTTGACGCCCTTCCCGGCAAAGACGATTTGAAGGCTCTCGGGCTGCTCGATCCGCGTGCTGCGGCCCAGCTCGACGTGCCGCGGCCGAGCGAGGAATTGGCTTCCGATGAAGAGCCGCTGACGGAAGGTGAGGACGCGGCAAGCTTTTTCGTCGATCATATGGACAACGACGGGGAGCGCTGAGGCGCAAGGAGTTTTGAAATGCATATGCCTGGTCTTTGGAGCCTGCTGATCGTGCTGGCTCTGGCCTTCCTGCTCTTCTCCCGGCCGGGGCGCATCTCCGGCATGATGGAAGATTTGGGCAAGGGCATCCGCGGGTTCCGCAAGGGCCTCTCGGAGGGCGATACGCCGCCGCCGGCCTCCACTGAACCGCCGCGCCAAGTGGCCGACCAAAGTGCTCCCAACGGAGACCGCGCGCAGCACTGATCGCGCGCGTGGTTTGAGGGCTCATGCTTCCCAGCCTCGGCTTCAACGAGATCGTGATATTGGCCGTGCTCGCCCTGGTGGTGATCGGGCCAAAAGACCTGCCGCTATTGTTGCGCAAGCTCGGCCGTTGGACCGCCAAGCTGCGTGGCATGGCGCAGGAATTCCGTACCGGCTTCGATGAACTTGCGCGCCAGGCCGAACTGGATGAACTGAAGCGGGAAGTGGAAGCGCTGCGGCGCACGACGTCCTTGCACGAAATCAGCCGCGAAGTGGCCAAGCCGCTGCCGACGCTTGAGGATTATGCCGGAGTGGCGAAGCCCTCGCCGACGCCGCAGTCCACCCCGACTGCGATCGAAGCTCCCGTCCCTGAGGCGCCAGTGGAGGAGGCGCCGGTAGCAGCTCAGCCGGCGCATGTCGCGCGGAGCGGCTCGTGACGGCTGCAAAATACAACGAGGATGATGAGATCGAGGCCTCGCGCGCGCCGTTGCTCGATCATCTGGTTGAGTTGCGGTCACGGCTGACGGTCGCGCTGGGCGCCTTGATCCTCTGCTTCATCGTCGCATTCGTTTTCGTTGACCCGATCTTCCTGTTTCTCGCCGAGCCTTTCCAAGCCGCGATGGCGGCCGCCCATCCGGACCGCGCAAATCAAGGCGTCGAACTGATCAACACCGGCGCGTTCGGCTTCTTTTCCGTCAAGATGCAGATTGCGCTGTTCGCAGCGATTGTGGCGGCTTTCCCGGTGATTGCCTGGCAGACCTACGCTTTCATCGCGCCAGGGCTCTACAAGCGTGAACGGGCGGCTGCAGTACCCTTCATGATCGCTGCGCCGATCATGTTCGCACTTGGAGCGGCATTCGTCTTCTACGTCGGCATGCCCTTCGCGCTGCGTTTCGCGCTGAGCCAGGAAGTCACCGAAGGCGCGGTGCGCGTCCGCTATCTGCCGAAGGTCGAAGAGTACATGGGCCTGCTTACCACCCTGGTCGTGGCGTTCGGCTTGATGTTCCAGCTGCCTGTGGTGCTGTCGTTGCTGGGCCGCATTGGCGTGGTCAGCTCTAAATTACTCGGCAAAGGCAGGCGCTTCGCCATTGTCGGCATCGCCGCATTCTCGGCGTTGGTGACGCCCAACGACGTCTTCTCCATGTTCGTCATGGCAGTGCCCGTCTATGCGCTCTACGAGATCTCGATCTGGATCGTCTGGATGATGGAGCGTGCTCGGGCGAAGGACGAGGCCGCCGCGGCGAGCGCCGAGGTGCGTACGCCCGCTCCTTGAGCGACAAGGCTGCAGTTGCCGCCTCGAGCGGCTTCCACTAACCGTCGCTGCGAATAGACGACGGACTGCCCATGCACGATATCAGAGCCATCCGCGAAACGCCGGCCATTTACGACGCCGCCTGGGCGCGCAAAGGGCTGCCGCTGCAAACGCCAGCGATCATCGATGCCGACGCGCGGCTGCGAGCGGCCGCCACTGTAAAGCAGGAGGCGGAAGCGGCGCGTAACTCGGCGTCCAAGCAGATCGGCCAAGCTAAAGCCCAGAAGGACGAGGCGCGTGCGCAGGAATTGATGGCGGAAGTCGCCCGCGCCAAAACCAGGATCGAAGAAGCCAGCGCTGACGAGACCAAGTGGCAAAAGGTGCGTGACGATGTGCTCGCATCGCTTCCAAATCTGCCGGCTGTGGATGTGCCCGACGGCGCCGACGAGCACGCCAATGTCGAGGTGAGGCGCTGGTATAAGCGCGACGGAGGCGATCCCCCGGCGCTCGATCTCACCGCCGACCACGTCACCCTTGGCGAAGCGCTCGGCCTGATGGACTTCGAAGCCGCGGCGCGTCTGTCCGGCGCTCGCTTCGTTGCTTTGAAAGGGGCGCTTGCGCGACTGGAGCGCGCGCTCGCAGCGTTCATGCTGGACCTGCATACCCGTGAGTTCGGCTATACTGAAGTGAGCCCGCCGCTGCTGGTGCGGGACCAGGTGATGTTCGGCACCGGACAATTGCCCAAGTTCGTCGATGATCAATTCACTGCCGCCCGCACCGTGAGCCGCGAAGAATTGCTGTTCCAGGCGCTCGATCGTTTCGACGAGGAATTCGACAAGCGCAAGGGACAGTCCAAGCCCACAGAGGTGATGAAGGAGCTATTGGCGGTAGCGCCGACGCGGGAAGATTTCTGGCTGATCCCGACCGCCGAAGTAGCGCTGACCAATCTTGTGCGCGAGCAAATCATGGCGGAAGCCGAATTGCCGACGCGCCTGACGGCGGACACGCCTTGTTTTCGCGCCGAAGCGGGCGCCGCCGGGCGCGACACGCGCGGCATGATCCGAATGCACCAATTTCGCAAGGTCGAGTTGGTTTCCATCACGACGCCCGAGCAGAGCCACGCGGAACACGAGCGCATGGTGTCGTGCGCGGAGGAGGTGCTGAAGCGCTTGGAACTACCGTACCGCGTCATGCTGCTGTGCGCCGGCGACATGGGATTTTCTGCGCGCAAGACCTACGATCTCGAAGTCTGGTTGCCGAGCCAGGGCAAGTACCGTGAAATCAGCTCCTGCTCGAATTGTGGTGACTTTCAAGCGCGACGCATGAACGCTCGATTCCGCAACAAGGACGGCAAGACCGAGTTCGTACACACGCTGAATGGCTCTGGCCTCGCTGTTGGCCGCGCCTTGGTGGCGGTGCTGGAAAACTATCAGCAGGCGGACGGTTCGATTCTCGTACCGGCTGCGCTCATTCCGTACATGGGCGGGCTCGAGCGCATAGAGAAATGAGCCGCATCGACCGCCTGCGCCCGATCGCTCCGCCTACGCCAATAGCCGATGATGCAGTCACCGCCGCAGAGGCCGCGTTCAGAACGCGCTTTCCGTCCGGCTATCGTACGCTGATGACACGGTACGGCCGCGGCGTGCTGGGCGGCATGATCCGCATTTACACTCCGGATGCGCTCTTGAGCGGTCCCTTGAGCGTTGATGAATGGCGCAGGCGCATCGATGAGTATTGGTTCTGGGACGCAAGCGCCGCGCTGCTGACGAAACAGCGCGCGCTCGAATGCGTGATTATTGGCGACACTGTGGGTGGTGACGAAATCGCATTTCACCCGGACGATGCCGAGCGCGTCTATGTGTTCGCCCACGATTTCGATGAAATTTTCCTCGCCTCCAACAGCGGTTTGACGTCCGCTCTAGATTGGTTCTTTACCTCGGGCGTCCTGGATCAGCCGCTGGAGAACGATGAGTTCCAGCCTTATTGAGACGGACTCAGGATCTGGACGAGATCGGCGCCGCTTGTTGTTTCAGGCAGTGCGTGGAAATCCGCTTTGGCCTCCAGCGCCGTACCCAATAGCGCGTGGAAGATTCGACGTGGCAGCGTCTGAGCGCCGAATTGCTGCAGGTGGGGCGTGATGAACTGCGCGTCCAGCAGTTTGAAGCCGCCAAATTTCAGGCGCGCGGCCAAGTGCGCCAGCGCCGCCTTGCTGGCGTCGCTGGCGCGCGAGAACATGCTTTCGCCAAAGAATGCGCCGCCGAGCGCAACGCCGTAAAGACCCCCGACCAACGCCCCGCCCAGCCGCGTTTCAACGCTGTGGGCCAGGCCTTGACGATGCAGCGCGACATAAAGGGCGCGGATGTCAGGATTGATCCAGGTGTCGTCGCGGTCAGGGCCCGGTTCGGCGCAGCCGTCGATCACCGCTTCGAAATCACGGTCGATGCTGAAGCCGAAAACATCTTGCCTCAGCCTTCGCTTCAGCCGGCGCGGGATATGGAAGCCGTCGAGCGGAAAGATGCAGCGCCATTCGGGGTCGACGATGAAGAAGCCTTGATCCTCACGGCTCTCCGCCATCGGGAATACGCCGCGCCGATAGCAGGCGAGAAGATCGTCTGTAGTGAAGGGCTTCACGCGTTGACAATGCCAAAGGCCAGGCCTTTTGAAAATCACTCAGTGCTTGTCGCGCATGGCTTTGCTGCGCGCTTCGATCCAATGATCGAGCGGATGCAGCAGCACCAATACAACCAGCGTTAGACCTACCCCGACCGCGACGATGCTCCAGGTGGCGAGGCCGCAGGCGAGACCGAGCGCGGCGGTGACCCATACTGTCGCCGCGGTGGTGAGCCCCTCTATGTCGCCGTCGCCGTCGCGTGGACGCAGCACCGCGCCAGCGCCAAGAAAACCAATTCCTGTCATCACGCCCTCGATGACGCTAGCGACGACGCGGGAGATCGCATTCGGATCGTCGTCGAGCGCGCGCAGATGCACTGTCGTCAGACAGACGAGCGCCGCCCCGAGCGAAACCAGTCCGAGTGTGCGGATTCCTGCTGGCTTGCCGCGGATCTCCCGGTCGACGCCGATGGCGACGCCGACAAGCGCCGCGGCGGCGAGCCGCAGCGCGATATCGGCTAAATCGAGTGCGGGTTCCAGCGGGGCCGAAGGATCCATCGTGCCGCAAACGGCAGCCGGCGCTGGCCTGTTCCAACGGCCGCTTCACGGTCTGCGGATGCTATTCGGCGTCCAGTCGCGAACGCAGCGTGTCGCGACCGATCCGCGCGCCGTGGAACTCGGGCACCCCTTCCGGTTCGGCGGCGACGACCGTCATGGCAGGTTCCTCGTTCTGCGTGATCTGTGCCGGCGTGGCACACGCGGAAAGCGCCATCACCACGAAGGCGAGCGCGATCAGCGCTGCAAGACCCGCGATGCTCTGTTGACCCATGGAAGCACGTCCTCACCTCAAGCGTGAGAGCGCGAACTGCAAGGTCTGGGCCGTTAACTCTGCGCGGCGTCCGCTTTGGCCTTCAGATTCTTCTCGAGCCAGTGGATCGAGTAATCGCCGTTGATGACATCAGGCTCGTTCATCAGATCGCGAAACAGCGGCAGCGTAGTCTCGACGCCGGTGATCACCATTTCGTCGAGCGCCCGCCGAAGGCGCATCAAACACTCGGCCCTGTCTCGCCCGTGTACGATCAACTTGCCGATCAGCGAGTCATAGTTGGGCGGGATCGAATAGCCGGCGTAAATGGCGCTATCCAGCCGCACCCCCAAGCCGCCGGGCGGATGATAGCCGGCGATGCGTCCTGGAGAGGGCGCGAACGTCTTCGGGTTCTCGGCATTGACGCGGCATTCGATCGCGTGGCCGTGAAATTTCACGTCCTTCTGCTTCACCGAAAGCGGCGCGCCATTGGCGATGCGGATCTGCTCGCGCACCAGATCGATTCCGGTGATCATCTCGGTGACTGGATGTTCGACCTGCAGGCGTGTGTTCATTTCGATGAAATAGAATTCGCCATCTTCGTAGAGATATTCGACCGTGCCGACTCCGAGATAGCCAAGTTTGGCGATTGCCTCGGCGGTGATCTTGCCAATGCGCGCGCGGTCTTCGGTATTGAGCGCGGGCGACGGCGCTTCTTCGAGCACCTTCTGGTGGCGCCGCTGCAGGGAACAATCGCGCTCGCCCAGATGGATGACGTTGCCGTGGCTGTCGGCGACGATTTGGATCTCGATGTGACGCGGGTGCGTCAGGTACTTCTCCATGTAGACGCTGTCGTCTCCGAATGCGGCTTTCGCTTCGGCGCGTGCGGTGGAGAAGGCCTCGCTCAGTTCTTCCGGCGTCCGCGCGACCTTCATCCCGCGCCCGCCGCCGCCGGCCGCAGCTTTGATCAGCACCGGATAGCCGATGTCTGCGGCTGTACGTTTTGCCTCTTCCTCGCTGCCGACGCCGCCCTCGGAGCCCGGCACCACAGGCATGCCGGTGTCAATGGCTGCTTGTTTGGCGGCAATCTTGTCGCCCATCAGACGGATGTGTTCGGCGGTCGGACCTATGAAGGTCATGCCGTGCTGCGTAACGATCTCCGCGAATCGGGCGTTCTCGGAAAGAAATCCGTAGCCAGGATGGATCGCCTGCGCACCGGTGATTTCCGCCGCTGCGATGATGGACGGGATGTGCAGATAGGATTTCGCCGCGGGCGGAGGGCCGATACAGACGCTTTCGTCGGCGAGGCGCACATGCATCGCGTCAGCGTCGGCCGTGGAGTGGACCGCAACCGTGGAAATGCCCATCTCTTTGCACGCGCGGTGTACGCGCAGCGCAATTTCTCCGCGGTTGGCGATAAGGACTTTGTCGAACATCTGTTACTCGATGATCGCCAGCGGTTCGCCGTATTCCACAGGCTGCGCATCCCCGACCAGGATTGCCGTCACCTTGCCGGCGCGTGGGGCCGGGATCGGGTTGAAGGTCTTCATCGCCTCGACCACCATTAGCGTTTGGCCCTGTGTGACGGTGTCGCCGACTTTCACGAATGCAGGCGCGCCAGGTTCGGGGGAAAGATAGGCGGTGCCCACCATAGGCGAGGGTACGGCGCCGGGGTGCTTGGACACGTCTTGCGCGGCGGCCGGCGGCGCGGCCGGGGGCGGCGCGGCGGGCGCGGCGAG
>CAYODX010000019.1:0-58708 GCA_964402795.1 uncultured Terricaulis sp. | reverse complement strand
AAGCTGCGGCAAGCGGCTGTAAACAAGGCGCCTATGGGTGACGTCGCGCTTCGACAAGCTCAGCGTGACGCCGATGCCAAAGTCCGTGTCAGCAGTCGCGTGACGAAGCAAACCCAAACGGCGCGGCGTCAGCATTTCATATCGTCATTCCGGAGGCGCGCAGCGCGATCCGGAATCCAAGGGATCGAAGGGCTTGGGGCCCTGGGTTCCGGGTTCATCGCTGCGCGATGCCCCGGAATGACGAAGCGGGGGCAAGCGGCTGTAAACAAGGCGCCTATAGGTGACGTCGCGCTTCGACAGGCTCAGCGTGACGCTTCTTTCCCTCCCCTTAGAGGGGAGGGAGGGCGCCCGCGTCGCGCTTCGACAGGCTCAGCGTGACGCTTTTGATCCACAGCGTGACGCTTCTTGCGTCTTCGCGTTACAAGCTGCGCGAGTGTAGTCACAAGGCGGGGCGCATTGCGCGCAGAGGGGACGGCGAGTTGCGTTTCGTCATAACGACGCCAGTTCTGAACGGCGAGGCGTTTCTCGATGAAACGATCCTCAGCGTGGTCACGCAATCGGGGCCATTTTCGATCCGCTATCATGTGCAGGACGGCGGCTCCAGTGACGCAACGCTTGCCATCCTGGCGGCGTGGCGGAGCCGGCTGGATGCTGACTTCCCGGTGCGGTGCGAAGGCGTGGAGTTTTCGTTCGCGAGCGCGCCGGACAGAGGACTTTATGACGCCGTCGGCCGCGGCTTCGACGCTTGCGGCGACGGCGATGTCATGGCCTGGATCAACGCCGATGATCGATTTGAGCCGGGCGCGTTCGCGACCGTGACTGACGTGCTCGACCGCCATCCGACGATTGCGTGGCTGACTGGGCGCCACTGCATCATCACGGAGACAGGCGCCATGCTCTATCTGTCGCCGATCCTGCCGTTCCCGCGCCGCGCGATCAGGGCCGGCATTTTCGACGGCCGCTTCGCCGAGCCTTTTATTCAACAAGAGGGCACGTTTTGGCGGCCCGCTCTCTGGGATAAAGCGGGCGGCCTCGATGCCCGTTTCAAACTGGCCGGCGATTTCGATCTGTGGCGGCGCTTTGCCCTCCATGACGATCTGGTGATGGCGGATACGATCCTCGGCTGCTTTCGCACGCGCGCGGGCCAGCTCACCGCCGACATGGCTAAATATTACGCCGAACTCGATGCTGCGCTGACGCCGGAAGAACAGCGCGTCAGGGCGCGCGCCTCCGAGCGGTACCGCTGGGCCGGATATTATTATCCGATCCTGTTGCGGCGGTCCGGGGGGCCGTGGAAGCGGGAGGTCCTGCCGATGCGGCTGGCGCCGTTCGTGGACTCGTGGGCGCTGAAGCTCGAGCGCGCGCGGCTCAAGCTGTTGTCGCTGTTCGATCGCAGCATCGCCGATAATCGCGACGAGATGCTGCGCTGAAGGGCCTTCATTCGGTGTGACGTTTTTTTATCCGGTCGCGTCAGCGCCACCGGCGTCAGCCTGAGCTTGTCGAAGGCGAGACGTCGCGCTTCGACAGGCTCAGCGTGACGCTTCTTTCCCTCCCCTCAAAGGGGAGGGATGGCGCCCGGGTCGCGCTTCGACGGGCTCAGCGCGACGTTTTCCATCCCCGTGGCTAGGCTGCTTTGCGCACCTTGAAGAAGCGGAGCGCGCGCTGGGCCGCCTCGATCGGCACAGTGTTGTACATTTTGCCGAACTCCTCGGCGCGCGACATCGCCTCGTCGCCGCCGCCGATCAGGACCGCGAGCGTGACGAACAGCGGGCGCTCGATATTGGCGGCGCGGCAGATCATGGCGAGGCCGTCGATGTCCTTGCGCTCGACCAGATCCGAGACGGTTGCAACTTCCAGCGCCGTGATCTCGGCCAGACCATAGATGAAATGCGTGAGCTTGGCTTCGCGATAGAGCGACACGAGCAGACGCGCGCTCAGTTCGCCGCTGTTCTTCTTGGACTGGATGAAGTTCATCGCGTTTTTCGCTTCAGCGGAGAGATCGCTGGCGGTGCGGCGCATGCGCTCGCGCGCCTTCTCGAGTGCGACGTCCAGCGTGCGCGGATCGACGCTGGAATTGCGGGTGAGAATCTGCGCGCGCAAACGCGATTCCACGACGAAATACATTTCATTGAGCAGATCGAGCGGCAGATCCGCGCGCCGCACGACGCCTTCATGCAGAAGCGTGTTGCGCCGGGCGCGGTCGATCGCCGCTTCCATGCTGGTGCGTGAAAGCCGCGCGCCGTCGTTGCGAATGAGCGCGTCGAGGGCGTGATCGTCGCCAAAGCGGACGATCGCGTCCGAAACCGCCTCGCTGACCGACTCGCGCTGCGCCACCGCCTTGATGTGGTTCTGGCTCTGGTAGTTGACGACGTGCAGCAGGGTCTGCTCGTCGAGCGCCTTGCTGCGCGTCAGCACAGGGCCGGCGACCTCGAATGAATGGTTGGCGAGATCGCGCAAGAGGCCGACCGGCGCGTCCGGCGCATCGGCGAAGGTTTCGGACAGCTCGACCAGGACCTCGTCCTGCATTTCCGCAGCGACAAGCTTCAGCACGTCATCGATCAGCACCGATTCACGCGCCGTGCGCGCGCCGGATGTTTCGAAAAACAGATCGGTGACCTGGCGCAGGAGTTCGCGGCGTTTTTGGCTATCCGGCGTACGCGCCAGTTCGACCAGTTTGGCAAAGCGCGATTGCGACATCGCTGGTGCGGCTCCTGCAATTGTCCGCGACCGTACGGCCGAGCGGTAAACAAATCTGAACGGGAACGGAGATCCGACAGCGGCGCCAGCGTCGCAGTCTCTGTCTCAGGTCCGCCGAGCAAGCCGGCGTCCGCCGCGGCTTCCATCGCCTGCGATGGCGGCGTCTCGGCCCGGATCTGGTGCTGCGTTGGCGCGGCCATGGCGGGGGCCGCCGCCTCGGGCCGCGTCGCACGCAGGACACACATATTGTTGGCTTCTTGAAACGACCAAGCGGCGCAAAGTGAGTCATCGGCGCAGATGCGCGCACAGGCGGCGCTGTCGGCGGCCTCGAGCGCGGCATAGGCGCCGCGTGGCGACTCGCCAGCCTGGGCCGGCGCTGCGACAACGCATGCTAAAACGAGGGCGAGGATGGCGATGGTGCGGCGGCGCATGCGCGGCACGCTTGGCCGATTTGGTTAACAGAGGATTCAAGTCTCGGAGGCGAGGGCCTCGCGCTTGAGTTCAAGCTCGAGCCATTCCGCTTCGGCGGCTTCGCGTTCAGCCCGGGCTGCGTCGAGGCGTTGAGCGGCGGCGCTGAAGCGGGCGGCGTCGCGGGCGAAGGCGTCGGGGGCGGCAAGGCTGGCCTCGAGCGCTTCGATTTCCGCGCTCAAGCTCGGCATGCGCTGTTCGAGTTCGGCAAGGCGCCGTTCGTCCTTGTAGCTCAGTTTGGTCTGCTTGCGGGGCGCGGGCGGCGCGTTTGCGGGTGAGGATTTCTCGCGCACGGGCGGCGCATCCGGCTGACGAAAGCCGCCGAAGGCGCGTTCGAAATCGGACCAGCCGCCGGGCGTCTCGCCCCAGCGGCCGCGGCCGATCGGGCCGATCACTTGCGTCGCGACGCCATCGAGGAAGGCGCGATCATGGCTGACGATGATGATCGTGCCGTCATAGTCGGCGAGCATCTCTTCGAGCGCGTCGAGCGTATCCATGTCGAGATCGTTGGTCGGCTCATCGAGCACGAGCAGGTTGGCCGGTTGCGCCAGCGCCACTGCGAGAGAGAGCCGGTTGCGCTCGCCCCCGGACAGCGCCGCGACCGGTTGGCGCAATTGCTCGGGGCCGAACAGGAAGTCTTTGGCGTAAGCTGCAACATGGCGCGGTTTGCCGCGCACCATGATCTGATCGCCGCCTTGCGGCGCCAGCGCCTGCCAGATCGTGTCACTGCAATCGAGGATGGCGCGGGCCTGATCGACGTAGGCGATGCGCAGATTGTCACCGAGCCGCACGCCGCCCTGATCCGGCTCGCGGCGCCCAAGCAGCAGTTCGAGCAAAGTGGTCTTGCCTGCGCCGTTCGGACCAACCACGCCCAGCCGGTCGCCGCGCATCACGCGCAGAGAGAGATCGGCGATGATCGGCTTGTTGTCGTAGCTCTTGGAGATGCGCTTGGCTTCGATGACGAGCTTGGATGATTCAGCGCCGCGCTCGGCCGACAGCGCCGCGCTCGCGACGCTGATGTCGGCTTTGCGCGCGCGCCGCTCGGCGCGCATCGCCTCAAGCTTGCGCCTGCGGCCCTCGTTGCGCGAGCGACGTGCGGTGACGCCGCGCTGCAGCCAATGCTCTTCGGCCTTAAGGTGGGTTTCGAGACGGGCCAGCGCGCGCGCTTCTTCAAGTTCGACGTTCTCGGCCCATTCATTGAAGGCGGAGAAGCCGCGGTTCAGCTTCAGCAGCTTGCGCTGACGCAGCCAAAGCATCGCTGTCGAGACGCGCTCGAGGAAACGGCGGTCGTGGCTGATGACGAGACAAGCGCCGCGAAAACTCTTGAGCCGCCGTTCGAGGTCTTCGATGGCGGTGATGTCGAGGTGATTGGTCGGCTCATCGAGCAGCAGCACGTCGGGGTCGGCCGCAAAAGCGCGCGCCAACGTCGCACGGCGAAGCTCGCCGCCGGAAAGACCTTGAGGACTCTTGTCAGGGTCCATCCCAAACGCAGCGAGCGCAGCCTCGCCGGCGTGAGCAGGCAGGGGCGCGTCGCTGCCTGGAAGGCGAACGGACGGAGCGCAAGCGTACGCGCGCAGCGTGGCGAAGCCGGAAAAGCTCGAGTCTTGCGGCGCAAGCGAAACGACTGCGCCGGACGAATAGCCGATTTCGCCCGCATCCGGCTCGGCGAGGCCGGCCATCATGCGCATCAGCGTCGACTTGCCTGCGCCGTTGGCGCCGATGAAGGCGGCGCGCTCGCCCTTCTGCAGCACGAATTCGGCGCCGTCGAACAACGGCGCGCCGCCAAGCGAGAGCCGCAGCCCCTTCACATGCGCCAGCATTGGTCCCGCCATCGCGCCGCCTAACGGAAGATGTCTTCGATCTTCTCGATCGGAGACTCGCTGAACGCGTTCGCGAGTTCGTCGAAGAAGCTGGCCATCTCCACTTCCTGCGGCGAGCGCACCGGTTGTTCGTAGCCGGGCAAGGGATGAGGTTCGACGCCGCGATGGGCGACCCGCATAGTGTCGTTCCAGATCTGCGCCGGGATGGTGCCGCCAGTGGTGCGGCCCATCGAGGTGAAGTTGTCGTGGCCGACCCAGACGCCGGCTGTGTAGTCGGCGGTGTAGCCGACGAACCAGGCGTCGCGCCAATCTGAACTGGTGCCGGTCTTGCCGGCGACGTCGCGGTCGCCGAGGCTCGCCGCCGTGCCGGTGCCGCGCAGCACAACTGCGCCCATCATGCTGTTCATGCGCTCGACGATGTCCTGGTTGAGAACCCGCGGCGCGTTGTAGGCTGGGCGCGCGTACAGTTCTTCTCCGGCCGCGTTGGTGACGCGCTGGACGATGTAGGGATCGACACGGCGGCCGTCGTTCATGAACACGGAGAAGGCTTCGGTCATGTCCCAGAGCGTCACTTCGATGGAGCCGAGCGCAATCGAGGGCGGCACGAAGGCGTTGCGGTCGGGCATGGTCGAAATGCCGAGACGGCGCGCCACATCGGCCACGCGCGCGGGGCCGACCTCATGGCCGACCTCGGCGGCGATGGTGTTGATGGACAAGGCGAACGCGCTGCGCAAGGTCATCGCGCCGCGATAGCCGTCATCGTAATTGCGCGGGCGCCAGCCATCGATCACGACCGGCTGATCGTAGCGCACGTCTTCAGGATCGAGGCCGGCCTCCATGGCGGCAGTGTAGACGAAGGTCTTGAAGGTGGAGCCCGGCTGACGGCGCGCCTGGGTGACTCGATTGAATTTCGAGCTGTTGTAGTCGGTGCCTCCCACCATCGCGACAATGCCGCCTTGCCGGTTCACTGCGAGAAACGAGGCTTGCAGCGGCCGGCGCCCGAAAGCGCGGTTGCCGAGGCGGCGGCGGATCGCGCTCGACGCCGCTTCCTGCACCGGACGCTGGATCGTCATCTGGATGACGAGATCGGGCGCGTTGCGGCCGACAACTTGGCGCGCTTCCTCGACGGCGCGATCGAAGGCGTAGCCCATCGTCCGCTCGTAGGAAGGACGCTCGATCACGCGGATGCGCGTTGCTTCGGCTTGCTGGCGCTGTTCCTCGGTAATGAAGCCCGCATCCACCATGGCCGCGAGGACGACGTGCTGTCGTGCGGTCGCGCCTTCCAAATTGCTCGACGGAGCAAGATCGGACGGCGCTTTGGGCAGGCCGGCAAGCAGCGCGGCTTCAGCCAGCGTAAGCTCGGTCGCCGGCTTGCCGAAATAGCGACGCGAGGCGGCGTCGACGCCGTACGCTTGATCGCCGAGATAGACGCGGTTGAGATAGAGTTCGAGTATCTCGTCTTTGCTCAACCGGCGCTCGATGCGGGCGGCCAGCACCATCTCGCGCAATTTGCGGTTCAGCGTCTGGCGCGAGTTGAGAAAGAGGTTGCGTGCGAGTTGTTGCGAGATGGTGGAGCCGCCTTGCACGGTTTCGCCGGCGCGCAGATTGGCGAGCAGCGCGCGCAGAACGGCGGTGCGGTCGACCCCCTCATGTTCATAGAAGCGGCGATCCTCGATGGCGATGAACGCCTGCGGCACATAGGCTGGCAAATCGGCGAGCCGCGCGCGCTGGCCGTAATATGGACCGCGCACGCCGAGGAACTGGCCCTCCGCGTCCACGAACATGACCGATTCCTGGCGATTTGCCGCCCACAACGCCTCTGCGTTCGGCACCCGCGGCAGACCCCAATAGACCCACACCCACATGGCAAGCACGGCGAACAGGGTGAGGCCGGCGAAGACGCTCGCCGCCTGCTGCCAAGTGAAGCGGCGCCGCTCAGCCATCATGCGGCGCAGCTGCTCTTGCGCCGCAGCGGCCCGCAATCTGGCCCAATCGATGCTGCGGCCGAAATGATCTGGCCGTTTGTCGGTCAAGTGCGTCTCCGGAGCGGATGTCTAATAGAGGTATGGCTGAATTCTGGCCATAAACGCCGATAGCGGCTTTGTGTATCCATGCCCTGGCGGCCGCCCCGCCCCGTCAAATCCCATGAACGCCAGAATCAATCCGACCGCGCCGGTCATGAGGTAGCATTCTGGCACGGTCGAGAGATCGGCCAGAAACATGAGGACGGATCGGGCATGAGGGAAGACGGTGAACTGCGCCTCTTTATGGTCAGCGCCCGCGAAGCGCTGGCGTGCGGGGATGCGGCCGACGCCGAGCGGCGGGCGAAGGCGGTCTGCGCCATCATCCGCGCCGAGCGCGACCTCAATGAATATCTCGCCGCCGCGCCGGCGCCGTCCGCGGGGGACAATGACGAAGCGTTACGAGCAGACATCCGTCGCCGCCTTATTCGCATCGCTGAAGCCGAGCACAATCGACGATTCTTTGAGGACGATGAGCAGCAGGGAGAGCGAACTCCTTAGGGACGATTGGGGTTTCTGGGGCCGCTATGAACAACAGCCGCCGAAAGGCGACTGGCGCACCTGGGTGTTTCTCGGCGGCCGCGGCGCAGGCAAGACGCGCGCGGGCGCCGAGTGGGTGTCGGCCGAAGCACGCTATGGCCGCGCTGGCCGCATCGCGCTGGTCGGTCCAACCTTCCATGACGTCCGCGAGGTGATGACGGAGGGGGTGTCCGGCTTGCGCTCGCTGCCGCATGCCCAACCCGCTTACGAAGCCAGCCGCAAGCGGCTGGTCTGGAGCAATGGCGCGCAGGCGTTTTGCTTCTCGGCGGAGGATCCAGAAAGCCTGCGCGGCCCGCAATTCGACGCGGCCTGGTGCGATGAACTCTGCTTTTGGTCATATCCGGACGAAACGCTGGAAACGCTTGCGCACGCGCTCCGCCTTGGGCGTCGCCCGCGCATGATGATGACCACGACGCCGCGTCCGATTACTGCGTTGAAGCGAGTGCTGGCTGCGCCAGATACGGCCGTCACGCGCGCCGCCACCTGGCGCAACAGCGATAATCTATCGCCGGACTTCCTGGCCGCACTGCGCCAGCGATGGAATGGCGACGCCAGGCAGCGTCAGGAAATCGGCGGCGAACTGATCGAGGACATGCAAGGGGCGCTGTGGACGCGCGCGCAACTGGAAGCGCTGCGTTCGCGCGATCATCAAGGGTTCGATCGCATCGTCGTCGCCGTCGATCCGCCGGCTTCGGTCGGACCAAAGGCCGACGCGTGCGGCATCATCGCCGCCGGCGCCTGGGGAGAAGGCCCGATGCGTGAAGCAATGGTGCTTGCAGATGCAAGCATTGCAGGCGCGAGCCCGCAGCAATGGGCCGAGCGCGCGGCGGTGTTGGCGCGCACGCTCGGCGCGCAAGCGATTGTGGCGGAAGCGAACAATGGCGGCGAGATGGTGCGTTGGGTGCTGAAGGCGGCAGCGCCGGAAATGCTGGTGCAGTTGGTGCGCGCGAGCCAAGGCAAACGCGCCCGCGCCGAGCCCATCGCAGCGCTCTATGCTCAGGGGCGCGTGCGGCACGCCGCAACGTTCTCGAAGCTCGAAGACGAGATGTGTTCGTTCGGCGCGGCGGGACCGTCCGCAAGTCCCGATCGCGTCGACGCGCTGGTGTGGGCGCTGACCGATTTGTTGCTCGGCGGCGCGCGGCCGCGCGTGCGGATGCTCTGACAGGAAGAATGATGTTGAACTGGATGAGACGCCTTCGCGCACCCCGCGCGGAGCGAAAGCTGCTGGCCTGGCACGCGCCGGGCCAGCCTGCCTGGCCGATGCGCGACCCCGGCGCATTTGCGCGGGAAGGCTATGCCCGCAATGCGATCGCCTATCGCTGCGTGCGCTTGATCGCCGAAGCGGCGGCGAGCGCGCCGCTGAGAGTCGGCCCCGCGGATCATCCACTCGCCTCGTTGCTGGCGCGGCCGAACCCGGAGCAGACCGGCGTCGAATTGATGGAGACGTTCTTCGGCCACCTGCAAGTCAGCGGCAATGCGTACTTGGAGGCGGCCGGCATTGGCGAGGCCGCGCCGAGCGAACTCTACGTGCTGCGGCCGGATCGGATGAGCGTCGTGCCGGGGAGCGATGGCTGGCCGATCGGCTGGGAGCATCGCGTCGGAGCGCAGGTGCGGCGCTTCGAGCGCGACCCTGTGAGCGGACAGGCGCCGGTGCTGCACCTGAAACTGTTTCATCCCAGCGATGATTTCTACGGCCTCTCGCCGATGGAAGCGGCGGCGTTCTCGATCGACATCCACAATTCTGGCGGCGCCTGGAATAAGGCCCTGATCGACAACGCCGCGCGACCGTCGGGGGCGCTGGTGTTTTCCGGCATAGGCGGCGCTGATCGTCTCAGCGACGAGCAATTTCGTCGGCTGAAGCAGGAATTGGAGGAGATGCACGCCGGCGCCGCAAACGCTGGGCGGCCCATGCTGCTCGAAGGCGGGCTGGAGTGGCGCCCGATGTCGCTCACGCCGGCGGACATGGATTTCACCGAGGCGCGTCACGCGGCTGCGCGCGACATCGCGCTTGCATTCGGCGTGCCGCCGATGCTGCTGGGTATTCCCGGCGACAACACCTACGCCAATTATCGAGAAGCCAATCTCGCGTTCTGGCGCCACACCGCTTTGCCGCTGGCGCAGAAAGCGGCGCGCAGCATCGAGGCCTGGCTCGGCCAGCGCTGGCGCTCTGACGGGGCCGCCGCGGTCAGTGTCGATCTGGATGCGGTGCCGGCGCTGACACTCGAGCGCGAAGCGTTGTGGGCGCGGCTCGCCAGCGCTGATTTTCTCGACACCGACGAAAAGCGCCGTCTCGCCGGCGTCGAAACCGTGGAGAGCGGACGATGAAGGTCGCGATCGACCCACGCATCACCTTTGCCCTGATCTTCGCGTTGTTTCTGGAGACGGCCGGCGGGCTGGTCTGGGCTGGGCGCGCAGCGGCGCGACTCGATGAAGTGGAGCGCGCCGTGGCGACGCAGCCCGAAGTCGCCGAGCGCTTGGCGCGCATGGAGGAGCAGCTCGCCGAAGCGCGACGAGCGCTGATCCGTATCGAACAGCGACTCGACCAATGAGCTCTGCGCTCGTGATCGAAGGCTACGCCGCCTTGTTCGGGGTTGAAGATCAAATGCGCGACATCATCCGCGCCGGCGCCTTCGCCCGCTCGCTCGGCGCGCGCGGCGGAACGCTGCCGATGCTGGTCGAGCACGAGTCGCGGGCGCATGCGGGCGCTTGGAGCGACGTGCGCGAGGACGGCCGCGGCCTATGGCTGCGCGGCGAAATTCGCGATGATCATCCAGGCGCAGGACGCGCGCGACGTTTGCTCGCGCGCGGCGGCGACGGCCTTTCGATCGGCTTCGTACCGATCGCATCGCATCGCAGCGGTCCGCACCGCATTCTGACCGAGATCGATCTGCTCGAAGTATCGCTCGTCGCCACGCCGATGCAGCCGCTGGCGCGGCTCACCATAGCGCGAGACCTGGTCCGCGCCGCTTAACAGGAGAAAGAAGTGAAGAAGGAAACAAAAGCCGCGCCGGCTGAAGGCGCGGACGCGCTGTTGCGCGCGTTCGAGGAATACAAGGCCGCAAACGACGCCCGGCTGGACGCGATCGAGAAGAAACGCGCGGACGTGCTGCTGGAGGAGAAGGTCGATAGGATCGACCGCGCGCTCGCCGAGCAGAAGAGCCTGATCGAGCGGGCCGCGCTCGCGGGCCGGCGCGCGAACCTCGCCGCCGACCCCGCCATGAGTGAACACAAATCGGCCTGGCACGCGTATCTGCGGCGCGGCGATGTCACGGCGCTGACGCAGTTCGAAGCGAAGGCGCTGTCGGTGGGCTCGGATCCCGATGGCGGCTATGTGGCGCCGCCGGAACTCGACCGCATGATCGAGAGCCGCCTGAAGCAAGTGTCGCCGATGCGCTCAATCTCCAGCGTGCGCACCACCAGTGCGACCGTGTTCAAGAAGCCGTTCAGCCTCACCGCCGCCGGCACGGGCTGGAGCAGCGAAACCGGCGCCCGCACGCAAACGTCGACGCCGACGCTGTCCGTGCTCGAATTCGCCGCCGCTGAACTCTACGCCAATCTCGCCGCGACCCAGACGCTGCTCGACGACAGCTTCGTCAATCTCGAGGAATGGATCGCCAGCGAAGTGGAGGAGGCGTTCGCCGGCCAGGAACGCGCGGCCTTCGTCAGCGGCGATGGCGACAACAAGCCGAAAGGCTTCCTCGCCTACGACATGGTGGCCGAGACATCGCACGTCTGGGGCAAGATCGGCTATATTGCGACGGGCGTCGACGCGGGCTTCGCCGCGTCCGATCCGGTCGATGATCTGATCGACCTCATCTATACGCCCAAGCCGCAATTCCGGCAGAACGCCCGCTTCGTCATGAACCGCAAGACGGTGTCGGCGGTGCGCAAGCTGAAGGACGGCGACGGTCATTATGTCTGGACGCCGGAGGAGGCTGGCGGCTCGTCGCTGCTGGGTTATCCGATCAGCGAACTGGAGGACATGCCTGACATCGCCGCGGATTCGTTCTCGATCGCCTTCGGCGATTTCGCACGCGGATATCTCATCGTCGATCGCGCCGGCGTGCGGGTGCTGCGCGATCCCTATTCCGCCAAGCCGTACGTGCTGTTCTACGTCACCAAGCGCGTCGGCGGCGGGGTGCAGCACTTCGACGCGATCAAGGCGCTGAAGTTCGGCGCGTCGTAAGGCTCACACACAATCAATCGAGTTCGTCATCCCCGGACGCGCCGGCGCGATCCGGGGATGGCGTTTGTATTTCGCTTTTCGGACAGCATTCAAAATGACCATTACGACGCTAACGCCGCCGGCGAGCGAACCTGTTTCGCTGGCGGAGGCGAAGCTTTTTCTACGTGTCGATCATGACGACGAGGACGAGCTCATCACCATGCTCATCACCGCCGCGCGCGAGGCGGTCGAGGCGGCGATCGGGCGGGCGTTGATCACGCGGCGCGTGCGTGAAAGTCTCGACATCTGGGTGCGCGAAGCGGCGCAAGGGGCCGTTCTTGGCCTCGGGCCGGTGACGAACGTCATCGCTGTGCGCCTCATAGCCGACAACGGCTCGCAAAGCGTGCTCGAAGAAGATTGCTATCGTCTCGAAGGCCATCGCGACCGGCCGCGGCTTGTGTTCGCAGCCGGCGTGCCGGCGACGCTGCGGCAGATCGGCGGCATCGAGATCGAGTACGATTGCGGCTACGCCAACGCCGCTGAAAATCTTCCGGTCGCGCTCAGATTGGCGAGCCTGCAGATCGTCGCCTCGCTGTACGAATTGCGACAGGGCGATGCACCAATTCCGGAGACGGCGCGGGCGTTGATGCGCCCATACGCGCCGGCGCGGCTATGAGCGACGCGCTTGGCGCCATGCGTGCGCGCGTGACCTTGCAGGCGCCCGCACGTGTGGCGGACGAAATCGGCGGCGCTGCGTTGCTTTGGTCGCCGCAAGGCGATGTCTGGGCCGCGATCGAGGCGGAGGGCGCAGGCGAAATCGCCGCTTTCGACACGCTTGCGGCGTCGAGGAGGCTGCGCCTCACGATCAATCGCTTCGACGGCGTCGCTGCAGGCTGGCGCGCAAGCTGGGGTGAACGGCGCCTGCGCGTTGTAGGCGTTCTGGATGAAGGCGCTCCGCGCATCATCCTGCTCTGCGAGGAGATACGGCCATGAGCGCCGAGCGGGCGCTGCTGGCGGCGATGCGCGAGGTCATCATGGCTGACGCGTCCGTGGCGGCTCTGGCTGGGGAGCGTATCTATGACGAGCCGCCGCCCGATGCTGTTTTCCCGTATGTCACGCTCGGACGGATCGAAAGCCGAAACGCGGATACGAGCACAGCCGCGACGCTGGAGCACGCCGTCACGCTGCACGTGTGGTCGCGCTATGGCGGACGCGCTGAAGCGCTGAGCCTGATCTCCGCTTTGCGAACGGCGCTGCACAATGCGCCGCTCACGCTCGAAGGCTGCAGGCTTGTGCTGCTGCTGTCGCAATTCGCCGACGTGTTCCGCTCAGGCGATGGCCGCACGACGCACGGCGTGTTGCGGCTCAAAGCGATCACAGAACCCGAATAGGAGCACTTCATGTCAGGTCAAAAGGGACGTGACGTCCTGATCAAGATCAGCGATGGCGGCGCCCCGGAAGCGTTTTTCACCGTGGCGGGCATTCGCGCCAAGACCATTTCGTTGAATGCGCGCACGGTCGACGGCACCAGCGGAGAGAGCGAAGGCGCCTGGCGTGAGCTGATCGCCGGCGCCGGGGTGAAGTCCGCCAGCGTCAGCGGCGCGGGCGTGTTCAAGGACGCAGCGTCCGATGCGCTGCTGCAGCAGGCGTTCTTCACGCAAGCGGCGAAGACCTTTCAACTGGTAGTGCCCGGCTTCGGCGTGCTTGAAGGTCCGTTCCTGGTGGAGGCGCTGGATTATTCCGGCGATCATGACGGCGAAGCGGCGTTTTCGCTGACGCTTGTATCGGCGGGTGCGCTGAGCTTCGAGGCGCTGTGATGCGCGCGCTGGCGAACGCAGCGCGCGGCGAAGTGCTGCTGGATATCAATCATGAGCCGCACCGCTTGTGCGTGACCCTCGGCGCGTTGGCGGAGCTGGAGGCCGCTTTCGACGCCGGCTCGTTCGCTGAATTGGGCGAGCGGCTGGCGCGCCTTACGGCGAACGATCTCATCATCGTCATCGCGGCGCTCTGCGCAGGGGGCGGGGCGCCCGTGCCCACGGCCGCGCTGGCCGCGGCGCACATTGACGCCAAAGCCGCCGCGCACGCAGTGGCGGAAGCGTTCCGGATGGCGTTCGATGGCTGAGCCCACGCCGTGGCCGGCGATGGTGCGCCTGGCCTTGGCGCTGGGCGTGCCGCCAGATCTTTTTTGGCGCTTGAGCCTCGCCGAGTGGCGGGCGCTGACGACGCCCGCTGACACAAAACTCACGCGCGGCGCGCTCGCTGCCCTGATGCAGCGTTTTCCGGACAAGAAGACATGAGTGAAACAGAAAACGGCTTCGATATGGCCGGTCTGCAAAGCGAACTGGGCGCCGCCGCTGCTGCGCTGCAAGGATTCGCAGCAGGGCCGGCGCAGCGCGCGGCCGCCGACGTCAGCGCGTCGTTCGATCGCGCCGGCGAGCGCATCGCGCGCGCGATGAGCGCGGCGGCTGCGGGCGGCGAGGGCGCTTTCAAGCGCATGGCCAAGGTCATTCTGGAGGAATTGGCCAAGCTGGCGCTGCAGCGCGTGTTTGCTTCATCCGGCGGCGCGCTGCCGTTCTTCGGCGCCAAGGCCGGTGGCGGCGCCGTGAATGCTGGCGGCGCCTATCTCGTCGGCGAACGCGGACCCGAGCTGTTCACGCCGCGCCAGTCGGGCGTGCTGGAGCAGGCCGGGGGCGCTCCGGTGACTGTGCATTTTCACTTCGAGAACGGCGCCGATGCGAACGCCATTGCGCGCAACCAGGGGCAAATCGCCGCCGCCATAGCGCGCGCGGCGGCGTACGGGAGACGCAATCTATGAGCGGGTTCGATGAAGTGTCGCTGCCGTTGCCGTTCGCGCTCGGCGCCAGCGGCGGCCCCGAGCGGCGTGTGGACATCGTCACGCTTGGCTCCGGACGCGAGTCGCGCAACACGCCGTGGGCGCATGGCCGTCGACGCTACGATGTCGGCGGGGCGGTGCGGACGCTGGATGAATTGCATGCGCTGATTGCGTTTTTCGAGGCACGGCGGGGCAAGCTCGTCGGCTTCCGCTTCTGTGATCCGTTCGACTGCAAGAGCTGTGCGCCCTCGGCGCCACCTTCGGCGAACGACCAAACGATCGGCGCAGGCGACGGCGCAACACGCGTGTTCCAGCTCACCAAAGTGTACGGCGACTATCGCCGACCAATCCGCAAACCTGTGACAGGCAGCGTGCGCGTCGCCGTGAACGGCGAAGAACTGGCCGCTGACGCCTTCAGCGTGGAGGCGGCGAGCGGCGCGGTGACGCTGAATGCCGCGCCAGCCGAAGGCGCGCTGGTGAGCGCAGGCTTCTTGTTCGACACGCCGGTGCGTTTCGACCTCGACCGGCTGGATCTCTCTTTGGACGGCTTCGGCGCCGGGCGCGCTCTCGCTGTGCCGCTGGTCGAGATCTTGCTCTGATGCGCGCCATTGCGGAAGCTTTCGCCGCCCGGCTGCAATCGGGCGCGACGACGCTCGCCTATGTCTGGCGCATCACGCGGCGCGACGGCGTGACATTCGCCTTCACCGATCACGACGCGGCGCTGATGTTCGACGCGCTGGTCTGCGAGCCGCTGAGCGGACTTGCGGCCGGGGCGATGGAGAAGAGCGTCGGGCTCGCTGTCGACAGCGCCGGGATCGCTGGCGCGCTCAGCGCGGACGCGCTCAGCGAGGAAGACCTTGCACGCGGGCTATGGGACGGCGCGCGCGTCGATATTTTTCGCGTCGACTGGAGCGAGCCGAGTTTGCGTGTGCATCTGTTCGCGGGTCATATCGGCGAGGTGCGGCGCGGGACGCATGCGTTCGAAGCTGAATTGCGCGGGCTGCAGGCCGCGTTGAACAAACCTGTGGGCCGCGTATTCTCCCGCTTCTGCGACGCCGATCTGGGCGATGCGCGCTGCGCCAAAATTATCGAGACCGAGGCGTTCAGAGCAGACGGCGCCGTTACGCAGGTGCTTGCCGGCGCTGCGCTCAAGGTGAGCGGGCTCGCGGGTTTCGCCGAAGGCTGGTTCACGCGGGGGCGGCTCGTCTGGAGCGCCGGCGGCGGAAGCGAAGTCAGTGCGCATCGGCTGGAAGGCGCCGATGCTGTTCTCGAATTGCGGGATCCGGCGTTGGGCGCGATCGAGACCGGCGCAACCTTCAGGGTTTACGCCGGCTGTGACAAGCGCTTCGAGACCTGCCGCGGCAAGTTCGCGAACGCGCTGAACTTTCGCGGTTTCCCGCACATGCCCGGCAACGACGCAGTGCAAGCGGGGCCGAACCTGGCTGAGCCGCTCGACGGGGGCTCGCGCTGGCCATGATCAGCCGCGCAGCGATCCTTGCGGAGGCGCGCGAATGGATCGGCACGCCCTACATGCACCAAGCCAGCGTCAAGCGCGCGGGCTGCGATTGCTTGGGCTTGGTGCGCGGCGTCTGGCGCGCGCTTTATGGCGCAGAGCCTGAGTTGGCGCCCGCCTACACGCCTGACTGGGCGGAGCGTTGCGGCGCCGAGACACTGCACGCAGCGGCCATGCGCCACTTGAAGGCAGCGCCGCTCGAAGCGGCGCAGCCGGGCGACGTGCTGCTCTTTCGCATGCACGCAAGCGCGCCGATGAAGCACTGCGCGATCCTCGATGAAGATGCGCACATCATCCACGCCTATTGGGGCCGCGCAGTGGTGCGCTCGCGTTTTGCGCCGTGGTGGCGCACGCGCTGCGCCGCGGCTTTCAGTTTTCCGGATGTGAGCGCATGGCCGAATTAGTTCTTTCTACAATTGGGCAGGCGGTGGGCGGGCGCGTTCTGGGGACGGCCGGCGCCGCCCTGGGGCGCATTGGCGGCGCCTATCTGGGACGCGGCATCGATCAGCACGTGTTCGGCGCCTCGCGGCAGTACGAAGGCCCGAGGCTCACCGATCTACACCTGCAGGGCTCGACCGAAGGCGCCTCCATCCCCGCTGTTTTCGGCAGCGTGCGCCTTGCCGGGCAGGTGATCTGGGCGGCTCGGTTCAAGGAGCATGTCGACATCGAGGAGGTGGGCGGCGGCAAGGGCGGCGGACCGAGGGTCACGCGGCGCGACTATCGGTATTCGCTCTCTTTCGCCGTTGGCCTTTGTGAAGGGGAGGTGACGCGTATCGGGCGCGTGTGGGCGAATGGCGAACCGCTCGATCTCAGCGCCTACACCTGGCGTCTGCACGCCGGCAGCGAAACGCAAATGCCCGACGCGCTGATCGAAAGCATCGAGGGCAACGAGCACGCGCCAGCCTATCGGGGTCTTGCTTATGTCGTCTTTGAAGACATGCCGCTCGACGCCTTCGGCAACGCGATCCCGCAGCTTTCGTTCGAGATCGTGCGTGCTGCGGGCGGTGATGGCGTCGCGCTGCGGGATCTGGTGAAGGGCGTGTGCCTTATTCCGGGCGCAGGCGAATTCGTTTACGCTGCCGAGCCAGTGCTGCGCAGCGTCGGTCCGGGCGCCGAAGTCGCTGAGAACGTACACATGGAGCGGGAGCGGGCGAACCTGCTCGTCTCGCTGGATCAATTGCAGGCGGACCTGCCCAATTGCGAAACAGTGGCGCTGGTCGTCGCCTGGTTCGGCGACGATCTGCGCTGCGGTGTTTGTCAGATCAGACCTGGCGTCGAGATCGCCGAAAAGGAGACGGCGCCGCTGACGTGGCGGGCGGGCGGTGTCGATCGCGCCGGCGCGCACGTGGTCAGCACACATGACGGCGCGCCCGCTTATGGCGGCACGCCGAGCGATGCGTGCGTGTTGCAAGCGATCGCGGAGCTGAAATCACGCGGCTATAAAGTGGCGCTCTACCCGTTTCTGTTGATGGATGTGCCAGCCGGCAACGGCCGCAGCGATCCTTATGGCGGCGAAGAGCAGGCTCCTTATCCCTGGCGCGGTCGCATCAGCGTTCACCCAGCGCCGGGCGAGGCCGGATCGCCCGACAAGACCAGCGCGGCGGCGCTGCAGGTGGCGGCGTTCTTCGGCGCGGCGGCGCCCGCGCATTTCGGCAGCGAAAGCGGCGCGCCGAATTATGTCGGGCCGGAAGAGTGGTCATATCGCCGCTTCATTCTGCATTATGCAAAGCTCGCCGCGCTGGCTGGCGGTGTCGATGCCTTCATCCTCGGTTCGGAAATGCGCGGACTCACCACGTCCCGCGACAGCGCCGCGACCTATCCGGCAGTGACCGCGCTGCGCGATCTGGCGGAGGATGTGCGCACGCTCACGGGCATGGAGACGAAGCTCACCTATGCGGCCGATTGGAGCGAGTATTTCGGCCATCATCCGCAAGATGGAAGCGGCGATGTGTTTTTCCACCTCGATCCGCTATGGTCGGACCCGAACATCGACGCCATCGGCATCGACTGGTATCCGCCATTGAGCGATTGGCGCGCGGGCGTCACCCATCTTGACGCGCAGAGCGCGTCCAGCATCCACGACATCGCCTATTTGCAGAGCCGCATCGAGGGCGGCGAAGACTACGACTGGCGCTACGCCGGCGTGGAGGAACGCGCGCAACAGACGCGCAGCGTGATTACGGACGGCGCGTATGACGAGGCTTGGATCTATCGCGCCAAGGACGTGCGCAACTTCTGGTCCAACGAGCACCATCATCGGCCCGGCGGCGTGCGTTCGAGCACGCCAACGGAATGGGTTCCGCAATCCAAGCCGATCTGGTTCGTCGAGCTAGGCTGTCCGGCTGTCGACAAAGGATCGAACACGCCGAACCTTTTCAGCGACGCAAAGAGCAGCGAAAGCGCCTTGCCGCATTATTCGACCGGCGCGCGCGACGATCTCGTCCAGCGCCGTACGCTGGCGGCGTACATGGACTATTGGGCCCTGGAAGGCGCGCGCAATCCGGTGTCGGCGCTTACCGGTAAAGCCATGATCGAGGCGATCTGGGCATGGTGCTGGGACGCGCGACCGCACCCTGCCTTTCCCGCTCGTGACGAGGTATGGGCTGACGGCGCAGCCTGGCGGCGGGGGCATTGGCTCAACGGGCGCGCGGGCTTGTCCGAACTGGGCGAAGTCGTTGAAGCGCTGTGCGCGAGAGCTGGAATGACGGATGTCGATGCTGCGCGGTTACGCGGCGCGGTGAGCGGCTATGTCGCGGACGCCCCAGCGCCAGTGCGGGCGCTGCTTGAGCCGTTGATGATTGCATTCGATTTTGACGTCGCCGAACGTGAGGGCGCACTCGTCTTCTTTCACCATGGCGACGCACCCGACGCCGCCATCACGCTGGACGAGCTCGCCGCTGAGTCTTCGGCGGCGCTGTTCGCGGAGCGTGCGGATGCGGCGGAGGCGCCTGTGGAAGCGCGCGTGCGCTTTCTCGATGGCGAACGCGATTATCGGGTGGCCAGCGTCAGCGCGCGCAGGCTCGATGCAGCTGAGGGCGGCGTGGAAAGCATCGATGCGCCGCTCGTACTGGATGTAGAGTCCGCTGAAGCGATGGCGCAATGCATGCTGGTGGATGCGCGCGCACGCAACGAGACGCTGCGGATCGCGCTGGATCCGGCGCAGCTGGCGTTCGAGCCGGGCGATCGCATCACGCTTGGCGCAGCACCGGATTCATTTGAGGTCGTCCGCATCGAGGATGCTGCCGTACGCGCTCTCGAATTGCGGCGTGCGAGGACGGGCGCAGCCGCGTCGGTCGGCCTGGCCGAAGCCAAGGCGCCGCCGCAACCGCCTTTGGCTTCCAAGCCGGAGCTTTGCGTGCTCGATCTGCCGCTGTTGCCTGGCATGGAGGCGGACGAGCGCCCGTTGGCGGCGCTGTTCGCAGATCCTTGGCTCGGCGCACACGAGATTTACGCCGGCGCGAGCGCAACACCGCGCGCGCGTGTGACGCAGCCGGCGATCATGGGCAAATTGCTGTGGCCGCTTTGGCCAGGGCCGGTCAATCGTTGGGATGAGGGCAATGTCGTGCGTGTGACGCTCTTCGGCGGCGCGCTCAGCAGTGCGGAGTCCGGCGCTGTGTTGGCTGGAGCAAATGTATTCGCCATCGAAAGCGATGGTGGTGAATGGGAAATCATCCAGGCGCGCTCGTGCGTATTGGTGGGCGTTGGCGAGTATGAACTCTCGGGCTTTCTGCGCGGGCAACTCGGCTCGGCGCACGCGATGCGCGCGCCCCATCCTGCCGGAGCGCGCATCGTGAAGGTGGACGAGCGCTTGGCGCGTCTTGACGTCGGCGCTCACGAATGGCGCGAGCCGCTGACACTCGTCGCCCCTCCCGCAGGGGCGTCCGCAAACGCTCCGCGCGCCGCGTCGGCGACCGTGACGTTGCCGCATGCGGCGTCGCGCTGCTGGGCCCCCGCGCACGTCAAAGCCGTGCGAGCGGGTGGGGGTGATGTCGCTGTAAGCTGGATCCGTTGCGCTCCCGCCGGGGGCGACGCCTGGGGGCCGGGAGAGCCGCCCCTCGGCGCCAGCGCGGAGCGCTATCAGCTGGAGGTGCTGAACGGCGGTGGGAGCGTGCTGCGCAGCGTGACCGTGCCGGAACCGGCTTTCAGCTATTCTTTTGCGGACCAGATCGCCGATTTCGGGGCGGCGCCAAGCTCGTTACGGCTGCGGATCGCTCAGATCGATAACGCGGGACTAACAGGGTTGAACAACGAGTTAACCATAACATTATAGTCCAGCGGGGCAGAATGGCTGGGCGGGGCTGATTCCAAGGTTTGGATTCGGCGGCCGCAGCGGCCAGTATCCGCCTTCAGCCGGAGCCAGTCTTAAACCGTGAGTTGGGATCCCTACGCAGCCCTCGGCGTCCCGCGGACGGCTACCGCCGACGAGATCAGGCGCGCCTATCGCACTCTGGCGAAGGAGCTGCACCCCGACGTGCGCCCCGGCGACAAGCAGGCCGAGGAACGTTTCAAGCGTGCGACGGCGGCGTTCAATCTGCTGTCAGATCCCACCACCAAAGCTCGCTTCGACCGCGGCGAAATCGACGCCGACGGCAATGAGCGCATGGCGTTCGGTTCAAGGCCCCGGCAAGGAGCGCGCGCGCATGCGGGCGCGGACGCCGGCGGTCCAGGCGCGGGCGGCGACGCCTTCGATCTCGGCGACATTTTCTCCGATCTGTTCGGACCAGGTTTCGGCGGCGGGCGCGGCTATACCCGCATGCGCGGGCGCGACATCCGCTTCACGCTGGAAATCGACTTTCTCGACGCCATCAACGGCGCGCGCCGTCGGGTTTCGCTGGCGGAGGGCCGCACGCTCGATGTGGCGATCCCCGCCGGAGTGGAAACCGGACAGGTGTTGCGGCTGAAAAGCCAGGGGGGACCGGGCATCCAAGGCGGTCCGCCTGGCGACGCATTGGTGGAACTCAGCGTTCGGCCGCATTCCTATTTCCGGCGCGAGGGCCAGGACGTGCACATGGACCTGAACGTCTCGCTGACCGAGGCGGTGGAGGGGGCCAAAATTCAGGCGCCGACGCCGACCGGGCCGGTGACGCTGACCATTCCGGCCGGTTCCAATTCGGGAAAGACGCTGCGCCTCAAGGGCAAGGGCGTTTCCGGCCAGGGCGACCAGTTTGTCCATCTTCAGGTGGTCTTGCCGGAAACTCACGACGAAGAGCTGAGGAAATTCGTCAAAAAGTGGGCCAAGCGGGATTACACGCCGCCTAGACCGGGTAGCTGATTTTCACCACTCCCCGTTCAGGGGCTATTCAGTGCGCGTTGGCTAAACCGTTCGCGTCATGTGGGCCAAAGCTCTCCTCCTCTCGCTTGCGATGACCGCCGCTGCGGCGGCGACGAGCGCGCAGGCCCAGCCGGTGGTGGCGACGCCCGGCTGGATCGAGGCGCAGTACCATGATCGCGGCGATCGCGGCCGTGGCGGCGGCGATATGCGCTCGTTGCGAGATGTGGTGGAAGAGTTGCGCGCGCGCTACGGGGGCGAGTTGGTCAATGCACAACGCGACGGCGACGTCTATGTAATACGTTGGCGTATGCCTAACGGTGAGATTCGGGATTTCCGGGTCAGCGCCGCGCGATAGGGACGATTTTGCATGCGGGTGTTGGTGGTCGAGGACGACAAGAACTTGCGCGAGCAGCTTTCCGGCGCGCTCGCTGACGCCGGCTACACGGTCGACACTGCCGATAATGGCGAGGATGGACAATTCCTCGGCGAGACCGAGCCATACGATCTCGCCATCCTCGATCTTGGTCTGCCGAAGGTCGACGGCCTCACCGTACTGAAAGAATGGCGCAAGCAGGGGCGGTCGCTGCCGGTGCTGATCCTTTCGGCGCGCGACCGCTGGAGCGAAAAGGTCGAGGGGCTCGATCTTGGCGCCCAGGATTACGTCACCAAGCCGTTTCACATGGCCGAATTGTTGGCGCGCGTTCGCGCCAATGTCCGGCGTCAAACGGAGCATCAGTCGGCGGTGCTCAATGTCGGCGATCTATCGCTCAATTCGGCGACCGGACAGGTGACCGTGAACGGCGTGCCGGTGAAGCTGACCGCGTACCAATACAAGGTGCTGGATTATATGATGCACCACGCCGGCCGCATCGTGTCGCGCAGCGAGCTGACGGAAAAGATTTACAGCCAGGATCATGAGCGGGACTCGAACACGATCGAGGTGTTCATCGGCATTCTGCGCCGTAAAATCGGCTCGAACCGCATCATTACGGAGAAAGGTTTGGGCTACCGTCTGGTCGATCCAGCCGAGCAGCAGTGACGCAGGACATTGCGTCTGCGCCGCCGGCGGAGCAGCAGGGCGAGCAGAGCGCGGCGAAGGCGCCGTTGGGCGGGTTTTCCCAGCTTATCCGCCGCTCGCTCGCGGCGCGCCTGCTGACGATCGCGCTCGTCAGCGTCATTGGCCTCGTGGCTGTCGGCGTCATCGCACACGAGCAATTCAATGCGCGCCTGATGCGGTTGCTGATCGATCCGGAGATCGAATCCGTCGCCGATGGTCTAATCGGCAATGCAGCGCCCGGTTTGCAGGGCGAGATCGCGCTGCGCGACCTGCCCTACGATCCACGCTACATGCAGCCATTGAGCGGACGCTATTTCCAGGTGGCGCGCATCGGCGAAGATGGATCGCTCGATGTGGAAGTGATCTCGCCTTCGTTGTTTGACGTCAGCATTCCGCTCGACGAAAAAGTGCGCGCGCAACTGGTTGGGCCCAATGCCGCGGCCGCGCCGCGTTATCTCAACATTCCAGGTCCCGATGGCGAACCGCTGCGCGTCATTCTGCGTGTCGCCAGCATTCCCGGCCTGGAGGGCCGTTATCTCTTTCTGGTCGGCGTCGCGCCGAAAACCACGATTGCGCCGGCGGCCAATCTGGTAGGCTGGGCGTTCGCGGTGTTTGTGGCGTTCTGCGCGGCGATGGTGGCGGCGGTGACAGTGCTGCAAGTGCGCATCGGACTGGAGCCGCTGAGCCAGTTGCGGCGCGACATCGCGCGCGTCCGGCGCGGCGACGCCGATCGGCTGGATGCCGAGTACCCGGCCGAACTCAAGCCTGTCGCGGAAGAACTGAACGCGCTCGTCGACCACAACCGCGAAGTGGTCGAGCGTGCGCGCCGTCATGTCGGCAATTTGGCGCACGCGTTGAAGACGCCGATCGCAGTGCTGAAGAACGCCGCCGCCGATGGCGGCGAGGATGCGGTGCTGAAGCAGTCGATCGAGGAAATGGAAGGCTTTGTCGAGCGTCAACTGCGCCGGGCTCGGGTCGCCGCGCGCGCCGATGCGCAAACCGCGACTATCGCTTATCGCACGCCGGTGAAGCAAAATCTTGAAGACCTGATCTTCATGTTCGAGCAGAAATACGACACGCAGAAGGTGGTCGATATCGCGCTCGAAGCCGAGCGCGACGTGACCTTCCGCGGCGAGCGCGAAGATCTGCTCGAAATGGCCGCGAACCTGATCGACAACGCCTGCAAGTACGGGCGTTCGCAGGTGATCGTGCGCCTCAAGCCCTGCATCGAGAGCAGCGGCCTGTTCGAGATTCAGGTCGAAGACGACGGGCCAGGTCTCGCCGAGCCCGACATCGCCCGCGCCATGGCGCGCGGCGCCCGGCTCGATGAAGCTGCGCCAGGGCAGGGATTAGGGCTCTCCATTCTGAAGGAAACCGTTGATCTCTATGCCGGCGAACTGGTGTTCGAGCGCAGCGCGGAACTTGGGGGATTGAGCGCGCGATTGCGCCTTCCCGCCACCGACTGACGGTGCGGCGCCACTGCCGATTCCGCATCGGCGAAAACCGGGCTAGGCACTCGCCTTGTGTGGACTTCCCTGATCGTCCTGGTCGTGGCCGCGGTGCTGTGCGCCGGGGCGTCCCTTTGGGTGCTGCGCGCCTACCGCCGCGCCGGCGGCGGGGTCGAGGATGCGCGCCCGGCGCTGGCGGCTGCCGTGTTGGTCTCGCTCGCGGGACTCGCGATCTATCTCGTGATCGGCAGGCCGGAACTGCCGGATGCGCCGTACCAGCAAAGGCTCGACACCCTGATCGCGGCCTTGCGCAGCCCAACGCCGCCGCAGATCACTCCCGACGAGCAACTGGCGCTGTGGCAGCACTTCGCGCGGGAACATCCCGAAGACGTGATCCCGCACATGGAAGCGGCGAAAGCGTTGCTGTCGTTGGGGCGGCCGCGGGAGGCTGCGATTGAGTTTGATCAAGTTCTTCGCCTGCAGCCTGAGTCATCGGAGGCGTTGCTTGGCATGGGTCGAGCCATCGTGGCTTTGGAGGGCCGCGTGACGCCGGAGGCGCAGGCTTATTTCGCGCAAGCGGCCGAACGAACGGATGATCCGGCGCCTTGGCTCTATCAAGCGATGGCGGCAATGCAGGAAAATCGGCAGGACGACGCCCGCCGCTTCTGGCGCGAAGCGCTCGCTCGCATGGGGCCGGAGGATCCGCGCCGTGCGATGGCTGAGCGTTTTGCGCGCGGACAGGCGCCTCAGGAGTAGAATGAATGCGCCGGCGTGATCAGCGTCTGATGATGATTGCAGCGGCGGGCGCCATGCTGGTGCTCGCAGCGACGCTGACGTTCGTCGGCTTGCGCGACACGATCGTTTATTTTGTCGCGCCGTCAGAACTCGCAGAGAAAGCCGACGCCGGCCAGCGCGTTCGGCTGGGCGGATTGGTGGTGGAGGGCACGCTGCGCCGCGATGAGACAGGCGCCGCCCGCTTCGCCGTGACAGACGGCGCGACCCAGGTGGAAGTGCGCTATGCAGGCGTGCTGCCCGATCTCTTCCGTGAGGGACAGGGCGTGGTCGCCGAAGGGCGCTGGCAGCCCGGACAGGCCTTCGAAGCCGAACGCGTGCTGGCTAAACACGACGAAACCTATATGCCCCGAGAAGTCGCCGAAGCGATCAAGCAGCGCGGCGAGTGGAAGGGGAAATGAGAATTCAGCAGGCAGCGACAAGGAGCCAAAAAGCGGCGCCGCGGCGCGCGCCGCCAGCGCGCGTGCTGGGGCCATGATCGCGGAAATCGGCGCCTTCTGCGCAGCGCTTGCGCTCGCGCTCAGCCTCGCCCAAGGCGTGCTCGGTCTGCTCGCGTCGCGGCGAGACTCGCGTGCGGAGGCGACCGCGGCGATTGCGCAAGCGGCGGCGGCGCTTTGCATTGTCGCTTTCGCGTGCTTGATCGCGCTGTTCGTGCGTTCGGACTTTTCGGTTTCGGTCGTCGCCGCCAACTCGCACACCGACAAGCCGCTGATCTACAAGATCGCCGGCGCCTGGGGTAACCACGAAGGCTCGATGCTGTTGTGGTGCACGGTCTCGGCCTTGTTCGGCGCAGTGCTCGCAAGCGTGCGCGGACGCCAATCCGTCGGCCTTTGGTCGCGCAGCGTCGGCGTGCAGGGGCTAGTGACAGCGGGCGCGCTGATCTACACGCTCTTTCTGTCGAACCCGTTCGCACGCCTTGATCCGGCGCCGATGCAGGGATCGGGATTGAATCCGCTGTTGCAGGACCCCGCGCTCGCAGCGCATCCGCCGATGCTTTATCTCGGCTATGTGGGACTCAGCGTGCCGTTCTCGCTGGCGATGGCGGCTCTGATCAGCGGCAAAGCCGATCAAGCGTGGGCGCGCGCGCTGCGCCCGTGGACGCTGCTGGCCTGGATGTTTCTCACCTTCGGCATCGGCATCGGCTCCTATTGGGCCTATTACGAACTCGGTTGGGGCGGCTGGTGGTTCTGGGATCCGGTCGAGAACGCGAGCTTCATGCCCTGGCTCATCGCCGCCGCGCTCGTACACTCCGCCATCGTGACAGAGCGGCGCGGCTCGCTCGCGGGCTGGACCATTTTGCTGGCGATCATGGGCTTTGGACTGGCGCTGCTCGGCACCTTTCTGGTGCGGTCGGGCGTGCTCACGTCCGTGCATGCATTCGCCGTCGATCCCCGGCGCGGCATTGCCGTGCTGGTGTTGCTGTTCGTCGCGCTCGGCTCGGGCTTTACGCTTTATGCTCTGCGCGCGCCGAAGCTGGCGCAGCCTTCGGGTTTTGCTGCAGTCAGCCGCGAAAGCCTGCTGGTCTGGAATAATTACGGGCTGGCGATCGCTGCAGGCGTCGTGCTGATCGGCACGCTCTATCCGCTCGTGGTGGAAGCCGCAGGCGGAGGCTTGATCTCGGTCGGTCCGCCCTTCTTCAATCTCACCGTGGCGCCGCTGCTCGCGGCAGTCTTCCTGTTGCTGCCGATCGGGCCGCTGCTTACGTGGCGCATCGGCGACATGCGCGCGGCGCTGCTGCGGCTCGCGCCCGCACTGGTGCTGGCGGTGATCACGCTGGCGGCGACGCTGGTGCTGTCGGGCGGGCGCATCGCGGCGGCGATCGGGCTCGCCATCGGCGTCTGGCTGATCGCCGGCGGGCTCATCTATCTGTGGAGCCGTATTCGCCGCGGCGAGGGACGCGCGATGGCGAAGCTGGCGGCGTTGCCGCTCGCAGTGTGGTCGATGACGAGCGCGCACCTGGGCGCTGGCGTGCTGACGCTCGGCGCCATGGCGGAAACCTCTTTTCGCAGCGAACGCGCGCTCGTGTTGGCGCCGGGGGAGAGCGTGGACTTCGCCGGCCGGCGCATCACGCTGCTCGAAGTCGGCGAAGTGGCCGGGCCGAACTATACAGCCACCAGAGGCAATTTCCGCGTCGACCATTCGGGGCGGACACAAACCGTTTCCACCGAGCGGCGCTTCTATCCGACATCGCCCATGCCGACGACGGAGGTGGGCATCCTCTCCGGGCTGGGCGGCGATCTTTACATCGCCATGGGCGAGGGGCTGCGCGAGCGGCCGGGCGCATTCGCAGTGCGCCTCTATCTCAATCCTCTGGTACAACTCATTTTCCTGGGGGCGCTGATGATGGGCGTTGGCGGCGCATTGAGTTTGGCGGCGTTGGCGCGGCGACGGGCGCAATGAAGCTGGCGGCGATCCTCGTCGCGGCGATGGCGCCGGCCGTGCTCGCGGACCCGGCGGAGGAGGCGCGGGCGCGGGCGCTCGAGAATGAAATCCGCTGCGTGCAGTGTCAGAACGAGCCGATTTCACAATCTACCGCCGATATGGCGATCGACATGCGCCGGCTGGTGCGGGAGCGGATCGAAGCTGGCGACAGCGATGCGGAAATTCGCGATTTCTTCCGTGAACGCTATGGCGATTTCGTGCTGTTCAGGCCGCCTTGGGACGCCCGCACCTGGTTGCTGTGGGCTGCGCCCATCCTGCTTCTTGCCGGCGGGCTGGCCGCGCTCTGGAATGTGCGCCGCGCCCGCGCCCCCGGCGAGGCGGAGTTCTCCCCGGAAGAAGGCGAGCGGTAGGCTGTCGCGCCCAGCAGCGGATTCGTCGCGATCGCCGAACCTTCACCCCGAAATGCTCCGTGGCGGCGCCTTAATTGATCGCAACTTCGCCCCAAAGCGCTCTTACGCGGTGGCGCTTGGCTCCTAATCTAGGGCTTGCAAGCTTGCCGGTCCGGGCTTCCTATCGAAGGGTCTTTGAGGGTCTCTATGTCTGAACACGCGTCCATGAGTTTCCTCCGCCGCACGGCCATCACCAGCGCGGCTGCAATCGCCCTTTTCACAGGGTTTGCCGCCGCTCCGACGCTGCTTTCGCGAGCAGCCATCGCTCAGGAGATCAACCCCACGGCGGTCGCGCCCCCAAACGGGGCGCCGATGAGCTTCGCCGACCTGATCGAGCGGGTTTCGCCGGCCGTGGTGTCGATCTCGGTGCGCCAGCGTCCGGATGCGGCGCAGGCCGAATTGCCAGAAGGGTTGCCGCCGGGGTTTGAGGAATTCTTCCGCGGCAGACCCGGTCGGCCTGGTCCGGCGCCAATGTCGCTCGGCTCCGGCTTCTTCATTGATCAGAGCGGCACTGTCGTCACCAATCACCACGTCATCCAAGGCGCCGAGGAGATCACCGTCCGCACCAAAGACGGCCGTGAATTGCAGGCTGAACTCGTAGGCTCCGACGAGGCGACGGACCTTGCCGTGCTGCGCGTGCGCGGAGGCGGCCGCTTTCCGTTCGTGACCTTCGACGACGCGACGCACGTGCGTGTCGGCGATTGGGTCGTCGCGGTCGGCAATCCCTTCGGCCTCGAAGGCACCGCAACGGCCGGCATCATCTCGGCGATGGGCCGGCGCGATGCGGGATCCTCCGCCTATGTCGATTACATGCAGATCGATGCGCCGATCAATCGCGGCAATTCGGGCGGTCCGACGTTCGACCTCGCGGGCAACGTGATCGGCGTCAATAGCGCCATCTTCTCGCCGACGGGCGGCAATGTCGGCATCGGCTTCGCCATTCCCTCCAACACGGCGAGCTCGATCGTGCAGCAGCTGATCCGCTCGGGGCGCGTGACACGTGGGTGGATCGGTGTGTCGATCCAGCCGCTCGACGACGATCTTGCCCGCAGCCTCGGCCTTGATGAGCCGCAGGGCGCGCTAGTGGCGTCGCTGGTGCCGGACGGACCGGCTGCGCGCGCCGGCATTCAGCAAGGCGACGTGATCCTCACATTCAACGGACAACGCATCGAAGACAGCCGAGACTTGACCCAACGCGTGGGCGCAACGGCGATCGGCCAGAACTCGCGCGTGGAAGTGTTGCGCAACGGTCAGCGCCGCACGCTCAACCTGCGTCTTGCCGAACGCCCCTCGGAGCAGACGCTCGCGGCCAACGCCACGCCCGACCAGGGCGCAACGCCGCCGGAAAACAATAGCGGCGCGGGCGTGGCGCAAAGCGCTCTCGGTGTCACGGTGCGGCCGCTGACCCAGGCTGATCGCGCCCGCTATGAACTCGGCGGCAACGAAGCCGGTCTTGTCATCACCGCGGTGTCGCCGAGCAGCGACGCCGCAGAGAAAGGCATCAGCCCAGGCGACATCATCCTGCAAGCCGGCGGACGCTCCGTGCGCACGGCGCAGGAATTGAACAGCGCAGTCGACGCAGCACGGCGTGAAAATCGCCCGCTGCTGCTGCAGGTGCAGGGTCGCGGCGGACGCCGGTTCGTCGCTGCAGATTTGGCGCAATAAGCGGGGAGTGGAGCGCATGAAGGTGCTGCTCGTTGAGGACGACGCCGACATGGCCGAAAATCTCCGCGCGTCTTTGACGGCGGACGAGCATGAGGTCGAAATCGCCCGCGATGGCGAAGCCGGTCAGAACATGGCGATGGCCGGCGGGTACGATGTTATCGTGCTCGATCGCATGCTGCCGAAGAAGCTCGGCGTGTCCGTGGTGAAAGAGCTGCGCGAGCAGGGCGTATCAACGCCGGTGTTAATCTTGTCTGCGCTGCATGACGAAGACCACCGCGTCGAAGGGCTCAACGCCGGCGCCAACGATTATCTCGGCAAGCCATTCTCCACCCGCGAATTGCTCGCGCGCGTGCGTGCGCTCTGGCATGGGCGCGACCGCGACGTGCAGACGCGCTTGCAGGTGGGTGATCTCGAGATGGATCTGCTGGCGCGCACCGTCAGACGCGGCGGCAAGAAGCTCGACCTGCAGCCGCGGGAGTTTCGTCTGCTGGAGTACCTGATGCGCAATGCCGGGCAGACCGTCACGCGCAAGATGTTGCTCGAGAACGTCTGGGATTATCATTTCGATCCGCAAACGAACGTGATCGACGTGCACATTTCGCGTCTGCGCTCCAAAATCGATCGTGATTTCGGACAGTCGCTGCTGCACACGGTGCGGGGATCAGGTTATCGACTGGAGGCATGAGGCCGAGCCTCGCGCTCCTCCGCACCACCACGTTTCGCCTGGCGCTGGCGCAGGCGGGCCTCGTGCTCGTCTTTGTCGTGGCCCTTCTCGTCTACATCTATTTCGCCACCATCGGGCAACTGACGGCGGATTCCGATGTGCTGGCGGACCAGGAATACGCGGCCCTCGAGCGCTCATACGCCGAGGGCGGCATTCGTCGTCTCAACCAGGAAGTGATCGAGCGCTCGGCGCGGCAAGGACCGCTGCTCTACATCCTGGCTGAGAGCAGCGGCGCCGTCATCGTCGGCGATTTCCAGCAATTGCCGGTGCTGCCGGGGCAGAGCGCGCAACGCGTCGACTTCAGCTTCGACGCCGTTGATGCCGAGGGCGAACCGCAGCGCGGCAGGGCCCGCGGCAAGGTCGGGCGCCTGCTCGGCGGGCCAATCCTGCTGGTTGCTCGCGATCTGGGCGACACGGCCGCCATCACCGGGCGCATCACGCGCGTTCTTTGGACGGTCGCGATCCTTGGCGTCTTTCTTTCAGTCGCCAGCGGTTTGATCGCGTCATGGCTGGCGACGCGTCGCGTCGAAGATCTGGCGGACACCGCGCGCAACGTCATGGCAGGCAATCTGAAGAGCCGGGCGCCAGTCCGCGGCGAGGGCGACGAGTTCGATGCGCTCGCCGAAACGATCAACGCCATGCTCGACCGCCTGGAACGACTGATGCAAACGTCACGCACGGCGGGCGATGCTATCGCGCACGATCTGCGCTCGCCGCTGACCCGGTTCCGGCAGAAGCTGGAAGCGGCGCTCGAAGCGCCGGCGGACACTCACGCAGATCGCGAAGCGCTGCGCAAAGCGCTCGAGGAAGCCGACCGCCTTCTCGACATGTTCTCTGCAGTGCTGAAGCTGTCGCGCGTTGAATCCAATCCCAACTGGCGCTTCGAGCGGATCGATGCGAGCGAAGTGCTGAACGAGCTGATCGAATTCTACGAACCTGCCGCGGAGGAGCAGGGGCGCAGCTTGCGTGGTCAGGTCGAGCCGAACCTTGTCGTGCGCGGCGAGCCGGGGCTGTTCACGCAGGCGGTGTCGAACCTGATCGAAAATGCACTGAAATACACGCCCGAGGGCGGTCGCGTCGAAGTTCAGGCCGTGCGCCGCGTTGATGGCCGCATCGAAATTTCCGTGCTCGACAATGGGCCAGGTATCGCGCCGGCCGATCGCGACCGCGTGCTCGAGCGCTTCGTGCGGCTTGAAAGTGCGCGCTCGACGCCCGGTGCGGGCCTTGGTCTCAGCCTGGTGGCGGCGGTCGCGCGCCTGCACAAGGGCGGTCTGCATTTGCGCGATGGTTTGGAGGAGGCGGGGCATTACGGTCTGGGCGCATCCCTGGTCTTGCCCGCCGAGGCGCAGTCGTGAACGGCGTAGGCCCGGCTCTCTCCAGCGCGCCTGCGCCCGCAGAATTCGCCGGTGGGCCATGGGCCAGCGCCGCCGCGGCTGCGATATCGCACGCGCCTTATCTCAGGCGCTTGATCGAGCGGCGCCCGGACCTGTTGCAGGAAGCGTCTTCTTCAGACTGGCCCGAGGCGCTGCTTGCGCAAGCCATGAACGCCGCCGCCGCGATCGAGCACTCGCCGCCGGATCTCGACGAGGCGATGCGCGCTTTGCGGCGCGCCAAGGATGCGGTGCATCTCGCCACCGCGCTTGCGGATCTGGCGCGCTCCTGGCCGCTGATGCGCGTCACCGGCGCGCTGACGAATTTTGCGGACGCCGCCCTGCGCGCCGCCTTCGCGTGTGGCGCTGTTGAGAGCGCGCGCCGCGGGGACATCGAGTTGCGCCAAGACGATGAGGAAGGCGGCGTGGTCCCTGGCTTTGCCCTCATCGCCATGGGAAAAATGGGCGCGGGGGAACTCAATTATTCCAGCGACATCGATTTTTCCGTGTTCTTCGAAACAGAGCACCTTGCGGCCGCCAAAGCGCGTGAGCCGCGTGTCGCCGCCGTTCGCTTGGTCGCGCCGATCGTGCGCGTGCTGGAGGAGGTGACGCCGGACGGCTACGTTTTCCGCACCGATTTGCGCTTGCGGCCCGATCCGGGTTCGACCCCGGTGGCCGTATCGATCGCATCCGCCGAGCACTATTATCAGACACTCGGGCAGAACTGGGAGCGGGCCGCGTTCATCAAGGCGCGCGCCGCTGCGGGCGATCGCGTTTGCGGGCGCCGATTTCTCGCCTCGCTCGAACCGTTCATCTGGCGCAAGCACTTGGACTTCGCCGCAGTCGAGGACGTGCAGTCGATCAAGCGGCAGATCTTGTCGGCGCACAAGAGCGCCGAACTGGACGACCCGGTCTTTGATGTGAAGCTGGGGCGGGGCGGCATTCGTGACATCGAATTGTTTGCGCAGACGCAGCAACTCATCCTGGGCGGACGCAACAGGCATTTGCGCGCACGAGAGACGCTGGTGGCGCTCGATGCCCTCACCGAAGCGGGTGCAATCTCGCAGAGTGCGCGCGCCGCGCTGCATGAGACGTACGTGTTCTTCAGGGAAGTCGAGCACCGCATCCAGATGCTGGAGGATGCGCAGACACATCGTCTTCCCGGCGATCCGGAGGCGCGCGCGCGCGTGGCGGCGCTGGCGGGCTTCGGCGATCTCGCCGCCTTCGATGCGGCGCTGGTCGAGCGCCGTCGCATCGTCGCCGACATCGATCACCAATTGTTCGGTCGCGGTGAAAGCCTCGCCGATCCGCTCGGCAGCCTCATCTTCACCGGCGTCGAAGATCACGAAGAAACGTTGCGCACGATCGCGAGGCTCGGCTTCGGGAACGCCAGTTTCGTCAGCCAGAGCATTCGCGGCTGGCACCATGGCCGCATTCGCGCGATGCGTTCGGAGCGGGCGCGTGAATTGCTGACGCGGCTGACGCCGAAGCTGCTTCGAGCGCTCGCCGGTGCGGGCGAGCCGGATCAGGCCTTCGCCCGCTTCGCCGCGTTCTTCGCCGGGCTCTCGGCCGGCGTGCAAGTGCTGTCTCTGTTCGAGGCGCGGCCGGCGCTGCTTGACCTGGTGGCGCGCATTTTGAGCGTCGCCCCGCGTCTGGCCGAAGAACTGGCGCGCCGTCCGGCCCTGCTCGACGCCATGATCGAGCGGCGCTTCATGGCGCCGCTGACAGAGGATGCGCCGGGCGCCTTGCAGGAAGATCTCGCCGATCGACTTGCAGATGCGTCCTCATTCGAAGCAAAGCTGAACGCCGCGCGCCGCTTTCACCGCGAAGAAGCCTTCCGCATCGGCGTGCAAGTGCTCGAAGGCATTGCGGCGGCCGAGCACGCAGGCGCGGCGTACGCGGCGCTGGCAGAAGCCTGCGTCAGCGCCATGGCTGAAGCAGCTCTGGCCGAGGTGGAGCGGCTTTATGGCCGCCAGCCGGGCGCGTTCAGCGTGCTTGCGTTGGGGAAGTTCGGCGGCGCGGAGCTGGCCGAGGGCTCGGACCTCGATCTCATGTTGATCTACGATGCGCCGCACGAGAGTGACGGCGGTCTCTCGGCGTCGGACTTTTACACGCGCTTGACCCAAAGACTGATCAGCGCGCTCTCAGCGCCAACAGAAGAAGGGGCGCTCTACGAAATCGACACCAAGCTGCGCCCGTCGGGCTCGAAGGGTCCCGTCGCAGTGCGGCTTTCCTCCTTCGAGCGCTATTATGAAGAAGAGGCCTGGACCTGGGAGCTGCAGGCTCTGACGCGGGCGCGCCCCATCGCCGGCGACGCGCGGCTCAGCGATCGCATCGCCGATATCGTCCATCGGACACTCCGTCAGCCGCGCGATCGCGCGAAGGTGCTCGCCGATGTGGCGGACATGCGTGCGCGCATGGAGCGCGAACGCAGCGCCAAGCGGATTTGGGATTTGAAGCTCGCACCCGGGGGCTTCGTCGACATCGAGTTCATTGCTCAGGCGTTGCAGCTGGCGCACGCCGCGGCCGCGCCCGAGGTTCTCTGCGTCAATACCGGCGAGGCGTTGGAGCGGTTGGAGCGCGCTGCCTGCATCGATGCGGAGGTTAGCGGCCGGCTGCTCGCCAGTTGGCGCATGCTGACCCAATTGCAGCAGACCTTACGCATCGCAGTTGGCGGCGATGTCGATGTGAGCGCGGCGCCGAACGGGCTGAAGGCGCGTCTCGCCGTCTTGATCGGCCAGCCGAACTTCGCTGCTGCGGAAGACGCGTTGCGCCTGACGCTGGCGCAGACGCGCGCCGACTTTATCGCCTTGATCGGCCCGGTGGGCGATGGCGCGCAAGCGCTCAAGCGCTAGTCTCGCCTATTCGGCTGCCGTCGCTTCCGGCGCGCGCTGGCCCCCGAACGTGCGCGGCAACATCACGGTGACGATCGTGCCGCGAGCGACTTCGCTCTGGATCGAGAGCCTGCCGCCATGCATCTCGGTCAAGGATTTTGTCAGGGCGAGACCGAGGCCGGTGCCGTGGTTGTTGCGCGTCAGTTCCTGTTCGACCTGTTCGAATGGACGGGCAAGACGCGGCAGGTGTTCAGGCGGGATGCCGCAGCCGGTGTCGACAACGCGGAACGTCAGACCCTGCGCGTTGGCGCGCGCATGCACCATGATGGCGCCGGTGTCCGTGAACTTCACCGCATTCGACAGAAGGTTCAGCAGGATCTGCTTCACCGCCCGGTGATCGGCTTCGATCTCGGGGAGATCTTCTGCGTCGACCACGATCGACAGACCCTTTTCCTCGGCCTTGCGCTTGGTCAGGCGAACTGCCTGCTCGATCGCGACAATCGGGTCGAGCGGGCGCGGCGCCAGCGCGAGCTTGCCGGCTTCGATTTTCGCCATGTCGAGGATGTCGTTGATCAATTCGAGCAAGTGATTGCCGCTGTCGTAGATGTCGCTCGAATATTGCCGGTATTGATCGTTGCCGATGGGGCCGAACAATTCCTTCGCCATGATCTCCGAAAAGCCGATCACGGCGTTGAGCGGCGTCCTGAGTTCGTGACTCATATTGGCGAGGAAGGTCGACTTGGCGCGGCTGGCGTCTTCCGCCTTGAGCCGCTCGGCGTGCGCCTCGCGCGCCAGCGCCTTGATCTTGTACTCCTGCTGCTCGGCTCGGGTCAGCGCTTCGGACAGCCGCTTTTCGTTGCGCGCAAGTTCTTCTTCCTTGCGCTTCAGAGGGCTGATGTCGACGCCCACAGTGATGACGCCTCCGTCAGCGGCGCGGCGCTCGACCACATGCAGCCACTCGCCAGACGCCAATTCGATCACGCGCACGTCAGGATTGGCGGGATCGTGTTTCTCCCGCCGGATCGCCGGCGTGGCGGCGGCGGCGATGGCTTCGTACGAGGCGCGGGGGCGCAGAATTTCCGGGCCGAGATTGAAAGCGGTGGCGAAGCTCTGATTCCACAGGAGCAGCCGCTTGCGTGCATCCCAGAGTGCAAACGGGCCCGAAAAGTTCTCGATGGCCGCGCGCAGCTGTCGTTCGAGCCGCGACACGCGCGCTTCGGCCTCATAGCGTTGCGTCACGTCTGTGACAGTGGCGAAGAGGCGCGTCTCGGCGCGCCCGCTTGCGTCCTCAACAGCGGCGCCGCGCGCCTCGATCCAGCCAATGCCTGCGCCCCGAATGACCCGGAAACGAGCATCAAGCAGACCGGAGGTGCGGGCGCGGCGAAACTCCTCATCGACGCCGAAGCGGTCTTCGGCGACGACCAACTCCAGGAGTTCGCGCAATCCGATGGTGTCATGCGCAGCGCCGAGCAGGCGTGCAGCCTGTTCGGACAATTGCACCTCGTCCGCGCCAGGACGCCACTCGAGCACGCCCACCTTTGCGCCATCCGCGGCGATGCGGAAATGCGCTTCCGCGCGCACTGCTTCCGCCTCCGCGAGCTTGGCGCGCTGCGCGTTCTGGCGCATCAGCAAGTAGAGCACGCCCATTGCAGCGAGCGGGGCGGCGGCGAGCAGCGCATAGCGGAGCAGCGCTTGCAGCAGCAATTGCATCGCGCTTGGCGCTGGGGCTGCGGTGACGATCTTGAAGGCGCCGATTTGCGCATTGGCCTGCGCCACCGTCCAGGTAGCGCCCGCGCCATCCTCTATCAGCGCGCCTGCTGTTCCCGTGCGCGCAGCGGCCAGCACCTGTTGCTGTGTGCGCGCGCCCGCACTGTGCAGCGCCGGCGATGCATAGAGGATCGCGCCGGAAGGGGCGGCGATAAGCACGCGCGCCTGGGCGTCGAGCTGGGGCAGCAGCCGGGCCGGGTCTATGACGGTGACGACTGTGCGACCGCCAATGCGGCGCACCATCACGGGCGCTGTTTCCAAGGCCCCCATGTCTGGCGCGCCGGTCCAGAGCTCAGCCTCGCCCGAGGCGCGGATAGCGGCGTTGACCAGGTCTGCGTAACGCGCATTGGTGATGGCTTCGACGACGCCGTCCGCTGTTGCGACCGCGCCCGCCGCCGCCGGCGCCGTGCTGGTGGCCGCATTGGCCACGCTGTAGGGATCGCCGCCATCCATCCGGGCCAGGGCGGATGCTCCGGCCGCGGCGCCTGCAGTGAGCGCGAGATTGGCGTTGACTCGTTCTGCGATCAGCGCGGCTGTGGACGATTGCGCGGCGATCTGCCTCGCGGCGGCGTCTTCCAAATGCGACTTGATCTGCGCGCCCGTGGCCACAGCGAATGCGAGCACGAAGACGGCCACAAGGACCAGGAACGGTCGCCCGCCTTTATAAGCCGGCGCCACGTTGGCGGACATCGGCTCATCCAGAAGTGCAGCATTCGACACAAGACTTCCCCGGCCGCCCCGAATCGCCGTTCGGAATCCTGACAGACTCAAATGGTAACCAGTGTGTAAACACTCTGTCGAGCCGAGCGCAGGTTCTAACCTGTGTACACACCTAAAGTGTCGCGGGAAGGACTCATGCGAGCGTGCGTTCGACCATCTCGCGCGTGTTCTTGGACAAATGTGTTAACGAGGCGAGCTGCTCCAAGGCGGCGCGCGCCTGGGCTTGACGGCCTGAATCGAATCGACGCCACGATTCGAATGCTGTGAGTAACCGCGCCGCCAGCGCGGGGTTGAGCGCATCGATCTCCTGCGCCAGCGCCGCCAGGAAACGGTAGCCGCCGCCATCGGCGGCGTGAAAGGCGCGCGGGTTGCGCATGGCGAAGGCCGCTGCAAGCGCGCGCACGCGGTTGGGATTGCGCAGGCTGAAGTCAGGATGCTTGCGCAACGCTTCGGCGCGCATCAGCGCGTCCGCGCGCGGCGCCGACGCCTGCAACGCAAACCATTTGTCGATCACGAGCGGGTTCGTTTTCCAGCGTTCATAGAAGCGCGCGAGCGCATCGTCGAAGCTCTTGGCCCCGGAAGCGCCAAGCGCTTCAAGCGCCGCCACCGCCTCGGTCATGCTTGCCGCTTGCTCGTAAGCAGCGTCGAACAACGCCTCGCCCTGCGGCCCGAGCGACGAAAGCAGGTCGAGCGCCGCCGCTTTCAGCGCGCGCCTTCCGGCTGCATCGGCGCTGGCGGAGAAAGGTGTTTCGCTCGGCGCCGAGGCGATCGGCTGGAGACGCTGGCTCAGCGCGCTGGCGATGGTGCGGCGCAAGTCCTCGCGCGCGGCGAACAGGGCTTCGGGATCAGGCGTCGGCGCGGCGAGGATGAGCTCGTTGAGATCAGGAAGGCGCAGGGCGAGCGCGGCGAAGGCGGCATCTTCCTGGGCGCGATCCAACTCGCGGGCGAGCGCCTTTGCAAGAGCAGGCGCTGCGTCCTTGGCCTCGCCGAGCATGATCGCGCGCGCGATGCTCTGGCCGGCCTCCCATCGCGTGAAAGGGTCGGGATGGTGCGCCATTTGCGCCAAGCGGGCTTCAACGCCGAGGCCATCGTCGAGCACGACCGGGGCGGAGAAGCCGCGCAGCACCGAAGGAATGGGCGGCTCCAGCACGTCGACGAAGCGCAACGTCGTCTCCGCTGCGCTGAGCACAAGTTCATGATGCGTCTTGGCGACGGTCTCGCCGTCGCGCTTTGCAGCGATGATGGCGCCGTCCGCAGCGATGAAGCTGATGTCAAGCGGGATGGGGGCGGGCTGTTTCGTCGGCTGGCCCGGCGTCGGCGCGATATGTTGCGCTATGGTGAGATCGTAGGTGCGCGCCTTTGCATCATAGGCGCCGCGCACTTTGAGGTGCGGCGTGCCGGCTTGTTCGTACCAGCGCATGAAGTCGGCGAGGCTGCGGCCGGACGCTTCCTCAAAGCAGGCGATGAAGTCTTCGACCGTCGAAGCCGTTCCGTCGCGGCGTTCGAAATAGAGCTGCATGCCCCGCGCGAATGCGTCCTTGCCGATGATCCGCTTCAGCATGCGGATCACTTCGCCGCCCTTTTCATAGACGGTGGCGGTGTAGAAATTGTCGATCTTCTGATAACGAGAGGGCCGCACCGCATGCGCCAGCGGCCCTGCGTCTTCGGCGAACTGGCGGGCGCGCAGCCGCTTTACGTCCTTGATGCGCTGCACCGGGCGCGAGCGCTGGTCGGCGGAGAATTCCTGTTCGCGAAAAACCGTAAGCCCTTCTTTCAAGCAGAGCTGGAACCAGTCCCGGCAGGTGATGCGATTGCCGGTCCAGTTGTGAAAATATTCGTGGCCGACGACAGCTTCGATCGCTTCGTAATCGGCGTCAGTCGCCGTCTGCGCGTCGGCGAGGATCAGCGAGGAATTGAAGATGTTGAGGCCTTTGTTCTCCATCGCGCCGAAATTGAAGTCGCGTACAGCGACGATGTTGAACACGTCGAGATCATATTCACGCTGAAACGCCTGCTCGTCCCATTGCATCGCGCGCTTCAGCGCATCCATGGCGTAATGGGCGCGCTGCGCGTCGCCTGGGTCGACATAGATGCCGAGCTTGACGGTGCGTCCGCTCATGGTGGTGTAGACGTCGTGGATCGACTCATAGGTCCCCGCGCAGAGCGCAAACAGGTAGGACGGCTTTGGATGCGGATCGACCCAGACCGCATAATGGCGCCCGCCCTCCATGTCGCCGCTGTCAGTCAAATTGCCATTCGACAACAGCGTGGGGTAAGCGGCCTTGTCTGCTTCGATGCGCACAGCATAGCGGGCGAGCACGTCGGGCCGGTCGAGGAAATAGGTAATCGAGCGAAAACCTTCGGCTTCGCACTGCGTGCAGAAGCGGCCGCCCGACATATAGAGCCCCTCGAGCTGGGTGTTGCCGGCGGGGTTGATGCGCGTGACGATGTCGAGGCGAAAGGCGGCTGGCGGATCAAGGATGATCAGCTTGCCCGGTTCGATGCGGTAACGGTCGTTCGCAAGCGCCTCGCCGTCGATGGCGATGCTTTGCAACTCGAGACGTTCGCCATTGAGTTCCAGCGGTGCAGGCGCCTCGCTCGTGCGTCGCACGTGACTGCGTGCAGCGACGAGAGTGGCCTCGGGAGCAAGCGAGAAAACGAGCGCGATCTCGTCGATCAGGTAGGCCGGTGGTTTGTAGTCGGAAAGTTGAACCATCGCTGTTTCGGCGTCGCGCATCATGGTGCCTCCAGGGAAGCTTCACATGAGCCGCCGCGACGGCGAAATCAATCGGACTATTCCGCCGCCAGTATGCCTTCACTGCGCGGCGTGGGGTCGTGATAGATGGCCGAAAGAACCATCTCCGCTTGGCGCGCCAGGTCCTGCATCTGCCCCGGCGTTTCGTGCGGGAAATCGCGTGCGAACTCGATCAGCTCACGCGACACGCGCATCAGGCGCAACGCATTGGCCATGACGCGCGCCTGATGTTCCACGCGGCCTGGGTCGCGATCGTACTCGGCCATCGGCACGCGCCAGCCGCCCCAATCCTTCTCATCTGTGACGACGACGGGGAACGTGCCCGGATAGGGGTGGCGCGGATCGCGCGCATCGGCGGAGAGGCGATTGACGGCGCGCAGTACGCGCCAGTTCTCCGTTTCGATAAGATCGGGCTTCTGCGGTTCGCGATCTTCGGCCGCCATTTCATGCGCGTGAAAATCCCGGCCCAGGCCGGCGTCATAGGTGACGCGCAGCGGTTCCTCGACGCCCTTGACCCATTGCGGGTTGACGCTCTCGATCACCGCCCACGTCGCCACGGGCTTCACGTAGACGCGCTGACCCTTATGGAAGACTGCTTTGGCCAAGAAACTTCTCCACCCGCACCCAGAGCCGGCGAAGGTACCGCAGCTCGCTTTAGCCTTCGTGAAGAGGCTTGACGTGGAGACACTCTTTCGCGCCGCCGCGGGCGCGTTAAGCTGCCCGCAACCATACCTGCCGGGAGGAAGGCTTGAATTTCGATTTCTCCGACGATCAGAAAAGTCTCAAGCATGAGGCGCGGCGCTTTCTAAGCGAGAAAGCGGGCGCCAAAGTCACGCGCCGCGTGCTCGACAACGCCGACATCTCCTACGACGAGGGGCTTTGGCGCGCGGTGGCCGAAATGGGGTGGGTCGGCGCCGCGATTCCCGAGCAATATGGCGGCACCGGACTTGGCCGTCTCGAATTGTGCGTGCTGGCCGAAGAACTCGGCCGTGCCGTAGCGCCCATTCCGTTTTCGTCGACGGTGTATTTCTTCGCCGAAGCCCTGCTGCTTGCAGCAAGCGAAGCGCAGAAGACGGCGCTGCTGCCAAAGGTGTCGGCGGGCGATGTGATCGGCTGCTTTGCCCTCAGTGAGGGGCCCGGCGCGCCCAGCGCCGCAAACATCCAGTGCAAGTTCGATGGCGCTGCTCTGAACGGGGTCAAGATACCGGTGGCCGATGGCGACTGCGCGAGCCACGCTGTCGTGGTGGCGCGGGAGGGCGCCGGCGTTTCATTGGTGCTGGTCGATCTCAACCAACCCGGCGTGACCCGCACCACGCTGAAGACGCTCGACCCGAGCCGTGGGCACGCCAAACTCGAATTCAAGAATGCGAAGGCCGAACGCCTCGGCGCCGCGGGCCAGGGATGGGAGCTCTCTGAAGCCGTGCTCGACCGCGCGGCCGTGCTGATCGCGTTCGAGCAGGTCGGCGGCAGCCAAGCCTGCCTCGAAATGGCGACCGATTACGCGAAAACCCGTTATGCTTTTTCGCGGCCGATTGGGTCATTCCAGGCGATCAAGCACAAGCTTGCGGAGATGTATGTCGCCATCGAGGTGGCGCGATCGAATGCGTATTATGGCGCCTGGGCGCTCTCCACCGAGGCCGCGGAGCTGCCGTTCGCCGCCGCCGCCGCGCGTGCGGCCGCAAGCGACTGCTATTATCTCTGCGCCAAAGAGAACATTCAAACGCACGGCGGGATGGGCTTCACCTGGGAAGTGGACTGCCACCTCTTCTATCGCCGCGCCAAGCTCCTGGCCGTGCAAGCGGGCAGTCCGCCGGCATGGAAGGAAAAGCTGGTAAAGCGTCTCGAGCAACGCAACGCGGCCTGAAGGAAGCAGACAATGGATTTCAACGACACGCCTGAAGAGGCCAAGTTCCGCGCCGAGGCGCGCGCGTTTCTGGATAAGAACTGCACGCCAAAAGGGGCCGAGAACGAGCGCCTCTCGCGCAAGCTATCGCCTGCCGAGTACTTGAAAGCGGCGAAAGAGTATCAGCGCAAAAAAGCCGAAGCCGGCTTCGCCGGCATCACCTGGGCCAAGGAGCAGGGCGGACGCGGCCTCGCGCCAATTTACGCAGTGATCTTCAATCAGGAGGAAGCGAAGTACGACGCCCCGTCAGCGCCGTTCTCGATCGGCCTTGGCATGTGCGTGCCCACCGTGATCGCGTTCGCTGATGACGCCACGAAAGATCGCTACGTGGCGAAAGCGCTGCGCGGCGACGAAATCTGGTGCCAGCTCTTTTCCGAGCCGAGCGCAGGCTCGGACGTCGCCGCGGGCAAGACCAAGGCCGTGCGCGATGGCGACGATTGGATCGTCAACGGCCAGAAGGTCTGGACGACCGGAGCGCAGTTTTCGGATTTCGGCATCCTGCTCGTGCGCACCAACCCGGACGTGGAGAAGCACAAAGGCCTCACCATGTTCATCGTGGACATGAAGCAGAAGGGCGTCGATGTGCGCCCCATCCACCAAGCCTCGGGCGGGCGGGAGTTCAACGAAGTCTATTTCACCGATGTCCGCATTCCCGACAAAAATCGTCTCGGCGAGCCGGGCATGGGATGGAACGTCGCCCTCGTGACATTGATGAATGAGCGTCTCGCCGTCGGCGGCTCGTATGGCCCCGATTACAAAGAGATTCTGGAATTCGCCCGGTCCATCAATTCGCCTGCGGGCGAAGGACCGCTGATCAAGGACGAGGCTTTCCGGCAGAAGCTGGCCGATTGGATCGTGCGTGCGGAAGGGTACAAGCTGGCGAAATTCCGCACGATGACGGCGTTGTCGAAAGGACAGACGCCCGGCCCGGAAAGTTCGATCGGCAAGGTGATCAACGCCAACCAGATGATGGATATCGCCAACACAGCGATCGAGGCTCAAGACCATTACGGCATCATTAGCGACGCCGATCTCGCCCCGCTCGAAGGGGCGTTCCATCAAAGCTATATGTTCGCGCCTGGTTTGAGGATCGCTGGCGGCACTGATGAGATCTTGAAGAACATCATCGCCGAACGTGTGCTTGGTCTTCCCCAGGATGTGCGCGTAGACAAGGGCGTAGCGTTCAAGGATCTGCCAACGGGACGGTAATGCAGTTCTTGCGGGCGGCGTTGCCGTTATTGGCCGCGCCTCTGACCATTCCGCTGCTGCTGCACGTCTGGGATGACGTGCGGCTGCGGCGCGCGCTCGAAGAAGCACAGGACGCGCCGGTCACCTCAGCACCGGCGCCGGATGCGTCGGCTACAGGCGAGGCTGCGAACGAACCTGTTGAAACGGCGCCCGCGATCGAAAGCGCCGCTCCAGCGGCGACTTACCGCGCTGAGCATCTCGAGAAGGATATCGGCCTGCCGCCACGCGCTGTTCTCGAAATCACCAGGCGTGCGGTGAACGATGCTTTGGGCGAGTTTTCGGGGTTCATGGTTTGGATCGATCACGCCAGCGCGTGTTATGACCAACTCGCCGCGGACGATGTTAAGCAGCGCATCTATTGTCTGCAATTCGACGCGGCCGCCATGGCGATAGAACAGGACGTGCCTGAATCCTGGAGAGCAGCGGACCTCTTATCGAACGACTATTACAGTCCTGATCGCTACGACGAGCGTCAGCGCCGGCATCTGCCGCCGCAGCAGGACGTTGCCGACGCCGAGACCCGGCGCGTGTCGGTTCGATACGCGCTGAACATCGCCCTCGAAACAGCCATGGCGGACTGGTTGACTGAGAGACGGAGCGAACGTGAAGAGGACAGGCAGCCGGTAAAACCGCATTGATGGGTTGGGCGCGCCTACACCGCCATATTGTCGATCAGGCGCGTCTTGCCGAGCCAGGCGGCGGCGAGGATACGCGCGGGTTTGGAGAGATCGCTCACCGGGTGCAGCGTTTCCGCGTCGCGAATGGTGATGTAATCGACGCTGGTGAAACCGGCGGCGATCAAGTGCCGCATCGCTTCCGCTTCGATGTCTGCGATCGCATCGCCGGCGCGCGCCTCTTTGATCGCATCATGCATGATGTGATTGAGCCGCGCAGCGATGCGGCGCTCGTTGGCGCTGAGATAGGCGTTGCGCGAGGACATGGCCAAGCCGTCCGCTTCGCGCACGGTTGGGCAGCCGATGATCTCCACCGGAATATCGAGATCGCGCGCCATGCGCTTGATCACCATCAGCTGCTGGTAGTCTTTTTCGCCGAAGAAGGCTGCGTCCGGCAGCGCCTGCAGCAACAGCTTTGTCACCACGGTCGCGACGCCGCCGAAGAAGTGCGGCCGGAACTCACCCTCCAGAGGCGTGGAGACGTCGCTGACGATCACGTTGGTGGCGAAGCCGGGCGGGTACATCGCGGCGCGCTCTGGGGCATACAAGAGATCGCACCCGGCGCTCGCGAGCAGGGCGGCGTCGCCGGCTTCGTCGCGCGGGTAACGCTCGAAGTCCTCATGCGGCGCAAACTGACGCGGGTTCACGAAGAGGCTGGCGACGACCTTGCCCGCGGCCGCCTTGGCTGCACGGACCAGAGAGAGATGGCCCTCGTGCAAAGCGCCCATTGTGGGCACGAACGCGACGCGCTGGCCGGCGGCGCGCCAAGCTTTGATTTCGGCGCGCAAACCGGGCGTGTCGCGAACGATCGGAAGCGATGCGGCGTTCATGTTCCCTCGCATCCCGCCTTGCTGCGCCAACGTCAATACGGTTAAGCGCCGCTTAACCGCGTTCGGCCAAGGTCGCGATCATGTGCGTCGTGTTTCGCCTCTGGCTCGCCGCGCCCGCACGCTCGCGTGGATGGGCGTCATGAGCCTTGCGCACGCCTATGACGCTTCGCCCGTCGGCGCCCCGCGCCAAGCCCATGTCATTGTCGTCGGCAACCAGAAGGGCGGCGCCGGCAAGTCGACCGTCGCCATGCACATCGTCGTCGCCTTGATGCGGATGGGCCGCCGCACCGGCGTGTTGGATCTCGACCTGCGCCAGCGTTCGCTCACGCGCTACATCGAAAACCGCGGCCGGTGGATAGCCGCCAAAGGGGCCAAGCTCGCCTGCCCGCAGATGCTCGATCTCTGCGAAAGCCGCCAGCGCTCCATCGACATGGCGGAAGCGGAAGAGGAGGCGGCGTTTCGCGCAGCGCTGCGCCGGCTTTCTGAGACCTGCGATTTCATTGTTGTCGACAGCCCCGGCGGCGATTCCTTCATGTCGCGCTTGGCGCACTCCTGCGCGGACACGCTGGTGACGCCGCTCAACGATAGCTTTGTCGATTTCGACTTGCTCGGGGATATCGACGCCAATTGTCCGGAGATCGTGCGCCCGTCGATCTACAGCGAAATGGTCTGGGAGAGCCGAAAGAAGAAGGCGTTGTCACTGCGCACGCCGATCGATTGGGTGGTGCTCCGCAACCGTACCGCCACCAGCCGGATCGAGGCCAAGAACAAGCAGCGCGTCGGCGAGGCGCTGAAAACCCTGTCGCAGAGAATCGGCTTTCGCCTGGCCCCTGGGCTCTCCGAGCGTGTGATCTACCGCGAATTATTCCCACAAGGGCTGACCTTGCTCGATCTCGACGCTGCGGGCGTCGAGGGCGAGATGAAGATGACCCATCTCGCCGCGCGGCAGGAATTGCGCGATCTCTTCATCACGCTGAAGCTGCCTGGGCTCGACGGCGAGCCGCTCAAGTTCTAGCCAAGGGCGGCGCCGGCGACAGGCGAGGGGTTAAGGGGCGCGCGTGCTCTACGCTGTTCTGGCTGTGCTGGCGGTCTTTGCCTTGGCGTTCGTCAGCCGCGTCGGCGCAGCACGACGTCGTGTATTCATGGCGCGATGGCCAGCGCTCGCCTGCGCAGCGATCGCTGCGTTGATGTTGTATCGCGGCGCCTGGACCGCGGGCCTCTTGCTTGCCGCGATGGCCTTCTTGGCTTGGCAGTTCTGGCCACAGCTGGTCGCCGGCCGTCGCGCCGCGCACGCGCCCAGCGAAGATCCAAGGGATGCAGCGGCCCGCGCGCTGCTGGGGCTCGCAGCCAACGCGAGCGAACAACAAATCCGCTCGGCCTACCGCGCCAAGATGGCCCGGGCCCACCCGGACCGCGGCGGCTCAAACGCCGACGCCGCGCGGCTTACGGCCGCGCGGGATCGCCTGCTCAAGAAGCTGCGCTGAGGGCTATTCCTCGCTCTCGTCCGTCGACTGATCAGCCTGGTCGCCCTGGCTTACGGTGTCGATAGGCAGCCGCATCGGCGCGAGCGTCTCCACCACCATGCCTTGATAGAGATCGTAGGGCGAGGATGGCGGCAGCGGGCGCGGCGTCGTCGAAGCGGTCGCCGTCACTGCGCCGGGCGCGAGTTGCACGTCCAGGCGCCGCGTCGGCAGGCTCGCCAACGTCGCGGCGTTCGGATCGTCGCGACGGGCGAATTCCTGATAGGCGCCTTCGACCAGGTAGGCGACCTGCGCATCCCGCGCCGCGGCTGTTTCGCCGCCGAGCACGACCACGATCACGCGGCGCCCATTGCGCTCGGCCATGGTCGCCAGATTGAAACCGGAGGCGCGCGTGTAGCCGGTCTTGATGCCGTCCACGCCTTCGACCTGCCCAAGCAGGTGATTGTGGTTGCGGCCGGAGCCGCGCCGCCAGGCGAAGCTCGGCGTCTGGAAGTAGTGATAATATTGCGGGAAGTCGCGCCACAGGGCTTGGCTCAAACGGGCCATGTCGCGCGCCGTGGTGCGATGGCGATCATCCGGCAACCCACTGGCGTTGGCGAACCGTGTTTCCGTCATGCCGAGTTCGCGGGCGCGGGCGGTCATGTTGGCTGCGAAGCGGGACTCGGTGCCGCCGAGGCGCTCGGCAACCATCACAGCGACGTCATTGGCGGATTGAACCACAAGGGCGCGAATGGCCTGGTCGACAGTAATGGAATCGCAACCCCGGCGACGCGAGCAGGCGAGGCCCAGGCGCGACGGCGGCTGACGCGCCGCGTTTCGAGACGCGGTGATACGGGTGTCCATCGTCAAATCGCCGCGTTCGATGGCCTCGAACAGCATGTAAAGCGTCATCATCTTGGTGAGCGACGCCGGGAACCGGGCCTCGTCGGCCTGGTCCTCGAGCAGCACCTCGTTGGTGCGTGCGTCCATGACGATGGCCGCGTACCGGTCTTGGGCGAGGGCAGGAACGGCCGCTCCCATCGCGATGATCATCACGAAGAGGCCCGCTAGCCACCGCACCGAAAATGAACCCGCAGACTTCATGAGCGTCCCATCCCGCATAAACGCGGACAAAGTCAGGCAAAACGCATGCCGTGCAGATTACAGATTCAGTTGCACCCGTTAAGCGGCGGTTTCAGTACAAGGTAAAGTTTCCGCAGCGATTCCGGTGATCTGCGCTCCACGCTGTGAGGGTGTGGAAAACATGCTTAACGCCGGCTTAAAGCCGGCTGTTTCATCGCCTATGGCCGCTTTGTTGCAGTGCAGCATAAAGTGGGTTGACTTCGCAAGTGCAGCATAACATATAGGGCGCCAGATCATCGGCCCCTGGGCCGCGAGCAGAGAACGGAGACCGACCATGGCCACTGTGAAGACCGCGCCCCGCGCTGCGAAGACCGCCACCGAAGCCTTTGAGCAGGCCACTACCGCCTCCACCGAAGCGGTGCGTGAGAACATCGACCGCGGCCTCGCGGCTCTTTCCGAGGCGTCCGCCTTCGGCAAGCAGAACGTCGAAGCTTGGCTTGCTTCCGCGACTGCGGCTCAGAAGGGCCTTGAAGCGCTGTCCGCGCGCACCGTCGCGTTCCAGAAGCAGGCGCTCGAAAACCATGTCGCGGCCACGAAGGCGCTGATGACCTCCAAGAGCGTGCAAGAGTTCGTGGAAAAGCAGAACGATTACGCCAAGAGCGCGTTTGAAGCGTATGTCGCTGAATTGACAGGCGTATCTGAACTCGTCAGCGGCGTAGCCAAGGAGACGCTGCAGCCGATCAACGACCGCGTGACCGCAGTCGGCCAGCTCATCCAGACCGGCGCCGCTGTGCGCTGAGAAATCCGCTTCGACGCCGCCACGGCGTCGAGGGGCTGAAAACGAAACGGGTCCGGTTCTTCATGAGCCGGACCCGTTTTGCGTCTGCTCTAGGCGGCGCGTGTTCTCGCGCTGGTGATGCGCGCACTGGTTTCAAGGCCTTCCCTGCGCCTTCATCGTCCATAAATTGTTCAGCATGTGGGCGAAGGCTCGCGGGTTAGGATGGTTGCGAATCGAGCGCCTGATGGAATGCAGAAGAGATGAGCGGGCAGCCCTGGGACGACAATGACGACCCGGACGGCGGGCAGGAAGGACGAGTTGGCGCGAAGACGCTGACGCGGACGAAGAAGCCGTCGCTCTACCGTGTTCTGCTGTTGAACGACGATTACACGCCGATGGAATTCGTCGTTTATGTGCTGGAGCGCTTCTTCAGCAAGAGCCGTGAGGAGGCGACCACGATCATGCTGCACGTTCACCAGAACGGCGTCGGCGTGTGCGGCGTCTTCACCTACGAGGTGGCCGAGACCAAGGTCGCCCAAGTTTTGGATCTGGCGCGGCGGCATGAACACCCGCTGCAATGCACGATGGAAAAGGAATAGACTCGCATGGCGACTTTCTCCCGCACGCTTGAGCACACGCTGCGGCGTGCGCTGTCGCTCGCCAACGAGCATCAGCACGAATATGTGACGCTCGAGCATCTGCTCCTGTCGCTCATCGACGATGACGACGCAGCGGGCGTGATGCATGCGTGCAAGGTCGATCTCGACAAGCTGCGGCTCAATCTCGAGTCCTACCTGCAGACCGAACTCGACAGCTTGCGCGTGCAGAACCGCGAGCACGAAGAGCCGCGCCCCACAGCCGGCTTCCAGCGCGTGTTGCAGCGGGCGATGTTGCATGTCGATTCCAGCGGCGGCCGCGAAGTCAGCGGCGCGAACGTGCTGGTGGCGCTGTTCAGCGAGCGCGAGAGCCACGCCGCTTACTTCCTGCAAGAGCAGGACATGACCCGCTACGACGCGGTGAACTTCATCGCTCACGGCTTGCCCAAGCGCGCCGGCGCTGCGCAACCGCGCCCGGTGCGCGGCGCACAGGAGAGCGAAGATGGCGAACGGGTGGTCAAGCAGGGCAGCGAAGCGCTCGCCGCCTATTGCGTGAACCTCAACAAGAAGGCGCGCGAAGGCAAGATCGATCCGTTGATCGGCCGGGAGCCGGAAGTGCTGCGGGCGATCCAGATTCTGTGCCGTCGGCAGAAGAACAATCCGTTGCTGGTGGGTGATCCCGGCGTCGGCAAGACGGCGATCGCGGAAGGCCTCGCCCGCAAGATCAACGAGAAGCAGGTCCCGGAAGTGCTGGCCGACGCCACCATCTTCTCGCTCGACATGGGATCGCTGCTCGCCGGCACGCGCTATCGCGGCGATTTCGAGGAGCGCTTGAAGAGCGTGATGAAGGAACTGGAGAACCATCCGAAGGCGATCCTGTTCATCGACGAGATTCACACGGTGATCGGCGCTGGCGCCACGAGTGGCGGGGCGATGGACGCGTCGAACCTTCTGAAGCCGGCGCTGCAATCGGGCCAGCTTCGCTGCATGGGGTCGACCACCTACAAGGAATATCGTCAGCACTTCGAAAAGGATCGCGCCTTGGCGCGGCGTTTCCAGAAGATCGACGTCAACGAACCGTCGATTCCTGATGCGATCAAAATCCTGATGGGGTTGAAGCCCTATTTCGAAGAGTTCCACAAAGTGAAGTACACGGACGACGCCGTGAAGGCCGCTGTGGAGCTTTCGGCGCGCCATATGGGCGATCGAAAGCTGCCGGATAAGGCGATCGACGTGATCGACGAGAGCGGCGCCTCGATGATGCTGCTGCCGCCGGCGCAGCGAAAACAAATGATCGACGTCACCGAAGTGGAAGAGGTGGTTTCGCGCATGGCGCGAATCCCCCCGAAATCGGTGTCGAAGAACGACGCCGAGATGCTGTCATCGCTCTCTGGCGATCTTAAGCGCGTCGTGTTCGGGCAAGACCCGGCGATCGATCAACTCGCCGCTGCGATCAAGATGGCGCGGGCGGGCTTGCGCGAACCGCAAAAGCCGATCGGCTGCTACCTGTTCGCAGGCCCGACTGGCGTCGGCAAGACCGAAGTCGCCCGCTCGCTGGCGAACATCATGGGCATCGAATTGCTGCGCTTCGACATGTCCGAGTACATGGAGCGTCATACCGTGAGCCGCCTGATTGGCGCGCCTCCAGGCTATGTCGGGTTTGACCAGGGCGGACTTCTGACCGACGGCGTCGACCAGCACCCGCACTCGGTGCTGCTGCTCGACGAAATCGAGAAGGCGCACCCGGACCTGTTCAACATCCTGCTCCAGGTGATGGACCACGGTTCGCTCACCGACGCCAACGGCAAGAAGGTCGATTTCAGGAATGTCATCCTGATCATGACGACCAATGCCGGCGCGGCCGATGCGGCCAAGCAGGGCATTGGCTTCGGGCGCGGCAAGAAGGACGAAGAGAACGAAGAGGCGATCAAGCGCCTGTTTTCACCGGAGTTCCGCAACCGCTTAGATGCGGTGATCAATTTCGGCGGGCTGCCGCCGGAGGTGGTCCGCAATGTGGTGCAGAAATTCATCATCCAGCTCGAGGGCCAGTTGGCCGAGCGCAACGTCCAGATCGAGATCACCGACAAGGCGGCCGACTGGTTGGCGACGCGCGGCTATGACGAAAGTTTCGGCGCGCGGCCTTTGGCGCGCGTGATCCAGGAACAGGTGAAGAAGCCGATGGCTGACGAACTGCTGTTCGGGAAATTGAAGGACGGCGGCATCGTCAAGATCGACATCGATCCGGGTGACAAGGACAAGCTGAAATTTACCTATTTGCCCGAACAACGCGGGCTCTTGAGCTTCGGCAAGAAGCCTGAAAAGGCCTAAGCTTCGACTGGTTGGGCGGCGGCTGTAAGGTCGCCGCCCGCTTGTTCCCGCGCTTTCAGCAAACGACTTTCATCTGCATTGGGTTAACCGCGCCTCGGCGCGCCTCTCGAACCGGCAACGACCCCTTAGACGCGTATCGCATTGCGAGCGGACGAGCACAGTCGTACCACCCAGCTGGGCGGTGCTCGGCATGCGCAATCACTTCTATCCGCTGGACGTCTTGCGGTTCTTCGCGGCGTTCGCCGTGATGACGTTTCATCTGTGTTTCTATGCGTGGGCCGCCTCGAACCTGGCCGCGCATCCGGCTCTCGGGTCCGCGCGCTATGAGGCGCTCGCGCCGTTTACCTGGTTCGGCTGGGTAGGCGTCGAGGTCTTCTTCGTCATCTCAGGATTCGTGATCGCCAATTCAGCGTTCGGCCAGGCGCCAATCAGCTTTCTAAAGAACCGTGTGCTGCGGCTTTATCCGGCGGTGTGGATCTGCGCCACGATCTCGCTCATCGCCTGGTTGACCTGGAGCACGATCGATCAGCACGAAATCCTTGTCCGCTATCTGCGCTCCATGGTCCTGTGGGTGCGCGGCCCCTGGATCGAAGGCGTGTACTGGTCGCTCGCAGTCGAAATCGTGTTTTACGCTCTCGTTTTCTGGGTGCTGGTTGCGAGCCGCATCGTGCGCTTCACCGCGATCCCTTGGCTGCTGACCACGCTATCGACTCTCTACTCCATCCCGCATACCGCGCCAGCGTTCTTCGAACACGAATTGGGCGCAGCGCTGCTCGGTAAAATCGAATGGTATTCGGGATTAACGCTCATGCGCTACGGCGCGTTCTTCGCCATCGGCATCTGGCTCTGGCTGTTGAACCGCGGCGCGATGACGCCGCTGCGTTATGCGGGCATGGCGCTGGCGATCGGTCTTGGCATGTTCGAGATCGTGTGGCGCGCAGAGGGCGCGCCCTGGGAGTTCGCGGCGCACATGGCCTACCCGATATGGGCGCCGGTGCTGTTCTGGCTTTGCGGGGTTGGCCTGATCGCCGCAGTGGCGCTGGCGCCGCACGTGTTTGAAGTAAGATCGCAACTCGGTCAGCGCATTTTGCGCCGCATCGGGCTCATGACCTATCCGCTCTTCTTGGTGCATGCCGGCGTCGGCACAGCCTTGGTCGGCCTTCTGACTGGCGCCGGACTCGATCGTTGGACCACGCTCGCGATTGTAGTCGCGGCGATGCTGGCGCTGTCTTACGTCGTCTGCGCGGTTTTGGAGGCCGGCCTGCGCAAGCTTCTGCGCGGCGTGCTCGATGCGGGCGAGCGCTTGCTGAAGCGGCTGGTTCCTCGCTTTGACGCCTTGTTCGTCGGCAAGCCCGACGCGCCGCTGACGCCTTAAAGCGCGCGCGCGATCTGTTCGGCGATTTGCTGCAAATCTTGGATGTCGGCCTTGTTGCCGTGGCCGTGTCCGGCGAGACGCACGCCCGCGTAGCGCGGGATGACGTGAAAGTGCAGATGGAAGATCGTTTGGCCTGCGTCTTCGCCGTTGAACTGGGTCACGGTTACCCCATCGGGGTTCAACGCCTTGACCACGGCTTTGGTGATCCGCTGCACACGCTCCATCAGCGGCGCTACCCGCTCCGGCGGCAATTCCAGAAAATTACGCGCCCGCACATTCTTGGGCACGATCAGCACGTGCCCGCGCGCTTGCGGGAAAATGTCCATGAAGGCGAGCGCCTCGTCATCCTCGAAGACTTTCACCGCCGGGATTTCGCCGCGTAGAATCTTCGCAAACAGGTTGTTGTCGTCGTAGGTTCCGGCAAGGCTCATGGAGGGTCTCCTGGGCGGGAGGGTAGCGATGGCGGCAGCCAAAGCAAAGGCGGCGAAAAAGCCGAGAGCATCGAAGCCGGCGCCGGTGTTGAGCGAACGTCAGCAGAAATGGTTTGCAAGCGTGCAGGCGAGCCTCGCACGCGACACGGGCAAGACGCTCGCTGAATGGGTCGAGATCGCCAGGGCGTGCCCCGAAACGACTCCGCGCAAGCGAGCGCAATGGTTGAAGGAGCAATACGGCCTCGGCGCCAACAGGGCCGCGCACGTGCTGCAAGCAGCGTTTCCGTCTGCTGCGACCTGGGACAAGCCCGACGCAATGCTCGATCAGCTCTGGAAGGAGAAGGAAGGCCGCGCCATCTACGATGCAGTGGCGGCTCTGGTGCGGAAAGAATTTGCAGACGCGATCATCGGGCCGCGAAAAACCTTCGTGTCCTTCTCGCGTAAGATCCAGTTCGCCGGCATCCTTCCAGCGCGAGCGGGAAAGTGCGCCGAACTCGGCCTGCCGCTGCCGCTCGACGCCAGCCGGCGTCTTTCGCCGATGAAGCGCCGCCCCTGGTCGGAAAAGCACACCGCCATTCTGCAACTCTCTTCCGCCAAAGAGGTCGACGCTGAAGTGAAGCGCCTGCTGAGATTGGCTTGGGCCAAGGGTTAGTCGCCGCCGCGTTGGACGCGGGCGATGCCCTCTTGCATCGCCTCGATCTGGTCGGGCGTGTGGCTCGTCCAATGAATCACTTCGCCGATCACGCGCAGCGGATGGGTGCTGCGATATGATTTGGTCGGATTGCCCGGAAGCTTCTTGTTCGTCAGATCGGGGTCATCCTCGTATGCGCCCGTCGGCTCGACGACATAGATGCGTGCGCGTCCTTTGCCGACCGCCAACTCGGCGCCCCAGATCGCTGCGTCGAGCGTCGCGGACATATAAACGTGCGCGGCTTCGGCTCTCCGGCCGTAGTTCGATGTATAGCCCGCGGCGATGAGATTGCCCGGCTCCAGGTCTGCTTTTGAGCCGTGGAAGAAGGATTGGGCGAATGTCGTCGCTTTGCCGCTCATCGATAGCCTCCACCAAGATGGCGACCATCACCAAAACCTGTCCGGGCGCAATTCTTGAACTCTGCCCATGCAACGATCATTTTAGAGATGGCGAGTTCGCCTATGAAGGCGCGCCATCACCGCGTGCGTTCAGTCCTAAGTGGCCGGCGATTGCAGATTGCGCACCATGCGCAGCAGCGCGCCGCGTGGAATGTATTTGCCGAAGCCAGCGATGAATTTGTTGCCGGCGCCGGTGACGACAACACGCTTGTTGCGCTTCCAGCCTTCGTAGCCTGCGCGCGCTACCGGCGCTGACGGCATGGCTGCGCCTGCGTTTCGAGCCAGCCGCGTCTTGCCGGTGCCGGCGCGCTCGCGAAATTTCGATACTGTGGGCCCGGGGCAAAGGCAGCTCACGCGCACGCCTGTGCCGCGTGCTTCTTCCCACAGCGCTTCCGAGAAGGAGAGCACGTAGGCTTTCGAAGCATAATAATTCGCCATCAGCGGCCCTGGCTGAAACGCGGCGGTGGAGGCGACGTTGAGCACCCCGCCGCGCTTATTGGCGCGCATGCGATCCCAGTAGAGATAGGTGAGCTCGACCAGCGCGCGCACGTTGAGGTCGATCATGCCGAGCTGGGTCTGCAGGTCGGAGGAGGTGAGCGCCCCGGCGTGGCCGTAGCCCGCGTTGTTGACCACCACATCGACATTGAGCCCGCGCGCGGCGATCTCGGCCGCAACCGCGGAGCCCGCGCCGCGCTCGCCGAGGTCCTGCGCGAGGGCGTGGGCTTTCACGCCGCAGGCTGAGGCGAGCCGGTTTGCGACCTCCTGCAGCGCGCTTTGGCTGCGCGCCACGAGGATCAGATCGTAGCCGTCCTTGGCGAAGCACTCCGCCAGGTCGACGCCAATGCCGGCCGAGGCGCCCGTCACCAGCGCTGTTTGACCTTCGCCGGGTTTACGTCGCGCCATCTTGTTTCCCCCTTGCAGTGCGCGACGATAGGCCTGTGCGGTTCCGCTTCCAAGGCCGCCGAGCCGGCGTGCTAGGACGCCCCCATGAGCGCCAACGAGTTCAAGCTGAACGAGGACGAGAAGCCATTCGACCCGCCGGACGCCGATAAGCCGAAGGCGCAGAAGCCGCGTGACGCGGCCACCCTCATTCTCGTGCGCGGCGGCCGTGAAGTGATGATGGGTCAGCGCGGCAAAGGCCACGTATTCATGCCCGACAAGTGGGTCTTTCCGGGTGGGCGAGTCGATCCGGGCGATGCGAAGCTGCCCGCCGCTGCCGAATTAACCTCCGAAACCGAGGCGCTGCTCCGTTGCGGCACTGCGGTGCGCCGGCCCCCGCGGGCATTCGCGCTGGCGGCCGTGCGGGAGACCAAAGAGGAGGCCGGACTCGTTCTAGGCGGCGAGGCGGGACCGGACCTGTCCAAACTCAGCTTCGTGGCCCGCGCGATTACCCCGCCTTACCGCCCCCGCCGCTTCGACGCCCGCTTCTTTCTGGCTGAGGCGGAAGAGGTCCTCGTCCATGACGAACCGGAGGCCGGGGAGGAGTTGCTGCACACCAAATGGTTCAGCCTGGAGGAGGCGATGGCCCTCGACTTGCCCTCCATCACGCGCTTCGTGCTGAAGGAGGTGCAGGCGCGCCTGGCAGGGAACAAGATCGCGCCGCCCTTCCTGCGCTGGAGCCGTGGCGCCCACAGCATGGAGCGACTCACGCCGTAAACAGCGCCGCGAGTTCCCCCAGGCGGTCAGGATGGGTGTGCGCCTCGATATCGAGCCAGAGCACGTCCTCGCGCCGAAAAGCGGCGGTTCGGGCGTCGAAAATACGGTTGTAGAATAGAACGCCGTCGTGCTCGAGGAAGCTGCTGACGACACCCTTCGCCAGCCCTTCTTCGGCGACGATCACGGCAGCAAAGTCCTCGCAGGCGTCGATCAAGTCTTGACCCGCCGGAGCGCACGGCAGCCGGACCGCTGCTCCGAGCTTCGAATGCGGGCCCAGCTTGGGATAGGGTCGCCAGCTCAGGAAGGCGCACTCCACCCCGGCGGCGGCGGCTATTTCGGCCATGATCGCTCGGGCCGCGGCCTCATCCTCGGTGGCGACAACCATGCTTACGACAATGACCGCGCCAGCCATTTCTCCGGTCTCCGCGGTTGACTTTGGAGCGCGGCCCCGTATTTTCGCGCGCTTCCTGAAACCTTGAGTATCCCAGGCCCGACCAATGGCTAAGCCGACTGTCATCAAAATCCGCCTCAATTCCACGGCGGACACGGGCTATTTCTACGTGACGAAGAAGAACCCGCGCACGAAGACGGAAAAACTCAAGTTCCGTAAGTACGACCCGATCGCAAAGAAGCACGTCGAGTTCGTCGAAGGAAAGATCAAGTAGCGCAGCGGGCGTTGCTCGCGCGGCGCTGGGTGGTGGGTGTCCAGCGGCGGCTGTCAGCCGGAGACGCGCGCCTGTTCTTGCTTCGGACGCGCGCTGTTCCGCATTTTTGTTGACCTGCTGGTAGGCCGTTGTCCGCCCGTTCCCTTGACAGCGGCCGAAAGCTCGGCGTGCGCCTGTTCGCGCGACACAACGCGACGGCACACCGGCTTCATGTTAGGCTCTCCAAATGTTCACGCTTGTACTGTGGTTTGCGCTGCGCCTGTGCAGCGCAGAAATCACCGCCGAGTGCAGCGCGGTTACGCACCCGACGCGGCCGGCCGACTTCGTACAGCGCGAGGTGGTGCTCACGTTCGCCACCCGCGAGGCCTGCCTTGCCGAAGTCGAACGCTGGCGCGCTTACCTTGCCCAACCCGGCCGCCGCTTCGGCGAGGGCGCGCGCCCGCCGCTCGCCGGCGTGCCGGCGTCCTACGACCTCTTTATTCAGCCCGCGCCCTACGAGTGCGTGCGCGCGCCGGCGCCGCCCATATCCTAGCTTAGTCACGGCGCCTCCTCCGGTACGGCGGCGAGACGCCGTCGTGGGTGAAGTCGGCGGTCAGCCGCTCGACCACTTGGCGCACGCTGCGCGGGCGCGTCATTTCGGATAAAGCAGCATTTGCGTGCAGCGGAATAGGGCGATGGTCTTGCCCCTCTTTTCGTCGCTGACGACCGCGTCCCAAACCTGCGTTGTGCGCCCGCTATGAACAAGGCGCGCCTCGGAGACGACGGCGCCGTCTCGGGCTGTGCCGAGGAAATTGGCCTTGAGTTCGAGCGTGGTGAAACCGGACGCTCCGTCCGGCAGCGAGATCATGCAGCCATAGCCGCAGCCGCTGTCGGCGAGTGCGATGACGCTGGCGGCGTGCAGGAACCCATTCGGCGCCATGTGGTGCGGCTTCACCGCGAAGCGGCCGCGAACATGACCCGGCCTGGCCTCGATCCATTCCAGGCCCATGTGATCAGGCAGGGCGCCCTTCTGCCGTTCGCTCAAAGGGCCGACATAATCAATCTCGCTCATCAAAACCTCGCCGCGCTCGTGCTAATATGCGCGCATGACCCAGCGCGAAGTCAAAGCGGCCGTTCTCTTGATCGGCGACGAGATCCTCTCCGGCCGCACGCAAGATGTGAACCTCCAAGCCATCGCCAAGTTCTTGGCGCCGCTGGGCGTGCAGGTGGCGGAGGCGCGAGTTGTACCAGATGTTCCCGCCGAGATCGTCGCAGGCGTCAACGCCTTGCGAGCGAAGTACGATTATGTGTTCACGACCGGAGGGATCGGCCCGACGCATGACGACAAAACGGCCGACGCAATGGCGTCAGCGTTCGGCGTCGGCATCGATGTGCGGGAGGATGCGCGCGCGATTCTTGAAGCCCATTACAGAGGAGGGGACAATCTCAACGCGGCGCGCCTCAGGATGGCGCGCATTCCCGATGGCGCAACCCTGATCGCAAATCCCGTCTCCAAGGCGCCGGGCTTCCAGATCGGCAACGTCTTCGTGATGGCGGGCGTGCCTTCGATCATGCGCGGCATGCTGCAGGATATCGCCGATCGCATCGAGGGCGGGGCGCCGGTGCGCTCCGTCACCGTCCGCGGCGAGGGCGTGCGCGAAGGCGACATTGCGTCCGGTTTGGGTCAATTGGAAGCGGATGCGCCCGGCGTATCCTTTGGTTCTTACCCATGGTTCACGCCAGAGGGCTTTGGCCTGCATCTGGTGGCGCGCAGCAGCGATGCATTGGCGCTGGCCAAAGCGGAAACCGATTTGACGCGCTTGATCGCCTCATGCGGCGCAACCCCCGAAGTCGTCGACGACGTGACGTGAATGCCTGGGCATCGTTCCGCCGGCTTGTCGATCCAGATACGTGATCGCACCGGCGGCCCGATGCTCGCCATTGCGGGTGACGATCATGCGGCCCGCGGCCCCTCTGCGGTCGCGTACCTGGCGGCAAGCCTGGTCATCGCCTTGCGCAACACAGGGCACTCCACGTGTGGCAGCATCGGGCGCAGGATCTGTCGAACATAGTCCTGGCGTTGATCAGGAGCCTTGGCGTTTATGTACTTCGCCATTTCGGATACGCGGCGAAGACGATAATCCACATTAGACGGCTGCATGAACCTTCTCCGTATTAAGCGCCGTGATGTCATATCCAACTTGGCGGCCAAGCGCAGCACACTGTGACTATGAAGTCGAAGGAGCAAGATGCCAGCTGGCTCGCGTCAAATCTTCTTCCAAACACCATGCGCGACATGGCAGCGCTGCTCGAAGCCCAAGCTGCGATAAAGCGCGATAGCCCCTGCATTGGGGGAAATTGAAGGAACTGATGCGAGTGGTCGGACAGTAAGAGAGCATATGTACTCTGGCACTCAGGTGCCGCCTATCTGCTGACGGAGTGCGCTGATGAGATCTCGTAATATCGAGCGAAGAGCAATCTTGGCGATATTGCCGACGGTGGGCGCGGCGGCATGCGTTGGGGCGGATGCGCAGCCAAGCTCCACCTATCGAAACCAGTACTTTAGAGGCGACCAAGTCGAGACGATCCTCCGTGCCTGGACCGCGATTCGCACAGAGTTCAATTTAAGCGCAAGGTTGCGTGACTGTTTGATCAGTTATTCGGGCGGTGGCGAATACGCCGCTACAATACATTTTGCAGTTCGACCTGACGTAATCAATGATCGAGGCGAACAACATGTGGGCGAAGTCCGATACTATGTCGCTAATGTCGATGGCGAAACCATTCATGTGTTCAGAGAGGGTCAGGGCGAGATCGTAAATGTGCCTCCTTGAGGTCGCGAGCAAAACGACCCACACCGGCGTAGCTCGCCGCGCTTTCGATCTGACCGGCGCGGTCACCGCGATCCGGGAGAACGGGGCCAGCTCCGGCGCGGGCGTGCTGGCGACGTACAGTTACGACAATCTCGGCCGGCGCACCGCCATCGCCCGCGCAGGCGGCGCCGGCGCCGCGACCAGCTACAGCTACGATGCAGCCTCGCGCCTCTCCAGCCTGCAGCAGAATCTCTCCGGAACGTCGGCGGACGTAACGCTCGCCATGAGCTACAATGCCGGCTCGCAGGCTCTGACGCGCACCATGAGCAACAGCGCCTATGCGTTCTCGCCAAGCGGCGCCAGTGCGAGCTATACGGCCAACGGGCTGAACCAATATGAGAGCGTCGCCGGCGCCAGCTTCACGTAGGATGGGCGCGGAAATCTCACCTCAGACGGGGCGCGCACGTACGGCTACGACGCGTTCAACCGGCTGACCGGCGTGAGCGGC
>CAYODX010000018.1:59895-61049 GCA_964402795.1 uncultured Terricaulis sp. | reverse complement strand
GCGGAAGTTGATTGGGAGCTCGGCGGCGGCGTTACGTTGACGTCGATCACCGCACAGCGGAATTGGATCTATGAGCAAGGCCAGGATACGGATTTCTCAGCAGCCGACTTGTGGGGCCGCGTCAATGACGGCGACAATGGATTTGCGTTCGACATCTTCACGCAGGAGCTGCGGCTAGCGGGCGAGTGGGGACGGCTCGACTGGCTCGTTGGCCTCTACTACTCGGATGAAACGCTGACGCGCGACGACAATCTGGCGGCAGGCGCCCAGTTCGGAACGTACTTCGCAACGCTCGGCGCGCTGGCGGCGCCCACGTTCAACACGAGTTCGGGCAATCCTGTACCCATCGTGTTCAATCCCTTCCTTACGCTTGGGGCGGTCCCCGGCGGAGCGGGGGTGGACGATCATTATCGCCAGGAAAGCAACTCGCTGGCTTTCTTCACCCACAACATCATTTCGCTTGGGCCGAACACGGACTTCACAATCGGCGTGCGTTACACGACGGAAGAGAAGGATCTCCGCGCCACCTTTGACACGAGCTTTGACGCCGGGGGCATCTTCCTCGTTCGCGTCGCGGCGCTTGAGTCCGCGACGCCAGCCGGTGCGCCATATTTTGGGCCGTTGCCGGCGGGCACGCTCACGCCCTTCGCGAACTGCGACCCCACTCTGCAGCCTGCGCCGCTATATCGTGTGGCAATCGCCACCATGCGGTCGGCTTTCTGCAACCCGATATTGCGCGGCAGCCGCGATGGGACGCACTTGCAGAGCCGGGAGGAGGAGGAATGGTCCGGCGTTGCCGCGCTGCGTCATGAGTTCGCCGACTTCGTGAGCGCCTACGCTTCGTATTCGCGCGGCTACAAGGCTGGTGGCTTCAACTTGGACCGCAATTTCGGCGGGGCTGCCTTCAACACCGAATTCCCGGCGGAACTCGTCGATGCCTACGAAGTCGGTTTGAAGACGACGTGGTTCGACCGGGACCTAATTGTGAACCTCGCCTTGTTCTCCAACGAGTACCAGAACTTTCAGCTCAATACCTTCAATGGCGTCAGCTTCCAGGTGACGTCAGTGCCAGAAGCAACGTCTGAGGGCGCCGAACTCGACGTGCTCTGGCGCACGCCTATCGACGGTCTTTCCCTTCAGGGCGGCGTCGTCTA
>CAYODX010000018.1:0-59795 GCA_964402795.1 uncultured Terricaulis sp. | reverse complement strand
ACGTGCTCTGGCGCACGCCTATCGACGGTCTTTCCCTTCAGGGCGGCGTCGTCTATACTGACGCACGCTACGGAGACGACACCGCATGGGTTACAGCATCGGCAAATCCCATCACGGGTGCGCTCACCAATTTCCGGCTTCCGGGCAATCACCTCAGCAACGCACCGGAATGGACGGCCACCAGTGCCCTCACGTATGAGCGGCCCCTGTTTGGCGGCTCGCTCATGGGACTTGCTTATGTCGACGCGCGCTATGTCAGCGATCAGAACACCGGCTCCGACCTCAATCCAACCAAGGAGCAGCCGGCCTACACGGTCGTGAATGCGCGGCTTGGCATCTCCGCGCTGGACGAAAGATGGAGCCTCGAGGTTTGGGGACGCAACGTATTCGACGAAGAATATGCGCAGATCATGTTTGATGTGCCCCTTCAAACCGGAACGTTTGGCGCCTTCCTCGGCGATCCGGCGACCTACGGCGTCACGCTCAGAGCGCGTTATTGACCTAACAGCGTAGCTCGCGTCCTCTGCAAGTCAGCGCCGCTGCCGGTGGCCAGTAGGACGCACACGTTCAGCGTGGGCCATGACTGTTTTCGCTTCGGCGGACGGTTGCAGCCGCGTCTCTCGCTAAGATTGAAGATGCGCGCGAGCCAACGCGAAGAGAGCGCCCGTTGGCTCACGGCCAATTTGAATGCCCGGGAACGCCGCTCCGATCGTTCGCGTGATGCCGAAGTGGCAAAGTCCGATCCCGATAAGCCCAAGAACAACGACCAATGATACTATGGTGAAGCCGTCTGACATGACGATCTCTCCGGCTGCGAAGAACTTTTTGAATCTATTCAATGAGGCCCTGGCGAGCACGTTGGACAAGGCTGACATCCGGTTAGCAGCAGGCAGTTCCTCGCGGCCGCAGGCTCATCAACAACCTCGGTATGCGGTGCGCAAGAGCAGGGGGACACGGCGGCCTCATTCAATCTGGAAAGTCAGTCCCGCACGTCGCTCGAGCCGCGCTGCCAGCGCCGACCCCAGGGCGGACGCCGGCGTCCAGATTCCGCCTGGCGTGTCGGGGCGATCGCGAAGCAGGCAAAGCGCGCTTTCAGCGACCATCTTCGAAGTCGAACCGTATCCCGGATCGGCGTCGCCGGCAACGCTTGCGCAGATCGCGCGCCCATCCGGCGTCCGGCCCAAGAACACAATGTCGTAATGCCCGTTTGCGCGTTCCTCCGCGGTCGGACCTTCGCCCGGTTTCGGCGCATCCTCGCGCATGAGCGCGCGGCCCGACGCAATCGCGGTCGCAAGCTGTTCTCCGCGTTCGCCGGGTCCGGTGACAAGCATTTCACTGTAGAGGAAATCTGCGCCATAGAGGTGCCCGAGCAGCATGTTCGAGCGATGAACCGTCTTCGTATTGATGGGCGCCATGATGAACGGCGCCGCCCAGACGTTCATGCAATCCTCGAATTGCGGCGTCGAGTCGGAAGGCTGCTTGGGACCGGTAAAGCCTGGCGTCAGCGCGAATGGGTCGGCCATCAACTCTGCGATGGCCGCGTCAGTGCAGGCCGCGCGCGTCGCGCGCAGGCTCGCGACCGTTCCGCCAGACAATGATCCTTTCATCTTCCGCACGCGCGCCTTGATCTCGATGCACGGGCCGCCAAAACGGCGTTGCGCCTCGTCTTGAAGCGCAAGCACGCCGAGGTCGAAGGGAACCGAGTCGAAACCGCAGGAGAAGACGATGCGGGCGCCTGAGCTTGCCGCCTTCTGCTCGTGGGCGTCGATCATCTCGCGTATCCAGTTTGGCTCACCACAGAGGTCGACATAGTCGGTCCCGGATTCAACGCATGCGGCGACGAGGTCCGATCCGACTTGCTGATAAGGGCCCGCTGCCGACAGCACGACGCTCGCGCGTGCCGCCATCTTCCTAAGCGCCTGCGGCTCGCTTGGGGCGACAAGCAAGGGCGTTGCAGGGGAGACGCCGATTTCTGCCCGCGTAGCCTCAAGCCTCTCGCGGCTGCGCCCCGCGATCGCCCACCTGAGGTCAGCATCAAGAGCGCTTCGTCGGGCAAGATACTCGGTGACGAGGCGTCCGGTGTAGCCGCTCGCGCCATAGACAACGAGGTCAAAATCGCGCGTGGTCATGTGGCTCTCGGTGTTGGGCCGGCGTTGACGTCGCGCTCGCGCCCGGTCGGTAGACGGTTCCGAAGACCGCGTCGAAGATCGGATAGGTGATGTTGAAGTTGTAGCGGCTCATTAGCCTGCGATCGTGATGAACCGTATGGTGCCGGCGCAGCACGCGGATGAACGGTAGACGACTGACCCAGCTCTTCTCGTCCATATGATAGGCAAAATGCAGCAGCTCATAATTGAGGAAATAGGCCGCGGACGTCAGTATAAAGAGGAAGGCGACATTTGGCGTCAGAAGCAAATAGAGAGCGACCCCCACCGGCAGAGCGAAGCAACCGAAAAAGAAGAGGAGCATGATCGGCGGAAACAGCACGGCGTAATAGTCGCGCGAGCTATCGAAGGTGGTGTCCTCCTCGGTGAAAAAATTGTGATGTTCGACCGCGTGACGCTGATAGATGAGCGCGAGCAGGCGGGTCTTGTGGTGCATGGGGCCGCGATGGCCGAGATACTCGGCGAGATTTCCATAGAGGAATGTAACCGGAATGGTCAGCCACTCGAGCGGCTGGACGCGACCAAGCATGGCGATTGACGCCAGCATGGCCGCAAGCGTTACGCCCACGGTCAAAGAAAGATGCAGCGGACCGCTATAGGAGGGAGACAGGTTGTTTCTGCGGAACTCCTCGCGGAAAGCCTCCGTCGCCGGCGTGGTCATGGCGCTTCTCCTGATTTCTGCCGAACCTTCGAACTATTCGGATCCGGAAATGTGATCGCGCTTTCCGCGCCAGTAGGGCTCGCGCAGGATGCGCCGCAGCGTCTTGCCGACGGGGGTCTTCGGCAGCGCGTCCATGAACTTTATCGCCTTGGGAACCTTGAAATTTGCAAGGTTGGCTTTGGCGAAAGCAATCAGCTCGCCCTCCGACGCGTCGGTGCCCGGGCGCAGGACGACCGCGGCATAGACCGCTTCACCCCACTTTGCATCCGGGACGGCGAACACGCCGCATTCGGCGACGGCCTCGTGCGCCAGGATCGCATTTTCGACTTCCGCCGGGTATACATTATATCCACCGGAAATGATCATGTCCTCCTTGCGATCGGCCAGGTAGATGTATCCGTCCTCGTCCATGCGCGCGAAGTCGCCGGTGTGCAGCCAACCGTTGCGAAGGCGCTCTGCGTCAATATCGGACCGGCGCCAGAAGCCTGGCGTGTTCCAGGGCGCGCAGATGCGGATTTCTCCAACTTCGCCCGCCGCGCACGGTTCGCCATGTGCATCGACAAGCTTGATCTGCGCGTTCGCGCATTCGCGTCCGACCGACGCCAAGCGGGCGCCGCCGAGATGGACCGCCTCGGCATGCTCTGCCGGCGTCATCAGAGTGTTGAGGCCGTAAGCTTCCGTCTGGCCGTAACCGGTATAAAGAACCGCGCCCAAGCGCTTCATCGCCCTTTCGACCAGCGACGGCGCCGCCGGGGCTGCGGCGTAGACAACAGAGCGGAGGCTGCCAAGGTCAGCTGTCTCGATCGCAGGATCATCGAGCAGCATGCGCAGCGCTGTCGGCACTGTCAGCATGAAGGTGACACCATGTGCGCCAATGGCCTTTAGGATCGTCCGGGGCTCGGCCGACGGCAGGATGACCAAAGCCGCGCCGCCGATCCAGGCGCTGTCCATGGCGCGGCCGCAGAAATGGCTGAGCGGCAATTGCCCGAGCAGGCGGTCTTCGGGCGTATGTCTGAAAGCCGCCGCCCAGAAATTCATGGCGGCCGAGACGCTCGCATAGGAGTGGGTGACGCCTTTGGGACGACCGGTGGTCCCGGAAGTATAGAGGATCTGCGCCAGTTCGGTAGGGGGGCGGTCAATGGGAGGGGGCGCCGTTTCGATCGCCGGAGGCGCCGACAAATCGGATTCGCCAGCGAAACCGCCAAAGCCAAGCGCGTCCTCCGGCGTACGGATAATCGCGCGGGCGCGCGCATAATGCGCCGGCGTCAGCGCAACGACGAAGCGTGCATCCACATCGGCAACGATGAAGGCATGCTCCTTCTCGGTCAGCGCGCCGAGCATCGGCGTCAGAACGCCGCCAGCGCGAGCGATGCCGATGACGGCCACGACATATTCGAGACAGTTGTGCTGAATGAGAGCGACGCGTTCTCCGGGGCTAAAACCGCGGGCGATCAGCGCGTTCGCGAAGGCGCTCGCGCGCTTGTCCAATTCCGAATAGGTCAGCGTCCTATCGCCGTCGATCAGCGCCGCCGTGTCTGGCCAATGCCGGGCAGCGCGCGCCGGATAATGCGAATAGGGATGGATCATGGCGACGTCTTTCGCTCGGGTATGTGGCGCTCTTCCGGCCCCGCATAATGTGCTCCAAGGGCGTCGGGAATGATGCGCAAGGGAACGCCTTCTCGGATCTCCTCCGTGATATGCGCGAGCAGCGCCATGCCATAACTCAGCGCGCCGAGACCGCCGATGATGAGAGGATCGAATCTGAGATCGGCTAGAACAGCGCCGAGCGCGCCTGCGAGGTTGATCGGAATGGTGCGCCCTTTAGTCTGCTTGAGGTGAGCCTCGATCGCATCGAGCATGCGGCCGTGTTCGCGCCAGCCATCGCGTTCTATCGCGAGGCGGCGAACGGCCACGGCGCGCGGTTCGGCTTCCTTGTGCATGGGATGGCCGAGACCGGGGATGCGCCCGCGCCGTTCGGTCCATACTTCCAGCACGCGTGCGCAGCTCTCCGGTTCGGGAAGCCCCCAGCCGAGCGCTTCGATCAGCATTTCGGCGGGCTCTTGCGGCGAGCCGGTGACCGATCCGCTTGCGAGCATGCCGCTCGCCAGGGCGGGCACAGGAGAGTCCGGGAATGCGGAGGCTGTAAAGCGCGCCGCCCCGACGGCGGAGCTAATGAATTGCTGGTCCATGCCACTGCGCATGACGAGATCGAAGAGTGCCGCTTCACGAGCGTCAGGCAGTTCGCCCTTGAGCAAGAGAAACGCAGATTCGGCGTACGAGAGTCTTTCGAGGATCTCCTCGACCGGGTATCCGCGCACGTGGATGCGCCCCTTTTGCGCACGGCTGATCCGCGTCGTCCAATAATCGCTCCAATCCCCCGAGGCGACATACTGGCCGATGCTCCTTCGCGTCTTTGGATCAGGCATCGTTCGAGTCCTCCGCCATCGCCGGAACGAAAAGCGGCAAAACGAACTCGCCGCGCGATGCGAACCGGACTGTTACGCTCATGCCGCTCGCAACCGATTCAGGCGCGCAGCCGACGATATTGGAAATCAACCTCGGTCCTTCCTTGAGGGCGATCAGGGCGATGACATAAGGGACCGGATAATCTGGATGATAAGCTTGTCTGTAGATCGTGAACGCGGCGATCTCTCCGCGGCCGGACAGCGCTTCTGCGCCAAGATCAGCCGACCAGCATTGCGGGCAGACCGGCCCCGCCGGCAGAAACAGGTGACCGCACGCTTTGCATGAAGCCGCCTGGAGGACATGACGCCGGCATGCGTCCCAGAACGGGCGCGTGAATTTGCTCGGCTCGAAGGCGAGGGGAGACGGATGGAAATCGGAAGTCATTGTCCCAGGATCAAAGTTGTGTGCGTGTTCATGCCGAGGCCATGGCCAGAGATGAGGGCCGTTTGCGCGCCCTTGATCTGCCGGTCGCCGGCTTCGCCGCGCAGGTGCCGAACCGCCTCGATGACGTGCATCATTCCCCCACCGTATCCTTCGGCCATCAGTCCGCCGCTCGTGTTCACCGGCAAGCTGCCGCCTGGGCCTATGCGTCCGCCTTCGACAAATGGTCCTGCTTCGCCCTTCTTGCAGAACCCATAGTCTTCGAGCTGCATGAGCACGGCGATGGTGAAGCAGTCATAGAGCAGCACGACGTCGATATCGTTTATGGCGAGCCCAGCGCGCTCTAACGTTGCCGGGCCGCAGCGCGCCGCCGGCAGCGCATCGAAATGCCCCGGCGAAGACCAGGTGCAGAGGCTATGCGCTTGGCCGAATCCGAGAATAGAGACGGGCGCGCGCCGCATGTCTTGGGCGCGATCGGCGGCGCAGACGACAACCGCCGCGGCGCCATCCGAAATCAAGCAACAATCGGCGCGTCGCAGCGGTTCGGCGACCAGACGCGACGCGAGATAGCCGTCGAGGTCGAGCGGCTCGCGAAGCTGCGCATGTGGCGTGCGCGCGGCATGCGCTCTCGCGGCGATGGCCACTTCCGCAAAGTGTTCAGGGCGCGTTCCGTAATGCGCCATGTGGCGCTGTGCGGCCAGCGCGTGCAGGCCGGTTGCGCCAAAGAAACCGAACACGGACTCTTCGCCGCGACCATAAGCAAACGAACCTGGCGACGAGAGGGCGGCATCTCCGTAAACGCAGACGCAGACCGAGCACAGCCCGGCTTCGATCGCCATCACTGCACGCTGGATGCTGGCAGCGCTTGAGGCGCCGCCCAGAACTTCAGAACCGACAAAATCCGGGCTGAGGCCGAGGTGTTGGCCAAGAGTTAGGAAATGCGGCGCAATTCCGTTGATGACGCCTTGCGCTGGGCCAGGATCGGTGATGAGGCCATCGACGTCGTGCTTGGCGAGCCCTGCATCGCTAATTGCCTGAAGAACTGCCTCAGCTTCGAGATCGAGCGCCGTCCGGCCGACAAACCGCCCAAATGCGGTGTGTCCGATTCCGGCGATCACAGCGCGATGGACGGCCACACTCATCTCTCCTTGCGCACGGCGCGGGGTCTAACCGCATCGAAAGGGGTTGACGGATACACAGTTATTGAGGAATACTCAATATCTGGCGGCCTCGCAAGCCTTCGGCGGAAGGATTGGTCCAGACAATGCAACGAGAATGGAGCGAAGAACACGAATTGCTGCGCCGCTCCGTCAGCGAGTTCGTTGAGCGGGAAATCACTCCGCATGTGCTTGATTGGGAAAGTGCGGGCGAGGTTCCGCGGCAGGTTTTCCGCAAGCTAGGTGAACTCGGCATGCTCGGCATGCGGCTTTCGCCGGAGTATGGCGGCGGCGGCCAGGATTTCTGGTTTACGACCGTTCTCCTACAGGAATTGATGCGGTGCGGATCGATCGGCGTGCCGGTGACGATTATGGCGCATGCCGAATTCGCCACCATGCTGATCGACCGGTGGGGCTCGCCGGCGCTCAGGGAGCAATATGTCCGCCCGGCGGCGGCAGGGCGGATGATCGGCGCCCTTGGCGTATCGGAGCCAGACGCTGGCAGCGATGTCGCTTCGCTGCGCACGCGGGCGGTGCGCGACGGCGACGATTACGTCATCAACGGCTCCAAACTCTATATTACAAATGGAACCATCGCCGATTACATCACCACCGCCGTGCGTACTGGCGGTCCTGGCCATCGCGGCATTTCCGTCATTGTGGTGCCGGGCGACAACAAGGGTCTGAAGCGCCGTCGCATCCAAAAACTCGGCACGCATGCATCCGACACCGCGGAGTTGTTCTTCGAAGATTGTCGCGTGCCGACTGACAATCTCGTGGGAACCGAAAATGACGGTTTCCGTCTTGTGATGTCCGGCTTCGAGGGCGAGCGGCTGGTGCTCGCCGTGATCGCCTGCGCGCATGCGCGCGCCATGTTCGATGAGGCGCGCAAGTGGGGCCATCAGCGCAAGGCGTTCGGTCAACAATTGCTCGGCTTTCAGGTCTGGCAACATCGTCTCGCTGATTTGCTGACTCGCATCGAGGCGGCCGAGGCGCTGACCTATCGCGGCATAGACCTCTATGTGAATGGACGCCCCGCCCAGTCGGAAATCTCGATGGCGAAGCTGTTCGCGACGGAGACGGCCCTTGATGTGGCGCGCGAATGTGCGCAATTCCAGGGCGGTCTCGGCTATATGGAAGAATGCTTGATGGCGCGGCTCCATCGCGACGCGCTGGCGCTGACGATCGGCGCCGGCACGAGCGAGATGATGCGCGGCATCATAGCTCGCGCCAATAACCTGACGGCGGGCGCGGCATGACGATCCGGAGCCAGGTTGAGGGCGCCATCCTGATCGTGACGCTCGATCGGCCCGCGTCGAGGAACGCTCTCAACGCCGAGATGCGCGAAAGCCTGATCGAAGCCTGGAGGCGCTTTCGCGACGACCACGCGCTGCGCGTAGCCGTCCTGACCGGGGCTGGCGAGTCGGCGTTCTGCGCTGGTGCGGACCTCAAGGAGATCGGCGATTATTATCGATCGATGACGCCGATCGAGCGGCGTGAGCATGGCGAACGCGAGCCGGGCCTTGGCGGGCTTACGCGTAATTTCGACCCGCGCAAACCTATCGTCGCCGCCATCAACGGCGCCTGCCTTGCAGGCGGGCTGGAACTGGCGCTGGCCTGCGACATCCGTGTCGCGGCCGATCACGCGACATTTGGTTTGCCCGAGGTTCGCCGCGGCATCCTGCCCGGCGCCGGCGGCACTCAGCGACTGCCGCGCGCGTTGCCGCTTGGCGTGGCGCTGGAGATGATCCTCTCAGGCGCGCCGATTGACGCTGCATCCGCGCTCCGGTGGGGACTTGTCAGCAGGCTTACGCCAGCCGCCGCGTTGATGGATTGCGCTCTCGATATCGCGAGCAGAATTGCGGCCAACGGTCCGCTTGCGGTCCGCGCGGCGCGCGACGCCGTCTACCAGGGCGCTGACCTGCCGCTCGATCAGGCGCTGCGCCTTGAGCAGTTCTACGCAGAGCCGCTTCGGCAAAGCAAAGACGCGCAAGAGGGCGTGCGTGCATTCATCGAAAAGCGCGCGCCAAGGTTTTCAGGGAATTAGACAGACTCACGGAGCACCCGCAATGGGACGCAAACGAATCGCGATCGACGCTTGGGCCACTTACGTTTCGCCGGAGGGCGCGAAAAAGTGGCCAGCCGAATTTCTGCATATTTTTGGAAAGTACCGCTCGCCGCGGTCGATGACAGAAGGCCAGCCTGTTCAGGCGATGCTGCAGGAAATGGATGAAGCCGGCGTCGATCGCATCGTTCTGTCGGCCTTCCACTACAAAGGCCAGTGGGTGCTTACGAACGAAGAAGTCGCCGATCTCGTCCGCCGCTACCCCGACCGCTTTATCGGCGCGGGCACAGTCAGCATCATGCACAAGCCGATGGATGTAGCCCGCGAGGTCGAGCGTCTCGTGCGGGATCTTGGTTTGCGCTGCATCCGGCTTGAGCCGTACATGTATGGAGACGGCATGACCGGCTTGCCGCCGAACGACAAGCATTACTGGCCGGTCTACATGAAATGCTCCGAGCTTGGCGTGGCGGTCGCAATCCAGGTCGGCCACACCGGGCCGCTGCTTCCTTCAGAATGCGGTCGCCCGATCTACCTTGACGAAGTCGCGCTCGCCTTTCCGGATCTGGTCATTCTTGGATGTCACGTCGGCCAGCCGTGGCATGAAGAAATGATGACGCTGGCGTGGAAGCACCCCAACGTCTATCTCGAAACGTCAGCGCGCGGCCCGCGTCAGTGGCCGCAGTCTCTGGTCGATTACGCCAAGGGTTGGGGGCAGGACAAGGTCATCTGGGCGACCGATTATCCGTTGCTCGGCTTTGACCGGACCCTGAGCGAGCTCGAAGCGCTCGACGTCAGCGAAGATATCTACAGGAAGCTGGTTCGCGACAACGTTGTGCGCGCGCTGAGGTTGGATCTTTGACCGCCGCCACCCAAGAGCTTCTCGACTCGATCGCGTATATCGCCTGGCATGGCTGCAAGGCGATTGAACAGGATGCGGGCTCTGTCAAGGTCGCACTGCCGCTGCGCAACACTATGCTGAACTACGTCGGCGCGATGCACGCTGGCGCGATCTTTACGCTTGCCGAGACGGCGGCCGGCGTCGTCGCTGACAGCCTCGCGCGTTCTCTCGGCGCCTTCATTTTGCTTCGTGGCGCGGAAGTGAAATATACTCGGCGCGCTTTGGGCGAACTTGTCGCCACCGCCTTGGCGGACGAGCCGGCGCGCCGCGCAACGGCAAAGCGCTTTGCTGACGATGGCCGGGCCGATCTTTCCGTCGCCGTCGAGATTTGCGATGGCGAGAAACATCCGGTGTTCGAGGGTGCCTTTCACTATGCTTTGCGACCGAGGGCCTCATGACCGAAACCCTGCTTGAACAACGCCGAGGCGGCGTTCTGCATCTGACGCTCAATCGGCCGGATAAGCTCAATGCGATCGATCTGCCATTGCTGGACGCGCTGACCGAGACGCTGGCGGCGGCGGAAGAAAGCCGGGAAGTGCGAGCGATCGTGCTGGCTGGCGCAGGCCGGTCGTTCTGCGCTGGGGCAGATATTGGCCAGATGATCGATCGCACGCCCGCGGAGTGGGAGCGCATTGTTAGTCACTATCTCGATCCGATCCGCGTCATTTCGCGGATGGGCAAACCGGTCATTGCGCGCTGCCACGGCAATGTTTTTGGCGGCGGCCTCGGTCTGGCGATGGCATGCGACTTCCGCATCGCCGCTGACAATGCGCGCTTCTGCACGCCGTTCGTGAAACTTGCGCTTGCCGGTTGCGACATGTCGGCGGGCTATTTTCTTCCGCGTCTTGTTGGGCTCGGCCGCGCGACCGACATGATGATGACCGCACGTATCGTTGAAGCCGACGAAGCGCTGCGGATCGGTCTGGTTTCGCAGATTGTATCCGAGGACCGTCTCGATGGCGTGATCGATGAATTCGCCGAGCGTCTCGCTGGCTTTGCGCCAAGGACAACGGCGTTCACAAAGAGCGCGATCCGCAAGTCGATCGACCGGGATATGGAGGCTGAGTTTGACTATGAGGTTTTCGCGCAGGTGCAATGCCTGCAGAGTGACGATCACCGTGAAGGCGTTGCTGCGTTTCGCGAAAACCGGAAACCTGTCTTCAAAGGGTAACGAGACAGTAAGCAAATATAGGTGGGCATGATGTCTCGTGACGTGCGATCCGGAAAGATAAGACGCGATCCGTTTACGGAGCGGCTCGGGATTCATAACGAAATCCATGAAGATGGCGTCTGCATCACCACTCATCGAAGCAGCGAAGACGAAAGCAATATATACGGCGTCGTTCACGGCGCGCTGCTCTTCGCCATGGCCGACGTCGGCATGGGTATGGCGCTCGCCGCAGCGCTCCCAGGCGAGCCCCGTCTCGGCAGCATTTCCATCACAGCGAACTTCATCAGCGCAGGCAAACCGGGACTAATCACGGCGAAATCCCGAGTCGTACGGCGAGGAAGGGCGGTCGCCTTCCTGGAGACGGAGATCTCGGACGGCGGCGGCTCGCCATGCGCACGCTTTTCAGGAATCTTTCACATCTATTCCGGTGGAGGGGAGCAGGCGCGATGAACGATCCTTCCTTGTCCAGCGAAGAAACCCAGTTTCGTGATGCCGTGCGAGCGTTCGCTGAAAAAGAAATAGCGCCAAATGCAGCACGGTGGGACTTGGAGGAGCGCTATCCGCGCGAGCTGTTCCAGAGGCTCGGCGAACTTGGCTGGCTGGGCGCGTCCTTTCCTACGGCCTATGGCGGCAGCGGAGGAGGATCGGCGCTCTATGCGCTCCTGTGCGCCGAACTCGCGCACGCTTCGGCGGCGATAGCGCTCGGTGTCTACGTGCATACTGCGCTTGCGAGCGCCGCAATCTATCATCTGGGCGATGAGGCGCAGAAATCCCATTATCTGCCGCACGCGCTGGCGGGAAAGCAGCTCGGCTGCTGGGGTTATGCTGAGGCCGGCGCTGGCGCGGACATTTCATGCGTAGCGACGCGCGCGGTCCGGGACGGCGACGAATACGTCCTGAACGGGGCGAAGCTCTATATCACCAACTCACCTTTCGCGGACTTCATGGTGATCGTCGCTTCGACGGCGCCGGACCGGGGCCTAAAGGGCATGTCGCTCTTCATCGTCGATCGCGAAACCAAGGGCGTCAGCATCAGCGCTCCCTTCAAGAAGCTCGGCATGGGCGCTTCGGAAATGGCGGAGATCGTCTTTGATGACGCCCGTGTGCCGGTGCGAAATCTGCTGGGAGCAGAGCATCTCGGCTTCCTGCAAGCGCTGAAGGTGCTGACGCTCGGACGAATTGCGAGCGCCGCCTTCGGCGTCGGCCTTGGGCGCGCCGCGCTGGAGGAAGCGGTCAGATACGCAAATGTGCGCATGCAGGGGGGAAAGCCCATTTCTCAGCACCAGTTTGTGCGTTTCACGCTCGCGGATATGGCGACCAAGCTAGACGCCGCGTGGCGATTGACGCTTCATGCGGCGCGTGTCGCCGATGAAGGACTCGCGCACGATTGTGAGGCGTCGATGGCCAAGTTGTTCGCGACCGAAACTTGCACATATGTCTGCGAGCGGGCGCTGCATCTCTGCGGCGCGCAAGGCTACATGCGTGAGAGCGCGGCGCAGCGTTTCTATCGCGACTGCAAGGTCCTTGAGCTTGGCGAAGGAACCAGCGAAATCCAGCGGGAAACGATTTTTCGATTCATAGGGAAATGACGATGGGCGTCGCAGAGAGGCGCGAACGCGAACGGCAGGCGCGCAAAGAGACGTTGCTTCAGGCGGCGCGCGCCGTCTTGCTCGAAAAGGGCGTGCGCGGAACGACAACGAAGGAGATCGCTGAACGGTGTGAGCTATCGGAAGCGACGCTGTTCTTCTATTTCAAGAACAAGGACGAGATCCTGCTTTCGTTGATATTCGAGAGCATTGATTTCTGGGCGAAGGGTCTCGATGCGCTGTCCGAGCAGAGCCGCTCCCGCGAGCAGATGCTGGATGAAATCTGGCGGTTCCACGAGCGGGTCTATAGGGAGCATCCCGACTATTACGTGATTTCGACGTACCTCGCGCAGCCTCATGTGCTCGAGAATGTCTCGAAAGACGTGAAGGAGGAAATTGCGCGCTTGTCAGGACAGAACTTCCAGCGGCTGTCCAAGTTGTTGGCGCGCGATGCGGACGCCGCATCAGGCCGGGTTATGGCGGATGCGATATGGGCGGCGTTCTTGGGCCTCACCATCATGAACGCAGCACGAAAGAACCTTGGACACACCGAAGCGAGCCAGGGGCGGCCAAGCCGTGCGAAGGTATTCGAAACGCTCAAAGCCGGCCTTCTAAGGAGAGGATCGCGGTGACCGCCCCGCACATGAAAGCCGCGCGCCTCTGTAAGGCTGGCGAGCCGCTCGTTCTGGAGGACGTCTTGATACCGGTCCCCGGCGCGGACGAAGTGCTGGTGGAAGTGTCGGCATGTGGGCTCTGCGGCACAGACATTCACTTGGCTGTCGATGGCGACATTCCCGTTTCGCGCACGCCGATTACGCTCGGTCACGAAGCGGCGGGCGCGATCGCCGCATTGGGCGACGCCGTCGAGGGGTTCGCGGTGGGCCAACGTGTGGCGCTCTTTCCCGCCGCCATCTGCGGGCGCTGCCGCTTCTGCCGCGCGGGGCGCGAGTCGCTCTGCGAGAACTCGAAAGTGTACGGCATGAGCCGCGACGGTGCGCTGGCGCAGTTCGTTGTCGCGCCGGCTTTCGGGCTGATCGCCATTCCCGACGGCGTGTCCCTACAGCAAGCGGCGATCGTCACCGACGGCGTGGCGACCCCGTTCCACGCCTTGCGCAGCCGCGGGGCAATGAAGGCCGGCGAGGCTGTCGCGGTGATCGGTTGCGGCGGCTTGGGTGCGCATGCCGTTCTGCTCGCGCGGTTGATGGGCGCCGGGTTCATCGTAGCAATCGACCTGCAGCCCGAAGCGCGCGCGCGCGCCCTCGAACTCGGCGCCGACTTGGCGATCGACCCCGCCGCCTCAGATGCCGGCAAAGCAATACGCACCAGCTACGGGCGCGGGGTCGACCTTGCGCTTGAGTTTGTCGGACGCGCGGTGTCGGTTGAGATGGCGATACGCTCGCTCGATATCGGCGGTAGAGCGGTGATCGTGGGCGTCGGCGCAGAGCGCGTTCAGTTGCCGGCGCTGGTGAGCTTCGTCGGCCGTGAAGTCGCCGTGATGGGGTCGTTCGGGATGGATAAGCGCGACATCGAGGACCTGCTGGCGCTGATCGCGCGCGGACGCCTCGATCTGTCGCGTTCGATCACGCAGACCTACGCGCTTGGCGAAATCAACGAGGCGTTGACGCGGCTCGCACGCAAGGACGCTGGGGTCGTGCGCCTGGTGGTGGAGCCGTGGCGTTAGGAGGAGGCCGCTATGGACGACAATGAAAGCATCGTACGCCGGTTCATCGCCGATTGGTCGAGCCTCGATGCCGATATGCTGGTCGAGTATTTCACCGAGGACGGCGTCTACCATAACATGCCGGCGCAGCCGGTCGCCGGGCGCGAAAAGCTGCACCGTTTCATCGGCGCTTTCCTTTCGGGTTGGGAGCGCACCGACTGGGAAATCCTCAACTTGATTGGGCGCGGCGATGTCGTCATCGCCGAGCGTCTCGACCGCACCGTGGTCGCTGGCAAGCCGGTCGATCTGCCCTGTTGCGGCGTATTCGAGATGCGCGGCGGCAAGATCGCCGTGTGGCGCGACTATTTCGACATGGCGACCTACACGCGGGCCGTTGCCGGCTAGCCTGCAGTTTGGACGGGAGGCGCGCGACATGGGAACATGGCGGGCACTGAAGAGATTGGCGGACATTCCGCGCTTTCACGCGCGCGTCCGCCCGGACGAAATCGCGCTGACCTGCGGCGAGCAGAACGTCACTTATGGCCAGCTGGATCGGCAGAGCTCAGCAGCGGCGCGAGCGCTGCTGGCTGAGAAGATAAAGCCCGGCGCGCGCGTGGCCTGGCTGGACCTCAATTCGGAGCGCACCCACGAAATGCTGTTCGCCTGCGCCAAGGCGAAAGCGGTGTTCTGCCCGGTCAATTGGCGGCTGTCGCCAGCGGAGATGCAGCAGGTCATCGCCGACGCCGACGCCGAACTCTTATTCGTTGGACCGCGTTTTTTCGACGCCGCCAGCACAATTACCGCGCCGCGGCTGCGCAAAATCATCGCTATCGACGGCGCGCGGGCCGGCTGGGAATCCTATGCCGATTGGCGCGATCGCCATGCCGGCGACGATCCCAAGCGGTCGAGCGCGCCCAACGATCCGGCGATTCAGATCTACACCAGCGGCGCAACGGGGATGCCGAAGGGCGTTGTGCTGTCAGCCGGAGCTCTGCTGACGACGGGCAAGGAGCGCGATGGCGAGATGGCCTGGAACGATTGGAGCGCGGACGACGTCAGCCTGTTGACCATGCCGTGCTTTCACATCGCGGGCCTGCGCTGGGGCGTCATGAGCCTGCTGCCCGGCGCGCACACGGTGGTTATGCCCGAATTTTCGCCGGACAGCGTGTTGGATGAGATCGCGAGGCGCCGCGTCACCAGACTGTTCCTTGCGCCGACGGCGATCCGCCTGGTGCTGGAGGCCGCCAAGCGCAGGTCGGTCGATTTCTCCTCGCTGAAGATCGTCTGGTACGGCGCCTCGCCGATGCCGGCGCCCCTGCTTTCGGACGCCATGGCGACGTTCGGCTGCGGTTTTCTGCAGACCTACGGCATGACGGAAACAGGCGCCCAGGCGACCTTCCTGCCGCCCGCCGATCATCGCGGCGGCGGCGAGCGCCTACGCTCGGCCGGCAAGGCGCTGCCCGGGGTGCGCCTGCGCATTGTCGATCCCAACGGCAAGGCGCGGCCGCCCGGCCAACCCGGCGAGATTTGCATCAAGTCGCCATCGAACATGCTCGGCTATTGGCGGCGCGAGGCCGAGACGTGCGCTGCGCTGCGCGGTGGCTGGATGCACACCGGCGACGTGGGCTTCATGGACCGGGACGGGTACGTCTACATCCAGGACCGCCTCAAGGACATGATCGTCAGCGGCGGCGAAAACGTCTATTCGGTCGAAGTAGAAAATGCACTCGCGAGCCATCCCGCGATCGCGGACGCAGCGGTGATCGGCGTGCCGGACGAAACCTGGGGAGAGGCGGTGAAGGCCATCGTCGTGCTGAAGCCTGGATGCGCAGCCTCAGCTGAGGAAATCATCGCTCACGCGAAGGCGCAAATCGCGGCGTACAAAGCGCCCAAGTCGGTCGACTTCGTCGATGCGCTGCCGAAAAATTCGCTGGGCAAGGTGCTCAAGGCGAGCCTGCGACAGGAATGCTGGAGCGGCAAGGATCGGATGGTGAATTGAACCGACAAGGATCCGCTTTGATAGTCGCGCCAGTGCTACAATCGCGTTCATCATTGAAAACCTGCGCGCATGCTCGACTTAAAGGGCGCATTCCGTCATCTTCAGCTCATCGCCGCAAAGTGCCTGGCGCGACTCCAAGCCGTCCACGGGTGGACTCAGGGACTGCGGCTCTGGCTCAAGGGCGCCTGTTTCCTACGGCGTAGTCGTGCGCCTCGATCCGTGGCGCAAATGAAGCGTTCTTCGCTCTCTATACTGAAGACAAACGGCCCGCGCTTGTTGGACGCTGGCGGGCGTGATCTGTCAATTGCGCTGGCAGGAGGCCTCGCACCGCGTTGCCGAGATGAAAGGCGCCACGGAGATCCTCGACGCGCAGCTCTGCTTCGCGCGCGCGCCCGGCCCTCAGCAGCGAGGCGCGCAGCACCCCCGGCAACAAGCCGCGACTTGCCGGTGGCGTCAGCAGCTGGCCGTCTTGTTCGACGAACACATTGGTAAAGCTGCCCTCGGTGATGAAGCCCGCCGCATCGACGAAAACAACTTCGTCTGCGCCGGAGGCGTGGCGCGCCATGTCGAGAAAACTGCGCAGCGTTGTCTTGTGGCGCAATCGGAAATCGTCACTGGACACTGGTAAGGCGGCGATAGCGACAGAAAGTTCGTTGCGCGATGGACTTGGCCGCGGTCTCATTTCAATCGAGATTTCGCCGGTGGCATCAAGCAACAGGCGCACAACCAAAGGGGCTCCCGCCCCCTTCACGGCGTTCGCCAGGCGTTCGCGCACGGCCACTTCGTTAAATTCGAATGCGAAGGTGCACGCTGACAGGCGCATTCGCGCGAGATGCAGGTCGAGATGGTGCAGGCCTTCCTCAGGCTCGTAACGCATGGTCTCGAAGATCCGGAACACACGCGCAGCGGCGGTGACGAACGCTCCTTTCAGGGCGCACTCCCGCCATTCGCCGTCCAATGTGGAATCAAACACGACCCCAGAGCCCAGGCCTAATTCAGCAGCGCCGTCCAAGATGGCCATCGTTCTGATGGCGACGTTGAACGCTGCCGCGCCGTCCGGCGAGATCCATCCGATAGCACCGCAATAAGCGCCTCGCGCATCCGCCTCCAGCTCATCGATGATCTCCATCGCGCGGATCTTCGGCGCGCCTGTGACCGAGCCGCAAGGGAAGAGGGTGCGTAGGACATCGACAGCGTCACAGTCTTCGCGGACCTCTGCGCGCACCGTTGATGTGAGCGCGTGCAAATGTCGGGTAGGTTTCGACCTCGAACAACGCCGGGACGTGTACCGAGCCGCGCTTGGCGATGCGGGAGATGTCGTTGCGCAAGAGGTCGACAATCATCACGTTTTCAGCGCGTTCCTTTGGGTCGCAGCGCAAGCTCTCCATGGCGAGAGCATCTTCGATCGGGTTCTCGCGACGCTTAGTCGTCCCTTTCATCGGCTTTGTTTCGATTACGCTGTCCGACAGCCGGAAGAAGAGTTCGGGTGAGGTCGAAAGCAGATATCTCTCGCCGTCATGGACCAGAGCGCTCCACTCACCTCCTCCACCGCGCCGCATCTGAGCATAGGCCGAAAGCCGGTGGCCCACGAGCGTGAGGTCTGACCGATAACTCAGATTGACCTGATAGACGTCGCCCGCCTCGATGTATTCCTTGATGCGTCTGAACGCATCGGCGTATTGGCTTCGGGTGATTCGCGGGCGCGGCGGCGACAGCCAGGCGGCTTCGGGATCGGGCAGCGCCGCGGTCAATTCCTCTCCGCTTAAGTCGACGATCTGCTCGAACAGAGCGAACCACAGCAGCGGCGCGTCTTGAATGCGTGCGGCGCTCCTGCACGTTCGCATCAGGCGCGGTTCGAGCGCCAACCCGGCCTCGTAGCCGAGCCAGCCCGCAGCGTGCAGGCCTCGTCTTGGTCCGCCACGAATGCCCTCCAGAGCGGGCGCCACCTCGCGCATTGAGTGAGCGACGAAGGTCTCAACCGGGGCGGAGAAAAGCCTCGCTGCGCCTCTCGTCGAGCGTGCGTCGTCAAACAGAACGAACGGGCGCCCAGCGAGCAGGAGGCGCTGGACCGCACGCAATGGATTGCACATTCGAAGAGGGCGCCGCCGGTTGGCAGTTCACTGCACCATCGGTATCGGCGACGCAAGATGGCTCGTGGTCTGGCGGGCTCCCGACGAGGCCGCGGCATGTCAAGCGAATGCTCAGCGAAATCGAGGCGGCGCAACGTCACAGTTTGCGCCGCGACGGGCTCGCCACGCATAAAAGGCGAGTAAGATCTGCTGTATGCGGGGTCGGCCTCGAATAGGTTGTGGCTACCATTCTCCACCGTGATCAGTGTAACATTACGCAAGCCGCGCACTGCGGCGAGATGATTCTCAGGAAACGTCCGCCCGTTGAGCGTTTCGGAGAGCACCGGCGTCGGGCGACGACTGTGGGGCGGCTCGCGAAAGTCATCGCCAAGATCGGGCGGTCCATACGCATCGGGCAGCTGCAGTACAGGGAAGTTGATCAGATCGCCAAGCAGCGCCGCGCGCGCCCGCTTATCGACTCGCGCGATGTCAGCCTCTGGCATTCCGGAGGAGGCGGCCATGAGTACCCGCATGCCTCCGGCAAACACCGGAGCGGTTCAGGGTCGCTAGCTCTATGCTCGGGAAAGTCGGGGCGTCTGGTCGCTGGAGGAAGGAAGCTGACCTCGCTTCGGTGATCCCCTTCTGCGGGTCGCTTTTCCAACTGCCGCGCGTGTTGGTCGTGTGGACGACGCTGCAGGCTGAGCTAAGCACTCACTGCACGTGCTCAGCCAACATTTCCAGGAACCCCTGAAATCGCACTTCCGCATCCGCACCGGCGTCTGGATCGCTGTCGTCGAGCGGACCGGCATATTCGAACCACACCCTGACGAACAGAAGCAGCGTCTCCTTGATCAGCGCCAGTTCACGGGCGCGGGCGTGATCGCGCTTGTCGAGCCGGTCGAGACGCGCGCGGATCGACGCGGCGAGCGTTTCGCCGGTCTCATCCAGCAATACGCGTCGCATCGCGTCATTGGCGGCGCGCGAGAGCGTAAGCCCGCGCCGCTTGCCTTCGGCTTCGATCGCCTCGGCGACATCGGCGTCGAGATGCAAGGTGAGCTGGCGTTTGGAGCTCATATCAGTCTTTCCCCCTCGATCGAGCCTCAGCGCGGGCGCCGCGCGGCGCGCCAGGGCGCGGCGCAGTTTCGATCCGCCGATCGGCGCTTGCAGATTGACATCGGCATTTTCTTTGTCGGGCGGCAGCGACAGCGTGGTGGAGGCGCTGATCGCCCGCGGCGGCAATGGCGGCGCCTCCCAGTCATGTGGCGCGCGGGCAATGGACGCGGCATGCACGAAAGCCACACGCGCGCGATCGGCGACAAGCGACCTGCTGCGTATCGGCTTCAGGCCCGTCAGCAACAGCAGCGCGTCTCCCGCCTCAGCACGCTGCAGCGCCTCGGGTGCGAACACCCGGGCGTCAAAGCGCTCCCAACGCGGCAGAAGCCAACGCGAAACTCGGCCAGCTTGGCGCCTCCAACGGCGCCAAACGCGCACTTGGCCGGCAAGCGTGCTCGCCACCTCCGCGCTCGTCCGCGTTTGCGGACCGATCGCCGCGATGGCGGCAAACACCTTCGGCAGGTCCACCGCGAGGTGGCCAGCGTCGGCGCTGATCAGCTCGCCAGCGTCACTCGCGCAGGCGGCCCGCACCAGGACACGCACACCGCGCTCGCAAGCGCCGCACATCAATCCGTCAAACAGCGGCGGCGCGGTCTTTCGTCCCGGCAGATTCGCCAGCTCCGCCGGAGCCGGATCGGGCGTGAGCGCCGCCAGCGCGTTCGCCTCGATGACGATCAACAACTCGCGCTGCTTGCGACGACCGAGATGGTCGAGGTCGGATTCAGAAGCGCAAGCCGCGACAAGCTGCGCCAACAGCGCCGAAACCAGCGGCGCCGTCAGTCCTTCCCGTCCGGGCGGCATCTGAATGACGAGGGAGGATGGTCCATCGGCCGAGACGAGATCGGCGAAGCGAAGCTGATGGCCTTCCGTGGCAAGCGCATGATCGCCGTCGGCGAAGAGCCGCAAGTGGATGTCGATGTCGCGCATGGCGCGGAGCGCCGCTTCGCCGTCGCGCCGCCAATAGCGGGCGACGCGCGTCAGCTCGCCGGTTGCCGGGCCGAGATCGGCGTCCGCGCGATCGGCCCAGCGCGCGCAGAATTCCGCCAGCCGCCGCTGCGGATCGGCCAGCGCCTGGCGCATGCCGGAGAGCGAGCGCGCCGCCGGCGGCGCATGGGCCAGCGCGTCCAGCACGAGCGCGGCGAAGCTCGCGACCAGCATGCCGTCTTCCGTGCGCAGGAAGGCTCTCGCCAAGGTCAGCGCATCGCTCCAGGCGTGCGCGCCGCCGCGCACGGCGAGGAGCGGATTGATGGCGATGGCGTCGGCGCGCCCCGGCGCGAAGCGCAGCACATCCTGACGCGGCAGACGCGCGGCCAGATCGCGTGCTTCAATCAGCACCAGGGCGCCGTGCCAGCCCGCGATCGCGGCAATCAGCGCATCGTCGGTGTGAACCGGCGCGCCGAGCAGCAGCGCATGCCCCACCTCAACACGGAGAATCTGCGCGGGCGCCAAGGCGTGACGACGCACGGCGCCCAGCGCCAAGCCCTCGCCCCGCAATAGCCCGCGTTGACCCAATCTGCCCCAACGCTCAAAGCCCGGGCGCCAGAGGCGGAACGCAAACGACGGCGGTTCGATTGCGCCGATCAGTCCGGCCAAGCCAAATGCGGCCAACAGCGCCATGCCGATCAGGCCCACGTGCAGCAGCACCATCCAGGCGTCATGCGCGAACCACTGCACCGCCCAGATCAGCACCTGCCACGGCGCGTAGAGCTTGACCCCGCCCACCACCGTGACCGCTTCGCCTAGCGCCCGATGCTGATCGAACACCCACGCGACGAGCTGCGTGGCGATGGCCAGCATCACCAGCAGCGCCGACGCCGTCGTCAGCAGGGTTCGGCCCCACGCGATCATCGGCTGCCCCGCAGTGTCCCGCGCCCAACGCGTTGGCCCCCGGCGATGCGAGCACTTCGCCCACCTTCCTCATGGTCATAAGTGGTCACGCGTTGCATTGCTTCGTCTATACTTGTCTATATTGTAATGATCGCAAAACCAGAGGCTTAAAGCAAGATAAAGAGAGAGTTTTATTTGATTTGAGCGCTTGGTTTTGCTAGGCTTTCGGCAAGTTGAGGCGCGGCCGAGCAAGTTTGCTGGCGGGCCGCAGCGGGATGCGAAACAGGCAGAAAGCCGATGTTCGAGAAGACGCCGTTCAGCCCGAAGACCGTGCTCCGCGAGCCGAAAGAGGACTTGCTGCGCGGGCGGATTCTGCGCGCGAAGAAGGGCGGCGGAGGCGGCGCACACATCTCGTTCGGCAAGCGGCTTGGCGCGGCGTTAGCCGGAAAGAAGGTGGGACGTGGGGCTGGGCCGGGACGCGGGTCACGGCCGTTCGCCGTTGATGGGCGCCAGCGTGTGGTGGCGAAGGTGAGTTTCCGCTCGCACTTCGCACGCGGTGGCGGCGCAGGCGGCGGCAACTTGGCGGCGCATGCCTCGTACTTGCAGCGCGATGGGGCCGAGCGGGAAGGTGAGAAAGGTCGCTTCTATGACGCGACCCAAGACGAGGTGCGTGACGCCCAAGATCGGCTGCAGGACTGGGCCGCGAACGACAAACGCCATTTCCGCATCACGCTGGCGCCGGAGAGCGGCGCACGGCTCGTCGCGGAAGACGGGCACCTGAAAGAGTTCACGCGCGAGACGATGGCGCGGATGGAGCGCGATCTCGGCGTGCAGCTCGATTGGGTGGCCATCGACCACAACAACACCGATAACCCGCACACCCACGTGATCGTGCGCGGCGTGCGGCGCGACGGGGTGGAGCTGATTATTCCGCGCGAATATGTGACCCATGGGCTGCGGGAAGCCGCGCGCGACGTGGCGACCGATCGGATCGGCGCGCGCGGGCGCGAAGACGAACGGCTGCGGCTAGAGCGCGAGGCGCATGCGCAGAGCTATAACCGGCTCGATCAAGCCGTCGAAACCGAACTCGGGAAGGGCTCAGAGATCTTGCTGCAACGCCTGGGCAAAGGCCGCGACCCCGCCTTCGCCGATGCGATGAAGGCGCGCGCGCGGGAATTGGCGCGGATCGGATTGGCTCAGGAAACGCGGCGCAACGTGATCCGGTTTGAGCCGGATTGGAGCGAGCGGCTCAAAGCCATGCGCGCGATCGATGTGCGGCGCGAACTGGCGCGAGCGAAGCTTTATGAAAAGAGCATGGGCCGGGTCGCCGGCGAGGTGCGCGAGCTAGGCCCGCGCGGAGAAACGCCGGATCGCGGCGTGCTGGTGGTGGAGACGCCCAATAAGGGGAGGTTGGTGCTCAACACCTCGATGGAGGCCATCGCAGATTTGCAGCGCGGGTCGCTGGTGGCGCTGACGCCGGAAGGCAGGCGCGGCGGCATCGAGCGGCTCTCCTTCCACTCTCCCGGAGAGCAGAGCCAGGTTTGGGCGCAAACCGAGCTTGATCGTGATTTGGATCGCGTGGCGCGTGGCGAACCCGCGCGTCTGCCGGATACACCCGCCGTGCGCGAAGCGTTGGAGCAGCGAACGCAGCTCTTGGAAAACCACGGCTTCGGCGCGCGCGACGGAAGCGGCAAATTCCATTTCCGCGACGGAGCGATGGAGACGCTCAAAGAAAATGAGCTGAAGCATCATGGCAAGGAGGTCGCGCGCGAGAGCCATGGGCTTTTGCGAGACGTGACGCCCGGCGCCGGCGAGGCGCGCGATTGGGGCGGGTCGAAAGGTTTCGGCGGCGAAGAAATCTGGAACGTGCGCGACACAACGGAATTGTTCGCCGGCAAACACGCGGTTCTGGAGCGCGGCCGTGATGTCGTGCTGGCGCCGATGCAACCCGGCATGAGCGTAGGGCCCGGCGACAGTGTCTCACTCAATGTCGCCGACCAAATGACCAAAACGGCGCAGCTCGAAATGACGAAGGTGCTCGGCAAAGGTCTGGGGCTGGAGCTCTGAGCCGACAGCCGGGTTGTCATACGTATCGCCTCGCGCCGGGCAACACAAAGACGTCTCGTAGCGACGAGACCGTAGCGAGATCAACACAATCCGCGTTGGAGGCGCGCTAAGTGTTGCGATGACAGCCCAGCGCGTGACGCCTAATTGGCGTACGCCGGCTTGGCGTGGGGCAAAGGCGCCGCAACGCTGTGCTCGATCGATTTGGGCGCACAAGCCTTCGTGGTCGCAATAGCAGCCCAGCACCTCAACCTGGTGCAGGCGCCACTTTCCGAAGTCGAGGTGCGGGGTCTTCAGGTGTATCAGATACTCGAAGCGGTCGAACACTCGGCCGGTCGCGCGCCACTTGCGCATCGTCTCAGCCTTTCCGGCCCATGGCGCGCAAATCCTCGATGACGCTTAGCAACACCCGGTGCGCGCCCGGATAATCCTCCGGATCAATGACCTCCGCGACAACGCTCAGCTTGGCGGCGGCGCCGTCCACTGTGAGCGCGGAAACGTCCCGCAAACGCCGGACGATGCGAACGCCCGCCCGCACACAACGGTCGTATTCCTCATCGATGGCGTAGAGCAGCTGCGCCTCCGGCAACGCGCGTTGCTCGCCTTTGCTGAGGCCGAACCAGTCGCGGTTGTCTCCGAGCCATGCCTCGCGGTCTCCCCACCGGCGGATGAGAAGCTCTTGGCGGCGCGCAAGCTCGCCATAGTGCGTACACAGTAGGAGCACGGGATCGGTGGCAACGGCGGTGATGAGCTTGCCGTCTGCTAGAAGGGGCGCCGAACCCAAAGCGGCGACGACTTTGCGGCGCGAGAGGCGAGCCATCAGCGGACCCGTCGCAAGCTGTATCGAACCGTCTCAATGAGACAGCCCGAGACGATCACTGCCGCGAACAGACCGGCGCCAACGCTGTCGAACTGAACTCCGACGAAATGCCCGGCCACAATGCCGGCATAGGTCGGCGGTCCCAGAACGATCAGAATGATCAGCCAATACCAAAGCAGCCGCAGCACGATGATCGCCAGCGTGAGCAAGAGCGCAAAACCGGTGAGCGAGCCCCAGTCCATCGTCAACCGCCGTGCAGCGCGGAAAAGTCGCGCAGGATGCTGACGATCAGTGCGTGAACTTCGTCGCCTTCGTGTTTGGTGTGTTGGATCGCGACCGTGAGCTTGCCGCAGATGCCGAACGGCGACACGGCCACGATGGCCGGAAGGGTCTTGAGCAGTGTGGCGTTTTGGTCCGACATCGCTTCGATGCGATCGTCGAGATCGTCGAGTTCACGGCTTTCAGGGAAACGTCGGCGCTGAGCGCGCGTGAGCTTCAGCCAATTGTGCTCGCGATGCAGGCGACTCTCTAGCCTGCTCCACTGAACCGCGAGGCGTTCGTGTTCGGCGCAGCGGGCCAGCCAAGTCTCGCACGCCTCTGCGGCCGGATCGGCGGCCACCCCGCCTGGAAAGAGCGGCGCAGCAGCAACGCCCAGAACCAGGCGGCGGGTAGGTTCTTCCAGGCGAGCGCTCTCGTTCGCCGCCGGAGGCGGGCGTCGGGACATGATAACTCTCTGATCACCGATTATTGCTTTAGTATCGTTCAGCGTCGCAAAAGAGTCAACGTAAAATGATCGTATGTGATCATAAAGAGATCATCCAGTGTTGACGGCCGCGCAAATCCGCGCCGCCCGGGCGCTGCTCGACTGGACCCAACCTGATCTCGCCCGCAAGGCCGGTCTCTCCCTGCCAACGATCCGTCGCATGGAGGGAGCGATGGGCCCTGGTCGGAGTACCGCCGCAAACGTGGACGCGGTCACCCGTGCTCTTGAAGCTGGGGGCGTGATCTTTCTTGAACCGAAATCCAATAAGGACGGCGGCGCCGGCGTGCGCTTGAAGAAGTGAGAGGCGGCGCGGCGCGCGAGCAAGACCGTGACACCGTGCTCGGAGGCATCAAGGACGACGCCCTTCGGGTCGCGCGTGCGCGCGATCCTTGACCCATCCTGCGCGCGATGTCCGATTGAAGCTGTCGCGTCGAGGGGCGTCTTTAAGATGAACGACGGCCTGCGGCGCGTCGTTCAAGGGGCAAATGGAAGAACGAGGCTCGGGTTAGAGGGAGAAGGTAAACGGGAGGCGGCGCAACGCTTGCTGGACTCGTACCGACAAAGCAAAGAGGGGCTCAGCCATGGCGCGGCGCACGCGCAAGAAATCGCCTAAGGCGGGTCTAGCTCTGCCCGGCCAGTTGGGTCTCTTCGACACGATCGAAGCGCCGCAAAAGCAGCGTGCGCCGGCGGTGGCTAAGCTCATGAAGCACGCGCGCCGTGCGGTGGCGCGGCCCGTGACATCAACCAAACCCGAGCGACCAGTGGTGTTCAGCCCGCGCGAAGCGGCCCAATATCTGGGCGTGTCGGTCTCGACGCTGAAGCTCTGGCGTGCGCAAAAGATCGGGCCGAGATGGACCAAGCGCGGCGCACGTCTGATCGCCTACAGGCCTGCCGATCTCGAGCAATTTCTCGACGACAACAGCAAGAACGGCTGAAAATCGGTCTCACGCCGCGATTTGAGTTTTCTTCCAGCACGCGAATTGCGGCGTTGGGCCAATGCGGGACATCGGCGGCCAGCGATGGGCGCCTTGGGGTTTGCTGAGACAGCGTGATCCGCGTCGGGAAACACCCGGCAACGCCCCCTCGATGTCAGCCCGAAATGGGTTTTCAAACGAGGGCAGAAACTGGTGGTGCGCATGCGTTGTCAGCGCTTCTCTTGATGCTGTCGAGGCGTAACCGAACGTCTCGCGGTTCGCTCGAAAGGAGTGCGCTCCCATGTCCGCACAGACATTGCTCACGGTGGAAGACGCCGCGGCTCGCTTGAAGATTTCTAAGCATACGCTGAACCGTTGGCGCGTGACGGGCGAAGGTCCGCCCTTCGTAAAGTACGGGCCGCGTCTCGTGCGTTACGTCGAAAGCGTGCTCGATGAGTGGGCGTACAAACGCCTGCACGGATCGACCAGCGAGTATGGACGGGAATCGGCGTAAGCTAGTTCGCCATGCGTCTCGTCCTCGATAGCTCCGTCATCGTGAAGGCGATTAGAAACTTTCACGGCGCGTCCGCGGCGCTGATCGATGAAGCTCTGGCGGGGCGTTCGACCTTGCTCGTCTCGACGGCGCTCTGGCTGGAGTATGAGTCTGTCGTCAAGCGTCCCGAACACTGGGTATGGCCCGGCTTTGGCGCTGCCGAAGCGGAGCAGTTTCTAAATCTGTTGGCGGGGTTGTGCTCGCCCGTTGAGATTAGCTTCCGCTGGCGAGGGATTCTGCCGGACCCCAACGATGAGATGGTGGTTGAGGTGGCAATGAACGGGCGAGCGGACGCCCTCGTGACCTTCAATGACCGGGACTTTGGGCCCGCCGCTGCCCAGCTCGGCTTGGCCATCCAGCGTCCCGATGCTATCTTATTGGAACTGAGAAGCCGGCCATGACCAAGCCTTTGACCATCCCGATCGACGAAGCTGTTGCGGAACAACTCGCCCGGATCGCGAACGATTTGGGGGAGACGCCCGAGGAATTTGCGGCGCGCGCCGTCGCCGCCAGCCTTGATTCCTTTGAGTCGAATGTCTTTGCCGCGCGGCGTGCGAAGGGTATTGACCGGGCGGCGGCCGTCACTTGGCTCAAGCAAATGAAAGAGCGAGCTGGCGCGCCGGAGCCAGATGCGGACGACCGCTTGCCGTCTGGCTACGTCCCACAGCGCTGATTGCAATGCTCTCCGAAGTTTGAAGACGGCTTGGTCGAAGGCAGGGCGAGTCGCTGCGTCTCTCAGGTGAGCATAGCTGAGAACTGGATCATGACGAAGTCGCTGACTGTCGAAATTGCCGACGACATGGCCGATGCGCTTGCGAAGGCGGCTAACGATCTTGGTGAGGCCGAAGAGCAATTCGTGCGTCAGGCCTTGGCTCAGCGCCTGAAGGCGTTCGAGGACAACCCGTTCTTCGCGCGCCGCCGCAAATGCATCGACCGGAAGGCCGCGCGCGACTGGCTTTTGAGCCGCACGGGTGGTGAGCCGCCCGGGCCTGAGGATGAAGTGCCGCCGGGCTATACGCGGCCGCGCTAACCAGCTTCAGCTGCGCTTTCGCCGTTCGCGTTAGTCCAACGTGTGGTTATGCCGTCGGTGAGGCCGAAGAAGCGTCAGGCGGCCCTGTATCTTGCGCTGGCGCCGGTTTGGCTTTGCCGGAGTAGATGGCGCCGACATGGTCGAACGCTGCGCGTGTAGCTTCGTCCTTTAGGTGAGCATAGCGAGCAGTTACTTCCGGTCGCGAGTGGCCTAGGGCTTTCTGCACGAAGGCAAGGCTGTGGCCGTCTTTGATCAGTAGCGACGCGAAGGTGTGCCTGAGATCGTGAATGCGCAGGTCGTCGAACTTCGCCCGCTTTAACACTGCGCGCCAAGCATGTCGTGGCGTCTCCATCGGGCCGTGATAGGGCGCGGGCTTCGGAAACACCCAGTCGGTCTCGTTGGCCCGGCGCTTCAAAATCTTGACGGCCGCCGCGTTGAGATTGATGACTTTGCGCCGCCCTCCTTGGCCGGTCTTGTGCCGCTCGGGCCTCAGCACGACGGCCGGGCGCGAGAAGTCTACCTCTGACCAAGCGAGGTCGCGCATCTCCGCGAGCCGCGCTCCGGTCAGGGCGATGATCCGGAAGAGGTCGGCGTGATCGGGTCGGATTTCCGTAAGCGCCTCCATATCGTCCAACGTCGTGAAGAGGTGGACGGCCTCCTCGTCCGAAAGGAATCGCTCGCGCATCACGTCAGCGGGCTTGGAGACGCGCGCGGCCGGGTTATCCTTGATCAGCTCTCGCCGGATCGCCCAGTTCAGCATGGCCGACAGCGTGCGCGTGGCACGGCCGACAACCTTCGGCCCGCCGCGGGTGCAGGAGAGCTTGCGGAACCCGAGTTTCTTGACGCGCGCGGTCTTGAACGCGGCCACATCCCGTTGCCAGCGAGAGATGTCGGGGGTGGTGAGCGCGTTGACCGGGGTCGCCCCCAAGATGGGGTGGACGTGGAGTAGGAGGTCCCGCTCGTCGCACTTCCAAGAACTCTCGCGCTTGTTCGGCTTATCGATGCGGCCTTCCGTCAAATAGAGCCGGATCAGCTCGGCCACCGTTGCGGCATTGCGGTGGACCACTTTCTCATGCTGCGGATCGCCGCCGCGGCTGGCGTTGTGCTTGGCGTCCTCGGCCGCCTTGCGGGCCTTCTCGGCGGTGAAGGCGCCATAGTCGCCGATCACGAATAGGCGTTGGCGCCGGCCGGCGCGGTACTTCAGCTCGAACGTTTTCCTACCGCTTGGGCGCACCCGAAGACGGAAGCCTTTTACGTCGCTGTCCCAGATGCAGTATGCTTTGTCCGGGTTCGGTTGGGCCGCGTCGATGGTGCGTTTGGTAAGGCGTTGAGCTGCTTGCATGCGTGCGTGGATCCGAATTTTGGTCACCACATGGTCACCACGCGGAGGGAAATCAGCGCCCATGCGCGACGAGCCGTGCCAGCAGAGGACGCATGATAATCAAAGCAAAATCAATGCGTAATCTCACTCATGACAAGCGGTGACGAGCTGCGAAAAATGGCTCTGTTCGAATTGCCAAGGTTGGGGTCGTGAGTTCGAATCTCATCGCCCGCTCCATTATCTCATTAAAATCAAGCGGTTAAGCGGCGGCCGATGGGCCCTGCTGAACTGCGTGCGGGCCATGCAGCCACCGTGCAGCCACGCGTCCTGGTGACCGTCGCCGGAGGATCTTTGGTCTTTGGTTGCAGCTTGGGGATGATCAGGCATCACCACCACAAGACTCTGTCGCCGCTCGATTGCGTGCATCTAAGTTGTGGCATGAGATGAGGAAACGACGCGCGTCGTCGGCTCCAGGCGCACACGTGGCGTCGGCGCGTAGCGGCGTACCATGGCGGCGCAGAATTCGGCGAATTCTTCTCCCGCTTGAGGCGGGCTGGTGTGATGGGCGGCAAGGCCGCGGTGCTCCGGCGTGAAGCAGAACGTGACCGTGGTGTCGAACTCCGCCAGCGCATCCATCTGCCGATCGAACCAGGCTAGCGCATGGGGGCGAAAACTATCGGCCCATGAAAGGGCGGTGCGCACGTGCTTGACTCCAAGCCGGCGCATCCAGGCGACGGCGTCATCGAGGCGATGGTCTTCGAAGTGGAACCACTGACATAGGCCCATGTCGCGCGCGTACGCGGCATAGATGTCGAGCGCCTGCTTTGGCGCGCCGTCTTCGCGCAGCAGACCCATGTGGAAGTGCCGGTAATAGGACGAGCCCTCGGCCTCCTTGTGCCGGGTGGTCGCTTCCCATGAGCGCGGCAGGTCGTAGAGGCTGTACCAGTGGATGCGCGGCGCCCTGCCGATCAGCAACTCGGCGGTGCGCTTCAGCCCCCACGCTTGCACCTCCTCGGCGCCGAACGAGGAAACGCCGACCTCCGTCACCCAGATTGGCTTGCGCGTGACGGCGGCGATCTCGTCCAGCTTGCGCGGCCATTCGTCTATCAGCCAGAGATTCCAATCGAGCGGAAAACCATGCACGGCGACGACATCGACGTGATCGAGCGCGCCTTTCACGGCAAGTCGCTCGATGAAGCTCGGATCGATCGGTGAAATGCCGCCGAGCACGCGCGTGAGGGCGCTGTTCTCCGCCCTGATCGCCTCTCCTGCGAGAGCAGTCATTTGCGCGAACAAATCCCATTCCGGATCGAGCAGGGGATCCCAGTGCGACTTGTTGTTGGGCTCGTTCCAGATCTTCACGGCTTCGATCATGGCGTCCCTCGCAGGGGGTAAACCGCGCCGGAGGCTTGTTCGATGCGCCTGCAGATGAAGACCTCCGTCTCCGGATGATCGATGATCTGGAAGCCGGCGCTGCGCAGCATCGCCTCTGAGCAGGCGGCGTTGGGCGTCCACCAATTGGTCGGATCGTGGGCGTAGCGCTGTTCGATGAAGTGCAGTTTTGGATAGCCCGGACTGTCGAAATGATCCTGCTCGAAAAAATCATAATCCTCGGCGACAGAATCGACGCGATCAGACCCCCGCTGCATAGATTGGAAGACCAGCAGGTCGCGGGCCGCGTGTTCGTGGATCAGATCGAGCGCCAGCAGCGGATGGCGCAAATGATAGAAAACGCCCATGAACAAGACGAGGTCGAAGCGCTCGCGCAGCGCGGCGATGTCGTAGACCGAGAGCAGGCGAAATTCGATCTCCGCGCCCGTAACCTCCGCGGCGAGCCGCGCCTGGGCGAGATAACGTTCATCGAGATCAATCCCGAGCACGCGGTCGGCGCCGCGCCGCTTCATCTCGATCGAATAAAAACCGGCATTGCAGCCGATGTCGAGAACGCTCTTGCCGGAGAGATCCTGCGGCAGCGCGTGCTGGAAGCGTCGCCACTTGTTCTGCGGGTAATCGTCGAGGAAGTGACTGGGCGCGGTGTCGACGCCGCCGAGATTCATGTTGTGGAACCAGTCTCCCAGCTGCGCGGCGCGCTCGCGGATCTGATCTTCAGTGAGGTGCGGCATGAATCTCCTCATTGAGACGCTCGAGCGTGAGGTCGCCTCGCGCCTGGCGCAGTGTGGTGAGCGAACCCGTGGCGATGTCGAAGCGATCATAAAAATGGAGCGGCAACCCGATTACGGCGGCGACGAGCGCCTTGATGACGTCGCCATGGCTGACAGCGACGATGTTCTGCTCCTCCCGTGCAAGCGTGCTTGCAAGCCATCGCTGCGCCCGGGCCTGCACCTCGATCATGCCCTCGCCGCCAGGCGTATGTGCGCGGCCCCGGTCTGCGTTCCAGCTGCGCCAGGCGGCATCGCCTTCGAGCGAGGCGAATGGCCGGCCGGACCAGTCGCCGAAGTCGACCTCGGCGAGACTCTCCTGCGTCTCTATCGGCGCGCCGGTGATGTCGGCGATGATTCCGGCGGTCTCGGCCGCGCGTGCAGCCGGACTTGTGTAGATCACGCCGACGCCGCGGTTCTTCAGCGCGAGGCCCACCGCCTCCGCCTGAAGCCGTCCGCGCCTTGTCAGACGCACGCCGGGAGCGCGCCCGTTCAGGCGTTGCGTTTGCTCCTCCGCCTCGCCGTGCCGGACCAGGTAGAGCCGCCGCCAAGTCATGAGACGCGGCGCACCACCGGCTGCTGCATGCCGGCGATGAAAGCTTCGGTGAGCGCGCGCGCTTCTTCGTCGGTGAATTGTTGCGGAGGCGACTTCATGAAATAGCTGGAGGGGCCGATCAGCGGGCCGCCGATGCCGTGGTCGAGCGCAAGCTTGGCGCAACGCACGGCGTCGATGACCACGCCAGCGCTATTGGGACTGTCCCACACTTCAAGCTTGAGCTCGATGTTGAGCGGGGCGCCGCCGAACGCCTCCGCTTCAAGGCGGATATGCGCCCATTTGCGGTCCTCCAACCAAGGAACATAATCGCTCGGGCCGATATGGATGTCTTCGGCCGCGAGCGGGGTGTCCAGCTGGCTCGTCACTGCCCGCGTCTTGGAAATCTTCTTCGACGCCAGCCGCTCCCGCTCGAGCATGTTCTTGAAGTCCGTGTTGCCGCCGAAATTGAGCTGATAGGTGCGCTTGAGGCGGACGCCGCGCTCGCGCAGCAGATTGGCGAGCACGCGATGAATGATGGTGGCGCCGACTTGGCTCTTGATGTCGTCGCCGATGATCGGGAGGCCGTGCTCCTGGAAGCGCGCCGCCCAGCGCGCATCGGAGGCGATGAAGACCGGGATGCAGTTGACGAATGCGCATCCGGCGGCGAGCGCTTGTTCGGCGTAGAACTCCGTCGCCTTCTGGGCGCCGACCGGAAGGTAAGAAACGAGCACATCGGTTCCGGAATCACGCAGCGTCTCTGCGACGTTCACTGGCGGCTCGGAAGAAAGGGGCACGTCCTCGTCGATGTAGCGCCCGACGCCGTCCAATGTCTCGCCGCGCGAAACCATCGCATCGGAACCACGCGGCGTCGCGAAGCGAATCGTGTTGTTCGGCTTGGCGAAGATCGCCTCGCCGAGCGAGCGGCCGACCTTGTGCGCGTGAACGTCGAAGGCGGAGGCAATCTCGATGTCGCCCGCCGAATAGGGGCCGAGCGTTGCATGCATGAGCCCTGCGGGCGCGGCGTTTTCACGCGCATCGAGCGCTGCGTAATAGCTCAAGCCTTGTACGAAAGCGGACGCGCAATTGCCAACACCGACGATGCCGACGCGCACTTTGTCTGCTGACATTTGCTTCTCACCCGCAGTGCTGCGCCCGCTACCAGCAGCGTAAGCTTTGAACATGCTGAGTGGTTCCGCGCGCTGAGTTCGCCACGCGCGCGCTGAAGGCGATGCGCCGCTGCTCTGACTTTACCGCTGACGGTGGAACATTGCCGTCTCTGCATTGTTCATGCTCGGTTGGCGGCGGCAGCCGCTTCCAGCACAGCACGACCACAGCGCCGCTTAGTCTCGCGCCGTGTCGTTTCACCGGAAGGGAGCCGCATGCGGGAAACGGTCCTCATCACAGGCGGCGCAGGATTCATCGGAAGACACTTATCGCGCGCGCTGCTCGAGCGCGGCTACCGTGTTCGCGCGCTCGACAATCTGATCGAGCAAGTACACCGCGGGCGGCGTGCGCCGGATGAACTTCCAGCCGACGTGGAGCTTGTGAATGGCGACATCCGCGACGAGGCGGCGGTACGCCGCGCGCTGCAAGGCGTCGACAGCGTCGTTCACCTCGCCGCAGAAGTGGGCGTCGGGCAAAGCATGTATGCGGTCGAGCGCTATACGTCAGTGAACGACGTCGGCACCGCAGTGCTGTTTCAGTGTCTGATCGAGCGTCCCGCGCGCCGCGTGGTCACCGCCTCGTCGATGAGCGTCTATGGCGAGGGGCTCTATCGCACGATGGACGGCGAGCTGCGCCAAGACGTGATCCGCGACGGCAGAAACAGGCTGGGCGGGTGGGATCCTCTCGATGAGCAAGACCGGCCGCTGTTCCCGGTGCATACGCCCGAGACCAAGGCGCCTGCGCTCCGCAGTGTCTATGCGATCAACAAGTACACGCAGGAGCGCCTGACGCTGACGCTCTCGCGCCAATACGGCATGGAGGGGTGCGCGCTGCGGCTTTGGAATGCCTATGGCCCGGGACAGGCGCTTTCGAATCCCTACACCGGCGTGCTGGCGATCTTCGCGTCGCGCATCGCTAACGGTCAGCGGCCGATGGTGTTCGAGGACGGCCAGCAACGGCGGGACTTCATCCACGTGGGCGACGTCGCCGCAGCCTTCGTGTTGGCGCTCGAAAAGCCTGAAGCGAATGGCGAGGTGTTCAATATCGGTTCCGGCGAAGATCGAACGGTGGAGGACGTCGCGCGGCTCTTGGCGGAAACCATGGGGCGGCCGGACCTTGCGCCGCAGATCACGCAGCAAGCCCGCGCAGGCGATATCCGCCACAACATTCCCGATCTGAGCAAGGCGCGCGCGCTGCTGGGTTATCAGCCGCGCTACGCGTTCGCCCCCGGCTTGCTGGAACTCAGTGAGTGGGTGGCGCGGCAAGAGGCGCACGATCGTGTCGCGGAGGCGCGGCGTGAACTCGAAATGCGGGGGCTGGTGGCGTGAAGCGGCAACCCACAGCACTCGTGACAGGCGGCGCCGGCTTTATCGGCAGCAATCTGTCCGATCGTCTCGCCGCCTCGGGCTGTAAGGTGATCGTGTTCGATACGCTCGCGCGCCCTGGGGTCGAGCGGAACCTCGCCTGGCTGCGCGCGAAACACGGCCGCCGCATCGTCCATCGCTGCAATGATGTGCGCGACGCCGAAGCCGTGGCCGATGCTGTTGCGTGTGCGGATGTCGTTTTTCACTTTGCGGCGCAGGTGGCGGTGACGACCAGTGTGTCCGATCCGCGGCAGGATTTCGACGTGAACCTCGGAGGGACGTTGAATGTGCTGGAAGCGGCGCGTCGGCATGGCGCGACGGTCGTGTTCGCCAGCACGAACAAGGTCTATGGCGATCTCGCCGACCTCGAGCTTGAGGTGGTCGACGACGCCTATGCGCCAAAGCATTTGCCGGTGCGCGGCCGCGGCGTGGATGAGACCCGGCCGCTCGTCTTTCATACGCCTTATGGCTGCTCGAAAGGCGGGGCCGACCAGTACGTGCTGGATTACGCCCGTACCTTCAATGTGCCGGCGTGCGTGCTGCGCATGAGCTGCATCTACGGCCCGCGCCAGATGGGCACGGAAGACCAGGGATGGGTCGCGCATTTTCTTATACGGACGCTGTCCGATCAGGCGATCACCCTCTATGGCGACGGACGCCAAGTGCGGGACATCCTCGAAGTGGGCGATGCTGTAGACGCCTACATCGCCGCCTGGCGCAACATCGACCGGGTGCGGGGTCGCGCCCTCAATCTTGGCGGCGGTGTTGAGAACGCCGTCAGTCTCAACCAGCTCATCACCCACATAGAGGTCGTCACGGGCAAGCGCGCCCTGGTGAAGCACGAAGCGTGGCGTGTTGGCGACCAGCGCTATTTCGTCGCCGATGCATCAGCGGCGCGCAGGGTCTTGAGCTTGCAGCCGCCGACGAGCTGGCGTCAGGGAGTCGAGCGCCTCGCTGTCTGGATTCAGTCCGATATGGCGCAGCGCGCCCGTGAAGAGAGCGTGGCCGCATGACACGTGTGTTCATGACTGCCGATGCTGTGGGCGGTGTTTGGACGTACGCAACTGAACTATCCGCCGGCCTGAGCGACCGTGGCCTGGAGGTGACGCTGGCCACTCTCGGGCCTGCGCCAAAAGCGGCGCAACGGAGCGAGGCGGAGCGCGCGGGCGTAAGGCTGATCGAAACGGCCCTCCCGCTCGATTGGATGGAGGAGGACGTTGGCGTCATCGCTGGCTGCGGCGAAGCGCTGGCGAGTCTCGCAAAAGAACACCGCGCGGACGTGGTTCACCTCAATACGCCGGCGCTGGCTGCGCGCGCGCGCTTTGATGCCCCTGTGGTCGGCGCGTGTCACTCGTGCCTCGCGACCTGGTGGCGCGCCATGCGTTCGGGCGACATGCCCGCCTCGTTTGCGGCGCGCACGAATTTGCTGTCAGCAGGGTACCGCGCCTCCAGCGCCTTGATCGCGCCGAGCGAAGCATTTGCGGCGCAAACGCGTGCGATATACGGCGTCGCGCCGGTCGCCGTGCGGAATGGTCGCGCGGCTGCGGGGCGCCGCGCCGAGGCTGCAGCAAAGGAGCCGTTCGCGTTTACGTCCGGCCGGCTCTGGGACGAGGCCAAGAATTTCGCCGCTGTCAGTGCGGCGGCGGCCCACATGCGTTCGCCGCTGATCGCCGCGGGCGCTCTGCGCGGGCCGAACAATGTGGCGGTCGATGCGGGCCATGTGCGCGCGCTCGGGCACTTGGATGCTGCAGCGCTCGACGGTTGGCTGAATCGCGCCGCCGTTTTCGTTTCCCTCGCACGCTACGAACCGTTCGGGCTGGGCGTGCTTGAGGCGGCGCAGGCGGGCTGCGCGCTGGTGCTTTCGGACATCCCGAGCTTTCGCGAGCTGTGGAGCGGCGCGGCCTTGTTTGTGCCGCACGATAACGAGCGCTTTGTCGCTGAAACGCTCGATTATCTGTTGGCCAATGAGGAACCGCGCCGCACCTACAGTGAGCGCGCGACGGCGCGCGCACAGAGGTATTCGCGCGACGCCATGGTGGAGGCGACGCTCGCCGTCTATGTCAAGGCTCTGGCGTGCGACAAGGCTGTCGCATGAAGGTTGTGTACTTCACGCACTCGCTGCGATCGTGCTGGAACCACGGCAACGCGCACTTCTTGCGCGGCATTCTGCGCGAACTCGTGGCGCGTGGCCATCATGCCATCGCCTATGAACAGGAGAGTGGGTGGAGCGCGGCCAATCTCGCAGCGGATCACGGAGAGGCCGTGCTGGAGGCTTGGCGCGAAATCTATCCTGAGCTGACCACGAGCGTATATGGCGACGCGTTTGATCCGGCGGATGCGTGTGAGGGTGCGGACCTCGTGCTGGTGCATGAATGGAACGAGCCGAAACTGGTGGCGGCGCTTGGTCAGCACCGCAAGCGCGGTGCGCGCTACACGCTGCTGTTTCATGACACGCATCATCGGGCGGTGAGCGATCCCAACGCCGTGCGCGCGTTCGACCTCTCCGGCTATGACGGCGTGCTCGCCTTCGGCGAGGCGCTCGCGGATGTCTACCGCCGCTGGGGTTGGGGAAAACGCGTGTTCGTCTGGCATGAAGCGGCGGACGTGCAGCTGTTCAAACCGCCGGCCGAAGAGAGCGAGCGCGAAGGCTTGGTCTGGATCGGCAATTGGGGAGACGGCGAACGCACGGCCGAGCTGGAGGACTATCTGCTGAAGCCGGCAGCTGCTGTCGGCTTGCCGCTGCAGGTTCACGGCGTTCGCTATCCCGAGGCGGCGATCTCGCTGCTCGCACAGTATGGGGCGCGCTATCGCGGCTGGTTGCCGAATGTGCAGGCGCCGGCAGTGTTCGCGGCGCACGTTGCGACTGTGCATGTGCCGCGACGCTTCTACGTGCAGCAGCTCGCCGGCATCCCGACTATCCGCATGTTCGAAGCGATGGCCTGCGGCATACCGCTGGTGACGGCGCCGTGGCGTGACAGCGAAGGTCTCTTCCGCGTCGGGTGCGATTATCTGAGCGGACGCTCCACCGCAGAGATGATCGCGTGCCTGCGGGCGCTCAGCGAAGACCCTCAGATGTGCTGTGAATTGGCGCGCAGCGGACTTGAGACGATCAGGGCGCGTCACACGTGCGGCCATCGGGTCGATCAATTGCTGGCGATAGTGCGGTCGCTCGGCGAGTTGCAAGCTCGCGACGGGGCGAGATCGGAGGCGAGGGTATGAAGATCGCTTTCTACGGCTCCAGCCTGCTGTCCGCCTATTGGAATGGCGCAGCCACCTATTATCGCGGTATTCTGGGCGCGCTCGCTGAACGCGGCTGGCGCATCGTGTTCTTTGAACCGGACGCATTTGAACGCCAGCAGCACCGGGACATCGATCCGCCCGATTGGGCGGAGGTCGTCGTCTATGAAAACACGTCGGATGCGTGCCGGAAGGTGATCGCGCGCGCGTCCGAGGCGGACGTGGTCGTCAAGGCGAGCGGCGTCGGCGTCTTCGACGATGCGCTGCTCGGTGTGTTCGACGCGGCGCGACCGAACGCGCTCAAGGTGTTCTGGGACGTCGATGCGCCGGCCACCCTGGCGGAGCTGCGCAGCGCGCCGGACCATCCGCTGCGCGCCAAGCTGCCTGAGCTCGACATGGTGCTGACCTATGGCGGCGGCGATCCGATCGTTCAGGCATATCAGTCGCTCGGCGCGCGCTTGTGCCGGCCGATCTACAATGCGCTGGATCCAGCCACGCACCATCCCGTGGCTCCAGATGAGCGATTCCAGTGCGACCTCGCCCTGCTCGCCAACAGGCTGCCGGATCGTGAAGCGCGGATCGAGCACTTCTTCTTGCAGCCAGCGATGCTCGCGCCCGCCCGGCGGTTTCTGCTCGGCGGTTCGGGCTGGGAGGGCAAGCCGATGCCGCACAACGTGGTCCGGATCGGCCATCTCGGCACAGCAGAACATAACGCGTTCAACTGCACGGCTCGCGCCGTGCTCAACGTTGCGCGCGACAGCATGGCGGACGTTGGATTCTCACCGGCCACGCGCGTGTTCGAAGCGGCGGGAGCGGGAGCGTGTCTCATAACCGATCACTGGCGGGGCATCGAACTCTTCCTTGAACCAGACGAGGAAGTCCTGGTGGCGAGGGATGCGGAAGATGTGGCGGCGCATCTTGAGGCGCTCACCGCCGAACGCGCCAGAGCGATCGGCGCGGCGGCGCGCCGCCGCGTTCTGGCCGGCCACACCTACGCACACCGCGCGGCTGAAGCGGATTTGTTGCTGCGCGCGGAGCTCATCCGTCGCGCCGAGAGGAGCGCAGCATGACGAAGCCTCTCCGCCTTGTCTTTATCGGACTCACACTCTCGTCCTCGTGGGGAAACGGCCATGCTGTGACCTATCGCAGCTTGCTGCGCGCGCTCGCCAGTCGCGGTCATGACATTCTCTTTCTCGAATGTGAAAAGCCTTGGTACGCGGCCAATCGCGACCTCACCGATCCGGACTATTGCCGCCTCGCCTTCTATGCCGATCCTGTGGATCTGGAGCGGCATGGCGCCGAGGTGGCGGGAGCAGACGCGGTCATCGTCGGCTCGTTCACGCCTGAAGGCGTGGCTGTCGGGCGCTGGGCGCAACGCACCGCGCGCGGCGTCGTCGGCTTCTATGACATCGATACGCCGGTCACGTTGGCCAAGCTCGCCAAGCGAGACGAAGAATATCTCGCGCCATGGCAGATCGCCGATTACGACGTCTATTTCTCCTTCACTGGAGGAAGCGTGCTGCAACGGCTGGAGGCCGAGTACGGCGCGCCGGCCGCACGCGCGCTCTATTGCGCGGCCGATCCGGAGGTTTACAGGCGCGTCGATACCCAGCAGCGCTGGGATCTCTCCTACCTTGGCACATATAGCGCCGATCGCCAGCCGGTGCTGGAGGCGCTGCTGCTGGAGACAGCGCGACGGGCGCCGCAACTCAACTTCGCCGTTGCAGGCGCCCAATATCCCGACCATATCGACTGGCCCGCGAACGTTGCGCGCATCGAACACGTCCCGCCGGCGCAGCACCCGCACTTTTACAGCGCCAGTCGTTTCACCTTGAATGCGACCCGCGCCGACATGATCGCGGCGGGGTACAGTCCGAGCGTGCGCTTGTTCGAGGCCGCGGCGTGCGGCACGCCGGTGATCTCGGATGTGTGGGACGGGATCGACGAATATTTCGAAATCGATCGCGAGATAATCCTGGCGCGCACAAGCGACGAGGTGTTGGCGGCGCTGCAGCGGCCGAGGTCGGAAGCCGCCGCGATTGGCGCAGCTGCTCAGCAACGCCTGATTACGCAGCATACTCCAGATCATCGCGCAGAGGCGTTTGAACGAGAGGTGGCTGCTGCGGCTGAACGCAAACAGCCGCGCGCTATGAACAGGCCGCTGGTGCGGCGCAGCAAGGCGCAGCGGGCGCTCGTTGCGGGCGGGGCGGGTTTCCTTGGCTCGCATCTGTGCGATCGCCTGCTCGCGGACGGCGCCGAGGTGGTTTGCGTGGACAATTTCGTCACCGGCAAACTGGAGAATCTTCAGTCCGCGCTCCGCCACCCGCGCTTCGATCTGATTGAGATGGACATTCTCGAGCCGCTGTCGCCGTCCCTGCACGAGCGGAAGTTCGAGCGCATCTACAATCTTGCCTGCGCGGCCTCGCCGCCGCTTTACCAGCGCGATCCTGAGCACACCCTGCTGACGAACGTGCTCGGCGGACGCAATCTGCTGCAGCTGGCGGAGAAGACGGGCGCACGATACGTCTTGGCCTCGACCAGCGAGGTGTATGGCGATCCCGATCAGCATCCGCAGCACGAGACCTATCGGGGCGCGGTCAATCCGACTGGCCCGCGCGCATGTTATGATGAGGGCAAGCGCTGCGGTGAAACCTTGGCGTTCGATTATGCGAGAGCCGGACGTGCGGATGTTCGCGTGGCGCGCATCTTCAACACCTATGGCCCGCGCCTGTGCGCCGCCGACGGCCGCGTCGTGTCGAACCTGGTGCGCCAATGTTTGGCTGGAGAACCGGTGACGCTCTACGGCGACGGGGCGCAGACGCGCTCCTTCTGCTATGTCGAGGATCTGATCGAAGGCCTTATCGCGCTCGCAGAGCACGAGGGCGAGCAGCCGGGACCCGTCAATCTCGGCAATCCCACTGAATTGTCGGTGCGCGCGCTGGCCGAACTCATCCAGCGGCTCGCCGGCTCATCGTCTCCGATCGTCCTGCGCCCCTTGCCGATCGACGATCCGCACCGGCGCTGTCCCGACATAAGTCGAGCACGCCAGGTTCTCGGCTGGACGCCTGCGACGTCGCTCGAGCGCGGCTTGCAGCGCACGATCGCGTGGTTTCGCGCCGGCGCTGTCGCCTCAGTCGCGGCCGCGGCGAAGTAGCGCGCAAGGCTAGGGCGATGAGCGACACCATGCGGGCGGCAGTCGTAACGGGTCCGGGGCGAGTTGAAATCCGCTCCGTGCCGCGGCCGGCGCCTGGGGCAGGGCAGCTGCGGATCAAGCTCGAAGGGTGCGGCGTGTGCGCGTCCAATTTGACGCCCTGGGCCGGACCAGAATGGATGCAGTTTCCTACTGAGCCAGGCGAGCTTGGCCATGAAGGCTGGGGCATTGTCGACGCGACTGGAGAGGGCGTGAGCGGATTCGAGCGCGGCGATCGCGTGGCCGTTCTCTCGCATCGCTCTTATGCCGAGTACGATCTGGCGTCGCCGGCGCAAGTGGTGCGCTTGCCGGCAGCGCTCGGGACCGCGCTCTTTCCTGGCGAGCCGATGGGCTGCGCCATCAACATTTTCCGCCGCAGCGGCGTCAAGAGCGGCGACACTGTGGCGATCATCGGCGCAGGCTTCCTTGGCATGATCGTCACGCGTCTCGCAGCCGATGCGGGCGCGCGCGTGATCGCCATTTCGCGCCGGCCCTGCTCGCTCGCCCTCGCGCGCGACATGGGCGCCGCCGATACGATAGAAATGGCGGATCATTATGGAATCATCGAGCACGTGCGCGCGATCACCGGCGGGCGATTTTGCGATGTCGTGATCGAAGCGGTGGGCAAGCAATGGCCGCTCGATCTCGCGGCTGAGTTGACGCGCGAGCGGGGACGGCTCGTGATTGCAGGCTATCACCAGGATGGGCCGCGGCAGGTGAACATGCAGTTGTGGAATTGGCGCGGCTTCGATGTCGTCAACGCGCACGAGCGTGATGTGGCGGTCTATGCCCGCGGCGTCGCAGGCGCGGTGGATTGCGTGCTGAACGGACGCTTCGATCCTGCGCGGCTCTGCACCCACGTCTATCCGCTCGAACGCCTGGCTGACGCGCTCGATGCAACGCGCGACAAGCCGGATGGATTTCTCAAAGCCGTGGTGACGATGTGAAGCCGCGTGTGGGGTTTCTCGGCGTCGGTTGGATCGGCCGCCACCGCATGGAAGCAATCTTGGCTGCGGACATTGTCGATGCCGTGGCGGTCAGCGATCCATCTGACGCAATGGCGGATGCTGCGCTCGCGCTGGCGCCTGACGCCTGCCGCTCGGATGACCTTGAAGCGCTGCTGGCGCTCGATCTCGATGGCGTGGTGATCGCAACGCCGAGCGCATTGCATGCGCAGCAATCGATCGCAGCGCTGGAACGCGGCGTCGCAGTATTTTGCCAAAAGCCGCTCGGCCGCACTGGCGCGGAGGCCAAGGGGGTCGTCGACGCAGCGCGGCGCGCAGATCGTCTGCTCGGCGTGGATCTTTCGTACCGGCATACCGAAGCGGCGCGGGCGCTGCGTACGCTGATCGAGGATGGCGCGCTCGGACGCATCTACGCGGCGGACTTGGTCTTCCATAATGCCTATGGGCCCGACAAGGCATGGTTTTACGATGCTGAACTTTCGGGCGGCGGCTGCGTCGCCGACCTCGGCGTGCATCTGGTTGACCTCGCGTGCTGGCTGCTTGGTTGGCCGGAGGTGACGCAGGTCGAGTCGCATCTCTATAGGCGAGGCGCGCAGCTGAGAGCTGATAGCGTGGAGGATTATGCTGTCGCTGCGCTCACTCTTTCGACGGGCGCGATTGTGCGCATTGCCTGCTCGTGGCGTCTGCACGCGGGGCAAGACGCTGTGATTTCGGCGGCGTTTTATGGCGTCGAAGGCGGCGCCGAGCTGCGCAACCTGTCCGGCTCGTTTTACGATTTCGAGGCGCTGCTTTATCGCGGCACCCAATGCGAACGCCTTGTCGCGCCGCCGGACGCGTGGGGCGGGCGGGCTGCCGTGACATGGGCGCGGCGCCTGGCGAAGTCGCGTGCTTACGATGCGGAGATTGAACACGTGCTGGCTGTGGCGAACGTGATCGATTGCATATATCAGCGCTGAACGGCGTCAGCGGCTTGCGCCGGCGTGATCCATGGCTTCGCAGACTTTCGCGTCTGCCAAGGCGGCGGCGTCGCGCCCGCCATCTCTGAATACCCGGTCCCCGGCTTGGAGGGCCTCGGCGCACTTGCGCCAGCCCAGCCGATGCGCCTGACCGATCGCGGCCGCGAACATGTCCAGCGCATGCTTTCGGTCTTCTGAGCTTTGTCCGCTTATGCGAACGCGCAGGCGGCGCAGCATCGCGCCGAGCGGCGGCGGATCGCCGGAGAGATCCTGGCGGCGCCGATCGAGCAGCCGGCGGGAGGGACGCCGACGCCGGTCGGGTCCAAAATACTCGCCGTTATCTACCCACTTCGAGGCCATAGACTTGGGTTCATACCCCAACTTGGCTAACGGGCCGTTCACGATGCCGTAGCGGGCGCCGACGCACGCCGATTATGAGCGCGGACGAATGAGACCTTCCTGTGCGGCCGACGCCACCAGCACGCCGTCCTCGCGGTAGATCGCGCCGCGGTTGAAGCCACGCGCGCCGGACGCGCTCGGGCTGTCCTGCACATAAAGATGCCAGCGGGAGAAGTTGGTCGGGCGGTGAAACCAAAGAATGTGATCAAGACTGGCGGTCTGCACGCCGGACATCCAGGACGCACCGTGCGGCCGCATCGCCGTACCCAGAAGCGAATAGTCCGAGGCGTAGGCGAGCAGGCATTGGTTAAGTGCGATGTCGTCGCCGAGATCGCCGCGCGCGCGGAACCAGACGAGGTGGTCCGAAGCCTTCACTTCCGGCTTCAGCACGTTCACCGGGTCGACTTGCCGAAGTTCAATCGGCCGCTCGCGTGTCCAGTGCTTCAGCTCGCGGGGGTTGTCCTTGAATATTTCGCGCCAGCGTTCGTTGTCCTCCGGCACCGCTTGCGGCGGCGGCGCCGCCGGCATGGCGCTCTGGTGGTCGTAGCCCTCTTCGGGGGCTTGAAACGAGCAGGCCATGTTGAAGATTTGCTCGCCCTTTTGAATGGCGATCACGCGCCGGGTGGTAAAGCTCTTGCCGTCACGCGAGCGCTCGACCTGGTAGAGCACGGGCTGCGCCGGATCGCCGGGGCGGATGAAATAGCTCTGCAGCGAATGACAGATTCGATTTTCGACTGTCCGATAGGCGGCTGTCAGCGCTTGGGCGACGACCTGGCCGCCGAAAATGCGGAACCGTTCTTCGGGCGGGCTGACGCCGCGAAAAAGATTCACCTCGATGGTTTCGAGCGCGAGGATTTGGGTGAGTTCGTCCATCGACGACATGCTATTGCTCGGGAAAAGGGGAGGAAGCGGCTTCGATATGGCGCGCGCCCGCCGGGCACAAGGGCGCTTCAGCGTTCCACCTTTGCAATTGTGGCAAGCGCTGTCGCCACCAACTTCACCTCGCCGCCCTGTTCGGCAAAGACATCCGCCGTCACTGTGATCTGGCGCTTGCCCGCTCTCAGCACTCTGGCCTTGGCGCGCAGCCGCTCGCCGAGGGCCGGACCGAGAAAGTGGAGCGTGTAGCTGGAGGTCACGACATCGCCAGCGACCGAGGCGGCGGCCCAGGCGCAGACATTATCGGCAGCCGCGCCGATGACGCCGCCGTGCGCGAAGCCGTGGTGCTGCTTCAGGTCAGGCCGAAGCTCAATCACGAGTTCGCATTCGCCCTGCCAGCAATAGAGCGGCGTCGCCTGCAGGAGCTGGGTGAAACCCGAGGTCGCGATCGCGTTTCTGAGGCGGGCGAGCATGGCTTCGGGTGTGGCTGGGGTGTCCTGCATCCGCTGAGCCTAGGGGCTGCGCCAGCCGCTTGAAATCATGACGTCGGGGCGCCGTACCGCGTGCACGTGCAGCTGCGTTAACCCCGCGCAAGGGCTGGTGTGATGGGTTCTCCGCGTGTGTGACGCGAATTTCCCGACGCTTACGCCTGCCGACATTAGCTCTACAGGGCAGGCGCTTTACGGTCATCTGTGGCGCGCGACACTGGCGCACAGGCTCGGGATAGCTGAAGCGGACCTGGCGCTGATCGAAGGCGGTTACTTGCCTGCACCAGGAGAGTGGCGCGCCAAGCTTATCGCGTTGGCGCAGGAAACCGCGTTCAAGGCGCTGGAATCCGCAAGCAGTCTGCTTTGCCGCTGACGATCAGCCGGTGCGCACCGTGCGTTCGTCCTCGCCGTGGCTGAAGCGCTGCTCGAGCACCGCCATTGTATCGGCGACTTGTTCGAGCGCCCGGACGCTGCGCTGCTCGACGCCCAGCAATCGCTCTTCGATACGGCGGCGCAGTTCGTCGAATGCCTGGGTGTGGTCGTCCGCCAATTGCGGCGTGGCGATCCCCCGCTCGATCGCTTCGAAGCGCACCTCATTGTCGGTGATGAAGCGCGAAATCTCCGCACGCAACCGGTCGAGCCCTTGCGTCTGCCGCGCTTCCATGTCGGCCATGCGTTGTTGGATCGCGTGCAGCGCGGACGAGGACGGCTCCGCGGCTTCGCCGCTACGGGCCTCGAGCCGCTGCAGCCGCTCCTCTGACAGCGTCGCGACCTCAGCTTGTTGCGCTGCGAGGCGGCCGAGCATGCGCGCCACGCCTTGCACTCGATCAGCGGCCTCCGCCGACTGATTCTGCGCGACCGCAAGCCGGCCGGCGAGTTCTTCAACCTGCTGCGCCAACCCGGCATCCAGGCGTTGCGACTCCACCTGCACGGAGAGTGTCGCCACTTGTGATCGCAGCGCGGAGACCGCTTCTTCCAGGTGAGTGCTTTCGGCGGCCGCCTCAAGTCTGAGCACGCGCTCGTTGAAGCCGTGATCGATGGCGCGCACGGCGATATCGCGTTCGAGTTCGGCGAAGCGGTCGGCGATGTCGCTGTCGCGAGTCGCCATTGTCAGCTCGAGCCGCTGCAGCAGGCGCTCGTTCTCGGCGTGCTGGGACGTTAGATCGCCTTCGATTTGCGCGAGTTTCGCGTTGAGCGGGCCAAGAGCGGCCCCGACTGCGCCGCTGACATCTTGTGCGCCGAGCGCTGATTCCACGAGCTTGAGACGCGCCAACACGCCGCTCTGCAGCTCGCGCGCGTCGGCGCCAGCCGCTTCGACCCGACCGTGCAGGGCGTCGATTTTGACGGCCAGGGCGTCATCGCCCTCGGCGCGATCGCGCGCGATTTTTTCCAAGGCCGCTAACGTGCAGGCTTCGATGCGTTCGCCCTCCGCCTTGAGCGCGTAGCGGGCGTCGGCCGTGTCACGTTCGTGGTGCGCGAGGCGTGAGGCCAAGCCGGCGAGCGTCTGCTCGACGTGATTCCTCATACCCGACTCATGCTGCGATAGGCGCGTCTCGATCACGAGGCGCAGCGCTGCAGCCTCCTGTAAAGCCGTCGTGGCCGTGCCATCCACGGCTTTGAGTCGGGAGGCCGTGGCTGTGTGACGCTCGCGCAGCTCCTCCAGCTCGCTGCTGAGGTCGGCGTGAACGCTTTCCAGGGCGGCGCGGTTGTCCTGGGTGGCGCGCGCAAACTCCGCCGCGAGGGCGGCGCCGGCTTGGCGCAGCGTTTCGGCGGTCTCCTCGAGCGCTGTCTGAGCGCCGTCTTCGGCATCGGCGATTTCGGCGCGCAATTGCTCGGTGCTGCGGACCACCAGGCGCTCATTGTCCTTGAGCCGCGCCGAAAGCGCATCAAGGCGCTCGTCGGCGTCCTCGAATGCCTCCTGCATGCGCGCGCGCGTGTCGGCGGCGCTCTCATCGAGCCGGTCCTCGAGCGCCGCACGAACCGCGCGCAGCTCTTGCACGAGATGCGCAACGGCTGCGTCGGCCTGCTCGGCGGCGGCGTCGGCGGCGGCGCGGACGTCTTCCAGCTGGTGGTTGATGCGGCCTGCGGTCTCCATCGCGAAAGCGCTGAAGTCGTCGGCGACCGCGTGCTTCAGTCGTTCATAAGCCTCGGCCAGCTGCGCCGTGGCGCGGTCGGCGCTGCGCGCAACCGCGTCCACCACATCAAGCCTTTGCTCGGTTTCGCCGAGTTTGCCGGCAATTTCTGTTCTTGCCGCCTCATGGGCTTCATAAAGCGCGCCGAGGCCTTCGTCGGCGTCGGCCGTGCGCTTGCGCAGGGAGGCGAGCTCGAGGCCGAGTGTTTCGAATGCGCGGCGGACCCCTTCGCTGGTTTCGTTCGCCAGCGCCTGGGTTTCGTCTACGCGGGCGGCGAGGCCGAAAACCGAGCTGTCGAGTGCATGAACTGCGCTGTCGAGCCCGCCCACAGAAAGAGAGACACGCCGCTCCAGCGCCTCGATTCGATGCCGAAACGCAAAGTTTTCCGAAGCATTGGCAGGCGTATGCGAGGTAGGCTCGCGGTCGCGCGCCGGCTGCTGGATGGGCGCTGCGGCGGCGAATTGCTCCGCTAGGGCCTGCTGCAACAGCACATCGGTCAGATAGTCGGCGACCGGCACGCCCCGGCTCTCGGCTTCCGCCTCGATCCGTTGACGCGTTCCGGCGTCCACGCCGCGCAGCACCCAGGACTTCTCTTGCATCACGGCCTCATCCCAGCTTCCTGGAATGAGCCATCGTGCTTAAGGTCACGTAAAATAGAGGCTTTTGCGACGTTAACGCGGCTCGAGAGGAAGAAGCGTCCGGTACGATGGCGCCGAAAGCGCGGGCTGCGCGTTTTTGTGTTCCGAAATGTCCGCAGCGGCGCAAATCATGTCATTGTGCTGCTTGCGCGGGCGGATCAGGGCGCTCGCGACGACGAGATCACCTTACCGGCGCCCTATTCGCATGTCTGATTGGTAACGGTCGCAGCAGCGCGAGCCGCTCGGTGGACTCGACGGCGGCGACGGCACGGAGGCACGATGTCAGAGGATATCTTTCGCACTTATGCGCGCTCGTTCGAACAGCGACGCGAGGCGGAAATGTCGCTGCAAGAGTTCTTGTCGCTCTGCCGCAGTGATCCGATGGCGTACGCGAGCGCACATGAGCGCCTGCTCGCCGCCATTGGCGAACCCAGGATGGTCGATACGTCCAAGGATGCACGGCTTGGCCGCATCTTCATGAACCGTACGGTGCGGTTCTATCCGGCCTTCGCCGAATTTTTTGGGATGGAAGAAACGATCGAGCGCATAGTCGCCTTTTTCCGGCATGCGGCGCAGGGCTTGGAGGAGCGAAAGCAGATAATTTATCTGCTTGGGCCAGTCGGCGGCGGCAAATCTTCTCTCGCAGAACGGCTCAAGGCGCTGATGGAAGAGCAGCCGATTTACGTGCTCAAGGCCGGCGATCAGATGTCGCCGGTGTTCGAGCACCCGCTAGGTTTGTTCGATCCTGAAGTCTGGGGTGCGCGCCTCGAGGAAGAGTACGGCATTCCCACCCGACGCCTGACCGGCCTTATGAGTCCGTGGTGTGTGAAGCGGCTCGATGAATTCGGCGGCGACATCACGAAATTCCGCGTCGCCAAGCTGATGCCGTCGCGGCTGCGACAGATCGCGGTGGCGAAGACGGAGCCGGGCGATGACAACAACCAGGATGTCTCCTCGCTCGTCGGCAAGGTCGATATCCGCAAGCTCGAAATGCATGCGCAGAACGACCCGGATGCGTATTCCTATTCAGGCGGCCTCAACCGGGCCAACCAGGGCATCCTCGAGTTCGTCGAGATGTTCAAAGCGCCGATCAAAATGCTGCACCCGCTTTTGACGGCGACCCAGGAGGGCAATTACGTCGGCACCGAGAACATCGGCGCCATTCCCTTTCAGGGCATCATCATGGCTCACTCCAACGAGGCGGAGTGGCAGACGTTCAAGAACAACAAGAACAACGAGGCCTTCATCGACCGCATCTATGTCATCAAGGTGCCGTACTGCCTGCGCGTCGATGAGGAAAAGAAGATCTACGAGAAGCTGATCCGCACGTCTGAGCTGGCCGAGGCGCCTTGCGCGCCGGCGACGCTCGAAATGCTGGCGCGCTTTTCGGTGCTCTCGCGCCTGAAGGAGCATGAGAACTCCAACGCCTTCGCCAAGATGCGCGTCTATAATGGAGAGAGCTTGAAGGAGGTCGATCCCAAGGCTCGCACGTTGCAAGAATACAAGGACGCCGCCGGCGTCGACGAGGGCATGGACGGCATCTCGACGCGCTTCGCGTTCAAGGTGCTGGCGGCGACGTTCAACCACGACACGCAAGAAGTCGCGGCCGATCCGGTGCATCTCATGTACGTGCTCGAGCAGGCGATCCGGCGCGAGCAATTCCCGCAAGAGGCGGAAGGCAAGCTGCTCGAGTTCATCAAAGCCGAATTGGCGCCACGCTACGCCGAGTTCATCGGCAATGAGATCCAGAAGGCGTATCTCGAGAGTTATCACGATTATGGGCAGAACCTGTTCGACCGCTACGTGGATTATGCGGACGCCTGGATCGAGGACATCGACTTCAAGGATCCCGACACCGGCCAATTGCTCAATCGCGAGCTGTTGAACCAGGAACTCTCTAAGATCGAAAAGCCCGCGGGGATCGCAAACCCAAAGGACTTCCGAAACGAGGTGGTCAAGTTCACGCTGCGCGCGCGCGCCAGCCATGGCGGCAAGAACCCGTCATGGACTTCATACGAAAAGATTCGCGAGGTGATCGAGCGGCGCATGTTCTCGCAAGTCGAGGACTTGTTGCCAGTGATCAGCTTCGGGTCGAAGAAGGACAGCGAGACAGAAAAGAAGCACGAAGAATTCGTGATGCGGATGACCGAGCGCGGCTACACCGAGCGTCAGGTCCGCCGTCTGGTCGAGTGGTACATGCGGGTGAAGCAAGCGGGGTAGGATCGGGCGTCCATGCACATCATCGACCGGCGTCTGAACCCGGGGGGCAAGAGCTTCGCCAACCGGCAGCGCTTCTTGCGGCGTGCGCGCGCTCAGGTGCGCAAGGCGGTGCGGGAAGCCTCGAGCCAGCGCTCGATCAAGGACGCTGGCAAGGGCGGAGAGATTTCCATCCCGGCCGGGGGCGTGCATGAGCCGGTGCTCCGACGCTCAGCGCAGGGCGGCGTTCGCGATTATCTTCTGCCCGGCAACAAGAAGTACATCGAAGGCGACGCCATCCCGCGACCTGACCAGCAAGGCGGGCAAGGCTCGCGCGCGAGCGACAGCGGCGAAGGCGAGGACGAATTTCGCTTCGCCCTTTCCGACGAGGAATACCTCGATCTCTATCTGGAGGATCTGGAGTTGCCCGACCTGGCCAAGCGCCAGGTGACCGGCGCGACATCGGTGCAGTGGCGACAGGCGGGGTTCTCGGTATCCGGGCCGCCATCGCGCATCTCGGTGCCGCGCACACTGCGCCATTCGATGTCGCGCCGCATCGCGCTGAAGCGGCCGAAAGCCGATGAGATCGCGGCTCTGCGGGAAGAAATCGAGAAGCTGGAGCGCCAGGGCGGACAGTTCGAGGAGCTGCAGAAGCTGCGCGCCGAACTCGAGCTGCGGCTCGCGCGCTCGAAGCGCATTCCGTACATCGATCCTGTCGATGTTCGCTATCGGCGCCTGGAATCCAATCCGAAGCCTATAGCCAAGGCGGTGATGTTCTGTCTCATGGATGTCTCCGGCTCCATGAACGAGCACATGAAGGATTTGGCGAAGCGGTTCTATTCTTTGCTCTATCTGTTCTTGAATCGGCGCTACCAGCACGTCGATGTCGTGTTCATCCGCCATACGCATGAGGCCCAGGAGGTGGATGAACAGACGTTCTTCTATTCGCGCGAGACCGGCGGCACCGTGGTGTCGACTGCGCTAGTCAAGATGATGGAGATCGTCCGTGACCGCTATCCTGTCAGCGAATGGAATATCTATGCGGCGCAGGCCTCGGACGGCGACAATACTTCGAGCGACAATTCGGTAGTGCTGGCGCAACTCACCGACGTGATCCTGCCGATCTGCCAATACTACGCGTACGTCGAGGTCGGCATGGACGATGAAGATGTGCATCCGGGGGCGAGCGAGCCGTCGACTAACCTATGGCGCGCATTCAAGCGCTTGCCGCCGGACCTCCCGTTTGCGATGCGCAAAGTGAGCCATCGGCGCGATATCTACCCCGTGTTCCGAGAGCTGTTCGCGCGCCGCCCTGAAGGCGTCGCCGGAGACGCCGCATGAGCATTGTAGAACAATCAAAGCTCCTGTTCAGCGGCCCGGACTGGGATTTCGATCTAATCCGGCGTGTCCATGACGCTTGTGGCGAAATCGGCGTCAAGGAGATGGGTCTCGATCCTTATCCCAATCAGATCGAGGTGATCACGGTCGAGCAGATGCTGGATGCGTATGCTTCGACCGGCATGCCGTTGTTCTATCGGCATTGGAGTTTCGGCAAGGAATTCGCGCGCAACGAAGCGCTGTATCGCAAGGGTTATCAGGGTCTGGCGTATGAGATCGTAATCAATTCGAACCCCTGCATCGTCTACATCATGGAGGAGAATTCCGCCACGATGCAGACGCTGGTCATCGCGCACGCGGGCTACGGCCACAGCCATTTCTTCAAGAACAATTATGTCTTCAAGCAATGGACCGACGCCGACGGGATTCTCGACTATCTCGATTTTGCCCGCAGCTTCATCGCCAAGTGCGAAGACCGCTACGGTCAGGAGGAGGTGGAGCGGGTCTTGGATGCGGCGCACGCGCTGCAGAGTCACGGCGTACACCGCTATCCGCGCAAGCGCATGCCGGACCTGCGCTCCGAGCAGAAGCGCGAGGAAGAGCGTCGCCGGCATGGCGAACAATTGTTCAATGATCTCTGGCGCACGGTTCCACAGGGCAAGCGCAAGCGGTCTGGCGACGAGGATGCGCGCCGCAAGGCGCTACTCGGCCTTCCTGAAGAAAACCTTCTCTACTTCATCGAGAAGACCGCGCCCCGCCTCGCCGGATGGCAGCGAGAAATGCTGCGGATCGTCCGGTTGATCAACCAATACTTCTACCCGCAGCGGCAGACAAAGGTGATGAATGAAGGGTGTGCGACGTTCGTCCACCACCGCATCATGAATCGCCTGCATGAAACCGGGCAGATCAGCGACGGCTCTTTCCTGGAGTTCATCCACTCGCACACCAGCGTGGTGTTGCAGCCTAGTTTCGACGATCGCCGCTATTCAGGCATCAACCCGTACGCGCTTGGCTTCGCCATGTGCTGCGACATCGAAAGGGTCTGCACCAATCCAACAGACGAGGATCGTGAATGGATGGGCGACATTGCCGGCAACGGCGATCCCTATGGCACGCTGCGCGAGGTATGGGCGAACTACCGCGACGAGAGCTTCATTTCGCAATTTCTTTCGCCGCGCGTCATTCGCGATTTCGGCCTGTTCCACGTCGTTGACGACGAAGAAGACGAAGAGATGCGGGTCGCGGCCATCCACGATGAGCGAGGCTATCGGAAGATCAAGCGGGCTCTGTCGAAGCAATACGACATCGCTTATCGCGACCCAGAGATTCAGATCGTCGATGTCGATCTTGCAGGCGACCGCAAACTTATTCTGAACCACAGGGTCATGAACGGGATTGTGCTGGAGGAGAACGACGCCGCGAAGGTGCTGCAGCACGTGGCCGACCTCTGGGGCTATGACGTGAAGCTGATCGAGAACACCGACGACGGCGCGCTTTTGGCCGAGCACAGCGCCAGCCCGCGACGTCCATTCGTGTAAGGCGGAGTTCAGCCGCCGAGGCGCGCCAAACCCTCAGCAATGGCAGGATCAACCTGTACGTCGCGCGCCGACAAAGGACGCGTGAGGCGGAGCGTCTCCATGCTGCGAGCCCTTGAGAGCGCGACATAGGCTTGTCCAGGAGCGAAGGCGCCGCGGCCGAGGTCGATCTCGACGCTGTCGAGCGTCATGCCTTGCGCTTTGTGGATAGTGAGCGCCCAGGCGGGGGCGAGCGGGAATTGCACGTACTTGAACTCCTCCTTCACCTCCATGCGGTTTTCTTTGGCGTTCCAGCTCCATCGCGCTTGCGGCCAGACCGCACGTTCGACGTCGACTTCGTCACCGGTGTCGAGCAGCACTGCGATGCTTTCCTCGTCGAGAGCGCGGACGGCGCCCAGCGAGCCATTCACCCACCGACCCTCTGGATCGTTTTGGGTGAAGATAACGCGCGCGCCGCGCTTCAGCGTGAGTTCCATCGGCGCCGGGAAACGATCACCCATGGTGCGCGGCGACTCGCCTTCGAACGCTCCGGTGTAACGGGCGGCGGCGCCCTCCAGGCTGGCGAGACCCTGCACATTGTAGCGGTCGGCCACGACGTTGGTGGCGCAGAGCAGCACTGGCCGTTTCGGCAGTGCGCGATCAAGGCAAACAGTATTGAGAATGGTCACAGCTTCTTCGACGCCGCGTCGTTCTCGGATTGAGGCGAGCAGAGCGATGAAGTCGTGATTGGTTTGACGGTGCACCTCCGTCAGCTCGACGACGGCGAGTGGAGCGTCGCGCAGGGCGTGAGCGGAAAACGCATACGGCGTCGCGTAGCCGGCCTCTTCCAGTAACGCGCCTTCGTCGCCGCGGACGACGGGCGGCAGCTGATAGAAATCCCCGACGAACAGCATCTGTACGCCGCCGAACGGGCGCGATGATTTGCGCGCCACTTGCAGATGCAGATTCATGGCGTCGAGCACGTCAGCGCGCAGCATCGAGACCTCGTCGATGATGAGCCGCTTCAGCGCGCGCGCAGTTCGAGTGAAGAACCAATTGGGTTTCTCGTGGCTTCCGATCAGCGGCCGCGGCGGAAAGCCGAAGAAGGAGTGGACCGTTTGCCCGCCGATATTCATCGCCGCCAAGCCTGTCGGCGCCAGCAATGCTTGGGGGTAGGAGGGGTCATCGTTGACCAGCGCGCGGATGAAATGGCTCTTGCCAGTGCCGGCGCGCCCGATCAGCATCACCACCGGGGTTCGGTCGGCGAGGGCCTGCCGGGCTTCCGCGATGGCGGGATCGGCGGCGCGTGCGGGAATCGACATGCGCCTGCTATACAGAAGGTCGCGTTGATACGCTAAGTTCAATGCGGACAAAGGAGGCGCTTGTGATCCGGACCATGCTTGTGGCTGCTGCGGTGCTGTTGCTGAGCGCCTGCGCCAATCAGCCGGTGCAGCAGACGCCTGAGGCCAGCCTCGTTGAGGACGGACGCGAGATAGCAGAAGCGCAGTGCGCACGCTGCCACGCTATCGGCGTTTATGGCGAGAGTCCGAACCCGGCCGCGCCTGTGTTCCGCACCGTTCTTTCCAACTACCGCGCGGATGTCCTGGAAGAAGAGCTGATTCAAGGCATCCGCGTCTCGCATCCGATGCCGGACTTCCAGTTCAATCCTCAAGGCGCGGACGCGCTGATTGCGTACCTGCGATCGGTGCAGCAACCGGCGGGCTGATTACAAAAAAGTTTGATTGCGCACACGCAATGCCCTGCCGAATTGGACAGCGTCAGCTGCCTCCGGAGGTGCGTCATGGCCAATCCGTTCGTGCACATCGAGCTGAATACGAGCGATGTAGGAAAGGCGAAGGCCTTCTACAGCGCGTTGTTCGACTGGCGTCTCGAGGACATGCCCATGTCCGGCGGCGCTTACACCATGATCAATGTCGGCGAAGGCACGGGCGGCGGTTTGATGCAGCACCCGATGCCGGGCGCGCCCTCGACATGGCTGGCTTATGTGCTTGTGAACGATGTAGTCGACTCGACGGCGAAGGCTAAGGCCTTAGGCGCGGGCATCCTGAAGGATGTTACGGACGTTCCTGGCGCGGGCCGCTTTAGCCTCATCACGGATCCCACCGGCGCGGTGCTCGGGCTCTGGCAGAACGCATGAAGCGTGGATCACGGCGGCGCAATGCGCCGGTGGATTTCAGGCGCCTGCATCAGCGCCGCCGAACCGTACCAGGGATAGAATTCCGCAACGAAGACGCCGCTCGTAACAGTCGGGTCGGTGGCGACGAGCGCCCGCGCCTCGTCGACCGAAGCCACATCGAAGATGAAGATGCCGCGATACTGATTGTCGTTTTCGCCAATCGGGCCAGCAACAAGGAGGCGCCCTTCATCGGCGCGCCGGCGGATATTGGCGAAATGTCCTTCAAATAGGGCGGCGCGCTCTGCCTCTGACGCGGGCGTGTAGGGTCCTGTGCGCAGCACCACCAGCACGTACTGGCGCATGCCGCGTTCGTCCGCCCCGAGCCGCTGCGCCAGCTCTGGGTCTTCTATGCGGATCTGGGCCGATGCGGGGGCGTGGGCGCATGCGCCCAGCATGAGCGTCAAAAACGTTGCAGCGAAAAACCGCATTACCCGCCTCCGGTTTGGTGTGCGGCGATCGGCTCTTGCTCAACCCGTGCTTAGCGCAAGAGAGAACTCAGTGCGGATGCGGTGACGGTCGGCTTCCATGCTCGCACCCAATTCGCGCGCCAGCGCCAGCATGTTCTTGCTCTCCGGCATTACGTCGCCCCAGACGCGCTGAACGCCGCGGCTCTTAGCATAGGCGAGCAAGCGTGTGAGCAGCAATCTTCCGAGTCCGCGCCCTTGCACGTCAGTACGCACGATAATGGCGTATTCAGCACGCTCGAAATCCGGGTCGACCACCAAGCGCGCAACGCCGGCGAAAGCGCCGCTCGCATCGATTGCGACCAGAGCCATCTCGCGGTCATAGTCGATTTGGGTCAGCCGCGCCGCCTGTTCGGGCGATACCTCGCGCAGCGTGCCGTGGAAGCGCAGGCGCAGATGTTCAGGGTCGGTGCGGCGCGCCATGGCCACGATCGCATCGGCATCGCTCGGCTGGATCGCACGGACGCGGAAGCTAACGCCGTCCGCCAACGTGATGCTGCCGCTGAGGTGGTCGGGGTAGGGGCGGATCGCGAGACGTGCGTCGGCGGCGCCGCGCGCAGGCTTAACGACGATGCGTGCATCGAGCGCAATGACGCCGTCCGCATCAGCCAGGAGCGGATTGACGTCGAGTTCGCTTATTTCCGGAATATCGATGACGAGATCGGCGATCGAGACCAGCGCATTGGCGATGGCTTCCACGTCGGCAGGCGAACGATCACGATAGCCGGCGAGCAGTTTTGCAACGCGCGTGCATGCGATCATGCCGCGCGCAAGCGGCGTATTGAGCGGAGGCAAGCCGACCACGCGGTCGGCGACAATCTCAGCCGACACCCCGCCCTGGCCGAACAAGATCACCGGTCCGAAGGTCGCATCTTCACTCATGCCGAGGATCAGTTCCTGAGCGTGCGGTCGGCGGATCATCGGTTGCAGCGTGAAGCCTTCGATGCGCGCATCCGGCCGCACTCTGGCGACGGTCTCCAGCATGCGCAGGGCGGCGTCCTTCACGGCTTCCGCGTCGGCCAAGCCAAGCGCTACGCCGCCGACATCCGTCTTGTGGGTGATGTCGTAGGACAAAATCTTGAGCGCCAGCGGCGGCTTCAGCCGCGTTGCGGCGCCGGCTGCTTCCTCAGGGGAGGCTGCCACCACCGTTTCCACAACCGGCACGCCATAAAGGGCAAGCGCGCGCTTGGCTTCAAATTCCGTGAGTAGGGTGCGCCCCTCCGCAAGCACCCCGCTGACCAGGGCTCGCACCTCCTCGATGGCTTCGCTGGAACGTTCCGGCGAGGCTGGCGGCGCTTGCATGAGCGCGCGCTGATTGCGCTCGTATTCGACGAGTTGGACAAAGGCATCGATCGCCTCTTCAGGCGTGTCGAAGCTTGGAATGTGTGCAGTGGTGAAACGCTTGCGCGCATCTGCGGCGGTCGCCTCGCCCATCCAGCAGGCTAGCATGGGCAAGCGCGGATGACGCGCATGCGCGTTCAGCGTCGCCTCCGCCGCCTCGATATTGTCGGCGACCCCGGTCGGACAATTCATAACCAACACCGCATCTTGCGCGCCCTTGGTGGCGATGGCGTCCAGCGCGGCGGCGTAACGATCGCCGTGCGCATCGCCGAGAATGTCGACGGGATTGTTTCGCGACCATGCGGGTGGCAATACGGCGTCCAGTGCGCTTCGCGCCGCTTCCGGCAGGGAAGCGAGCCTGATGCCGCTGTCTTCCAGTGCGTCGACAGCCATCACGCCTAGTCCGCCGCCGTTCGTTACGATTGAAAGCCGATCTCCGAGCGGGCGCGCGCCGCTCGCCAGCGTTTCAGCCGCATCGAAAAGCGCGCGCAGCGTCTTCACACGCAACATCCCGGCGCGGCGGAAGGCGGCGTCGTACACTATGTCGGAGCCGGCCATTGCGCCGGTGTGCGAAGCCGCCGCGCGCGCCCCAGCTTCGCCGCGTCCGGATTTGACGACAATGACCGGTTTGGTGCGCGCCGCTATGCGCGCCGCCGACATGAACTTGCGCGCATGAGTGACATTCTCGACATAGAGAAGGATCGCGCGCGTGGCGCCGTCGGCAGCGAGATAATCCAGCAGATCGCCGAAATCGACGTCGCTCATATCCCCGAGTGACACGATGTGCGAAAAGCCGATCCCGCGGCCATTGGCCCAGTCGATGATCGAGGTTGCAATGGCGCCCGACTGAGTGAGAAAGGCGATATCTCCCTTGAGTGCGGCGAGATGGGAAAAGCTCGCGTTGACGCCCGCGAGCGGAGAGAGCAGGCCGAGGCAATTGGGACCAACAATGCGCAACAGGCGGGGGCGCGCGGCGGCGAACATGGCTTCACGTTGCTGCTGGCTCAGACCGGCGCTGATCACGATTGCGGCTCGACAACCAAGCGCGCCGAGGTGTTCGACAAGGCCGGGCACAGTCGGCGCAGGAGTGGCAATCACCGCAAGATCAGGCGTCCGAGGCAGATCGGCTATGGTGTTGTACGCCGGTGCGCCGCCAATCTCGCTCTCGCGCGGATTGACCATCATCAGCGCGCCATCATAGCCGCCGTTCAGGAGATTGCGGGCAATGACGGCGCCGACGGCGCCGGCTCTGTTGCTCGCACCGACAAGTGCGATTGCTTTCGGCGCCAGCAGCGCGTCCAGATTGCGTGTGCTCATGGCTCGCTCTTAGGGCGTCAGAGCCGGTTCGGCTTTGAGCGAGATCGTGTTAGCACGCTCGCGCGCAAAAGCGCGCGGGAACTTGTCGCTCTGTCACACCGACCATGCAGCGCGTGGATGAAACGGCGCCGGCGCAGGTTCGATCATGGTGAGCGCGGCAACCACGTCTGCCACGGCAGTCGGCAGCGGCGCCGCAATGAAGGCGCCCGCTGTTTGCGTCAACGGCGATTTGCCCCGACGCGCGAGCGCTGCAGCGAAAATGTGCCAAGACAGGGCCGGTGCAGTGGACGCCGCTTCTTTCTCGGCGCCGGTGGTTGCGACCACGGGCGTCAGATCAAAGTCTTCGGCGCCGACCACTTGCGGCGTCATGCCGGTGATCCGCAACGTCAGGTCAAGCGTGTAGCTCTCCCCTGAGCGCTCGACGACCCGCAGCGTCACGTTGCGTACGCTGTTTATCTCTCTGGCGAGCACATCCTCGTTCACCACCGAGATGAACCCGAACTCGCGGTCGACGGTGAAAAGGCCGCCAGCGTTGTTCAACAGGTAAAAGCCTGGTTCCAACTCAGGCGCCGCAGCTGTGGGGGCGGCGATCGCCAGGGCCTCGTCTATCGCTGCGGGCGAGGGCGCTCTGGCGCGATCGATCTCGATCGAGTCGAAACGTGCGGTGAAGGAGTCGGACGAACTCATGGCCCGCGCACTGTGGCAGCGCGTGGCTAATGGCACGTGAAAGCAGCATTTGCTGATTGTTTAGAAATGGCGACGCCGGCGCCCATGCAAGGCACCGGCGTCGACATTCGGTCATTCACCCCAGCCAATCGCGGCTTTCACTTCGAGGAACTCCTCGAGCCCGAAATGGCCGCCTTCGCGGCCTAAGCCGGACTGTTTGTAGCCGCCAAACGGAGTGCCCATGCCGCCGAAAGCGCCATTGATGTGCACGTTGCCGGCGCGGAGTCTGCGCGCAACTTGGCGGGCGCGGTCCTGCGAGCCCTGCACATAAGCGGCAAGCCCATAGGGCGTGTCGTTGGCGATCTTCACCGCTTCGTCTTCGTTCTCGTAGGGAATGATGCAGAGCACCGGGCCGAAAATCTCTTCGCGCGCGATGGTCATGGTGTTGTTCACGTCGGCGAACACGGTGGGCTTTACGTAGTAGCCGCGGTTGAAGCCGTCTGGACGGCCGACGCCGCCGGCGGCCACGCGCGCGCCTTCGTCTATGCCTTTTTGAATGAGGCCTTGCACCTTCTGGAACTGGTTGGCGTTGGCCAGCGGGCCGATGGCGCCTTTTTCCGCTTTGTCGGGCGCCTGCACCTTAATCGCATTGGCGGTGGCGGCCGCGATTTGCACTACTTCTTCGTACTTTGCGCGAGGCGCCAGCATGCGCGAGGGCGCGTTGCAGCTCTGTCCTGTGTTGTTGGCCATGTGCAGCATGCCGCGCGCGACAGCTTTGGGCAGATCAGCGTCATCAAGGATGATGTTCGGGCTCTTGCCGCCGAGTTCGAGCGCGACCTTCTTTATGCCCTTCGCGCACGCCTCCATCACTGCGGTGCCGGCGCGGGTGGATCCGGTAAAGCTCATCATGTCGACGTCTGGATGGGCCGAAAGCGCAGCGCCGACGCCAGGACCATCGCCGTTGACCAGGTTAAACACGCCTGGGGGCACGCCAGCCTCGTCGAGAATTTCGGCGAACAATATTGCGTCGAGCGGAGCGAGTTCGGACGGCTTCAGCACCATCGTGCATCCGGCCGCAAGCGCAGGTCCGACCTTGGCGCAGATCTGGTTCTGTGGCCAATTCCACGGTGTGATCATGCCGACAACGCCGATCGGTTCGCGGATGATGCGGTTGGCGCCATTGTAGGTGGTCTCGAACGAAAAATCGTCGAGCTGCTTGCGTGCATCCATCAGATAGCCAAGGCCTGCCGGCGCTTGCGAGCTTTGCGCGAGTGGCAGGGGCGCGCCCATCTCCATCGAAATGGTCTCAGCCATTTCTGGCAGACGGCGCTGATAAATGGCGATGATCTTATCGAGCAGCGCCTTGCGCTCGTCGATGCTCGACTGCGACCAGGCGGCGAACGCCTTCTTCGCAGCGGCCACGGCCTTGTTCACATCTTCGACGCTGCCAAGCGAAATGCGGCCGCACGGCTCTTCGTTAGCGGGATTGATAACGTCATGGGCGCGGGGCTTGGCCGGCGCGACCCACTTGCCGTCGATGTAGAAATTCAGCTTCTCGCGCATGTGGGCTCCTCCGGGGTTTGGCCGCTCAGGTAGCAGATATGGGCGCCCGCTGCGAGTTCGCGCGGCGGCAATCTTTGCGCTATCAGGCGCTGCAATGGACGAGCGCCCCCTCCGCACCTACGGCCGCATCAAGGCGCGCGCGCTGAAGCCGCGTCAGGCTGGGTTGATGGATACCTTGCTGCCGCATCTGGCTCTGCCGTCGGAAGGGGAGATTCAGGTGGAGGCGCTGTTCCCCTCTCCCTGGAGGGGAGAGGGGCTAGGGGTGAGGGTGAGCGCTCCGGATGTTGATCCATCACCCCACCCCCCCACCCCCCCCCCCCCGGGGGGGGGGGGGGTGGGGCGCGAGATAGGGGTTTGGGGCGGGGTGCACTGGGTGGCGCCGGCTGGCGCGCCTACCGAGCAGCGCGTCATCG
>CAYODX010000017.1:0-61988 GCA_964402795.1 uncultured Terricaulis sp. | reverse complement strand
TGGCCGCGCGCATGCTCGCGCGTTTGCCGCGCGGCTTGACGCGGCGCCGGCCGATCCGCGCAGTGGCGGCCGCCGCCGCCGCAGTGCAGGCGGATGACGCCGTGTGCATGCTTGCCGCCGCCGGCCTTGCGCTTGCGCCGCCCGCGGGCGCCTGCGACACCTCCTAGACGCCCCACTGCCCATTCGAAAACAGAGCACGCCGAATGCAGCGCATTCCGGCGGCGCCGGCGCTGGACGCTGCTCGTCGCAATTTTCCGCCACATGCCGCAGTTGTGAAACCGCTCCGGTTCCCCGTTCTGGGCCAGCGCGTTAGACGATTTAAGTCCGCGCGACACCCGGAGATAACTCGAACATGAAATGGTTCTTGGTCACGTTGATCGCTGCTTCTGCGCTCTTCTTTGGCCAAAGCGCCGATGCTCAGGCGCGGCGCACGCGAATAACGATGCATAGCCTCGAAGTCGGGGGCGTGACGCGCAATTACGGTCTTTACGTGCCGGCTTCCGTACAAGCTGGCCAGCCAGCGCCCGTTATCGTCGCCTTGCATGGTCGCTTTTCTTCCGCACAGGCAATGCACGCGATGACGGATCTTGCGCGCGTGGCTGACGCAAGCGGCGCCATCATTGCCTATCCAGAGACAGTGGGGGGATTCTGGAACGATGGCGGGTACGCGCCGCTAGGCCGAACCGAGGCGCCGCAAGACGATTCCGGCTTCATCCGGGCGATGCTTCAAGCGATCGGTCGCGAGCACGCCGTGGAGCCCGCCCGCATTTTCTTGGTTGGATATGACGCCGGCGGCGGCATGGCCTTCGCGCTTGCTTGCGCATCCGATACGCCATTCGCAGGCGTCGCCGTGGTGAGTTCTTTGATGTGGAGCTATCATAACGAGGCCTGCCAGAACTCGTCCCGCGCGACGCCCATCCTCATCGTGCATGGACGCCGTGACGAATACTACCCCGCTAACGGCGGCGGTGTTCGTGGCGCGCAAATCGAGGCCCGACGTCTTGGGGTGGAGCAGACCGTATCCACTTGGCGTCGCATCAACGCGTGCGAAGGCGTGCGTGCTCGCGGCCGCGGAGGAAGCGCCATCTACCAGTGCGCAGCGGCGCCGGTCATATTTGTCGCCGTTGCGGGTGGCGCGCACGAATGGTTCAGGACCGATACCCGATACCAAATTAATCGTCCGTCGGTGGATGCTAGCGCTCTGATCGGCGACTTCTTCTTCAATCGCGATGCGCTCCGGCTGCCGGAGAGCAGTAGCGGCGCTCGCCCGCCCCGCGCGTTCATCGTCTACGCCGCTCCTGAATATGATCCCGCGCATCCCGCTCCGCTTCTGGTCATGTTGCATGGCAGACCGAGCAACGCGGCTGCGATGGCGCAGATCACACAGATGAACCGAGTGGCGGCCGCGAACGGCTTTCTCGTCGCTTATCCGGACGGGCTCGACAATGAATGGAATAATGAAATCGAGTTGAGCGGTGGTCCTTCGCGCCGCCGCCAGGACGACGTCGCATTCCTCGATGCGCTCCCAGGCGAGCTGTCACAAGATTTCAATATCGACGCCAACCGAATTTATCTCGCCGGCTTCTCGAACGGCGGGTTCATGGTTCATCGGATGGCGTGTTCATCGACGGGGCCGTACGCAGCCTATGCCGAAGTTGGCGCAGCCCTCTACAGTGCAATGCGCGGAACGTGCACGCGCGGGCGACACGCGCCGATCCTCATCATGCATGGCACTGCCGATCCCAGCATTCCCTACACCGGCGTCGTTTTTGAAGGCGCGCCGCTGACTTCCGACGGGTTCAGCGCCGAGGCGACGCGCGTGACCTTGAGTGTCCCCGAGACCGTCGAGTTCTTTATCCGGCGCAATGGCTGTTCGTTGTCAGGTCTCAGCACGCAATTGCCGGAAAGGGGCGAGTCGCCCGGCACCAACGTTATTCGTTTCGCCCCGCGTGATTGCGACGGCGGCGCCGATGTACTGTTCTATCTGATCAATGGCGGCGGCCACACTTGGCCCGGCGAAACCAGTATGGCGGCGGAGAGTTTCGGGCCGACCAACATGGACTTCAGGGCCAGCGAGGCGATCTGGTCATTCTTCGAAAGCCACGGACGCGATCGTCAACAACCTTAGAGGCGAGGCTTTGCGCTCGTGCGCCGGCGCAGGGGATGATTATTCCGCCGCCATCGCCTGAGCGCGGCCGAGGTCGACGCTGACCAGCTGCGACAAACCTTGTTCAGGCATGGTCACCCCGTATAGCCGGTCCATGCGGGACATCGTCACCGGATTGTGGGTGATGACGATGAAGCGCGTGGTCGTCAGCCGCTTCATCTCTTCGAGCATGCGGCAGAAGCGATCGACATTGGCGTCGTCCAGCGGCGCATCGACTTCGTCGAGCACGCAGAGCGGAGCGGGATTGGCGAGAAACACGGCGAAGATCAGCGCGGTCGCGGTGAGCGCCTGTTCGCCGCCGGACAGCAGCGACAGATTGGTCAGACGCTTGCCCGGCGGTTGTGCGAAAATCTCAAGTCCCGCCTCCAGCGGATCTTCGCTTTCAGAGAGTTTCAGCGCCGCTTGGCCGCCTTCGAACAAGGTCGCGAACAATTGCGCGAAATGAGCGTCGACTTGCTCGAATGCCTTGAGCAGCCGCGTCCGGCCCTCGTTGTTCAGCGTACTGATCGCACGTCGCAGTTTGGTCACGCCCTGGGCGACATCGTCCTTCTCGCGCGTCAGAGTCTCAATGCGCGCCTGCGCTTCTTCGAGTTCTTCGTGCGCGCGCAAATTGACCGGCCCGGCCGCTTCGCGCTCGGCCTTGAGCCGCTCGACACGCCGCTCGATCTCTCCAATGGCGGCCGCGCCGAGCGGCCCATTGAGGAGAGAGCCGGCAAGGTCAGCCAGGATCTCAGGTTCGGCATTCGCCTGCTCACGCGCAGTAGTGGCGACATCGTCCACCCGAGCGGCCGCCGCCAGCGCGTGCGCTTCTGCGCTGGCCCGGCGCTCGCGCATCGCTGCGTGGCTTTGCTCTGCCGCGCGTGCAGCATCGGCGGACTCGCGCGCAGCCGCCTCGGCGCGAGCGACTGCGTCGCTCGCATCGGCCAGCCGCCGTTCAGCCTCGGCGGCTTCGTCCATTAAGGAGTCCAGCTTGGCCCGTGCTTCGCTCGGCGCCGCTTTCGCCGCCTCGCGCCGCGCCTCGGCGGCGTTGAGTTCAGCATCCAGTTCCGCTAGCCGGCTGTCGGTTTCCGCAATTCGCGCTCGCCAACTCTTCATGTCCGCGGCGACGCTGGTGCGCCGCGCATCGCGCTGCGCCTTGTCGCGCACCAAGGATTGCGCCGCCGCACTCGCTTCCGCCGCCGCCGCGCGCGCTCTCTCCACGACAGCGCGTGCATCCTGCAAAGCGCTCTCGCCCGCGGGCGTGGGATTCTCGTGCGCGATGCCGAGGGCGGCATCCGCCGCGGCTTCCGCTTCTTCGATTTCGGAATCTAAAGCTTGCGCCTGCGCTTTGACATCTGCTTCGCGCTCTTGGGTGCGCGCACGCTCAGCCTCAAGTCGTTCCACCTCACGGCGCACCTGTGCTTCCGCTTCGGCAAGTTTCGGCACATCTGCTCGCAAGCTGCGCAGGCGCTGGTCCAGGGCTTGACGCGCCGTCCTTGAGCCCTCCCATGCTCGCTTTGCTTCAGCCAGTCGACGTTCGGCTTCGCTCAATTCTTGGCGGGCGACAGCAAGGCGATTCTTGTATTCGAGTTTGACGGCTGCTGCTTGCGGGGCGTCGGCGCGGCGCGTGAATCCGTCCCAACGCCACAGATCGCCTTCGCGCGACACCAGCCGCGCGCCCGGCGCCAGCTCGGCCGCGAGCCGCGCGCCTGCGACGGCGTCGACGACGCCGATGAGCGCCAGCCGGGCAGCCAGTTGCGGCGGCGCCGTAACGAAGGCGGCCAATGGTTCGGCGCCGGGAGGCAGCGCAGGGGTGGGCGAATTGGCGCCAGCCCAGCGCGCCGGGGCGTCCGCGGCGATGGAAGCATCGAGATCGTCGCCAAGCGCTGCAGCGAGCGCGCGCTCATAGCCGCGTTTCACTGCGACCGCGTCGAGCACCGGGGGAAATTTCGCCGCTTCAGGCGGGGCGAGCTTTTCCAGCGCAAGGACTTCGGCCTGCAGCGCGTTCCACGCGTGCTCGGCCTCGCGATGCGCGCTCCACGCCGCTTCGTCCGCAGCGATTGCCTCCGCAGCCGCCGCTTCCGCGCCAGCGAGTGTGCTGTTCAACTGCACAGTGCGATCGAGCGCTTCGGCAAGGCGCGATCGCGCGCTCTCGATACGCGGCCCAAGCACGCTCTCCGCCGGCAACGCGGCAAGTTGCGCCTCCAATGCCCGCTTGCGCTCGCTGAGCCGTTGCACCCGCGAGCGGGCATCGCTCGCCGCATCGGCGAGCGCCTGCGCCCGCGCGCGCTGCGCGGCTACATTGGCGTTCAGCGTCTCGAATGTCGCTTCAGCCTCGACCCGGCGACGGACAGCCTCGTCGCGCGCAGCGAGCGCGGCATTCAGCGCCGCCTCTGCTTCGGCCGCGTCTGCAGGACCAAGTTCTTCCGCTTCGCTCGCAAGTCGCGCCAGAGCAGCCTGGCCATCCTGCTTCAACGCGGCTAGCCGGCCGGCTTCATCGCGCGCGCGCCGGACGTCGGCGTTGCAGCGTTCGATGACTGCTTCAGCTTCGGCCAGGTCGCGCTCCAAATTGACGCGTACGCCTTCAAAGCGGCGCAGCACAGCTGCTGCAATCATCTCTTGCTCGCGCAGCGGCCCAAGCGCCTCGCGCGCTTCGTTGGCGGCGCGTTCGGCTGCGCTTGCTTCTGCAGCTGCTTGCGCCACCGCACGTTCCGCTTCGCGCAAAAAGCCTTGCGCTTCGGCGGCGCGGTCCCGCGCCTCACTCCAGCGCCGATGCAGCAGCAACGCCTCGGTTTCGCGCAGCGTCTGCGCCAGACCACGATAGCGCTCCGCTTGCCGCGCCTGTTTGCGCAAGCCTGCCGCCTGGGCCTCGATCTCCACCATGATCTCGTCGAGCCGCGCGAGGTTGCCTTCCGCGGCTTTGAGCTTCAGATCGGCCTCGTGCCGACGCGCATGCAAGCCGGCGATGCCAGCTGCATCCTCGAGGATGCGGCGCCGGTTCTCCGGCTTAGCCGCGATCAGTTCGCTGACCTGGCCCTGACGCACCAGAGCAGGGGAGTTCGCTCCGGTGGCCGCGTCCGCGAAGAGAAGCTGCACATCCTTTGCCCGCACCTCTTTGCCGTTGATGCGATAGATCGAGCCAAGTCCGCGTCGAATGCGGCGCGAGACTTCGAGCACGTCTTCTGCGTTGAACGGGGCTGGGCCGCGCCCGCGCGCCTCGCTGAGCACGAGCGTAACTTCTGCAAACTCGCGCGCTGGCCGTCCTGCGCTGCCGGCGAAGATCACATCGTCCATGTCCGCGGCGCGCATCGACTTGGCGCTGGTCGCGCCCATCACCCAACGGACGGCTTCGAGCAGGTTTGATTTGCCGCAGCCATTGGGACCGACGACCCCCGTCAGCCCCTGTTCGATTGGCGCGCGGGCGCCATCGACGAAGCTCTTGAAGCCGAGGAGGCGCAGCTCTGTGATATGCACGGCGGGCTGCGCGTCCTCGTCTTAATTGGCCAAGGCGGCGTCCAGGATGCGCGACATCCCTTCCGGCGTTTGGATGGCGGGATCCTCGACCTTGCGGCCGTTGAGGATGAAGGTGGGCGTGCCGGTGATCTGGAAGTCCCGATCCCCGGCTTCGACGATGCGGCGAATGCGTTCGCCGCCGGACTCATCGGTAATGCACTGCATGACCTGGTCCTGCGTCAGTCCAGCCGCGCCGCCGATCTCGATGAGCTTCGACCGTACGCCCTCCATCGTGCCGGTGGCGAACATCGCGTGTTGCTGCCGGAAAATTTCTCCCAGTCGCGTGAAATACTGCTCGGGCGTCGCGCCTCCGCAGCGCGCCACCTGGAATGCGGCCACGGCGACCGGAGCTGGCGCTGTGGGGTATTCTCGGAACACGTACCGCACCTTGCCTGTGTCGATGTAGTTGGTCTTCAGAGTTTCCCAGACGCGCGCGTGAAACTCGGCGCAATGGGGGCATGTCGACGAGGCGTATTCGATCAGCGTCAATGGCGCATTGTCTTGGCCGAGCACCATGTCGTCAGCGGACACGGTGCCGTTGGCCGCGCCGCCACAAGCGGCTAACGCGCCGGTGCTGGCGAGAGCGGCTGCGCCTAAAAGAAGAGTACGACGCCGGATGGCGGACATGCGAAAACCTCCAAATGCGACGGGAGGCATAGAATTATTTTGCGGCGAGGGAAACCTCAGCCCTGCTTGACCGCGCGTCCCAGCCGCATCAGCGCTGACTTCAGGCCAGGGTCGCCCACCGGGTCAAGCGCTTGCGCCAGCGCGGTCTCTTCCGCTGCGGTCAGCGCCCGCTTCAAGGGACGAACGTTGCTGCCGCGCTTGACTGCGACGGTCCGTTGCTCGATGCGGATCGTCTTGACTTTGGCCCCAGCCAGTCTCAGCCGCTCGATCAGCAGCGGAATCTGTTGCTGCATGAAGGGCGCGAGCGCCCCCGGAACCGTCAAAGTGAGGACGCCGCCGGCCAGCTTCTCCGGGCAGGTCCGGGCAAAGCTGTCGCCCACGAGCTCGGGCCAGCGCCGTTTCAATTCGGACAGCCCGAGACCTGCGTCTTTCAGCAAGGGCCGCAGCACGGCCGTCACTGCCTTATTGGCGGCTGGAGCAGCGGCTATGGGGCCGCGCCCGCGTTGGGCCGAGAGGGCTTGCGCGGCACGCGCTTCCGCCCGCGGGTCGATGCTCGCAGGCGGCGCCGGGCGAAAGCGGTCACGAAGCGACATGGATGGTGCAGCGAATCGAAAAGCCATGAAGAAAGGGTAAAGACACCCCATGCCCGCGATCGCCCGCCGCCGCTCTTCGCCTGTGGACAATGGCTCCGCGACTCGGGAAAACCTGCGGAAATCATTGCTGTGTTGGTATGATCAGAACGGCCGCGAGCTGCCGTGGCGCGTGCGCAATGGCCGGGCGGATCCTTACCGGACCTGGCTTTCCGAGGTCATGCTGCAGCAGACAACGGTCGCCGCAGTGAGCGGGTATTTCAGCCGCTTTCTCGATCGCTGGCCGGATGTAGCAGCTCTGGCGGCTGCGCCGCGCGAAGAGCTGCTCGCGGCGTGGGCGGGCCTTGGCTATTATTCCCGTGCGCGCAATCTGCACGCGGCTGCGCAGGAACTGGCGGCGCGCGGCTTTCCCAGCGACGAGGCCGGTTGGCGCGCGTTGCCGGGCGTCGGCGCCTATACCGCCGCTGCAATTGCAGCGATCGCACTCGATCAGCCGTCCAATGTTGTCGATGGCAATGTCGAACGGGTGATGGCGCGGCTGCACGCCACGGTGACGCCGTTGCCAGCAGCGAGAGCCGAGTTGCGCGCGCGTGCTGGCGCGCTCGTCACACCTGAGAGACCCGGTGATTGGGCCCAGGCGCTGATGGATCTGGGCGCCACCGTGTGCACGCCAAAAGCGCCGAAATGCGGCCTCTGCCCGTGGCGTGAGACGTGTGCGGCCTACGCGACCGGAAGTCCGGAGAGCTATCCGCGGCGAGCGGCGCGGGGCGAGCGCCCGCAGCGTTTTGGCGTCGTTTATCGCATCGAACGCAACGGAGCGCTCTGGTTGGTGAGAAGGCCTGACTCGGGACTGCTCGGCGGCATGGCGGCGTTGCCGACTACGGAATGGCGCAGCAAGAAGTGGACGCAAGCGGAAGCGATCAAGCACGCTCCGGCGGAAGGATCATGGAGGCGGGCTGGCGCAATCAGCCATATCTTCACCCACTTTTCGCTCGCACTTGATGTATACGCCGCGCAGCTGGAGCCGAACGGCGAAGGCTGGTGGGGCGAGCGGAGCGTGCTTCCCACTGTCTTCAAGAAGGCGGCGGATGCGGGGAGAACGCCATGAGCCAAACGTTTGAAGGCGGCTGCGCCTGCGGCCAAGTCCGCTACCGTCTCTTATCCCGGCCGATGTTCACGCATTGCTGTCATTGTCTCGATTGCCAAAAGCAGACCGGTTCGGCGTTCGCCATAAACGCGCTGATCGAAACCGCGCGCATCGAGTTGCTCGCGGGGACGCGGGCACGACATCTATCGTTGCCCGACATGCGAAGTAGCGTTGTGGAGTGATTATGGTCGGCGTCCGTACCTACGCTTCGTGCGCGTCGCGACACTCGACGAGCCGCATGCGATTGAGCCGGACGTGCACATCTTCGTTCGCAGCAAGGCGCCCTGGGTGCGTTTGCCAGAGCAGGCGCGGATGTTTGACGTCTTTTATGACATGAAGGCTGAGTGGCCGCCGGAAAGTCTGGCGCGGCGCGAAGCGGCGTCGAACAGTGCAAAGTCCTAGTCGCCCGGCACGCGCGCCTGGTGATCGCCGAGCACCCCCCGCACATAGAAGATGACGATGAACACGCTTGCGACGACGGTCAGCGGCACGGCGAAGAAAATGCCCAACGGTCCGAGCAGCAAGCCGAAGCCGATCACTGCGAAGAGTGTGAGCGCCGGCGGCAAGGACACCGCACGTTTCTGAATCAGCGGCGTCAGCAAGTTGGCCTCCACCTGGGAGGCGCCGAAATAGAGAAGCGTGGCCCAAAGCGCTGTTTCGCCGCCGACCGTCAGCGCCAACAGGATGCCGGGTAGAGCCGCCAGGGTAGGGCCCAGGATCGGAATGAACTGAGCCGCCCCGCCAAGCAGGCCGAGCGCCAGTGGCGAAGGCACGCCGAGCGCCCAAAGACCGAATGTCAGCGTGACTGCCAGAAAAGCCATCGAGAACAGGGTGCCCAGCAACCATTTGCGTAAGGCCCTAGCGCTCGCATCAAGCGCCTGGGTTAGGTGCGAGCGGTTTGCGCGCGGCACGAGCGCCAGCGCCCCGTCTCGGTAGGAGCGAGGGCTGGTCGCGAGAAAGGCGGCGGCGACGATCACCAGCAACAGTTCGAGACTCGCGCCGGCGAAACTCATGGTGAAGCGGCCCAGACGGGCCGCGTAGGCGCCGAACTGACCTTCTCCGATCGCGGCGGCCGCCTGCACTTCGCGCAGCAGCACGGCGCCGGCTTCGTAACCGGAGATGCGCGCACGGAAATTTGCCCATGCTTCCGGCAGCGTCTCGGTCAGCTGCGCGACCTGAGCTGCAATCTGTGAACCCAGTAGCCAGAACAGACCGCCAATAGCGCCGATGATGACCAGCGCGGAAAGCGCGAGCGACCAGCGCTTGTTGACCGGCGAACGGCGCTCGATGGCGCTTGCGAGTCCGCGCACGCCAACGGCGATGAGAATAGCGCCGAAGGCGAGCAGCAGGACATGCCGCAATGCGTAGATAAGAAGCGCGCCCACCGCCAGCGCCGCTACGAAGAGGGCCTTACCGGCGAAGCTTTCGGTGCGGGAGAGAGCGCCGTCCGGCATGGCCTTCGAACGGGTGGTTCTGCTCCTGGTTCCCGGGAAAAAACTGCAGGTCGGCCGTTGAAAGCTTTTGGAACGAAACGTCCGGTCGTGTGTTCATTGAGCGCCGGGCGCCTACTCCCCCCGCCCAGCCCGGCAACCGCAGCACAATCGAAAACGGCCCCGGAGTTCTGGGGCCGTTTTCATATGTGCTAGTGCAGACGGCATAGGCCGGCGGTCCAGATTGTCGCAGCCCCGATTTGTCGGCATCAGGTTCTCCGAGGGAGGAGGAATCGATGCCGCACATCAAGGCCTACGTGCACAAGCTGAATGTTGTTCGGTTCCAGGTCCTGCTCGCGCGCGAACAAGATTTGGCCAGGCGCGACACGCTCTCGCGCTTGCTCAATGAGGAGATCGCGCTCTTGACCGCCGCGGCCAAGGCAGAAGGCGAAGAGATCCGGTTGGATCGGTAACGCCTTCGCGATCCAAGCTCGGGGCGTGAAACAGGAACCACGACCCACCCGTGCCGTTTGCGAGCGGGACGGACGCCATGCATGACTCAGATCACCCCCGAATGGTTATCGGAGAGGGCCTTGAGCGCATCGTGGAGGTCGCACGGACTCTGCTCCGCGAGCAGGGCCTCAGCGATGAAGCGATCGAAGCTGAACTCAACAAGCAGCCGCAGACCGAACATCTCGATCTTTGGAAGCCGAATTGATCAGCTGGGTGCGACTATGCGATCGAGCGAGGCTTGCACCAGCGGGTGGTACGTGGCCCGCGCCTGCGCATAAACGCGCCGTGCGATACCTTGGCCCCAGGGCCCTTGCGCCATCAAGGCGCGATAGAGCGGGCGCACGAACTTACCGCGGCCCTGGCTCGACAGGAATCGTTCAAGCGCGGGCACCCCCGGATCGTAAGCGTTGCGCACGACCAGTTCGAGCCAGTTGAACAAGACTTCGGCGTTGCCGGTTCGATTAAGTGAGAATGCGCGTTCCAGCTGATCCAGCCGCGGCTGCGCCAATTCTCGTGGCAAGCGCTGTAGGAAACGCTGGCGCGGAAAGGTGGCCCATTGCGCCCAAAGTTCAGCCGGAGGCGCACCTCCCGCGTTGAATGCTTCCACGGCGGCGTCGACCTGATCGAATGTGACTGCGTGGGGCTCTTGTGCGTTGGCGGGCAGACCGGGTTCGTAGGCCCATTGGTCGAGCATCAGCTGCTGTTCCAGCGCTGCATCGCCGCGCACGAGGTTCGCGCGGAGATCGGCAAGGAATTCTTGTGTCGTGATCGGCTGGAACGCGTGGCGATCGAAATAGGAGCGCAGATACGAGTCGAATCGCTGTCGTCCCACGATCTGCTCGACAGTGCGCAGGAATAGCGCGCCCTTATCATAGATGATGGAGGAGTTGCCGTCGTCGGCGCCGCGGTCGCCTACCAGATGCAGGCGCTGAGAGTCCGGCGGAATTGTCCGCAAAGCTTCCTGGATGCCCGCCCAGTCGAGCGTGCGAGCCATCATCGCGCGCTCCTCCCCATACAGGACTTCCGTGATGCGGGCCTCGATATACGAGGTGAAACCCTCATTGAGCCAGCCGTCGGCCCAGATCGCGTTGGTGACGAGATTACCCGACCACGAATGCGCCATCTCGTGGGCGACCAGTGAAACGAGGCTGCGATCGCCAGCAAGGAATGTCGGGGTAAGGAACGTGAGGCGCGGATTTTCCATGCCTCCGAAGGGAAATGACGGAGGGAGTATCAGGACGTCGTAGCGGCCCCAGCGATATGGGCCATAGAGGGCTTCGGCTGCGCGCAGCATTGCTTCCATGTCGGCGCACTCGTAAGCGCCGCGCTCGACCACGCTAGGCTCGGCCCACACCCCGGTGCGCGGGCCGACGGAGCGGAACTCGAGCTCGCCGATGCCGATCGCCAGCAGGTAAATCGGCACCGGATTGCGCATGCGAAAGCGGAAGGCGCGGCCGCCTTCGGCCGCTTCACCGTTCGGCGTCAGCATCTCCGCGCTCATCACGACCTTCAGGTCCGCTGGAGCGACGATGCGTGCGTCATAGGTTTGCCGGATGCCAGGGCTGTCCTGAGTCGGCGCCCATGAGCGCGTATTGATCGACTGGCCTTGGCTGAAGAGGAAGCGTTTGTTGCTCGCAGTTTGGCTTGGTTCCAACCATTGCAGGGCGCGCGCGTCGGGAGAGGTCTCATATGTTATGGTGATGCTGCGCGCGCCATTGAGGGTGATCGTCATCGGCGCGCCGAGCTCTTCGTCGTGCTCGCCAATGACGTAGGGCAGATCCGCCTCGCCAGCGCGGACCGAATGAATCGACAGCTTATGCACGTCGAGCACGATCTCGCGCGCATCTGGGCGGGCTGCGATGGTCAGTGTCGATGAGCCGGAAAAGATCTTGCGGTCGAAGTCCGCTTTGAGGTCGAGCGAGACGTGGAGCACGCGCGCTTCATCAGGCTTGGCGTAGGAGTGTCGGTCGTGCGGCAGTGGCGGCATCGCAGCGCGATTGTCGGGCGGCGACGCGCCGCTGGTGGTGGCGCAAGCCGCCAGAGTGGGCGCGGCGACGCTGGCCGCGAGAAGAGAGCGCCGATCGATCATGTGATATCCCCAAACTGCTCGAACGCGCACTAGAGCGTGCAGCCGGGCGGCGCAAGGCGGCGCGCGCAGCCAGGGATCAGCTTGCTCGCGCCTCTTGGATCAGGGCTTTGAGCTTGTCGCGCGCGAGCAGCTTAATGCCGGTGCGACCCATGCTGATCCAGCCTTCATCGACCCATTCATGCAGCTTGCGATTGACCTTTTCGCGGCTCGCGCCGATCCGGCGCGCGAGTTCAGTCTGCGTCAGCGTCACCGACGCGCTGTCGCCAGCCTCGTCCAGCAGGCGCAGCGCCAGCCGACCGCCAAGGTCGAGCGTGTGCGCGTCCTCCAGCGCTGCATCCGCATGGCGTAGCCGGCGTGACATCTCAGCCACCAGCTTCAACAACGCTTTGGGTTCGCTTTCCAGCGCGGCAATGGCCTGGTCACGGCCAATGCGCAGCAGGCGCGAGCGCCGGATCGCGCATATGTCGGCCGAACGCACGCCGCCGTCGAGCACGGCCATTTCGCCTATGAGCGCATAGGGTTTGAGCGCCGCGATGCGCACGTCCTTGCCCGCCTCCGTCGAGGTGCGCACTTCGACTTCGCCTTCGAGCAGCACATAGAGCGCATCACCCTTGTCGCCTTTTGCGAACAGCAACTTGCCAGGCTCAAGGGTCGTCGCGGCGCCCTGACGAGCAAGGCGGGCGCGCGTCGGCTCGGAAAGCGCCGCCATCAGCTCGGCCTTCGCCAATGCTGACTCCACCGCCTGGAGTGTTTCCTTGGTTTCCGCCATCGGCCCGGAATGTCGCCGCGTCGCAAACCGGCGTCAATCGGCAAGACCGGAAGGGGGCGGCGCCGCGCCCGCAAGAGGCGCGGCGCTCGTATTCTCAGGAAGACGGCGTCACGTTCAGTTGGACGAGTCCGCGCGCAACGAAGGAAGCGCAGGCTTGATCGCGGCTCTCCCGCAAGTCCTCGACGCTGTTTCGCCGATTGGCGCTGGAGCTGGCGTTGACCCGGATACGTTGCGCCTCTTGGCGCACCTGCGACCGTATCGTGCTGCTGCGGAAGCCGGCGTCGACCGCCGCGCGGAGCGCGGTGAAATCGGCGCCGTCGCTCTGCAATTGAGGGAGATCCGCATAAGCCAGGCAGCGCGACGCGGAGATGTAGCGCGCATCACTCAGGCGCTCTTCGGCGTTTGCCGCGAGCGGCGCAACTGCAGCGGCGAGAAAAAGTGCTGCGAAAACCAGTTTCATTGTGAACTCCATCATCTGCGAAAGTTCGCATGCTGGAGATGCAGCTGCTGGATGTCGTGGATGTGTCGAGTTGCAGCGCTTGCGACGGGCTGCGGCGCGCGCGCGACAAAGCGCACCCTTCGACGCCGAAGCGCTTCGAAATTACAGCGGCTTCACGACTGTTGTGTTTTGGGGTCAGATAGTAGGCGCTGTCGCCATTTGGCGGCGAATTTCGCGGCGGAACAGGTCGATCGGTTTGGGACCCTGCTTGGTCTCAAGGCTCCAGAAGGTCCAGCCGTTGCATGCCGGCGCATCGGCCGCAAGCGCGCCTATCCTGTGAATGGAGCCGGTTTGCTCGCCCAAGACCAAGCTGCCGTCGGCTCGAACCCGCGCGCGTTTGCCATTGGGCGCAATGAGCCAAGCCCCAGGGTGAATGAAACCGGCTTCGATGACTTGGCCGAACGGCACGCGCGGTTCTTCTTTTTTCGATTTGGTGACGGCGAGGTCCTCGACCGAAGCTGGTTTGACGCGTTTGATGCGCGCGTGCGCGGCTTCGGCATAGGCAGTGTCTCTTTCGATGCCGATGTAGTGCCGGCCTAGCCGCTTGGCCGCCGCCCCCGTGGTGCCCGTGCCGAAGAACGGGTCCAGGATGATTTCGCCGGGTTTTGTCGTCGCCAGCACGACGCGATGTAGCAACGCTTCGGGCTTCTGCGTCGAATGCAGCTTGCGCCCCTCGCGGTTCTTGAGACGCTCCGATCCTGTGCAGATCGGCAGCGACCAATCCGAGCGCATCTGCAACTCGTCGTTCAGCATTTTCAGGGCGTCGTAGTGGAAAGTGTATTTCGCCTCTTTGGATCGCGCGGCCCAAATCAGAGTTTCGTGGGCGTTGGTGAACCGGGTGCCTTTGAAGTTCGGCATCGGGTTGGTCTTTCGCCAAACAATGTCATTGAGAATCCAGTAGCCAAGGTCCTGCAGCGCGGCGCCGAGCCGGAAAACATTGTGGTAGGAGCCGATCACCCAAATCGCGCCGTTCGGCTTCAGCACGCGCCGCGCTTCGGTGAGCCAGGCGCGCGTGAACGCATCATAGGCGGCAAAATCCTCAAACTTGTCCCACTCATCGTCGACGCCATCGACGTGAGACTGATCGGGGCGCGTTAGGGCGCCGCCAAGTTGCATGAAATAGGGGGGGTCGGCGAAGACCAGATCGACGCTCGCATCGCTGAGTTTGCGCATCTCCTCGATGCAATCGCCCTGGACGATCCGGTCCTTGAAATGCCGTGTCATGTGTCCCCCGAGAGAGGACGATTCTCGGTTGACTGGACTCGCGAATCAAGAGTCCGAGGCTGCATTAACCATGAATAGTCGCGCCGATCTGCACAGATACGCGGTCAGCTCGAGCAATGCCTCGCGCAATCACCCAGCAAGTCGAGCTTCCATGGCCAGCTGCACCGGCCGAAAGCTTCGCCGATGGATAGCGCAAGGCCCCAACCGTTGCAGCGCCTCTTGGTGTTCGGGCGTCGAATAGCCCTTGTGCCTGGAGAATCCGTAGCCTGGAAACTGCGCGCAGAGCGCCGTCATCATGCGGTCACGCTCCACTTTGGCGATGATTGACGCCGCTGAAACGATCGGCACGATGACATCGCCGTCGATAACGCATTCCACCGGACAAGGCAGATCAGGTGACATGTTTCCATCGACGATCGCGGCGATCGGCGTTTGCGCGAGCGCATCGAAAGCCCGCCGCATCGCCAAATGCGACGCACGCAGGATATTGAGAGTGTCGATCTCCTCCACGCTTGCGACGCCTACAGCCACGACGCCGATATCACGGATCCTCTGGGCAAGGTATTCACGCGCTTCGGCCGTCAGCTGCTTTGAATCATCCAGTCCCTTCGGCCGGCCTTTGCGGGGTAGGATCACCGCCGCGGCCACCACTGGCCCCGCCAACGGCCCGCGTCCGGCTTCGTCGATCCCGCAAATCCCCATGGGTGGCGAACATGGACCGGATTCGTTGCGGGCCGCAAACGGCAAGCTCACCCCGGCCCCTGTTGAAGGAGTTACCGCGCTAGCGCTTGAAAGGGCGGGCCGGCGCCGTTAGGCGTCCGCCATGCCCGCCCATGCGACCCCGCGCTGCTTCCAGGACGTAATCCTGACGCTTCAGAATTACTGGGCTGAGCAGGGGTGCGCTATCTTGCAGCCGTATGACGAGCAAGTCGGCGCCGGCACGCTTCACCCTGCGACAACGTTGCGAGCGCTTGGGCCGAAGCCGTGGCGTGCAGCCTATGTGCAGCCCTCGCGCCGGCCGAAGGACGGCCGCTACGGCGAGAACCCGAACCGGCTGCAGCATTACTACCAGTTTCAGGTGATCCTGAAGCCGAACCCCCCCGATTTGCAGCAGCTCTACCTGAACTCGCTCGTTCGCATCGGCATCGACCCGTTGCTGCACGATATTCGCTTTGTCGAGGACGACTGGGAAAACCCGACGGTCGGCGCCTGGGGACTGGGCTGGGAAGTCTGGTGCGACGGTATGGAGGTGTCGCAGTACACTTACTTCCAGCAAGTCGGCGGCTTGGATGTGCGCCCTGTCAGCGGCGAGCTGACCTATGGGCTCGAGCGCCTAGCCATGTACGTGTTCGGCGTCGACCGCGTGTTCGATCTGCCGTTCAACGATCCGGATTCGCCTTACCCGCTGACCTATGGCGATGTGTTTCTCGAAAACGAACGCCAGCAATCACGCTTCAATTTCGAACTCAGCGACAACGACATGGTGCTGCGCTGGTTCGGCGATGCGGAAACACAGGCCAGGCGATTGCTGCAAGCCAAGTGTGTGCTGCCCGCGTTCGATTACACGCTGAAGGCCTCGCACCTCTTCAACCTGCTAGACGCCCGCGGCGTCGTCTCACCGACAGAGCGTCAGAGCTTCATCGCCCGCGTGCGCGACCTAGCCAAAGGCTGCGCACAGCAATGGGCCGAGAGTCAGCAATGAGCGCCGCGCAATCCGAGCAGCGGCTTTGCGCCGCCTCCGTCGCTTATCCAATGGAATCGCTGGGGCTCATCTTGGCCGATGGCGGCGTGGAGACTCGCGCCTGGATGACAGCTTATCGCGGTGCGCGTGTCGATCTGAGCATGCGCAAGCGCATCGCCGGCGCCGGGCACTTCGATCTCTATCGCCGTGAAGAGGGCGCCGTGCCGCGTCTGGGTGAAATCGACCACGATGGGGATGATCTTTCCGGCGACGTGCTGATGGGCGCGTCGATGTTCGATACGCTGTCGCGCGCCTACGTGAACCGCGCCGCGGCGGAGGTCTGGCTCACGCTCTATTGGGCGGATCCTGCCGGCGCGCGTGTGCTGCCTGACGACAAGCGCACGCCGATTGCGCGCATCGGCCTTGCCTTGCAACCGGCGGCGGAGGCGATCCTCTAATGCCCCAGCTTTTCATCGAACTCTTCTCCGAAGAAATCCCGGCCCGCATGCAGAAGCGCGCGGAGGAGGATCTCGCGCGGCTGCTGGGCGAAAAGCTCAAGGCCTGCGGGCTCGCATTTGAGACGGTGACGACGTTCTCAACCCCGCGGCGACTGGGGCTCTGCATAGAGGACTGCCCCGAGAAGGCGGCCGATGTGAACGAGGAGCGCAAGGGTCCGCGCGTCGGCGCGCCGGAACAGGCGATCCAGGGCTTTCTCAAGGGCGCAGGGCTCAGGTCTATCGATGAAGCGCAGGTCGTCGAAGATAAGAAAGGCGCGTTCTACGTCGCGCGCATCGAGCGCGTTGGACGGAGAACGGCGGAGATCGTGCAGGACGTGCTGCCGGAGGTGATCCGCAACTTCCCCTGGCCCAAATCGATGCGCTCCGGGGAGAGCGACCTGCAATGGGTGCGCCCGCTGCACAATATCTGCTGCACCTTTGACAAGCGGCACGTGAAGATCGAAGTCGCCGACGTTCCGAGCGAAGCGAAAACCTGGGGGCATCGCTTCCACGATCCGCACCCTATCACCGTTACCAGTTTCGAGCGCTGGGACGGCGACCTTCGCAGCGCCAAGGTCGTGCCATTCCGCGGCGACCGGCGCACCTATATCGAAGGCTGCATCGAGGATGAATGCGCCTCGCGCGGGCTGGATTGGGTGCGTGACGAAGGCCTGCTCGAAGAAGTGGTTGGCCTGGTCGAGTGGCCGCGCATCATTCTAGGCGATATGGATCCCGCCTTTCTGGAGTTGCCGGGCGAAGTGATCCGCCTCTCCATGCGCACACACCAGAAATATTTCGCAGTACGCGATCCAAAAACGGGCAAGCTTGCGCCGCACTTCATCGCCGTGGCCAATGTCGATGCAAGAGACGGCGGCCGCGCCATCGCCGCCGGTAATGCACGCGTCTTGTCTGCGCGTTTGAATGATGCCCGGTTTTTCTGGGATGCGGACAAGAAGACGCCCCTTTACACCGATGAACGTCGCGAAAAGCTGAAGCAGGTCGTGTTCCACCAGAAGCTGGGGAGCGTGTGGGACAAGGTTGAGCGCGTGAAAGCGCTGGCGGTCGAGTTGGCGCCCGTAGTTTGGGATTCGCGGCAAGCGCGTCCCCTTCGACAAGCTCAGGGTGATGCGCCAGGCCGGCGTCAGTCTGAGCCTGTCGAAGACGACGCCGGAGCGTTTGCGGGCCTCGATGGGTTTGTCGCCGCCGTCGAACGCGCCGCACTGCTCTGCAAAATGGACCTGGTGACGGAGACGGTCGGCGAGTTTCCGGAATTGCAGGGGCAGGTGGGGCGCGCGCTTGCAGAACTAGAACCCCTCCCCCTGGAAGGAGGGAGAGTTGCGCGCGAACATCCGAGTGTGGCTATCGCACTCGAAGACCACTATCGCCCGCTCGGGCCCAATGACCGCGTGCCGGAAGACAAAGTCGCCGTGACGCTTGCGCTGGCGGACAAGTTGGACACGCTCTTCGGATTTTGGGCCATCGACGAAAGGCCAACCGGATCAAGCGATCCCTACGCCTTGAGGCGCGCCGCGCTCGGTCTAATCAGCACGATTAGGCAGAATGGGTTGCGGTTGCCAATAAGCATCGAACTCGTGGTCAAAATATCTCGTCTGTTTTCGGAAGAAGTCGTGTTGGCGCATGAACGCTCCGTGCCAGGCGGCGAGATGCGAAGTTCTGTCGCCAATAACGAACGATTGCACTCGGAGCTGCTAGCGTTCCTCGCCGATCGCCTCAAAGTCCAGCTCCGCGACCAAGGCAAGCGCCACGATCTCGTCGATGCCGTATTCGCACCAAATCCAATAACGAAAGAGGTCGATGACGATCTCGTCCGCATCGTCGCTCGCGTCGAAGCACTCGATGCATTCTTGAAAACCGAAGACGGCGCGAACTTGCTTGCCGGTTATAAGCGAACCGCCAACATCCTCGCGGCCGAGGAGAAGAAGGGCAAAGGGCTCTCCATGGAAGACATCAGGAGGGGGCTTGATGCCAAGCTGCTGAGCGAGCCAGCGGAGAAGGCGCTGTATGAAGCACTGGAGCATGCTTTGCCGGCTGCGCGGGCGGCGGTCGAGCAGGAGGATTTCGCAGGGGCGATGAAGGCTCTGGCGGCGTTGCGATCGCCCGTTGATGGGTTTTTCGATAAGGTGTTGGTCAACGCGCCGGAGGAACAAGTCCGGCGCAACAGACTTCTGCTGCTCTCGCGCTTCCGGGAAGCTCTGTCCGCCGTGGCTGATTTTTCGAAGGTAGAGGGATGATTTCCTCCCCGTCTAAGGGGGGAGGTGCTGAGTGAAGCGGAGGGGGCGTTCCGTTGGACGCGGGCGCAACCCCTGTCAGCCATGCTTCGCTTCGGGTGACAGCTCTCCGGCGCGCGGGAGCAGTGAGGGTGAGCAACCATGACTAAGCAATGGGTGTATGGCTTCGGCGGCGGCGAGAGCGCGGGGGATGCGTCGATGAAGGCGCTGCTCGGCGGCAAGGGCGCGAACCTCGCGGAAATGGCCAAACTCGGCCTACCGGTGCCGCCCGGCTTCACGCTCACTACTGAAGTCTGCACCCAATTCTACGCCAACAAGCGCGCCTATCCCGCCGAGCTTGCTGCACAAGTGGACGAAGCATTGCGCAAGCTCGAAGCGAAGACCGGCAAGCGCTTTGGCGATCCGGCCAATCCGCTGCTCGTTTCCGTGCGTTCGGGCGCGCGCGCGTCGATGCCGGGCATGATGGACACGGTGCTGAACCTCGGCCTCAATGACCAGACCGTGGAAGGGCTGGCGCAACTCTCTGGGGATCCGCGCTTCGCCTACGATTCCTATAGGCGTTTCATCCAGATGTATTCCGATGTCGTGCTCGAACTTGAGCACGGCGTGTTCGAAGAAATTCTCGGCGCACACAAGGATCTGCAGGGCTTTCGCACCGACGTTGAGTTGGAAGCGAGCGACTGGAAGGACATCGTCGCCCAGTACAAGCGAGCGGTAGAGCGGGAGCTGGGCAAGCCCTTTCCAAATGATCCGAAGGAGCAGCTCTGGGGCGCAATCGGTGCTGTTTTCGACAGCTGGATGAATGATCGCGCCATCTTTTATCGCAAGCACCACAACATCCCGGAGAGCTGGGGCACCGCCGTCAATGTGCAAGCGATGGTGTTCGGCAACATGGGCGAGACATCGGCCACCGGCGTCGCCTTCACGCGCGATCCAAGCACGGGCGAAAAGAAGTTTTACGGCGAATTCCTGATTAACGCGCAGGGCGAAGACGTGGTCGCCGGCATCCGCACGCCGCGCGCACTCACCAAAGCGGCGCGGATCGCCATGAGGGAGAGCGGGGAGTCCTTGGAGGAAGCGCTGCCGGAGGTGTTCAACGAACTGGTCGCGCACTACCAGAAACTCGAGGCGCATTATCGGGACATGCAGGATCTCGAGTTCACGGTCGAACGTGGCAAGCTCTACATGCTGCAAACACGTAACGGCAAACGCACGGCGAAGGCGGCGCTCAAAATCGCCATCGACATGGCGCATGAGGGGCTCATCAGTCAGAATGAGGCGGTGCAGCGCGTCGATCCGGCGGCGCTCGATCAATTGCTGCACCCTACCATCGCCGACGGCTATAAGCGCGACATCATCTGCAAAGGTTTGCCGGCCTCGCCAGGAGCAGCGGTCGGCGTTGTCGTGTTTGATTCCGAAGAGGCCGAGCGGCTCGCCGCCGACGGCGCCGACATTATTCTGGTGCGTGAGGAGACCAGCCCGGAAGACATTCACGGCATGCACGCTTCGAAAGCCATCGTCACTGCGCGTGGCGGCATGACGAGCCACGCTGCGGTGGTGGCGCGCGGCATGGGACGACCCTGCGTCTCGGGGGCAGGCGACATTCGCATCGATGTGAAGCTCGGGGAGTTTCGGGCGGCCGGCCGCGTGGTGAAAAAGGGAGAGACGATTACGGTAGACGGATCGTCCGGCGAGGTGCTGTTTGGCGCGGCCGAAATGGTGCAGCCAGAACTCACCGGGGATTTCGGCGCGCTAATGGCGTGGGCCGATGCAGTGCGCCGGTTGAAAATCCGCGCAAACGCGGAGACGCCCGCCGACGCTGAACAAGCGGTGAAGTTCGGCGCCGAAGGCATCGGCTTGTGCCGAACCGAACACATGTTCTTCGACGCGGAGCGCATCGCGGCCGTGCGCGAGATGATCTTGGCCGAGCGTGAAGACGCACGCATCGCGGCGCTGGAGAAGCTCTTTCCGCATCAGCGCAAGGATTTCGCCGAGATTTTCCAGGCGATGGGCGCCCGGCCAGTGACAATCCGCCTGCTCGATCCGCCACTGCACGAATTCCTGCCGCACTCGGAGGAGGAGTGCGAGGACGTCGCCAAGGCCACTGGCCTTGATGCAGGAGCGCTGCTGGCGCGCGCTAAGGAATTGGCCGAGAGCAATCCGATGCTTGGCTTTCGCGGCTGCCGGCTCGCGATTGTCTATCCCGAGATCTATGACATGCAGGCGCGCGCGGTATTCGAGGCGGCGTGCGATGTCGCAGAGCGGGGCGAAGCGCCGACGCCCGAGATCATGATCCCGTTCGTCATCGCCAAGACAGAATTGGAAGTGCTGCGTCCGCGCATCGACGCAGTCGCCGAGGAGGTGTTCAAGCGCCGGGGCAAGCGCATCCAGTATCTGGTCGGCACGATGATAGAATTGCCGCGAGCTGCGCTGCGCGCTGGTGAGATTGCCGAAGCAGCCGACTTCTTTTCGTTCGGCACAAACGACCTGACTCAAACCACTCTCGGATGTTCGCGCGACGATGCTGGCAAGTTCCTCGGCATCTATGTCGACAAGGCGCTGTTGGAGAAGGACCCGTTCGTCTCCCTCGATACCGAAGGGGTCGGAGAGCTTGTCGAACTGGCAAGCGCGCGCGGGCGCGCAAGCAAAAGCGAGCTGAAGCTTGGCATTTGTGGTGAGCATGGCGGCGATCCGGCATCGGTCGCCTTTTGCGAGCGGGCGGGCCTGGACTATGTCTCATGCTCGCCATTTCGCGTGCCGATCGCTCGCTTGGCGGCGGCGCAGGCGGTGTTGGCGAAACCCGGCCGCTAAACGCCAAGATTGCGAAAATTTCGTGAAGCTGTCCGGAACCTGTGCAGGGCGTAGCAGCTTTACCGCCCGGTCCGTTCTGATGGATCGGCGCTGGGCGGGCGTCGGCAACCCGGCTGGGCCCGCGAGAACGGAGGCGGGCGGCCCGCTCAAGGGGTGAGGCGTGGCGTTGAACGAAGGCTCGCAGGCGCGTGCGCCTTGGCGCGACTATTCATGGACGGTTGAAATGGAGGCGGCGCCGCTCGCGGCCTGGCCGCAACCCGTCGTCCTTGACCCGAACCAGGCTCCGGCGAGCTACCTGCCGCAACGGCGCCTTGAACTCCAAGCCGCGACCGGGCGCCGCGGCTTGGCGGAGGCGAATTCGCCTGCGGCACGATCTTGGCAAGGCTTTGCCCGACTTGGGCTTTTAGCCTGTGGCCTTGGCGCCGCGGTCGCCGTCAGATGTCGGCGGCTCTGCGCTGGAATTGCGACTATGACAGAAAAGTCAATCGCCCGGTGCGCCCCCGTCCGGTATGCCGCCTGGGCCTGCCGGCAAATGATTGTGCAGGCGAAACAGTCGGCGCTGCTGCGGAATACTATGCGCTGGACTGTGCCAAAACTGGACGCTGTTAAGCGGGGCTTAATGCATTTGTCGTTGTTCTGGCGTCGTCTGGGCCTCTATGCGGGCGCCTTACGGACGCAAGTGATGGTGGAGTTCGAACGAAACCCGTTGGCGGTCCGCCAGGGTGCGGCGACGGTCATGTGCCTCGCGGCCGCCGCCGTGGCGATGCCGGTCATTTCTCATCGCGCCGCTGAACAGCGCGAGGGGGCGGAGTGGGCGGCGACATCCACCGCGTTTCAGGCGCAACTGCAGCAAAGCCTGCTGACGGCTGGCGAGTCGGGCGCCCACGTAGAGCTGACGGCGTTGCGCACCAACGACGGTTTACGTGCGCGCGGGAGCGCGCCTCTGTTCGAGAGCGCCGATGCGCGCGCCATGATGGTGCAGGCGGTGCTCCGCGGTCCGAGCGCGACGGCCGACGCAGCAGAGCGCGCCGAACAGCAGGTCGACCAGCGGCAGATGAATTGCCTCGCGCAGGCGGTCTATTACGAAGCGCGCGGCGAGAGCCAGCGTGGACAGGTCGCAGTCGCCGAAGTGGTGATGAACCGTGTGCGCTCGCCCTATTATCCGAATTCGGTCTGCGGGGTGGTCTATCAGGGCTCGCACCGCTCGATCGGGTGCCAATTCACCTTCACGTGCGACGGATCTCTTAATCATCGTCCCCGCGGCCGTGCTTGGGAGAGGGCTCAGCGCGTAGCGACCGCGGTGATGCTTGGTTACACCCGTCCGATCACCCAAAACGCAACCCACTATCACACCCACGCGGTGAACCCGATTTGGAATTCGGGCCTCGTTCGCACGACGTCGATTGGCGATCACGTCTTCTATCGTTTCCCGAACCGGTCGGAGCGCGCGTACTATCAGGCGGCGCTTTCCCGTCGTCAGGGCGCCTGGGGAGCGCGCCGTCGCGCCGGTGAACTTCCGGCGGACGAGGTGTTGGCGCCGGAAATGGAGATGGAGGCGACGGAAGCTGTTCAGACCGCGCCAGCCGACGCCGCCATTGCTACTGCCGTAGATGCTTCGGCAGCGCCTTCCGATCAGCCTGCTGATGCGCCTGCCGATGGCGACATCGCTACCTGACGATTAGTTGTCGCTAAGCGTCTTCTTGATCTGCTCGCGCATTCTGTTGGGGAAAAAGCGGGCGGCGAAGCGGGCGCGTTCGGCCTCCTTGCCAACCATGTAGTGGATGGTGTTGCCGGCGCCGTGTGCTGCGTCCCAGGCGCGCTCAGCGGCCATGCGCACCGGGTAGATCGGCGTCTTATTTTCGATAAGCTGATCGCGCATGCGCCGGTTTGAGCCCGGCTCGGACGTGCCGTCGAGAATCGCAGTGTCGACAAACCACGGCATCAGACTGACCACGCGCACGCCGTAACGCGAGTATTCAGCGTCCAACGCTTCGGTCAAACCGCGGACACCGAATTTGGTGGCGCAATAGACCGCGAGGCGCGGCGCGCCAAAAACGCCAGCCACGGAGGCGGTATTGACGATACGCGCACCAGAGGTCTCGCGCAGCAGCGGCAGCGCCGCAATGACTCCGTTTATGACGCCCTTCAGATTGACATCGATGGTCAGGTCAATGTCATCGGCCGGCATCTCTTCGATCCAGCCGCCCTTCCCGACGCCGGCGTTGTTGAACAGCACATGCATGCGTCGGTTCGTGGCCTGGCCGAATGCTTCAACAGCGCGCGCCCATCCAGCACGGTCGCGCACGTCGAAAACCATCGAGATGCGTTGGCCTTCCGGAAGGGCGCCTGCGGTTTCTTCCAACCCCTGCTGGTTGATGTCGAACAGGCCGACGAACCAGCCGCGCTCAGCAAAGAGTTGTGCGGTGGCGCGGCCAATGCCTGAGCCTGCGCCAGTGATGAAGATGCTTTTTTGCTGTTCAGCCATAAGCGGAGTCGTCCGCTGGAATGGCGCATTCGTCAAGCCGAGCGCAGAGTCCGCCGCAGTGCGGCAGGGGGCGCGCCATAGAAGCGTATGAAGGCCCGGCGCATTCGCTCAGCATCGCCGAAGCCTGTCCGCTGAGCAATGTCTTGGATGCCGCTGCCGCGGGCGAGCGCCGCACGAGCCGCATCGATGCGCATACGTTCAACCGCTTTGGCTGGAGTGACCCCCGTTTCAGCTGCATAGGCGCGAGCGAAGTTGCGCGGGCTCATCGCCGCGCGCGCCGCCAGCGCCTCGACTGAAAGATCGTCAGCAAGATGTTCGCGCATCCAGGTATTGAGTTTGGCGAAGCGCGACGTCTCGAGGTCAAGCAGCGCCGAATGCTGGGCCTGCCCGCCAGGGCGCTTCGCATAAACGACCATCTCGCGCGCCACCTCGGCAGCGACGTCCGCGCCGAGATCGGTTTCGATCATCGCCAGCGCGAGATCGATCCCAGCAGTAACGCCCGCTGAGGTCCAGACTTGCCCGTCCTGCACGTGGATACGGTCGGCTTCAACCCGCAGATCGGGAAAGAGCCGCTTCAGCATAGGCGCCTGTCGCCAGTGAGTCGTACACGTCCTGCCCTTGAGCAAGCCTGCCGCTGCGAGCACGAACGCGCCGGAGCAGACGCTCGCGATGCGGCGCACGTATTTTGGCGCGGCCCTGAGCGCGGCGAGCAGCTTCGCGTCTCGCATCGCCTCCGGCGTTCCTTGACCGCCTACAACGATCAGCGTGTCCGCGCCCGCTCGCGCCCTCAGCGCCGCGGCGGGCAGTGGCACGCCAGATGAAGACCGCACGAGCCCGGCGTCCGCCGCGCTAATCCTCACACGATAAGCGCCCGCAGCAAAGCGCGTCGCAATTTCGAAAGCGGCGATTGGGCCAGCGGCGTCTAGGATTTGGAAGCCGGGGAAGATGACCAGCCTTATTGTCCTGGGCTGTGGCCGAAAACGAGGGTTCTTTGACATTTCAGCCGGAGCATCGCCGCGAGAAGATCGCTCTGTCAATTCGGAGAACGAGATGACTGAGCCGTTCCGCATTCTATTCATTCTCTATCCGGGCGTTACACAGCTGGATTTCACTGGCCCTTATGAGGTGCTTTCCCGAATGCCCGGCGCGGAGGTGCTGGTCGCCTCCAAAGACGGGGGGACGTTGGAAAGCGAGACGGGACTGGCGTTCGCCAACCTACGCGCGCTTGCTGATATCGAGCACGCTGACATGGTCATGGTTCCAGGCGGACCTGGGCAAACTGAAGCAATGCAGGACGCAGTATTCATGGCCGAGGTCAAGCGGCTCGGCGCAGGCGCACGGTATGTAACCGCTGTTTGCACCGGTTCGCTGATCCTCGCAGCCGCTGGATTGTTGACTGGCAAGCGGGCCGGCTCGCATTGGGCCTATCGCGACCTATTGCCAATGTTCGCCGCCATTCCCGATCCAGCACGTGTTGTGCGTGATGGAAACGCGATCACTGGCGGGGGCGTCACTGCGGGCATCGACATCGCGCTCAGCATCGTTGCGGACCTAGCGGGCGCCGACGCGGCCAAGATGATTCAACTCGCGCTCGAATATGCACCTGCGCCGCCCTTCGATTCCGGCCGTCCGGAAACCGCCGAGCCGCACACGGTCCAAGCGGTACGAGACCTGTTCTCGCGCTTCACCGAGCAGCGACGCCAAGCGATCGAGCAACTGACAGGCGTCGCCTGATGCTCAAGCTGCGTCCAAACTGTGAAGCCTGTGACTCTGATCTGCCGCCGGAAAGCGTCGATGCGCGTATTTGCAGCTTTGAATGCACGTTCTGCGCAAGGTGCGCCGAGGGCGTTCTCAAGGGTTATTGCCCCAATTGCAGTGGGAAGCTTGAAGTGCGGCCGGTCCGGCCTGCGGCCGCTCTACGTCACTATCCGGCATCCACGGAGCGCGTGCTGCGCAGGCTGGACTAAGCCCGCCCTGCCTCGCTCATCATGGCCGCCGCGTCGAAGCCGAAGCGATGCATGGCGTTCGGCCACTTGTTCTGGTGATCCTGCCCGAAAACAATGGTTTCGTCGGAATCGATCACCATCCAGGCGTTATGACGCAACTCGTCTTCGAGTTGACCGGCGCCCCAGCCGGCGCAACCTAGGGCAAGAGTGAACTTCGCGGGCGCTTGTTTGCTCGCCACCGCCTCCAGCACTTCGCGCGTCGCAGTGAGGCTGATTGCATCGGTGACTTCGTGCGTCGCTCCTTCCACGTTGAAATCGCTGGAGTGGAGGACGAACCCGCGGTCCTGTCGAACTGGACCGCCGTCAAGCACCGCAGCGTCGCTCAAGTCGCGCTCGGCCTCGAGCCCAAGGTGACCTAGCACTTCGTGGAGACTGACATCCTCTTTAGGCTTATTGAGAACCACGCCCATCGCGTGTTCCGCATCATGAGTGCAGACCATGATGACGGTGCGGTGGAAGCGGGGATCGCCTATTCCGGGCATAGCAACAAGCAATTTGCCGGCGAGATTTTCATTCATTGGCGGATGCTCTCCCGGCTAGCTATTTCGCGCAAGAGCGCACTCGCATTATCGCAGGGGCCGCACTAGATTGCCGCAAAATCAGACGGAGAACGCCATGATTAAGGTTGGAGACCAGCTTCCAGATGTCCAATTCAACGTGCCGACATCGGAAGGTATGAAGCCAATGCGCACGGCGGACGTCTTTGGCGGCAAAACCGTCGCACTGTTTGCGGTTCCCGGGGCATTCACCCCGACCTGCTCGGCGCGCCACCTGCCAAGTTTCCGCGATCAGGCCGACGCACTGAAACGCAAGGGCGTCGATGTGATCGCCTGCACCGCCGTGAACGACCACTTCGTCATGGGCGCCTGGGCGAAAGAGCAGGGCGTGCAGGACAACATCATGATGCTCGCAGACGGGTCAGGCGAGTTCGCGCGCGCGGTCGGGCTGGACGCCGATTTCTCCAAGTTCGGGATGGGGCCCCGGTCAAAGCGCTATTCAATGCTCGTCAAGGATGGGGTGGTACAACAGCTCAACGTTGAGGAAGCTGGTGAATACAAGGTTTCCAGCGCCGAGCATTTGCTGGATCAGTTAGGCTGATCTTAAGCGCGCAAGGCGCCGCAGAAGCGGCGGGGGAAGAGCGATGGAATACGTTGCGTTGTTCTTGGCGGCGATGGCGCTGGTGCTTGCCTTCAGCTCTATCAAGATCGTGCCTCAAGGACGCCAATTCACGGCCGAGCGCTTCGGCCGCTTCACCCGCACGCTGCGTCCCGGTATCTCGTTCCTGGTGCCGTTCGTCGACCGCATCGGTCGACGCATGTCGATGATGGAGACGGTGCTGGACGTGCCGCGTCAAGACGTGATCACCAAGGATAATGCGGTGGTGTCCGTCGATGCGGTGGTGTTTATCCAAGTGATAGACGCGCCCAAGGCTGCGTATGAAGTCGAGAATCTGCGTCAGGCGATCCAAAATCTGTGCATGACCAACATCCGCACCGTCGTGGGTTCTATGGACCTCGACGAGGTGCTGAGCCAGCGCGACGCCATCAATGCACGCTTGCTCGAAGTTGTTGACGCCGCGACGACTGCGTGGGGAACGAAAGTGCTGCGCGTCGAAATCAAAGATTTGACGCCGCCTGCCGACCTCACCCAGGCCATGGCGAGGCAGATGAAAGCCGAGCGGGAGAGACGGGCTCAAATCCTCGAAGCAGAGGGCGACAAGCAGGCCGCGATTTTGCGCGCCGAGGGCGCCAAGCAGGCTGCAATCCTCGAAGCTGAAGGTAGGCGAGAAGCGGCCTTCCGCGACGCCGAAGCGCGCGAGCGTGAAGCTGAAGCCGAAGCCAAGGCGACGGACATGGTCAGCCAAGCAATCTCGAAGGGCGACGTCAACGCGATCCGTTATTTCTTGGGCCTCAAGTACGTTGAAGCATTCGGCGAACTGGCGACATCCAACCAGCAACGCACCGTCATCGTGCCAGCAGACTTGTCTGGTCTCGCCGGGCTGGTTGAAGGATTGCGGGCGCTCAATGCTCAGGGTGGCGAAGGCGGCGCTGTACGCACCGCGGCGCCACCCACGCGGTAGAGACGCGAGATTCGGCAGGTTGGCTGGCCGCGAATCTGGCGCCGGCATTAAGTCGGCATTACATTGAGCCCATGGACGCGATCGTCGCTTTTTTCACCAGTTTCGGCGCAGTGCACTGGTTGGTGCTGGGGCTTGTTTTGCTCATTGCGGAGATGGCGACAGGTACGACCTATCTCCTGTGGCCGGCGGTCGCCGCCTTTATTACCGCGATATTCGCTTTCCTCGGCCTCGGCGATTGGATGGTCGACATGGGCGTCTTCGCGGTGCTGGTGATTGCGCTCACCTGGTTCGGGCGGCCCATGGTGCAGCGCTGGCGCAACGAGAACGCGGCGCATGGACTCAACGAGCGCAGCCTCTCGCTGATCGGCGGCGCCGGAGTGGTCGCCAACTTCGCCAATGGGGTCGGATCCGTGCGGGTGCAGGACACTGTGTGGCGTGCGGTTAGCGACGACGCGTTGACGCCCGGCGAGGCCGTGGTGATCGCCGGTGTTGATGGCGCGACACTAAAAGTGAAGCGAGCCTAGGGCGGCAACGGTCACGAGCGCAGTGTTTGGATTGCAGCCCGCGCCAGTTCATCAGCGCGATTATTCATCACGTCGTCGGCGTGACCTTTCACCCATTTCCATTCGATCTGATGGCGCTGCGTCTCGGCCTCGAGCGCGCGCCAAAGATCTTCATTCTTCACCGGTTTCTTATCCGCAGTTTTCCAGCCGTTCTTTTTCCAGGCATGTATCCACTTTGTGACCCCGTCCATGACATATTTGGAATCGGTGTGCAGCCGCACGCGAACCGGCGCCTTTAGTGCTTTCAGCGCTTGAATGGCAGCCATCAGCTCCATCCGATTGTTGGTAGTGGCGGCTTCGGCGCCCGAAAATTCCTTCTCCGTCTCACCATAGCGCAACACCGCGCCCCATCCGCCAGGGCCCGGATTGCCGCTGCAGGCGCCGTCGGTCCAGATGTCGACTGTCTTCATTGTACGGATGTAGGCGGATTCGATTGATCAGCCGCCATAATCTCCGGCCTCCTTCGCTCGGCGATGAAACACGAGCTTATCGGCGTATTCCAGCGGGTCTTTAGGCTTCACCAGCGCGCCTGCTGGCGTGTCGCCCCAGTCCGCCAGACGCGTCGCAAAGAAGCGCAGGGCGGCGCCGCGGCAGAGCGTCGGCAGCGCCGCGCGTTCGGCGTCGGTGAGCGGACGCAGGGTTTCGTAAGCCGCGATCATCGCGCCGCCGCGGGCGAGGTCATAGTCGCGCTCTTGCGCAAAGCACCAGGCGTTGAGGCAGACGGCGAGATCGTAGGCAAGAAAATCAGTGCAGGCGAAATAGAAATCGATCACGCCGGTAAGACGTTCGCCGAGGAAGAGCGCGTTGTCGGGAAAAAGGTCGGCGTGGATCGGCCCGCGCGGCAGATTGCTCGGCCACGCAGCGCGCGTTTCTTCGACATCGCTTTCAATGAGCCGGGCTAGACCGGGGCGCAGATATTCGGCTTGCGCCAGGCGCGGCGCGATGAGTTTTTCCCAACCATCGAGGCTGAGCGCGTTCACCCGCGCCAACTTAAATCCGTCGAGCGCGACATGCATGCGCGCCAGCACTTCGCCGATGGCGGCGCAATGGCCTATATCGGGTGAGCGCGGCCAGACGCCGTCCAGGAAGGAGATGATCGCCGCCGGCCGCCCCTTCGCATGCGTGAAGAGCGCGCCGGCCTTGGTCGCGATCGGCCGCGGCGCTGGGACGCCTTGCTGGGCAAGTCGCGCCATGATCTGCATGAAGAACGGCAAATCCTCTTCGCGCACGCGCCTTTCGAACAGCGTCAAGATGAACCGCCCGGCTGGCGTCGCCAGCAGATAATTAGTGTTCTCCACCCCCTCCGCGATTCCTTTGCACGAGGTGGCTGAGCCGAGATCGTACTCGCTCAATAGGGCGCTGAGGTCAGCGTCGGAGAGGGGCGTGTATACCGCCATTGCTCACACGCGCTCGCAGCGCGCAGCGGACTGGGGCGTCGATTCCTCGTTTGACCCTAACTTTTCCATCGCTCTTCCAATCTCAGCACATTCCGCGCTTCATCCATGTGCGCTACCCATCCGGCCCGGTGATGGCCAGCGAGCATCGCGCGCGTCACGCGTTCGTAATGCTGAACGAAGCGATCCAGTATTGCATTTTCTTCGATGCTGAGGCGGCGGCCGCGCATTTCCTCCTCCTGTTGGCCGCGCCAAGTGCGAACGATCTCCCAGCTCGGCGCCTGGAGGTAGATCATCGCATCAAAGCCATCGAAGAAGGTCTGATAGCGATCCGCCAGGTGCGCGGCGATGTAGCGGCGCCACGTGGCATCTGGATCTTCGTCTGCTTCAAGCCTGTTCACCGGTGCGTCCAAAGAGCCGGGGGCGAGCGGCGCAGCGCCCATGCACCAGCCGTCGATCAGGATTGCATAGGGAAGGCCACTGAAAACAGGCCATGTCGCTTCTGGTGCGCGATCATCTTTGGCTTTGTCGAAGCGCGGCAGCTTCACACGTTGCTCGCCGCCTGGGTTTTCAAGGCATTCAATCACGCGGTCGGCAAGATCCAGATCATGCGTGCCGGGCGGCCCTCGCGTTGCAAGGAGCTGATGGATTTCACGCGCTAGATGGAGGCGCTCAAGCCGCGTCAGGTAAACGTCGTCCAGAGAAAAGTGCGCAATTCGGGGGTGGGTCTCCGCGTAAGCACGGCAGTGGTAGCTCTTGCCAGACCCTTGTGCTCCCCCGACGCCAATCAGCGCCGGACGGCTGGAATGACGCCGGCGGACGCGGGCGATTACGTCGGCGATGAGCTGCTGGAGGGCGCTCATCACTCCGCCAGCACACGCGGCAGTTTGAAGGCGACATCCTCCCGCGTCACCGTCACTTCTTGGACGCGCGCGTCGAAGCGCTGGCTGATCGTGGCGATCAAGTCCTCCACCAGATCCTCAGGGGCGCTGGCGCCGGCCGTGACGCCAACGGAGAAGATGTGTTCGAACCACCCCCAATCGACATCCGCGGCTGAACTCACTAGGCGCGCATCCCGCGCCCCGCCGCGTTTGGCCACCTCCACAAGTCGCACCGAGTTGGAGCTCTTGGGCGAGCCAATAACCAGCACGAGGTCCGCCTCCGCGGCAATCGCCTTCACGGCATCCTGCCGGTTCGTGGTGGCGTAACAGATATCTTCTTTGTGTGGCGCGGCGATCCCCGGAAAGCGCCGCTGCAGCACGCCCACCATCTCCGCCGTGTCGTCGACCGAGAGCGTCGTCTGGGTCACAAAGGAAAGCTTCGATGGATCGCGCGGCTGATAAGTCTCGGCGTCCGACACGGTCTCGAGAAGAGTGATGGCGCCCTCGGGCAGTTGGCCCATCGTGCCAATCACTTCAGGGTGGCCGGCATGTCCGATGAGGACGATTTCTCGCCCGGCCCTGTGGTGACGTTCGGCCTCCACATGCACCTTCGACACCAGAGGGCACGTGGCGTCGACAAAGATCATCTGACGCTGGCGCGCCGCCGCCGGGACGGACTTCGGCACGCCATGGGCTGAGAAGATCACTGGCCGATCGGGCGGGCAATCATCGAGCTCTTCCACGAACACAGCGCCCAGCCGTTCCAGCCGCTCCACGACATGGCGGTTATGCACGATTTCGTGGCGCACATAGACCGGGGCGCCCCACTTGAAGATTGCTTGCTCGACGATCTGGATGGCGCGGTCGACCCCTGCGCAAAAACCGCGTGGGGTCGCCAGCAGAATCGAAATGGGGCGTTTTTCGGGCGGGGGCATCGGCTGTGACGTGAACTTTTCCCTCAGCGGCGTTCAAGGCGCCCACTCGTGTTGCGGGCCGCCCCACGCGAAGCTATCACGGCGCGACGCCATTTGCCTTGGAGGCGGGGTGAGACATGCAGCCGCCGCTGCATGCCCCAAGGACGTTGACGGCGGAAGAGGGTTCGAATGAAGCTCCCGGCTGCGCTCCTACTGTCGGCTGCCTTGGCGGCGGTTTCTGCGTGCGGGACGTCACGCGCGCGCACTGTTGAGTTGCCAGGCGGCGTCAACCCAGAAGAAACGCAGCAACAAGCCCGGGACCCCAACTTTCTTGATCGTCTGATGGGAAATGACCCCCGTCCGAACGCCGGCCCGTGCCCGTTGATGGGCGTGCTCTACGACAACGCGCGGACCGTGGATTTCGCCGTCCCGGACAGTCAGCGTTACTCCAACATCGAATTCACCGGCGAGGTGAATGGGGTGCGAGGGCTTTGCCGCTATGTCGGCGATGACCCGATTACCATGAACCTTGAAATCGACATGGCTTTCGGCCGCGGTCCTGCGGCGACCTCCGACCGGCAAACCTATCGTTATTGGGTAGCGGTTGCGCGGCGCGGCCGCGCTCCGATCGAGAAGGCCTATTTCGATGTCGACGTACGCTGGCCGCGCGGCCAGTCGGTGGTGACGCACACCGAGCAGATCGAGCGCATCGTCATCCCGCGCGCGAACGATACTGTTTCGGGCGAGAACTTCGAAGTGCTGGTCGGTTTCGAACTCACCCCGGAACAGGTGCAGTTCAATCGCGACGGCCGTCGCTTCCGGATCGACGCCGGCCAAAATACCGGCCAGTAGCGCGCCAGAAGAGGGACAGCGTTGGAGGCTCGCGGGCCCTAAGCGCTGCCGCTTGCATTCTCTTTGCTCGCTGCCTACTGCCTGATCCAAATGAGAGACTTGGCCAGCGCATTGACCGCGGCGAACGCTGCAGTGTTTTCACAGCTCGGGCTCGATCCCAAGCACGCCGACGTGCGTCGATCCGATCGTCAAGATTTAGGTGAGTTCCAAGCTAATGGCGCGCTGGCTGTCGCAAAGGCGGTAGGCAAGAAACCGTCCGACGTGGCGCTGAGCGTTGCGAACAGCTGGAGCGCGACTGAGCTGGCTGCACCGCCGACGGTCGCAGGTCCTGGCTTTCTCAACTTCAGGGTCACAGCGCATGCGCTGGCCTCACGCGCGCAGTTTGTCGCCGACGATGCAATGGCAGGTGCAACGCCGGTCGAACATAAACGCAGAGTGGTGGTGGACTATGGCGGCCCGAATGTCGCCAAAGGCATGCATGTCGGACACCTGCGCGCCTCGATCATCGGCGAGAGCATAAAGCGTATCTATCGCTTCCGCGGGGACGAGGTTTGGGGTGACGCCCATTTCGGCGATTGGGGTTTCCAGATGGGTCTGGTCATCACCGCGCTCGAAGACGAGCTCGGCGGCTTCGGCGACCGTGCGAAACTCGAGGCCCGTTTGAGGGACCTCTCGCTCGATCAACTCGAGGCGATCTATCCGGCCTACGCAGCTAAAGTGAAAGCTGGCGACGTCGAAGTGCGGGATAGGGCGCGCAAGGCGACGGCGGCTTTGCAGGCCGGCAGCGACCTGCATCGCATGATCTGGAAGTGCATGCACGAAGTCTCGATGGCGGCGCAGAAGCGCGACTTTGCCTCCCTCGGTGTGAACTTTGATCTTTGGCTCGGAGAAAGCGACGCCGATCCGCTGATCCCGGGCATGGTCAAGGATCTGGAAGCGAAGGGTCTACTGGAAGAGGATCAAGGCGCGCGCGTTGTGCGCGTGGCTAATCAAGGCGAAACCAGGAAGAAGAAGCTCGAAAGCGGCGAGGTCGTGGAGGTTGAGAGCCCCGACCCGCTTCTGGTGGTCTCGTCCGAGGGATCAGCGATGTACGGCACCACGGATCTCGCCACCATCGTGCAGCGGGTGCGCGATCAACAGCCGGATTTGATCCTCTACGTCGTTGATCAGCGCCAGGCCGATCACTTTGAGCAAGTTTACCGCGCCGCCGCCAAAGCGGGATACATCGCTCGAGAAAAGCTCGAGCATGTCGGCTTCGGCACCATGAATGGCCCGGACGGGAAGCCATTCAAGACGCGAGCGGGCGGAGTCCTGAAGCTGCAGGATCTGATTGGTCAAGCCGAGGAGAAGGCGCGCGAGCGTTTGAGAGAAAACGACATTGGCGCCGGTTTTTCGACGGAAGAGTTCAAGGACGTCGCGCACAAGGTGGCGATTGCAGCGATAAAGTTCGCCGATCTCTCCAATTTCCGCGGCACCAGCTATGTGTTCGACCTCGATCGATTCATGAGCTTTGAGGGCAAGACGGGGCCGTACCTTCTGTATCAGGCCGTCCGCATCAAGAGCATCCTGCGTAAGGCTGCAGAGCAGAGCCTGACGCAAGGCGCAATTGCGATCGAGCACGAATCCGAGCGCGCATTGGCGCTGGCGCTGGATGCGTTCGATGGCGCCCTGCGTGCAGCCTATGACAAGAAGGCGCCGCATTTCCTGGCCGAGCACGCGTATAGCCTCGCTCAGGCGTTCTCGGGCTTTTACACCCATTGCCCGATCTTACCCTCGGATGGCGCGGTGCGCGCCTCTCGCCTTGCACTGGCAGCGGCTACGCTGAAGCAACTGACGTTAGCCTTGGAGCTTCTTGGCATCGACGTGCCGGCGCGGATGTAGGCCGGCGCCCTTGCGTCACGCCTTGCGCGTTCAGTGCAGCGCCAGCACTCTGCAGCGCAGGAGGGGACGGTATGCCGCAAGCGAAGGTCAACGGTGTTTCGCTGGAATATGAAGTGCATGGCGCTGCCGACGGCGAGCCGCTCTTGCTGATCATGGGTCTTGGCGCGCAAATGACACGTTGGCCGCCGGGGCTCTATGAGAAGTTGGTCGCGCGGGGCTTCCGCGTCATCCGCTTCGATAACCGCGATTGCGGCTTGTCAGAGAAGTTCACCGGCGCTCCCACTATCGAAAGCGTTATCGCCGCCAAAATGCGGGGTGAGGCCCCGGAGCTCCCTTATACTCTCGATGAAATGACCGCGGATGCTGCGGGACTCATGTGTCACCTCGGGATTCACAGCGCGCATGTCGCTGGCGCTTCGATGGGAGGCATGATCGGCCAATTGCTCGCCGCAGATTACCCCGAGCGAGTGCGTTCGTTCACGGCCGTATTCTCCACCACCGGCAATCCGGCGCTACCGGCTGCGAAACCGGAAGCGATGGCGGTCTTGACGACACGTGCGCCAGACCCGACGCGCGATATCGAAGCCTACCTCGCGCACATGGTGCGCAGTGCGCGTACAATCGGCAGTCCGGCTTATCCATTTGAAGAGAGTGCTCTGCGCGAGCGGGCGCTCTCTGATGTACGTCGCTGCTACGAGCCGCTTGGCGTCGCTCGGCAGCTGGCGGCGGTGGTCGCCAACGGCGACAGGCGCGCGAAAATCGCAAAGATCACGGCGCCGGTAGTGGTGCTGCACGGCGACGCCGACCCGCTCGTACCTGTCGAGGGCGGGCGCGATATCGCCGCGACGATTCCCGGCGCCGAGCTGCGCATTGTGCCGGGTATGGGACACGATATTCCGCCTGCGCTTTATGATGTGGTCGTGGATGCGATTTGCCGGGCAGCCGAGCGGAGCCGCACGAGCGTTTGAGCTATTGCTGGGCGTTCACTCTGTGCGCCTTCTCTTCGATCCAATCCATTGCCGCCACGCAGACGCCGGAAAAAATAAAGGTGATGTGGATCAAGGTGTACCAGAGCAGTTGGCTCTCGGTATAGTTGGCCAAGTTCATGAATATCTTGAGCAGGTGAATCCCGGAAATCGCGACAATCGAGGCGATCAGCTTTATCTTAAGTCCGGAGAAGTCGAGCGTGCCCATCCAGTCTGGCCGATCGCGATCCCGATGGGCGAAATCGATCTTAGAGACGAAGCTCTCATAGCCTGTGAACAGGATGATCAACACGAGATTGCCCGCCAGAGAGAGATCGACCAGCGTCAGGACGAGAAGGATAATGTCGGTCTCGTCCATGGTCATGACCAGTGGGACTTGCAGATAGAGTTCTCGGAAGAATGTGACGATCAAAATGCCGAGCGCGGCAATGAGGCCGAGATAGACCGGCGCCATCAGCCAACGGCTGGAATAGATAATCCACTCGAGCACGCGCTCCATAAAGGGCGCACGGTCGCTGGTTCTGTCGTCGCTCATGATGCTCCTGTCGCGAAGGCACACTAGGCGCCCCGCTCCCCTGAGCCAATAGCGCTCGCCCGGCAGGTGCTTGCAGGCAGCGACATGTTGGCCAATGATCCCGCTAAGCTGGGGAGACCGACATGTACGAACACGGAATGATCGCGCCGGTGGTGGCGCTGGTGATTTGGTCACTAGTGATGCTGGTCTGGCTTTACGCCACCCGCATTCCCGCCATGGCCAAGGCGAAACTGAAGCCTGGAGAGGCGAACAAGGCGCAAATGGAGGCGCTGCCCAGCGCCAATGTCGCGAACAATTACAACCACCTGATGGAGCAGCCGACCATCTTCTACGCGCTGTGCTTTGCGCTGCAATTACTTGGGCAGGGCGAGCAACCAATTAATATCGGACTGGCTTGGACCTATGTGGCGCTTCGCGTGGTCCATTCGTTAGTGCAGGCGACGGTGAATGTGATCATCGTCCGTTTCTTCATCTTCTTGCTGGCCTCGTTCGTGTTGTTCGCGCTCGCATTCCATGCGGCTATCGGCGTCGGCATGGTCGAAGCAAGGTTCGGCTGAGGTTGATTTGCCGAGCTGCATTCGCAGGCGTTGACTGAAGGCGCGGCAGTATTCACGCAGCCATGCAACTCGGTGAGGGCGCATCGCACCGTTAGCGGCTGCGCCCCTGACCATCCATGGCGCTGATCCAATCGCGCATGAGCACGACAGCGCGTCGATCGACCAGCGTGCGACCGGTCTCTGGCATCATGACGCCCGGATCGGTGGACTCCATGCGATGGACGAGAATGGAGCGCTCCGGGTGGCCTGGCTCGATGGCGAAGTTCATATCGCCTGCACCGCGGCCCGCAGCGATAGGCCGTTTGAACACGCCCCACAGTGCTGGCTCGCTTTGCGACCAACGGAGGTCGAGCCCTGAAGTGTGCGCCGGGCCGTCTGGGTTGTGGCAATGGGCGCAATTCACATCGAGGTAAGCGCGGGCGCGCTGATCGAGCGGCTCCTCCGTGCTGTAGGCGTCAGGCGCGCGGGGCGCGCCGGACGAAGGCACGCCCTCGACCAACCCAGCGGCAGACCAATGGACGAGCTGGTTCTCGGCGCCTGTTGCGTAGCTGAATTCTCGATTGAGGTTGCGAGCGCTGGGACCGATCGGCGTGAATTCGCCACGGCGATCATGACAGCCTTTGCACTGATTGCGGTTGGGTACGGACCACTGAAGAGCGATGGCGTTCCCATCCACGTCAGTGAAATTCAGCGGTATCTCCGCCCCAACCGGCGAGTAGCGCGCTTCGGTCTGCTCTTCGTTCCAAACGTATGGCAATGCGACCCAACCCTCCGCCCGGCGGATCAGCAGCCGTGTCTCGATGAAGCGGACGTGTTCGGTCGGCCGGCGCATATCAGTGGCGAACGCGAACGTCTTGATCAGCACTGTTCCGACAGGAAAGTCGAACACGCCGTCATCGCGATAGCGGGCTGGGGCGCCATTCGGAACGTAAACATACCGGAATTTGAGCGCTCCGTCCGACCAAAGCGGCGTGTTGAGGTCATACGGCGTCACGCCGGCGTTCGCCTCGCGCGCCTGTCTGTCGCGGAAGAAATGATACGCGGACAGCGTTTCAGCCGGCCGCTCCGCCCTGATAACGGCATCGCTCACCGCAATGGGCGCTTGCGCTGAGGCGCTGGCGATGAAGAGCGACAGCAGCACCACGGCGAGGACGGCCATGCGCCGGGGGCCAGCATTGAAGCGCTGCATGTTCAGTCCTCGAGCCTGATGCGTTCGGGCTCGGCGATGCTCAGGAGTGGCGGGTACGTCGGATCGGGCGCGGCTTCCGTGACCGGCGCTCCCGCGACCGGAATGCCGAGTGATAGGAACGTGCCGATTCCTCCATTTTCGGAGCGGTTATCGCGCATGACGATCCGGACATTCTCTGACCGCGGCGAGCCGCCGCGCGGCGTGAACATCGTCGCGCCGTCCCAAGCGACATCGGGCAACGTCACTCCCGCTTGCGCCAACGCGGCGAAATCGCCAGCCGGCGCATAACCGGAACGGCCGAAGCGGTTGTCGCGGATCATCACGTCTCGGGGCAGGGGGTTGTAATTGGCGTCCTCGAACTCGGCACGATAGGCGGCGATGATAACGTTGGCGCTGCCGTGCTCGCCGATCTCATTGTCAAATACATGCACGTTCCGGCTGGCCATGATCAGCACGCCGGCGCCAGTGGGCACGGTGGCGACGATGTTTCCAGCCGGGGCGAAGTTCGGGGTGTTGTTGTCGATGATCGTGTTTGCGTAAACGCGGGTGGAATGGCCGCCGACCTGCGGGATGCCAGGCAGATCGAACACGAGGATGCCCCCGGTGTTATGCGAGGCGGTGTTACCGTAGACATCAGCGCCGATGCTGTTCTCGATCTCAATACCGGCGACGTTGTACTCAGCTGTGTTGTTGCGAACGATGATGTTGCGGGACTGGCCGACGTAGATCCCGGCATCCGAGGCCCCGCGCACGGTGGAGCCTTCGACGAGCACGTTGCTGCAATTGACGGGGTAGAGCCCGTAGCCTCCGTTGCCGGCGTTCGGGCCGCGGGTCCATTCCACCCGCAAATTGCGGAAAGTGATGCCGGTGCAGTCGCGCACCTTAATGCCGTCTCCGCGAGTGTCCTCGACTGCAAAATCCCGCAGCACGACGCCGTCGGATGTGACGAGCAGGCCCTCGGCGCCGCGACGTTGGTTGGCGAAGGATAGCACCGTCCGGTCTGCGCCAGCGCCCCGGATGGTCACGCGATCGGCGTCCAGGGAGAGGCCGGAGGTCAGTTCGAAGCGTCCGCGGTCAAGTTGGACTGTATCGCCCGCTTGCGCTTCAATCAGCGCGGTTTGGAGCGCCTGCTCGGCCTCTGGCCCTGGTCGCACCCGCCACGTGCGTGCTTCCGCAGCGCCTGCCACGAACATTGCCGCAATCGCGGCTGCCGTGACTAGTTTCATCGCGATCTCCCCTTGGCTTTGTCTCACCTCAACCTTTGCCGCCCCAGAAGGTCCTGTAAAGCGCGCGCGCCTTGGGTTACTCCTCAGCGAACGCTGCTCGCCCGGAGGCGGGCCGCCTCGATGATCCGGGAAGTCTCTGTCCATAAACCCAGGGCGCCGAGTGCTGCCGCCGGAAAGAAGCGAGCTTCACTTGCGTCATCGCCGCCAACAGGTTCGCCCGCGCGCCAGCGCGCCACGTAGTCGATCAGCACGTAGTGCGCCCAAGGTGGATCGCCTGCATTGCCGCGACCAGTGAACAATCCATCCACGACATCGACCAGCCCGATGAGATCTGCGTCGCAGTTGGTTTCCTCCTTTAGTTCGCGCAGCGCCGCTTCAGCGGCTCGTTCGCCCCACTCGATCCGCCCTCCGGGCAGAGACCAATGGCCGGTGAGAGGCGGCGCGCCGCGCCGGACTAGAAGTACTTGGTCGTCGCGGAGGCAGACGACGCCCACAGCTGCGACGGGCCTGCGAATCTCTTCCATCGATCGTCTCCCAGGCGCCACCTACAGTGCGGGTGCAGGACTGTCACTCGAGTGAGTCGGTCGAATCAGTCGCGACCCTCGGCGGCACGTGAGCTTGCCGCGCGGCGAATCGAATGCACTTGGCAGTCTGATGATGGCCAAGGGCGCGGGCAGCCAATCGGCTGATGTGTCAATCAGAACGAGAGCCGGACTCGCCGCTTAGTCATTGGAGGCAGGATGGGAAGGGTGTGGTGGCAGACCCATGCTGCATTTGCGCGCCGCGGGAGCGTTCGTGCTCGCGCCAGCTCCCGCTCCCGCTGCTTCGATGTGCGCAAGCCAATGGGCCCGGCGGATGATCGCAAGGGATGGGCCTAAGTATCTTGAATTACTTTGGAGTTTTGCCGGTGAACTCAGTTGCCTAAGGCCAAAACGAAGATGCGCGACGCTCTCGCGCCGCGCATCTGTTGAGCATTCGCTCTTGTTCTTCGAGTTCGCCGGCAGTCCGTCTCGGCGAACTCTAGGGGCGAGTTAGCGTGCCGCCTTCTTCGCCCGCTTGGCCTTCTTGGCGGCCTTCTTGCGCGGCGCCTTCTTGGCCGTCTTCTTGGCAGCTGTCTTGCGCGTGGCCTTCTTAGCCTTTGCGCGCTTTGCGACCTTCTTCGTCGCCTTCTTCGCTTTCTTAGCCATGCCCTGGCTCCTCTATAGTCACGGCAATGAGCCGCGATACGTCTTCAATATGTCATGTGCAAGCACATTCGCAACTGAAGAGATTCAAACGCGGCGATTCTGCAACAGCTGATCACGTACGATCAGACTCGCATACGCATCGATTCGCACTGCGCAGTCATTCGAACAGCACGCGGGGATTCATAACGCGCTGAGGGTCGAGCGCCTGCTTCAATGTACGCATAAGCGCTAGCGCGTTCGGGTCTTTGAAGCGCTGCAAGTCCGCGCGCCGCGCCACTCCGATGCCATGCTCGGCCGAGATCGATCCTCCCAATCTATTCGCGGTCTCAAACACCTTCTGCGTCAACGCCGCACCGGGAAAGTGTTCGGGCGCGATGCCGAGAGGCTGCATCACGGTGTAATGGAAGTTGCCGTCGCCCATGTGGCCGAAGGCGACGATGCGCGCGCCGGGACAGAGTGCGTTCATTGCCGCGTTCGCCTCGGCAAGGAAGTCCGGCGTTCGGGAAACCGGCACGCTCACGTCGTGGCTGACTTGCGCCCCTTCGGGCCTATGCCCGGCGGAGATGTCCTCACGAATACGCCAGAAATTCCTTGCCTGGCCGGCGTTTTCGGCGATGAGCGCAGTCTGAATTTCGCCGGCGTCCAGCGCCGATGCGAGCGCCTCTTCGACTGCGCCGCGGAGCTCTTGGGAATGGGTGGCCTCGAACTCGATCAGCACCAGAAACGGCGCAGCTGGCATTGGATTGCTCGATCCGGCGACGTTCTTGATGACGCAATCGACTGAGAGGCGGTTCATGACCTCGAAGGCCGACACTGCCCCCGTCATTCTCTTCATGCGGTGGAGAAGTGCGAGGGCTTGGCTGGCGCCTGCCACGCTCACGAGCGCTGTCTCATGCGCCAAGGGGCGAGGGAAGAGTTTGAGCGCGGCGGCAGTGACAATGCCGAGTGTCCCTTCGGCGCCGATGAAAAGCTGCTTCAGGTCATAACCGGTGTTGTCTTTGCGCAGCGCCTTCAGCGCCGACAGTATGCGGCCGTCCGGCAGCACCGCTTCGATCCCAAGGACGAGTTCGCGCATCATGCCATATCGCAACACGTGAACGCCGCCGGCATTGGTGGAGATGAGTCCCCCAATGGTGGCGCTACCCTCGCTTGCAAGACTTAGTGGAAACAGCCGATTCGATTCGGCGGCGGCTTGTTGGACCGCGCTGAGCACGACTCCTGCTTCGGCGAGGAGCGAGTCGTTCTCAGCATCGACCTGGAGCACGCGGTTCATTCGCCTCATCGAAACGAGCACTTCGCCGCTCGGGATCTGGCCCCCGACGAGGCCTGTATTGCCGCCCTGTGGGGTCACCGACACGCCGGCTTCAGCGCAGAAGCGAACGACATCAGCAACCTCTTCCGTGCTGGACGGGAGCGCCACAAAAGGGGTCTGCCCTTGGTAGCGGCCTCGCCACTCGCGCAAGTAAGGCTCGATCTCGGAAAGATCCGAGACGACGCCCTTGTGGCCGAGGCGGGCGAATATCTTGGCGTACAGATCAGCGGACATGCGCAACAGATAGCGTGCGCAGCCCGGCGCGTCTCGCTATCGGGGAGCCGCGGCGCGGGCGAGTCGGTCGCGAATGGCTTCACCCAGGCCATGGCCCGGGATCGGCGCCACGGCGATTGTCTCGGCGCCCGTGGCGTCCAGAGTCCGCAGTGCGGCGTAGAGGTTGGCGGCGGCTTCAATCAGATCGCCGCTTTCCGATAGGGTCATGCCGCCGGTCGGCGCCTTTGCGCCGAAGGCGAGATAGGCCTCCCCCGGAAGCGGCGTCTCCGCATCGAGCCGCATCCGAGCCCGTGGCGCATAGTGGCTCTCCATCATGCCGGGGGCTACGACATGCGCGGTACGCGGTGCGGCGATGGGGCCGATGATCGCTTCAATCGCGTCTCGCGCGATAGCTCCGGTGCGCAGCAACGTCGCGGTTCCGCACTCGTCGATCGCCACGATAGTGGACTCCAAACCAATCGTGCAGGGGCCGCCATCGAGCACGAGATCGACGCTTTCGCCCAAGTCTTCGGCCGCATGTTGCGCCGTAGTGGCGCTCACATGACCGGAGCGGTTCGCGCTGGGGGCGACGATTGGCCGGCCGAGCGCGGCCAGGAGCTCACGGGCCATCGGGTGCGACGGCGAGCGCAGAGCGATGGTGTCGAGACCAGCGCAAGCGAGTTCGGCAACCGTACCGTTGCTCCGGCGGCGCATGACGATCGTCAGGGGGCCTGGCCAGAAAGCTCGCATGAGCATGCGGGCTTTTTCCGGCACGAGGGCTTCGCGCTCGGCCTCAGCAGAGCCGAGGACGTGGGCGATCAGCGGGTTGAAGCGGGGCCGGCCCTTGGCCTCGTAGATGCCAGCTACAGCGCGCGCATTGGCGGCGTCGGCGCCTAAGCCGTAGACGGTCTCCGTTGGAAACACGACCAGGCCCCCGGCCCGCAGGAGTTCAGCGGCTTCAGCAATACTCACGATGCGCGCGTGGCCTCGATGCGAATGATGATGTCAACGTCGCGGGAGATCATATCATCGGCATCGGTGTCCTTGCCGACATCGAAGTCGCGGCGGTCTATCGTGACCTGGCCGCGCATGCTCGCGTGATCTTCGACGATGCTTAGCGTGAACGGAAGTGTCACGGTGCGGTTGCGGCCGCGGATGGTCAGCTCACCCCGAGCTTCATAGGCATCACCCTGCCGACGCCGAAACTGGTTCGCGCTGAAGGTAGCGGTCGGATGCGCTGCGCTGTTGAACCATTCAGGCCCGGTCAGGGCGCGGTCGTGCAGTGGGACGCCATCCGTGGCGGAAGCGGTTTCGATCGTCACCAGCACGGATGAGGCGTCGAGATGATCGGGGTCGAAGCGAATATCGGCGCGCCATCGCGTGAAGCGCCCGTCGAAGCGCGTGTCGCCAGCTTCCGGGTCGCTGTAGGTGAAGCCGAATCCGATGGTGCTGCGTGCAGCGTCAACCTGCCACAATGAGGCGCCCTGTGGCGCGGCCGCAGGTGTGCTTTGAGGGAGCGAATTGGCTTCCGTCGCAGTCGCCGGCGCCGCGTCGTCAGTAATCGAGATGGCCGATCGCGGTTCAGCGGCCCGTTCGTGCGGAACGGGGTCCAGCTTAGCAATCGTGAACAGAGCCAACCCCATGGCTATAGTCAGGAGGCTCATTCCGCCTCCCAGCAAAGCGAGACGCGCTGGATGAGCCGGCGGGGGTTCGGCGGCGGATGCGCGCAGGAACGGCGCCATCAATGACAGTATATTGTCACGATCGACGAAGTGGTGCTTGAGCGCTGCGAGAGCATGCAAAGTCGCCAGCGCAACCGCGCCCCACGCAAGCAGGCTATGGGATGACATCGCAGTCTTCGCAGCGGCCTCGCGCAAGCCCGCGTCGGCCTCGGGCAATCCGAAAAGGTGCGGCACGGTGAAGAGACCGAACCAATGTGTCTGCACCAGAAGCGGGGCGTCGTCATTAACCGACCACCCGGCGGAAACATAGATCCATCCCGTCAGCGGAAGCGCGAGCATTAAGCCGTAGAGGGCAAGGTGAGTCGTACGGGCCGCCAGGCGCTCCCACGCTGGCATGTGCTCGGGAAAAGCAGGCGGTGGGTTGGCAATGCGCCAGCCAATTTGAACGAGGCTCAGCGCCAGCACGGTCAAGCCGATGGATTTGTGCAGTTGGAAAGCGCGAAAAAGGCCATCGCTGACCACGCCGTCTTCGGCCAGATCACTCATCCACCAGCCCAACGGGATCATCAACGCAATCGCGAAAGCGATCGCCCAGTGCAGGACGATCGCGATCGCAGCATAACGCTGGGCCGGCGCCCTCATCAGTTCACCGGTTCTGCAGGTTGCGCTGGAGCAGGATTGCTCTCGGTTGGACGCATGAACTCGGCTTCGATCAACAATTCCACCTCGTCTGCAACGCCATCGCTGGCGCCGGGGGACGACGGCTGAAGCACATTGAGGCCGTACTGCGAGCGATGAAACACGCCCCGCGCGGAGAAACCAATGAGCGCGTTGGCCGGGCCCATCGGGTGGCGGGCGTGGCTCGTGTTATAGGTCACGTCGAAGGTGATCGGATGGGTCTGACCCCTGATCGTCAGGTCGCCGGTCACTCGCGCGGTAGAAGGACCGGTGCTCTCGACGCTGTTGGAGCGAAAGGTCGCAACAGGGAAGTTGGCGCCATCCAGCCATTCAGAGTTCTGCAGTTCGGCGTCAAAGTCGCGCTCGCCGCTGTAAGGGGTGTCGAGCGAGGCAATCGGAACCGTGGCCTCGACGCTGGATTGTGTTGGGTCGTCTGCATTGAAGTTGAGCGTGCCGCTCACAGCGTTGAAGCGCAGTTGATAATTGGACAGCCCGAAATGCTTGACCCGCACGGTGATGGTCGTGTGATTAGGGTCGATAGTGTACGCGCCGGATGCGACATTAATAACGGGCGCCGGCGCAGGCGGCGCCTGCGGTGGGCTTGATTGCGAACACGCAGCCAGCACCAAGGCGGCGGCAGCCGAACTCCATAACCTCATGCGGATTGTCTCCCTCGTTGGCTGCATTCATCTAGGCGCGCTGCGGAAGCTTTGCCACGAGGCACATACGCGTAACTGGCCTCGTGCCCGCTAGTTGGCGTCAGACTTTCACGAACTCGGCTTCGATGACGATCTGCACGTCGTCGCCAGTGAATGAACGCCATTGGTTCACGCCCCATTCGGAGCGGTGGATAGTCCCGTGTGCTGAGAAGCCAAGCACTTGTTTGCCGCCGCGCAATGGATCAACTGCGCCGCCGTCGAACGTCACCTCGAAACTAGTCGGATGGGTCTGCCCATTCATGGTAAGGTCGCCCGTCACCCGCGCAGTGTTCTCGCCCGTCCGATTGATCGTCGTGGCGGCGAAGCTGATGCTGGGCGTCGACTCCGCGCCAAGGGCGCGGCCGATGCTGTGGTCAAAGGTGCGCTCTCCTTGAGCGTTGGCGAGACCCGTGTTGACTGAGGTTGGGTCAACGCTTGCCGTCAGGCGTGAGCGCGTTGGATCCGACGAATCCAGAAAAAGCGTCGCATCCTTCACATCGAAACGCCCGGTGAACCAGGCCAAGTCCATGTGGCGAATGCGGAAGACGACGCTCGCATGCCGGGGGTCTAGTCTGTAGTCGCCATCCGGTAGTGAGACGGCTGTTTGGTATGTGGCCGCAACTGGCGCTGCATTGGGCGCTGAAACGAAAGGCGGGGCTTGATCGCCCGCGCCCCCGAGGTTTGCACAAGCGCCCAAGAGTAGGGCGACGGCGAGCCATGAGGTGCGCATCTATTCGTCTCCGCTGTGCTTGCCCCTACGTCTCTTGTAGCACCTTCGTTGTTGCGGCAGAGCCAATCTCGCGAATTTGATCTGCTTCATCTGGAGACATGCGATGAGCTACATCGCGCCGATCCGCGACATGCGCTTTGCCCTCGAATGGTGCGCCGACCTGTGGCGCCTGCGCCCGGCGTATCCCGATCTCGATGAAGATGTGATCGCAGCCATCCTCGAGGGGGCGGGCGCTTTGGCCAGCGAGACATTGGCGCCGCTTAACCGGAGCGGCGACCGTGCCGGCGTGAAGCTGGAGGACGGACGCGTCCACACGGCGCCAGGATTTGCCCGCGCCTACCAAACTTTCAGGGAGGGTGGATGGCAGGGGCTGGCGGCTGATCCCGCCTATAGCGGACAGGGGCTACCCAGGGCGCTCGCGCTCGCAGTGATGGAGACAATGCATAGCGCCAATATGAGCTTTGGTTTGCTGCCTATGCTGACCCTCGGCGCTATCGAAGCAATCGAGCAGCATGGTTCGGCAGAGCAGAAGGCGCTTTATCTGGAAAAACTCGTGACCGGTGAGTGGACCGGCACGATGAACTTGACCGAGCCGCAAGCTGGTTCCGACCTGGGCGCCCTCACGACCCGAGCCGTGCTGCAATTTGATGGCTCTTACGCCATTTCAGGCCAGAAGATATTCATTACTTGGGGCGAGCATGACCTTGCTCCGAACATCGTCCACCTCGTGCTCGCGCGCATCGAAGGCGCTCCCGCGGGCTCGAAGGGCATTTCCATGTTCATCGTGCCGAAATTCCGCGGCGACGGTTCGCGGAACGCTGTGCGCTGCATCGGCCTTGAAGAGAAGATGGGCATTCACGCATCGCCGACATGCACAATGGCGTATGAGAACGCGCAAGGCTGGTTGATCGGTCAGGAGAACCGTGGGCTCTCCGCCATGTTCACAATGATGAACGCCGCACGGCTTAATGTCGGCATGGAGGGCGTCGCTGTCGCCGAGGCGGCGTACCAGAAGGCCGCCGCTTACGCCAATGAACGCAAGCAGGGCGGTGACATCATCATAAAACACCCCGATGTCCGCCGCATGTTGATGCTGATGCGCGCCAAGATACAGGCCGGTCGGGCGATCTGTTATGCTTGCGCTGTTGCGGCCGATGCTGGAGACAAGGCGATTGAAGATTTGCTGACGCCGATCGCGAAGGCTTGGTCCACGGATCTCGGAGTCGAAGCAGCAAGCCTCGGTGTGCAGGTGCACGGCGGCATGGGATTCATCGAAGAAGGGGGCGCGGCTCAGTTCTATCGCGACGCACGCATTGCCCCGATTTATGAAGGCACGAATGGAATACAGGCGATCGATCTCTACGGTCGCAAACTCATGGGCGACGGCGGCGCGACGATGGGACGGTTCATCGATGAGGCAGTTGCCCTCGGGGAGGGTTACGGCGACCCGCGCGTTGGCAAGCGCCTTGCCGCCGCAGCACATCTGTTGCGCGATGCGACTGAATACATGCTGGCGGCTTCGCGGGAGGATGCGCTTGCTGGAGCGAGCGAGTACTTGGCGCTCGCGGGCGACGTGGCAGGCGGCATGTTGCTCGCGCGAGGTCTTACACGGTGCGCCTCGGACGAGCAGGCGCGCCTCTTGTTCCTCTATGCAGAGACAGTGCTCCCGCGCGCCGCGGGCCGAGTAGCGGCGCTCAAGATCGGCGCGAGTGCGCTCGCCTGATCAGCGCTGAGCCCGCTCTGCGCGTTCCGCCGCGCGCTCAGCTTTGCGCTGTGATTTCGCAATGTCCTTCAACGCCTCCCTGAACGGACGGAGCGCCGCCGGCTTGTAGCGGGGGCGAAGCTCATCGTCGGCTGCCCTGTGGACGACTGTCTCATCCAGATAGAGGACGACCTCATCGGCGTTTGGCTTGCGGCTGCGGTCGGGCCATACGCGGCGAGCAGGGCCGGTCCAGTTCTGGAGTTTAAGCAGGGTATCCATGAATTTAGGCCGGCCGATGTGCGAGCGGTAGAGTTCGGGGCCAGCCTTCGCCAATTCCTCGTCCATGGGTGAGATATCTGCGCCATGCTTGGCGTAGAAGCGCAGCCCCATCTTGACCGCACCCTGCGTGACCCATTGCAAGGTCGCCGCCGCGAGCGGCGAGCCATCGCCGCCGCCCACGTCACCATGGGTGCCGATAAACCAGCGTTGCTGATAATAAGCGTAGCCCTGCTCGGCGCCCTCCCTGCGCTGGGCGACCGCATTTGACTCCTCCAGACCCTCCCATGGCGTTGGTGGGAAGCCGAGGCGTGATTCATCCACAGCCATCGCATGCCGTGCCGACAAGACGTTTGGGCACATACGCAAGTTCTTGAAGCGGTAACGGCGCCTAAGTTTCGGAAACATGGAATCGAGTACTTGTGCTGCACCGCGTTGCATCACCGTATCGAACACGCCGAGATAGGTGATCTGCGGCGGTGTATCTATTGTGTAGCGGGTTCCGTCTGGATTGCGTCCGCCCTTGCCATGCTCCTGACGGAATTTCAGCGTGCGCGCGGCATGCTCCAGCAGCTGTTCCTGCGTGGCGTTTTCGCCAGGCGCATCGTGATAGAGCTGGAACGCTTCCCACGCCTTGTTGACGTGGCGGCGGCTGATGATGCCCGAATTGTTAATCACTCCGGCGAGACGACGCGCCGCGAAGGCGCCTCGGCTGAACCCGAAGATGTAGATTTCATCGCCTTCTTCGTAGTTGAAGCAAAGGCGCAGATATGTGTCGAGGATGCCGTCCTCAAGTCCTTCGCCAAGGGCGCCGCCAAAGGTGCGGTTGATGAGTCCCAGCAGCCAAGATCCGAAGGTGAGCTTAGTCAGGGCGCCGATATTGGAGCCTACTCCCTGCGTGTAGATCACTGTCTGGGGAATGTACCCGGCGATGTTGCCGTCCGCTCCATAGACCGTCTCCTTGTGGGCGACGCTGCGCGCGATCAGGCCGATATTGGTCGGATTGTCTTGGCGCAGGGACTGCCAAGTCCCATCCATGCAAATGACGATGCGCTTCATGTTTCCCCCACACCTGCGCGAGGGCTTAGCTTAGCCGCCAAATTGCAGCCGCCAAATAACTTGTTGCGGCGGAAAGGCGCGCCCTCCCCATTTAGTTGGCTGCGACGCTGGGCTAGGCTGATGCCTGGAGACGATTATTCATGTCCATGGACGGCCTCGAGGAGGCGACGGCGGACGCGCGCGCAAGGTCGGCGCTGGCATACCCGCTGGGCGAGCCGCCCGAAGCGGGCGAGGCGCGCGAGATCGCGCCCGGCGTGCGTTGGGTGCGCATGCCGCTACCCTTCGCACTTAAATGGATCAATCTTTGGCTTCTCGAGGACGGGGATGGCTGGACGATCGTCGATACGGGCGTCGCTTTAGAGCAGTCGCGCGAATATTGGCGCCGTATTTTCGAAGCGACGCTCTCGGGCAAGCCGGTCAAGCGCGTGATCTGCACGCACATGCACCCTGATCACATGGGCCTCGCTGGTTGGATCTGCCGCAAGTTCGACGCGCAGCTTTGGATGAGCCGGCTTGAATACATCACAGGCCGGATGCTTGTCGCGGATACCGGACGTGAGGCGCCAGAGGAGGGGGTGCGCTTTTATCGCGCTGCAGGCTGGGATGAAGATGCGCTGGACAGTTACAGAGTCCGATTTGGCGGCTTCGGCAAGGCCGTGTCGAAAATTCCGGACGCATACTACCGCCTGAGCGATGGCGACGAGATCGACATAGGAGGGCGTGCGTGGCGGGTCATTACCGGCAATGGCCATTCACCGGAACACGTGTGCCTGTGGCAGGAGGAGAGCAAGCTGTTCATATCCGGCGATCAAGTACTGCCGCGCATTTCCTCGAACGTTTCCGTGTTTCCAACAGAGCCGCTCGGCGACCCGCTCGCCGACTGGCTGTCGTCCTGCCGTAAGTTATTGCTCGCTGTACCTGCCGACGTGTTGGTGTTGCCGTCGCACAACGAGCCCTTCACAGGCTTGCATGATCGCCTGAATGCATTGATCGATGGCCACGAGCGGGCGCTCGCCCGTGTTTTGCACAGGATTACCCAAGAGCCGCGACGAGCAATCGATCTGTTTGGCGCTTTGTTTGCGCGCAAGATCGGGCCCGATCTCTTGAACATGGCCACAGGCGAAGCGATTGCGCATGTCAACTGTCTGATCGGGCGAGGTCTGGTGCGGGCCGTCGAGGAAAACGGGGTGCTGCGTTATGTCGCCGCCTGACTTCAACCCAGAACGGCGCTCTAACAACGCAATCCTCTGCTTTTGCCTGGGCGCAGGTCTTGTCGGGCTCGCATGGCTGCTCGGCGTCGGCAGCGCAGTAAGCGCCGCGCTAGCAGGAGGGATCGCAGGCGCCGCCATGGGCGTGATCGGTGCGCTTGGTTTGATCTTCGCGTTGACTAGCGGCGGCGTGCTGATGGTTATTGGCGGCGTGTGGATGATCGTGCGCGTTATAGCCGATCAGCGCGGTGAGGCGTCGGAGAAGCGCTATCGCGACGTGCAGCGCTAGTGTTCAAGGTGAAGGCGGATAGCTGGTTCGGCTTGCCAAGCAATGGGCGGGCGTGTGGCGATACGCGGCGGTATTGAGAGGCGGTGAGATGATTCTATCGACGACATTCGAAATCTCGGGGCGGACGATCGCTCAGCACGTAGGATTAGTGCGCGGCAACGTCGTGCGGTCGCGCTTCATCGGCCGAGACATTGTCGCCGGATTACGCATGATCGTGGGCGGCGAGATTCATGAATACACCAAACTCTTGGCCGAAAGCCGTGAGCAGGCGCTCGATCGCATGATTCAACATGCACAGTCTCTTGGTGCAGACGCCGTGGTCGGCGTCCGCTTTGAGACTACGGACGCGGGCCAAGGCCAAGCAACTGAAGTGCTGGCCTATGGCACTGCAGTGAAGCTGGCCTGACGCGGCGGCGTCGCGCAGGCGAGCCGCCACGCGACCATTATTACGAGACCCGCTGACACCTCGAATCCCAGGCAATAAGCGGCGATGAACAACCCATGGTGCGCCAGCAGGTGCAGGGCGGGAGCAGGGGTGAGTTCTCCCAGTCGCCAATCGGCAGCGCGTCGCAGCGCCCAGTCAAAAAAGGCGCCGACAGCGAGCGCTCCGAGCAGCAGTGGGACCCAAAGCGGCACATGCGGCAGATCGAGCGGCAGCCCCGCGACCATGTGCGGCGCCGTGAAAGCGACGATCGAGAGACCGAACACCGGTGTTAGCCACGCGTGGGCGACGGCGGCGCCCGCCGTTTCTCCAGGTCGCCCCGCCGCAAGAGCTAGGCGTCGGGCTTGTTTGACGCTCCAGCGAGCATCAGCATAGAGACGCCACACAAAGAGAACGCCAGTGGCGCCGGCGAGGCCGACGAAGGCGCCCACCAGCATCGCGGCCATCAGCGGACCGGCGATGCCGATCAGATCGCTCTTTATCGGCCCCGACTGCACCAGCGCACGTACTGCCAAGAGGGCAAGGACGAGCAGCGAGGCTGCCGGAAACATGAGTGCGACGCCTCCGGCCAGCAACGCAATCAAGGTGGGGTGCGGTGCGAGCGTCGCCGCCCGCGCGCCATCTACCCAGGGAGCCAGACTCAAGAATGCGCCGTTCATGACGCAAGCGTTTGCGCCAACGTCGCTAATTCGGCGTAAATGCGAAGATAACCAAGCGTTTACGCTGATGAACGTCTGTTAGCGGCCTCGCCTGCGATGTTGCTGTTCTTGTGCCGCGTTCTGATTGTTCTGCTGTGCCGCTGCGTTCGCTGCCGCGGCTTCACGCGCAGCCGCACGCTCTGTGGCGGCTTGCTCTGCTTGCGCCTGCCACGTCGCGTCGTTTGGATGCCCCAGCGAGGCGAAAATTGCATCATAGGCTGAAGCAGACTCCGCGCCGGCGCAGAACGCCCGCAGTTCCATGCCGGGGCGGGCCTGCACTGCAGCGAAAACGGTCTTCGAAGGTCCTCGGAGTTCGGCGCGCTGAACCGGCCAGAAGCCGCTTGTGTCGACAGATTGCGAGACGAGTTGCGCTGAATTACCCGGGAAAAAGTCGCCCACGACGTTCGCGGCGGCCGTCCAAGCGGTGGACGCCAGTGGATCGTGCGAGTTGTGAACCGCCTCCGACGATGAATTGGTCGTGTTGGGGTTCGGCACGCCGAAGAAATAGCAGTCCGATGAGGGATTGAACGCCAGCACCGCGGTGAAGCCGGTCACGTTCTGCTGTTGCACGCGCCAGCCGGCGGGCACGTTTACGGTGAGACGACCGTTCGGGTCCGTAAATTGTTCCGCCGAAGCAATGCTTCCCCAGGCCAATCCAACGCTCGTGACGACCGTCAGCGCAAGTGTGCGCATGGTATCCTCCAAACCTTCTGAGCCGGACTCTCCCCCTCACGTTGCTTCCGTCAAGGGTCACTGGCGTCTCAGGGGCTGGAAGCAGTCGATGCACGCATTAGAGTACCCCCCTGCCTGGAGGGATCGTTCTCATGAGCTTGCGGGGCAAAACCTTGTTCATTACAGGCGCCAGCCGAGGAATTGGCTTGGCCATTGGACTGCGGGCAGCGCAGGACGGCGCCAATATAGTCATCGCGGCCAAGACGGGGGAACCGCACAAAAAACTGCCAGGCACAGTCTACACGGCCGCAGCAGAGGTCGAAAGGACGGGGGGGCGCGCCCTGCCGTTGATCGTGGACGTGCGGGAGCCCGACAGCGTGAAAGCTGCGGTCGACGCGGCAGTCGAACGTTTCGGCGGCATTGATATCTGCGTGAACAATGCCAGCGCGATCCAATTAACGGGTACGCTCGCAACTGATTTTCGCCGTTACGACCTGATGAACCAAGTCAACGCGCGTGGCACGTTCGTAACGACGCGGACGTGCCTGCCGCATTTGCTCAAGGCGGAGAACCCGCACGTGCTGATGCTGTCGCCGCCGCTCGACATGAGCCCGCGCTGGTTTGCGGGACACGTAGCGTACACCATGGCCAAGTACGGCATGAGTATGTGCGTGCTGGGTATGGCCGAGGAATTCCGCGATCAGGGTGTCGCCTTCAATGCTCTGTGGCCTCGTACTGGCATCGCCACTGCCGCGATCGAATTCGCACTCGCTGGCGAAGAGGGCATGAAGCACTGTCGAACGCCGGACATCATCGCAGACGCAGCTTATGCGATCTTCAATAAGCCGTCACGCCAGTGCACCGGCAACTTCTTTATTGACGATGTGCTTCTTTATGCTGAAGGCCAGCGAGATTTCGACAAGTATCGCGTCGATCCTAGCAAGCCATTGATGCCTGATTTTTTCGTGCCGGAAAACACGCCGTTGCCTCCTGGCGTTAGTATGGAGGCGAAGGGGTAAGCTCGCCCCGCGAGAGCAAAGGAGCTATGCGCCGCCCCTCGCAGCGGCAACTTCCGCCGGCGTCAGCGGGACCGTCGATATATCGATTTTGGCTGAACCTTCAACGAGTTCGCGAGAGTGCGAGACATACACAATCGATGAATGTTCGAGATCGACGATGCGACGCACCGCGACATTCTTGAAAAACAGGCTCTGGCGCTGTGAAAAGATTTCTTCTCCTGCGCGGGTCGATCGCACGCCGCGTAGGTCAATGGGCCCTATCCGTTGGCAGGCGACCGCGGAGTTGGATGGGTTCTCGAACCAGTTGCCCTGGCGCAGGCGATCCAGCACGCTGCGATCGAAATAGGCGACGTGGCACACGACTCCCGAAATAGCCGGATCAGGAAAAGCCTCGACCATGACCTCGTTGCCGAGCAGGTCGTTGGAGAACTCCCCCACGTTGCCGTTGCGGTCGCCGCACGCGCTCAGCATGAGCAGGCCCGCAGCGACGGCTGCCAAGACGCATCGTTTAGGAATGTTTGCCTCCTAGGTTGGTGGAGCAAAAGCCGGGAGATGGACCGAGGTTCCATCGTGTGACCGGACGAGCCGATTTGCGCGGCGGAAAGCTGGCGCCGCGTTCACGTGGGGGTGTGGCGCTCCGACCGCGAAAACAAATAGGTGCGCCGATATAGTCAATCTGTCGAGCATGCGCCCCGTGGCGGCAATAACTTCTCAAGAGCTTCAAGCGTGTCCGCGTCACTCGGGCGTTTGTCCCAACGGATGCGGGATATCCTTGGGAAGCGCATCGCGACGCCCGATTTGTGGCGGGTCGAGCGTTGCAGCCCCTCGAACGCGACTTCCAGCACTAGCCCTTTGTTGCGGGAATGCGTCACTTCGCGCACCGGGCCGAAGCGGTGTTCGGTGTTGTTGCGTACGAAGCGGTCGAGATCGAGCAATTCTTCATCGGTAAAGCCGAAATAAGCTTTGCCGACGGGGGTCAACTCGTCCTCCTTCCAGACTCCGAACGTGAAATCGGAATAGAAAGAACTGCGCTTGCCTGAGCCGCGCTGCGCGTACATCAGCACTGCGTCGATCACCATCGGATCGCGCTTCCACTTGAACCAATAGCCTTTAGGGCGCCCGGCAAGATAGGGGGCGTCCCGGCGTTTGATCATCACACCTTCTACGCTTTCCGCATCAGCGCCCGCACCAGACTGTGCTGGATGGGCGCGGGCTGCGGCAAGACCTTCCCAAGTTTCAAAAGGAACCAGCGGCGAGAGATCAATCGGCGCAAGCGGATGGTCGGCCACGAAGGCTTCGAGCCTTGCGCGCCGCTCACTGAACGGCAGAGTGCGCAGGTCTTCATCGCCAAGCGCTAGGATATCGTAGACACGAACAAAAGCAGGAAAATCGGCGATGAGTTTGGCCGTTACGGACTTGCGGTTGAGGCGTTGTTGAAGCGTATTGAAATCCTGCACACGTCCTTGTCGGCAGACTAGCAGTTCGCCGTCGAGCACTGCATTGAGGTTGAGCCGGCTGACAATATCAGGGAAAGCGCTCGACGAATCCTCGCCTGTACGCGAATAGAGGCGCGCGACATGATTTCCGTCTGCGCTCTGACCAGCCGCCGCCTGCACTCGAATGCCGTCCCATTTCCATTCTGCAAAGAAATCGTTGGGATCAAGCTCCAGCAACTCGTCCGGCGCGATTGGATGGGAGAGCATTGGCGGGTAGAAGCGGACAAGACTTGCGGTGGTTGGCGGCGTAGCCCTTCCTTCGAGCCAGGCGAATAGCCGCGTGTAGGGTGGAGCGTCTGCGTGCCAGACGTCTTCAATTTCATCTGGACTACGCGCGCCGAGTTGCGCCAGCGCCGTGCGCGCAAGTCGGGCTGAAACGCCGATGCGCAGGGCGCCGGTTATCAGCTTCAAGAGAGCCCAGCGCCCGTTCTCGTCGAGCCGATCGAGCCATTCGCCCACTCGTGCGGGGAGCTGATCTTTGGGTGTGCTGCGAAGACCTTCGACCACATCAGTTAGAGTGAGCTCGGCGTTGACGCGACTCTTTCGTGCTGGCCACATCAGGGCGACGGTTTCGGCGAGATCGCCGACGAAATCCCAAGAGAGTCCAAAGAGAACAGGATCAGTGCGCTCGGTTGCGAGTTGCCGCACAAGACCAGGTTTGGCGTGCTTGAAGGAGAGAGCGCCTGTTATCGCGGCGAGCGCCCATCCCCGGTCGGGATCGGGCGTGTCGCGGAAGTATTGCGCTAGCAGCGCCAACTTTCCAAGCCGACGCGGCTCGTAGGAGAGACGGTCGAGCAGGTCAGCGAAGCGATTCATGCCGCGGCGCTCGGTTCATCTTCCTCGTCGCTATAGCCGACAAGGTGTAATGCCTTGGCTTCGCGCCCTTGCGTTCTACACCAGTGAGCGAGTGCGTCGGCTTCGCCGTGCGTGATCCAGACTTCGCCCGCGCCAACTTCGCGAATAGTATCCTGCAGATCGCACCAATCGGCGTGATCCGACACGACGAGCGGCAACTCCACACCGCGCTGGCGCGCGCGCGCACGAATGCGCATCCATCCTGACGCAAACGCGGTGACTGGGTCGGGGAATCGCCGCACCCAAGGCGTCTGCAGTGCGCCAGGCGGAGATAAAATTATTGCGCCTGCGTAGTAACTCTTGGGGGCATCCAGGACGGGGCGCACGTCGCCTAAATCGATGCCACGCTCCTGGTAAAATCTCGTCAGTGCGAGTAACGCGCCATGAAGGTAGATGGGTTTGTCCCAACCGGCTCTCCTCAATTCGGCGATAAGCCGCTGCGCTTTGCCAAGCGCGTAGGCGCCGATGACGTGCGCACGGGCTGGGAAAAGAGCAACGGAGTCCAGCAGCTTGCGCACTTCGTGCTCAACCGATGGATGGACGAAGACGGGCAGTGCAAACGTCGCTTCGCTGATGAAGACATCGCAGGGAGTCACTTCGAACGGCGCACACGTGGGATCGGGCTGGCGCTTGTAATCGCCGCTGACGACGATGCGGCAGGCGCCGGCATCGACGACCGCTTGCGCCGAGCCGAGCACGTGGCCCGCAGGCGCAAGGCGGAAACGCACGCCGTCAAGGTTGATCGTCTCGCCATAGGAGAGCGCCTGGGTCGACCCGGCGTACGTCTCACCGTAGCGCGCTTTCATGATTGCCAGGGTTTCGGGTGTCGCCAGCACGCGATGATGGCCGGCGCGCGCGTGATCGGAGTGGCCGTGGGTGATCAGTGCGCGCTCGACTGGCTTGGTCGGATCTATGTAGAGGTCGGCCTTAGGGCAATAAAGCCCCTCGGGCGTAGGGTGTAGGAGCTGGGCCGGGTTCATCGTTCTTCACATGTGGGCGCTGTACGTGCGAAATCGCGCAACGCCCGCGGGATAACGAACGCCTCTAGCCTTATCAGGTTCGCGGCCCTATGTGCGGCGTCTCTTGCGGGAAACACAAGTTCATGGCGAAGCCGATTATCTCCATCAAGGATGTGAGCAAGACCTACGCATCTGGGCTGCAGGCTTTGAGGCCAGTTAGCCTCGACATTGGTCGCGGCGAGATATTCGCGTTATTGGGGCCCAACGGAGCCGGCAAGACAACGCTAATTTCAATCATCTGCGGCATTGTCAAACCGTCGAGCGGCGTCATTGTGGCCGATGGCTTCGACGTCATCCGCGACTACAAACAGGCGCGCAAGATCATCGGACTGGTGCCGCAGGAGCTCCATACCGACGCGTTTGAGCGCGTGATCGATACGGTGAGCTTCTCTCGTGGTCTGTTCGGCTTTGCGCCGGACGCGGCGCACATCGAGAAAGTCTTGCGTGATCTTTCGTTGTGGGAGAAGCGCAATGACAAGATCATGCAGCTGTCGGGCGGCATGAAGCGCAGGGTGATGATCGCCAAAGCGCTAAGTCATGAGCCAAAGATACTGTTTCTAGATGAGCCGACGGCGGGGGTCGACGTGGAGCTCAGACAGGACATGTGGGCGATGGTGCGTCGCCTGCGGGAGAGCGGCGTGACCATCATCCTCACCACGCACTACATCGAAGAAGCCGAGGAGATGGCCGATCGCGTCGGCGTCATCAACAAGGGCGAACTGATTCTGGTCGAAGAGAAGCACACGCTGATGCGCAAGCTTGGCAAAAAGCAGCTGACTCTGGATTTGCCTGCCCCGCTCGATCGCGTGCCGGAGGGGCTTAACGGCTATAAGCTCGAACTCGCAGCAGGCGGGCGTCAGCTCGTGTACAGTTTTGACGCGCAGGCCGATGAGACTGGCATCCCCGGCTTACTGAAGCGGCTCTCCGAGCTTGGGGTTGATTTCAAGGATCTGCATACCGAGCAGAGCTCGCTCGAAGACATTTTCGTTTCGCTGGTGAGGCGGACCGCATGAACACTTACGGCATCCAGGCCATCTATCGCTTCGAAATGGCCCGCTGGTTTCGCACGCTCGGGCAGAGCTTGTTCTCCCCGGTGCTTTCTACCTCGCTTTATTTCATCGTGTTTGGTTCGGCCATCGGCTCGCGCATGATCTCGATCGGCGGCGTGAGCTACGGCGAGTTCATTGTGCCTGGCCTCATCATGCTTTCGATCCTCACGGAGAGCGTGTCGAACGCGTCCTTTGGCATTTACATGCCGCGCTGGGCGGGGACGATTTATGAACTGCTGTCGGCGCCCGTGTCTGCGCTGGAAGCGGTCTGCGGTTATGTCGGCGCAGCGGCGACCAAATCGGTGATCATCGGCCTGGTCATCCTCGCGACGGCGCGCATTTTCGTGCCGTACGAGGTGCAGAACTGGCCCGCAATGCTGCTCTTTTTGGTGCTGACCAGCGTCTCGTTCTGCCTTTTTGGGTTCATACTTGGCGTTCTTGCCGACGGTTTTGAAAAGCTGCAGATCGTGCCGATGTTAATCCTGACGCCGCTGACGTTTCTTGGCGGCACGTTTTATTCAATCGACATGCTTCCCGAGCCCTGGCGGGCAATCACTTTGTTCAATCCGGTAGTCTATCTGATTAGCGGCTTCCGGTGGGCGTTTTTCGGTGAACAAGCGGCCGACGTGAACATAGTCGTCAGTCTATCGGCCATTGCCGTTTTTCTCGTCATCTGCCTTGCCTCGGTTTGGTGGATCTTCAAGACGGGCTATAAACTGAAAAACTGAATAACGCCCCCTAAGGGCAGGCGCGCCGTTTTCGGAGCACGATATGGATGAACCGCACGTCCTCGTCTCGCGCGACGGGCCGGTCTTGGAGGTCCGATTCAACCGGCCTCAGAAGAAGAATGCGATCACCAACGCGATGTATGGGGCGCTGGCGGACGCGATAGAATGCGCGGAAAGCGACGACGAGGTGCGCGCCCTGTTGTTTACTGCGGCGGGCGACTTCTTCTCGGCTGGCAACGATATCAACGATTTTGCGGCGCAGTCCGCGGGCGCCTTCGAGGCGCCGCGTCATGTCGGACGTTTTCTCGAGAAGGTCATCTGCGCAGAAAAGCCCATCGTGGCTGCGGTTCAAGGGCACGCAGTAGGCGTCGGCACGACGATGCTGTTCCAGTGCGATCTGGTTTACGTGGCTCAACAGGCAAGGTTGACCGTTCCCTTCGTCGATCTTGGCCTCGTGCCGGAGAACGCCTCTAGTCTCACCATGGTGGAGCGGTTAGGGCATGCTCGCGCATTCGCCCTGTTCGGACTCGGCGAGCCGTTGAACGGCAAGGACGCCGCGGCGTGGGGGCTCGCCAACGCAGCGCTGCCAGTTGCTGAAGTCGAGCCGCGCGCGCGGGAGGCGGCGCGGATGTTAGCGTCAAAGCCGCCTCAAGCGATGCGACTGACCAAAAGGCTGATGCGCAACCGCGAGCGGCTGCTCGCCCGCATGCAGGAGGAGGGCGATCTATTCGCGGAACGCCTTCGCTCGCCTGAAGCCGCCGCAGCGTTCTCAACCTTCTTGCAGAGGCGCTAGCTGCAAGAGGAGCAGCGGCGGAGCGCGGAACCATGCGCCGGAACGCCGCTCCCAATTGCGCCCCTAACGGGCGCGGCGCGCGGGTTGGCTGTGGCTGGCGACCCAGCTTTCCACCGCCGGCAGACGCTCGCTGATGGTCTGTGCCCGGAGGCGGATCTGAGCTTGACCGGCCGCGACGGTGCCGCGGGCGCCCTCAGGAAAGCTCTGCGCATAGCGCGCCAGTTCGTCGACCATGCGCGGATCGGAGCTCACTGCGGCAATGCCAGGCGGAAACTCCAGGCGTTGCAGCGGGTCGAGCATGGCCTCGATGCTGGCGCGGTTTGCGACCAGGAAGTCCCAGGCTAGTCGGGGATGCTCAGCGCCGACACTGGCGATCACTTGAGGGCGGATTTGGCGCGGAATGGCTTCTCCGAGCGTCAGTTGCAGAATCCGCCGCGCCAAGGCTTCGTCGGAAACGCTGGCCGCTTGCAACCACAGACGGCGCTGATCAACGAAATCGCGCGCGCTCTGCGCTTGCGCGATAAGCGTTTCATAGTCTTGTGCGGTTGCTTGTGCGGCATAGACAGAAAGAATCGCGGCGCGGATGGACGCCGGCATCAGGTTGGGGTCGTTCGAGCGGGCGCGGCGGCGTGATTCAGCGATAATGTCCGCATCGCCAAGCTCGCCCAATGCCGCGATTAGCGTTGCCCGCATGTTGGCGGCATTTGAGCTTTCGCCGGCACGCGGCTCCCAGCCCACGCGTTCAAAGAACGGACGCAGCGTGCGCACGCCATAGGCCTTGATCGACGCTTCACTTCGCCGACCGCGGGCGTAACTGGCAAGCGCAGTCATCGATGCAGCTGTATCCATTACGATCAGCGGATCGGCATTGACAGGAATGTGCTCGACCAGCTGCAAGTAGTCCGTGAACGGCGCATCGCCCGAGCGGCCGAAAGCCCAGTAATCAAGCAGCAAACCGAGTTGGTCAACGGAGGGGAGCCCCTCGAAGCGATTGGTCAGCGCGGTGAAGTTGGCGCGGTCATACACGGCTCGGAAGAAGCCGGTCTGGCCTGCATTGACCAGGTAGGCGCCGCACGAGGGACCAAGGTCGATCGTCGCCGAAGGTTGCGCCGGCAGCACCGTGCGCTGGGGCTGGCCGTCGAGGCGAGTCACGACCACCGGTACGGGCCAGCGCTGGTCAGTGCGGGCGCTGTCGTCCATCGCGAACCGACGTTGGTGCAGGGTGATTTCGCTCGCAGAGCTGGCGCGGCGGCAGTCGGCGCCGGCTGCTGTGATCAGTGGATATCCTGGTTGGTTCGTGAAGGCGCGCGCGATCTCCAGCACCGGTTGACCAGATGCAGCCTGCACCGCGCGCCACAGGTCTTCAGTTTGGGCATTGCCATACCGATGCGCGTTGACGTAGTCGCGCACGCCGCGCCGAAAGTCTTCTTCGCCCACGTATGCTTCGAGCATGCGTATGACGGCGAGGCCCTTTTCGTATGTGATCGTGTCGAACGCGAGGTTAGCTTCGTCGATCGTGTTGACCGTTTGCACGACAGGGTGCGTGCCCTCGCGGGCGTCCAGCGCCATTGCAGTGGCCGTGCCGTCGGTCATCTGCGCGAGCCAGGGATGCCAGTCAGGATGCACTGCTTCGGTCGCCTTCGCCGCCATCCACGAGGCGAAGCCCTCGTTCAGCCACAGATCGTCCCACCACATCATGGTGACGAGATTGCCGAACCATTGGTGCGCGATTTCGTGCGCCACGATGCCAAATACGTTTTGGCGTTCAGCCTCGCTGGAGTGCTCATCTACGAGCAGATACTGGTCGAAATAGAGAATGGCGCCCCAGTTCTCCATCGCCCCGAAGCCGCCGGCGCCCGGCACGCCGATCATGTCAAGCTTTGGCAGCGGATAGGGAACACCGAAATATTGCGTGTAATAGCGCAGTGATTGCTCGCCGGCGTCGAGGGCTTCTCGCGCGCGATGGCCTTCGCCGCGGCGCATGACCACGCCTAGTTCGACGCCGTCGACATTGCGCGTCACGCGCTCGAAATCTCCCACGGCTAGGAAGAGCAGATAGCTCGGCATCGACGGGGTGTCGGAAAAATGCGTGCGCGTGAGCCCGCCGGGCAAATGCTGGGTGCTTTGCACTGGCATATTCGACACCGCCATTTGATCAGACGGCGCCGTTACAGTGAGCGAAAAGACGGCACGGCGATTGGGCTGATCCCACATCGGCGCGAAGCGCCGCGCATCGCCGGGTTCGAACTGCGTCGCCAGCGCGCGTTTGGTTTGGCCATTGGACTGATACTCGACCCGGAAGAGACCGTAAGCGTCGTCCTGGATCGCGCCGGAGTAGGTGATGCGGATCGTATGCCGGCCTGCTCGCAGGGGCCGGCGCGGCGTCAACGTCAGCGTCTGCGCTTCTTCATCGGCCGCCGCCTGCACGATGCTGTTGTCGATGGTGGCGCGCGTGACTGTCAGTCCCAGTGCATTCATCGTCACGGCCGCCAGCGTCCCGGAAGTTTCGACGTCGATACGCACGTCGCCTTGAAACGTCGCAGCCTCAACATCCGGCGTGACCGAGATCTCGTAGCGCGTGGGCGTCGGTCCCGCTTCGAACCATTGCCGCTGGGCATGCGCAGGCATCGCCACAAGGCAGGTGAATACGAAGCAAGCGAGCGCACGGAGCATCATGGTTCAGTCCCCAGGTTCGCCCCTCTGTAACCGAGCTGACAGGGGCTGGGACAAGTTTTTTGCTGCGAGCGTCGCTCGTCGCACGGCAGGGACCGGTAGTGTGACCGGCGGCACGGCGCGCGGGCGGGGCAGGGCGTAGCGTCTCCTCATCGAAGCGATGGCGCTTCGAGATG
>CAYODX010000016.1:0-77974 GCA_964402795.1 uncultured Terricaulis sp. | reverse complement strand
TGGGGAGCGCGACAGCCGGGCTGCTGGCGACGCTCAACGCGCTCGCGTTTCAATCCGCGCGCTCGTGGGGAGCGCGACCCGCCGCTCGCGTTTCGAGCGCGCAGAGGCGCTCGTTTCAATCCGCGCGCTCGTGGGGAGCGCGACGATGGCCTCCGAGCTTGTAGCGCTCTCTACACATGTTTCAATCCGCGCGCTCGTGGGGAGCGCGACCCAAGCTGTTCTCCCGCTGCGGCCGCTATCCGAGTTTCAATCCGCGCGCTCGTGGGGAGCGCGACTGACCCCGTATAAGCCTTTGGGTCTTCATTGGAAATCCCGCTCAAATTGCGAACAACCGCCAACAGGGGCCGACCGATATCCCGGAGGCCGCCGGCGCGTGCCGGCAACATCTTGATTCACAATGTCAAAGAGCTGCATGCGAACCGGCCTGAGGGACTCTGTGCGCTTCCGGTTCGCAGTCACGTCAGAATAGCAACGGACCGGAAAGATCGGGCGTTGGCTTGGCTCCGATGTGTTCGACACGCCGCCGTTGCTCGGAGCCGAGAAAATAGAACCGCAAACTATCCTTGTCGGGGTCAATCGCGGCGACCAGCCGCGTGCGCAGCGTCACCCATTGGGCCGGCTCCAACTCGCACTCGAATACGGAATACTGTACGCGCTGGCCGAAGTCGCAACAGGCGCGCGCAACGGGGGCGTAAGCGGCGCTTGCCGCCGATCGATTCGGTGCTCACATCGTAGGTCACAAGCACCATCATTTGCGCCTCATTTCCAAATGAAAGCTGGATAAGCATCGAGTTCGCCGCGCAGATGGCGCGCGAGCAATTGCGCCTGCAGCAAGGGAAACAGGCCGAGCGGTGCGTTCTCTTCCAGAAAGGGATGCCTGAGTTCGACCCGCTTGCGCTCTTGATAGGCGGCGAGCACAGTCTTGCGCGCCTCCTCGCGGAGATAGAAGGCGCCCTGCTCCCGCTGTTCGAAATCGCTCGGCTGCACTTGCTTGCGATTGAGCAGCGTAAGCACGACACGATCCGCCAGCGGCGCCCGGAATTCTTCCGCCATGTCTAGGGCGAGGCTGGCGCGACCGGGGCGGTCGGTATGCAAGAAACCCATTTGCGAATCCAGGCCGACCGTCTCGAGTGCGGCCCGACAATCATGCACCACCAGGACGTAGAGGAAGGACAGCAGCGCATTCGTTGCATCGAGGGGCGGACGGCGCGTGCGCCCGGCGAAAACGAATTCCGGCTCATCGCGACGCACCAACAGCGGAAAGCACTCGAAATAGGCCGCAGCGGCTTCGCCCTCGCGGCCGCGTACGGCGTCGACGCTGGAAGCCGCGACCGCATGTTGGCCACAGCTCAGGAGGCGGCTTTCCGCGGCGGCGAGCATGGCACGTTGTTCGGGCGCCATCGCCTCCCCGTAGTCTCGAATGCAACGCCGAAGCACAGCGCGCTGATTCATCGCCTTGGCTGCAACGATCGCGCCGGCGACGCGAGCAGCCGCCTCTTTGTTTGAGGTCGCAGCGTGCTGCGCGCGTCGAAGCAGCACATTTCCTGTTTGCGGCCCTTCGATCCGGCCGAGGAAACGACCTGCGCGGCTGAGCAGCGTCAGGGCCACGCCGCGTTGGAGACACCAACCAACGAGAGCCGGCGTGACGCCGACAGCGCCTAGGCACACGATTGCGCCAAGCAGATGGACCGGAACGCGCCCGCGCTCAATTCCGTCGGCCTCGACGACCACATTTTCGCCGTCCTTACGGACCCAGGCGCCCTCGGTGACGACGTAAAGCGTGTTCAGTAGGCGTCGCATGGCGCGTCGTCATGAGAGTCGCGCACGCGGCTGGCGATCCAACGCGCGACGAGCGGCGCCTCGGTCAGCCGCTTCGGCATACACATAGCGATGAGCGAGCAAGCGTCGCACTTGCGCGGTTCGTATGCCGGCGGCGGCGTGACGGCGCCGGCGAAAAGCGCCCGCGTTTCGGAGGCGACGCGAGCCGTCAGAGCGCGCAGCTCGCAGTCGAGCGCAACCATATAGCGCCGGCGCGGCTGACCGTAGAACAGCGCGCCTTCTGCTATGGCGACGTCGAACATCTCTTCCAGACAGATAGCCTGTGCGCACAGCTGCACTTCATCTGCGCGATGGCGCTTCGGCTTGCCGCGTTTGTACTCCACAGGACAATAGGTGATGGCTCCGCTGACGGCGCGCTTCACCTCCACCACGTCTGCCTTCCCGACCAAGCCAAGCGTCCGCGAGACGATGTCCAGTGCGCGCAGCGTACGTAGCGGCCCGCGGCTCTCGACGCTCGCCTCATTCACGTGCTCATGCAGCACTTGCCCTTCCGCAGTGAAACGATTGTCGGCCCAGACGCGCTCGATGTGAATGAGTGCGCACTGGCGCGGGCAATAGAGATAGTGCTGCAGCGCCGAAAGCGGGATGAGGTCGTATTCTGGCATGCGCCCCTCTAGCTGCTCTTCAGCAACTCCCCGAGCTCGAACAGCTCCACCCCTTCGGGCAGGTTTTCGCGATTCACCTCGATTTGGTAATCCTTGAAGGAGCGCGCCGGGGGCCAGTTGTGCGTGCGCCGATCGCCGGCTGGATAGGTTTCGTCGCCATTTGTGCGATAAACCTTGATGCGATCGAACAAGTCGTGCGCCGGTGCGTTGCCGAGCGCGGAAGCGTGCTTGAACACGTAGCTCGGGCGGCGCGCCATTTCGCCGCGCGACGCCGAACGGTCATGCTCGAACATGATGTCCAGCGCGGCCCATAAGGTGCGCAGATCGCTCTCAGAGAAGCCGGTGCGTTCGGCCAGCTTGGCGTTAACCCAGCCATGGGCGCGATAGAGTCCGTACGGCACGATGTGCTTACGGCCCATGGTGCGGTTGTCGCTGCGTTCGTCGGCCCCTGCTTCGCGCTGCTTCTTTTCGGCTTCGTTGGTCGCCGCCATGCGCGTTATCGACACCTCAATAGGCATGATCGGCTCGACCGAGCGGGCGAATGACAGCTGGATCGGACCTCTCACTTGGCCGCAATTGACGCCCGTGCTCATGACCGCCCCAAAGCTGCGAATGTCGAAAAAATTCGCGCACATCCAGGCGGTCAGCTCGCGCGCCTCGCTGTCGTTTTGAGGGGATAACTTCTTGTAGCCTTCAACGTCCTTCGAGTCGGGACGGATGGCGCGATAGGCTTCGCGATGGCGATCGTTAAGGATCGCGTTTTCCTCAACATAGATGCGCATGCCATCGCGGCCATGCCCGTCCAACGCAACGAAATTCCGGATCTTGCGCTTGAGGCACACGTCGGTGACCAGGCCCTGACTGGTCTCCGGGTCCATGCGCGGCATGTTGCCGGCGTCAGGGTCGCCGTTGGGGTTGCCGTTGGCGACGTCGAAGAAATAGACGAAGTCGTAGCGGTTCTGAATCGCGGGCATGGATCAAACCTCCTTGGTGTCTTTTTGTTCGAGCGATGAATCGGCGACGAGATTCTCGACGCCGGCCCTGTCCGTTCGGGCAAATCGTTGGTGGTAATAACCGGCGAAGAACCTGCCTTGATCTTCCAGGCGCAACGCGCGGGGAAGGTCTGGCTCCAAGCCGGCCCAGATCTCGCCGATCTCTTTGTCAAGCCATGGCGCGAGGCCGGCCTTGTCGCCCTTGCGAACGGCGGCAATGTGGTTTTGCGCGTTTCGCAGCAGTGTTGGAAAGATTCGCTGAGGGGTCGCGCTAGCGCCCGCGAAATAGCGATCGCGAATAGTGGCGTTGAGTCCCGGCAGAGCGAGAGTTTGTGCGCGTTCCAGCAATGCAAACAGCCGACCCAAGCGATAGGCGGCGTCGTTGTTGTCCCGATCGAGAGCCACGGGAATCTCCTCTCCTTTTCCGGTGAGACGTACGTCTCGGTTGATGACGGCCTTGCATAATGCGGCTCGTGCGCCGTTCACGCCGCCATCGGCGCGAATGCGTCGGACCACGGCGGAAAGCAGCGTGCGCGGATAGCGGGCGCCAGTAAGAATCGCGCCCATGAACTCGCCCCCGAGCAGCGGCGGGATGTTCTTGGCCTCTCTCTTTAGCGCGGTCTCGAATAACCACGCGCCGAACTTGGGCGGACGTGCAAACGGCGCGGGCTCGATGTCGAGATCGCGGTAATGCGCCGCAAGCCGTCCGGCGAATTCGCCGAACGAGCCGACGTGCCAGAAGCGCACCACCAAGCGGGCCTCATTGGCGGCGAGCCCGAGCACATGGAGCCGCGTTTTCGGGTTCAGTTCGGGGGTCGATGCCCACCCGCGTCCTTCGCTAATAGATTCCATTGCTGACCGCATGCGCACGAAGTCGCAAAGGTCCGGATCGTCTCCTTCAGGATTCAGCCAAGCAGCAAAGATGCCCTCCGCAGCGGAGGCCTCTTTTTCGGACGTTTCAGTCGCGTCCGCCCAGAACACGACTGTGGCATCGCCAACCAAGAGCTTCCGCTTGGCCAATAGTGCGTTAAGCGCCGTTCCGTACGCAAAGGCGGCGCGTTCGCCGATCGGTGAGTTCGATCCCTGGTCCTTGCCGAACGACTTGAAGGAATCGAGATTGAAAGAGATCAGCGATGCGCCTTGACTTGGCGCGCCAGCAACGCCCCTGATGACAGGATGAAGGCGAGTAGTCGGCTCGATTTCGCCACTGACGAGACACCGCGCCGACGTTGCCTTCGGCGCTGAATACTTGGTCCACGCGGCCCTTGCCGCAGGCCGCTGGTGAATGAACCTACGCTGGCCGTCGGGTGCGCGATCCCCATGCAATCGGAACACAAAATTGGTGTCGAGCGCATCGTTGGGCCACCCCCGCGCTTCCCACTCATCGGGGCGCCAGCGTTGGAGGAAAGCGACTATGGCGCGCAAACCCTCATCGTCAGTATTCCCCAATTGTTCGATGTGCACGGACTTGAACTTCTCGTGTTCTCTTTGAGTGCGCGGGCCCTGGATCGCTCGCGGCGGGTCGCCTTCCGAGGCGATAACCCCGAAAAGGTACGCGGTTTTCTCCCAAAGGAAATTCGGCTCGATGTTTGAGGCCCGCTTCACTGCAATTGGCGCTTCGATCAGACGTGGCGTCGCGTGCTTTCCAGCTTGGACGCGCAAGTCATTGACCTCGCACGGCACGCCATCCGGCCTCAGCACAATCTCGAAACTGACCTTCGCCGGCGCATAGCCGGGTTCCGAAGCCTCGCCCCTTGCAGCCATCCGATCGTAATAGGCAGCCAACGCAGCAAGCACGGTCATAACGCAAGCCCCTGTGCGCGGGCCGCGGCCACATCGAGCACGCCGCCGTCAAGCGCGGCGCGGAAGAAGATCGGCTTGGGATCGTCGCGTTTGCTGAAATCCATGTCGTAGAGCATCCAGCCGAGATCGCGATCGCACTGATCGGCGGGCAATTGCGACGCGGGCGGCTCGCCTTCGACCAGCTCGAAGTGGGCGGGAAATTCACGCATCCCCATGCACGGCTGGTGAAAGCATTGCCCCTTGGCGGCGCGGCGGCGAAACATCTCGGCATGCTTGCCTTCGCTGTCGTCCGGTGCGGCGCGCGACGTAAGTTCGAAGTGCGCCTCTATGACGTAGGCGACGTCGCGCAGCGCAATCATGGCGCGCTGCTGGCGGTCGTCTTCGATGAAGAGGCCCAGCCGCGTCGTGTCGTTGTTCTTCATCCCAGAACGCGCGGTCCCCGCCGGAATTTTCGACGCAACCTCGTTGCGGCGGATGGATTGGAAGCGGATCGGCTTCAGCACGTGGATGCGGTCGACGACCCAGCGTATCGCCGGCTTCCAGTGGATCGCTTCAAGGATGCCGCGCGCTGCAGATGGCGTCATCACGTCGTAGGAGACGCGCTCGACCTTCATTTCAGGGCGCGTAAAGCAGGCGTAGTCGCCCCACACATGCAGCTTGCAGCCCAACGCCATGGTAGCCTCCCACCCGATTGCCGGCCGAAGAACCGATAGGGAACGATTCGCGGTCGAAACACAATCTTCAGGCGATCAGCGACGTCGCGCTCCGGAAGGTCGCGTCGGACCAGTCGAGCCCCGCGTCCAAGTCGTAGAGATCGTGGTTTGTCAGCACGGTGAACTGGTCGCCGAAGCCGCCCGGTCGCACGACCTCGGCCGCACCGGCGGCGATTAGCGCCTGGAGCGCGCGCGGCGGAATCTGCACGCTGGCGCGCTGCAGCGCGCGGCGGCATGCGCCGCTCGGAAACGGCGCGTGCCGCACTTCCCAGAGATGCGCCTCGGATGCGCCGTGCGGCATGCCCGCGAACGTCGGCACGATCAGCAGCGCCATGACTTCGTCGATCACCCGAAAAGCCTGAGCGATGTCGGCGAACACGAAGTTCAGGCCAGGCGCTGTAGCTGTGAGCGCCTCCATGACGCCGTTGAAGCGCGGAGCGCCTTGACACTCCCCAACCTTGGCGTGATCCAACTGCTCGTGGCCCCGCCGCCAATACACCTCTTCGAAATAGGCTCGCACCGCCTCAAGCGACAGCGGATCGCCGGCGTGGTCGCGCAATACGGTGCGCGCCGCATCGGCCAGCTGTTTCACGTCGCACGGCGGCGCGTCCTCCGGCGCTGCCGGCTCGAACACGTAGACGCGGCCTCCCTCGCGCCCGAGCGTGTTCTCGCGATTGCATCGTCCCGCGGCCTGAGCGATCGAATCGATTCCCGTCAACGCGCGATAGACCGCGGGAAAGTCCACATCGACGCCGGCTTCGACCAACGACGTGCTTACAAGCCGCACGCACCCCTCGGCTTTCAGACGCTGGCGGACTTCGGCGAGCTTCGCCCGCCGATGATCCGGCGTCATCAGCGTGGAAAGATGAAAGCGTCCTTCATCGGGCAGCGCGTCGAACAATCGCCGCGCATGCTGCCGCTTGTTGACGATGCATAGCACGCGATCTTCGGCCACGAGCCGCGCCACCAGGTCGGCATCGCCGATCGCTTGCAGCGCTTCAGTGCGCACGCGTTTCAAGCTTTCGTAGAGCCGCGGTGGATCGGGCGCGATCTCGCGCACGCCATGCAATTTTTCCGCCGGACCGAAACCATCTTGCTCGCGCACAGCCGGCTGCGTCGCCGTGCAGAAAACGATGCTTGCGCCGTAGCCGCGCACCAATTCTTTTGTCGCGGCCAGACAGGGCCGAAGTAGCCGAAGCGGCAGGCTTTGCGCCTCGTCCAAAATTATCACCGAACGCGCGATGTTGTGCACCTTGCGGCAGCGCGAGGTACGATTAGCGAACAGACTTTCGAAGAATTGAACGGCCGTCGTCACAACGATGGGCCGGTCCCAATTCTCCGCCGCGCGGCGCAGCTTCTGCAGTCCGTCGCGGCCTTCGTCGTCTTGATCGCCACGTTGTCTGTCCCAGTCGAAATTGCTGTGATGTTCGAGGATTGCATCGCTGTCTTCGAGCGCCTTGCGGAAGACATCCGCCGTCTGTTCGATGATCGACGTGTAAGGCGCAACGTAGATGACGCGTCTAAGATTATGCGTGAGCGCGTGCTCCAGCGCGAACGCCAGCGAAGCCAGCGTCTTGCCGCCGCCAGTCGGCACCGTGAGCGAGAAGAGGCCTGGCGGCGCCTGGGCGCTGGCTCGGCAAGCGGCGAGCACTTGCCCGCGCAAAGCGTTGACCTCTCCTGTCTTTCCTTCGCTCAGTGCATCCACGTGTGCGTCGAGGCGCGCTTTGAGCGCGCGCAGATCGCCGCTCCAGCCGCGATCGACCGGCTCGCCCCGCGCGCGCGCATAGAACCGCTCGGTGGCGACGAAGTCCGCATCGCACAAGCACGAGAAAAGCATGCGAATGAGGAAGCTGAGCGCAAACGCCTGTTCGTTCTTGCTGCACGCGGACGCCAATGGCCCAGGCGGCGTGCGCGGAGCCTCGGGCGCAGACAGTCCGTCGGGAAGCGCGATGGTCTCAGCCTGCCGCAACCGCTCGTCGAGCGGCGTTGTCCCTCCGCCGTCAAGCACGCCATTGGCCAAGCCAGCGTGATGGCCGGCGATGCAAAAAGCCAAGACGCGCCCAATCGCTCCCGGGTATCGGGCGGCGGCGTAACGCGCGCCCTCCCCGGCATGGGGCGCGTCCGGACCGTCGCGTATGTAGGCCTGAAACGCCGGCTTCGCCTTGCCGAGATCGTGCATCAGTCCGGCTATATAGGCGAACTCCTCCGCGCCAAACGCTGCGGCGTTCGCACGCGCGAGCTGGCCAACGTCCCGCAAATGATCGAGCAGCGGCTCCCATTTGTGCTCCGGAGCGCCGGGCAAGCTGTGGGCGTAGAGATGCATCCCTCCGATATTCTCCACCGGGCGCCGAAAGCGAGAACAGACTTCTTAAGAGTGCTGGGAAGATTTTGCCACTTCCGAGCTCTTATATCGCGTGCCATCGCGGTCGCGCGCGTCAAAGGCACTGCACGCGACGGCTGTCGGAAGGTGTCGTGGCATCGTGGAGGGAGCACGCACGCCGAGAGCGTCAGTTAGATGCTCTCGCCAGACCATAAGACCAGCTACGCGGCGTGCTTCGACAGCGCCGCTTCATCCAACTCCACGCCGATGCCTGGCGTCTCCTCGAGGATCAGATCGCCGGCCTCCCATTTTAGCGGCCGTTTGACGATCTGATCGAAGAAGCCGCCGGACTTGTAGATGCTTTCCTGAATCAGGAAATTCGGAATGCAGGCGTCGATCTGCATCGCCGCGGCCGTGATGACCGGCCCGCCCCACACGTGCGGCGCCATCAGCACGTAATGTGCTTCAGCGAGGGCGGCGATCTGTTTGGCGGCGGTGATTCCGCCGCAACTGCCGAGGTCGGGCTGTGCGTAATGACAAGCGCCGGCGGCGAACAGCCGCTGAAAATCGTGGACGTACGCCAAGCGTTCGCCGGTCGCGATCGGGATCGAGGTGCTGGCGGCGACGCGCGCCATCTCCTCGACATTTTCCGGCGGGCACGGTTCCTCCAGCCAGATCGGGTCGAACTTCTCCAGCCGCTTCGCGAGCCGGCGCGAAACAGAGGGCGTGATCTGGCCGTGCGTGCCGATCAGGATGTCGGCGCGATTGCCCACGGCGGTGCGGATCGCCTCGATCGTCCGCTCGGCCCGATCATATTCCTCCATGCTGATTTCCCAAGGGCCGATCGGCTGCGTTCCCGGCAACGTATATCGCAGCGGATCGAGCTTCACCGCAGTGAAGCCTTCATCGACGATGCGGGCCGCCATCTCCGCGACTTTCTTCGGTTCACTCGACCAGCTCACTGCCGATGCAGCGAGGTCGCCGCCGCTGATGTCGTAGATGTAGGTGTAACTGCGAATGCGCTCGCGGAATTTTCCGCCCATCAACACGCACACCGGCGCCTCGAAGTGCTTGCCGCAAATATCCCACAGCGCGGTATCGAAGGCGCTGATGACGCCGCCGACGAAGTAGTCTGCATGCTGAGAAGACAGGCCCGCATACATCAGCTTGTTGAGCATCTCGCGATCAAGCGGGTTGCGGCCCGCGAGATAGCGGTTGAACACGCCCTCCACCATCTGCTCGAAGGCGCGCTCCAGTCCGTACATCGAGAACAGCACCGCCGCTTCGCCCCAGCCCACCAAGCCTGAATCGGTCTCTAGTTTGACGAAGTACCAATAATAGCCGCCGTAATTCGGCGGCGGCGTGCGGACGGCGAACGCAGTGGCTTTAGTGAGATGCATGAGCGGATGACTCCGTTGCGCTGCAATTCTGCCGCGGCTGAGGCGAAATGAGATTGATGCGCGTCAACTAGCGCGGCATACTGACCTCATGCCAGCAGCGGACACGACCCACCGCAACAAGCTCCGGGCGGGAGGCGCCCATCCATGAGCTTTCTGGCTGAGTTCTTCGCTCCGGAGCTGCGCGCCTGGCGCGGGGCGATGCCTCTTTGGAAGGTCTATTGGGTGTACGGCGTGCTCGCCAGCGCCGCCCTGTTCGCGCTTTTTTTCGAAGCCATGCGCGAAGACCGCTTGATCTTGCAGCAGATGATTTTGTTGCTGCTGGCGCTCTATACGGCCTGGATCTTGATCGCCGCCTGGCGATGCGCCGCGCACGCGCCGCAGATGTGGAGCTTCTTCGCTCGGCTTTCGATCGTCGCTTGGGCGGGCAACGCAACGTTGTTGCTGTCGTTCCTCGAACTCGACCTCGCCAACCGCATCCTGAGTTGAGATGAGCTAGGCAGGGCGGCTCTCGCGAAAGAACGACAACGTCATGCCGGCGGCGGTCACGGCCCAGACGGCGAAGGCGACCCAAACCATCGCTCCTGAAATCAAACGAAGCGGCTGAAAATCGGCGGCGAGCGAGAGCCGCAAGCTGGCGAGCGCGTACATGCCGAGCGGAAACACCAGACTCCACAGCATCGGCGTATAGACAATCGGGGCGCGCCGGATGATGTGCTTCCAGATGCCAAACAGAACGAGCAGCGGTATCCACCACGTCGCCCAGGCCCACATGATGAGGGTGACGCCGTCGATGAACGGTCGCATCGACTGCAGGAAGGCTATGCCGGTGTCGGTCAAGATCAGCACCGACCCGGCGTTGGTGCTGATCGCCGCAGCGCCCATCACTACCCAGATCAAGGGCGTTATGTCGTCGGGCGCGATGTCGAAGAAGAAGATCCTGTAGGCGAACAGTGTGACGAAAATGCCGTAAAGGCCGAGCCCAACACCCCAGAACATATGGATGAGCACGAGCACGGTTTGCTGTTGCGCACCGAGATTTGGCGCGATGGCTGCGCCAAGAATCACGAGAGATTCAGTGCCGACGATGGCGATGAGCCAGCCGCCGTGCACGACATTGGCGCCATGCGCGGTATTGAGAAAAGTGAGCACGCCGAAAGAGAGATAGATCAGCGTCACCCATAAAATCAGCGCGAGCAGCCACATCAGCGTGGCGGCGTGTCCCCATCCGCGAAGGTTCATGCCAACACCGAGCACGTCCGTCGCTGCGACGATGGTGAAGAAGGCGAAGACGAGTTTCGGGCTGGTCAGATCGGCCCAAAGCGCTTTACCGGCGGACATTACGCGCAACAGCGTCAGCAGCCAAAGCGTCGGATAGGCGATCAGGTTGACAGCAAACAGAACCGTCGACAAAGCCCGATAGTGTTCGAGAAAAAGGGCATTCGAAATGATGCCAGTGGCCATCACCAGCGCAAAATAGCCGGGATAGAGACCGGCTATGCCCTGTCGGATCCGCGTCAGGAGCATCGTTGGCGCGAGCGCCGGCCGGCTTGCCCTACCCAGATCGGTGCCATCGGCGCCTCCGTCCTGCGCCCTGCAATCTAGATCGATTTGGCGCGATGGCGCTTGACGTTTGATAATTGGCGGTTGCCGCAGCGCACTGGGGCATTTGCCGACCCTGCCGCGATCAATGCGATCAACCGCCGCAGCGCCGCTTGATCAGCGTCATTGCGCCTGCGCACCCGCGCCTGACGCTGCGCCACGGGCGGCTCTTTTGGGGAGACGGGCATGGGGCAGGTCGTTGGCGGTGAGATTCTGGCGCGCATGTTGGCGGCGGAAGGCGTCGAGGTCGTGTTCGGCATCGTCGACGGCACCTATCTCGGCTTCTTCGGCAGCTTCGCCAAACACAACATTCGACTCATCTCGCCGCGCCACGAGACCAGTGCAGCGCACATGGCCGGAGCCTATGCGCGACTCACCGGCAAGCTCGGCGTCTGCATGGCCTCCAATGGACCCGGCGTCGCCAACATTCTGCCTGGAGTGGCCGTCGAGAACGGCGAAGGCAATCGGGTCCTGCTCATCACTTCATGCCGGCGCACCCCGATCGCCTACCCCGACCGAGGCGGCGCGTACCAATATTTCGATCAGGCCGGGGTGACGCGACCGATGACGAAGTGGAGCGGAGTCGTCCCCACGTTCGAGAGGCTGCCTGAATTGCTGCGCCGCGCACTGCGCACAAGCTGGAGCGGCAGGCCCGGCGTCGTTCATCTCGACGTGCCGGAGACGATCATGAATGGGGTGTTCGATGACGCGGGCCTCGATCTGCGTGCGCCTTCGAACTATCGCCGCACCCTTTCGATCGAACCAGCGCCTGCGCAGGTGGAACGCGCCGCTGCGATGTTGCGACGCGCGGAGCGTCCGCTGATTCACGCCGGCAGCGGCGTCTTGCACGCAAGCGCCGGCGAGGCGCTGCAGAGCCTGGCGGATCTTATAGGAGCGCCGGTGACGACGAGTTGGGGCGGCCGTGGCGCAATCCCCGACAAGCACGCACAGACGTTGCCAATTTGGGCGATGGAAGCCGTCAACCGCGCTCGCAGCGAGGCCGATCTCGTGCTCGTTCTGGGCTCGCGCCTCGGCGAGACGGACTGGTGGGGCAAGCCGCCCTATTGGGGCCCGGCAGGCGTTCAGAAAATGATTCAAGTCGATATCGACGAAGACATGCTTGGTCTCAACAAGTCGGTGGATCTGGCCGTGCTCGCCGACGCCAAGAGCTTTGTGACCGCATTGGTTGAGCGTTTGCAGTGCGGCCCGCCCAAGGCTGCTCTCATCGAGGCCAATCGCGCGCGCACCGCAACCCTCAAGAAGATATGCGACGAGACACGCCGAGAACTCGACGCAGCGCTCTCCAACACGTCTGTGCCGATGCATAGCGCACAAGCGCCGGCTGCTTGCCGACGCGCGTTCGGAGACGATGCTGTCTATGTCTTCGACGGCGGCAATACTGCGGTGTGGGCCAACTTTTTTTCGGAGATAAATCGCGCCGACGGGCTCCTCTCCACCTTCAAGTTCGGCATGCTCGGCGCAGGCGTAGCCCAGGCGCTCGGCGCCCAGGTCGCCAACCCCAACGCAAGAGTCGTTTGCATCATCGGCGACGGCGCCATGGGCTTCCACCTTCAGGAATTGGAGACTGCCCGCCGCCACGCGCTGCCCGTCATCTTTGTCGTTCTTTGCGACAAGCAATGGGGGATGGTGAAGCTCACCCAATCACTCGCCCTGCCGGCGTTGCGCAGCGTGATGGGGGCCGAGCAGCAAGGAACAGTGGCGACCGATTTCGAGGAGATCGCCTATGACGCGGTCGCCGCGGCGATGGGCTGTCACGGCGAACGCATTGCCGATCCGGAGGAACTGGACGGCGCGCTCGCTCGCTGCGCCCGCTCCGGCAAGCCAGCGCTTGTTCATGTTGATGTCGATCCCGCCATGCACCTCTTCGCGCCAGGTCTGCACGCGTTCAAAGCGATGCATCAGGAGCCCGGACTCTGATGGCGCCTGCGGTCCTGGTCACCGGCGCCAGCGGCTATGTGGGCCGATTGCTGATCGATGCGTTGGCGCAAAGGCGCGACGAACTCGCCGCGCTGGTGGCGCTCGACGTGGTTGAACCGGGAGAGCGGCTCGATGGCGTGATCTATGTGCAGCGCGACATCTGCAGGGCGGGGCTAAGCGACCTCCTCCGCGCTCATGGCATCGACACAATCGTACACCTGGCCTCGATCCTGCGCCCGCCGAAACACGCGCCGCCCGACTTCGCCCACCGTATCGACGTGCTTGGCACGCAGAACGTTCTCACGGCCTGCGCCGAAGCAGACGTGCGTCGTCTGGTCGTCGCATCGAGCGGCGCCGCCTATGGATATCATCCCGACAACCCGGCCTGGCTCGAAGAAACTGACCCGCTGCGTGGCAACGACGCATTCGAGTATTCCAAGCACAAGCGTCTGGTCGAGACGATGCTGGCGCAGTGGCGGCGCGACCATCCGGAGCTGAACCAGGTCGTGTTCCGCCCTGGAACGATCATCGGCGCTGGCGTGCGCACGCCTGTCACAGCGTTGTTCGAACAGCCGTTCGTCCTCGGCGTGCGAGGCTCGGCGTCGCCATTCGTGTTTGTTTGGGACGGTGACTTCGTCCGTTGCCTCGTCGATGCGGTATTTTCGCAGAAGACAGGCGTCTTCAATGTCGCCGGCGATGGCGCCCTGACCGCGCGTCAAATCGCGCGCATCCTGGGCAAACCATACCTGCCGGTTCCCGCGCCGCTGCTGGCGGCGGCGCTTTGGTTGCTGCGTAAGTTCGGCCTCAGTCAAGCAGGGCCGGAACAGGTGGTGTTCCTTCGCTACCGGCCGGTGCTATGCAACCGACGCCTGAAGAGCGAGTTTGGTTACACGCCTAAACTCACGAGCCGCGAAGCTTTCGAAAGCTACGCGAAAGCAGCCCACGGCGCGCGCTGACGCCGACGCGCCGAATTACGCCCAGATCATGTTCGCGGTGCGGAACAGCGCCGTTCCCTTCGCGTTGACGCCGCATCAACACAAAGGAGAACAGCCGTGGAAAATCCCAATGGCGCCACGGGCGCGAATACTGCGTCCGAAGAATCCGCGCGCCGCATCAAGGACTCCGCGAAATCCGCTCTCGAACAAACCCGCACTGCCGCCGAACAGAAGCTGCAAGAAGGCACGCAGCGTCTGGCCGGCCAAGTGCAGACCGCAGCATCGGCGCTGCACCGCGCTGCTGGCGATGTCGAGCAGGAGAATGGCTGGCTCGGCATCGCCTTGCACAAGACAGCGGAAGGATTGGAGACCGCGACGCGCTCGCTGCAAAGCGGCGATGTCCGCAGCCTAGTCAATGAGCTGAACGGCTTTGCCCGCCGCCAGCCCGCTGTGTTCCTCGGTGGAGCGCTCGCGCTCGGCTTTGTCCTTGCGCGCATCGGCAAGACTGCTTTCGAAGGCTCGCACGACGAACTCGCAGCCGGCGGGGCCACCGAGGGATACGAAGCCGCCTATCCGGCGCCAGTCGGCGAGGTCTGAGGCCATGCAAACCGAACGCTCGTTGCCCGAACTGACGCGCGATTTCGCCTCACAGCTCGCTGATCTGGTGCGCAACGAAGTCCGCTTGGCGCGGGCCGAAGCGGTCGAAAATGTCAAACAGATGAGCGCCGGCGCGGTGAGCATCGCGATCGGGGCGGTGTTTGCTTGCTCGGCCGTGACAGTGGCGCTGGTGGGGCTCGCCTACCTGCTCGGTGAAGTCATGCCCGCCTGGGTCGCTTGCCTGCTCGCCGCTGCTGTCGGCGGCATCGCCGGATACCTGATGATCAAGGCCGGCCGGAAAGCGCTCTCGCCAGAACAGCTCAAGCTGCGCCGCACCGCCAGTCAGGTGTCGCGCGACCTGCACATGCTCAAGGAGAACACATGAGCGAAGAGACTGATCGGATTGTCGCCGATCTCAATGAAAGCCGGTCGCGGCTCAACGACACGATGGAAGAGCTCTCGAGCAAGCTGAAGCCCAGCCAGCTCGCGAGCGAAGCTGCGACTTTCGTCAAGGGTCAGGCCGGCAAGGCCGTCAAAGGCGCTGTCCATGGCGTCAAATCAAAAGTGGGAACCCAAATGCAACGCAATCCGCTGCCTTTATTGCTGATCGCCGGGGGCATCGCCTGGATGGTGATCGAGAGCCGCAAGAACAACAGCTCCGACTATAGCTCGGCGCCGGCCGACAACCGCTATCAATTGCTGCAGGACGCGCGCTGGCGCACGGTGCGCGAACCAGGCGAAAGCGACGAGGCCTATCAAGAGCGCCTGCACCAAGCGGAGACCTCGGCGCTCAACTTGCGCCAGCGCAGCGGTGAGGCGATCCAGGCATTCAAGCAGCGCGTGGGTGAGACTATTCACGCCATCGAACGGGCTGGCGCGAGCGCCCGCGACAAGCTTACAAGCTCGCTGAGCGGCGCCCGCAGCTTCGCATCCGATTCGCTCTCCAAGACGCGCGATTTCGCCACCAGCTCATACGGCAGCGCAAAGGACTTCGCCACGGAGCGGGGGCGCCAGATCGGCGACTTTGCCGACCAGACGCGCCGCTCGGCTGGTGAATTCTACGACGGCAATCCGCTTATTACCGGCGCTTTGGCGGTCGCCGTCGGGGCCGCTCTCGGCAGTGCGCTGCCGCTCAGCCAGTCGGAGCGGAGCACGCTGCGGCGTGTCGCCGACACTGCAGCGCGCACCGGCGCCGACCTCGCCGAGCGCGGCGCCCGTGCTGTGGGCGAACGCACCAGCGGCAATCAGGAAGCCGTGCACTGACTCGATCACACATGAATCAGCGGACGCGAGCCCCTCGCGTCCGCTTTTCTTGACGAGCGGCGGCACTGCTGCGGTGAGCGGGCTTTTGGCGGTCGCGCATGCATGCTAGGCGCGGACGATGCGATCCATCCTCCTCGCCGCTGCGGCGCTCACGCTCGCCGCCTGCGCCACACCTGCCTCCACGCCTTCCGCTTCACTGCATCCGACTTGGGAGGCAGTGCAGAGCGAGGCCGTTCTTTCGAGGACGCAGCGTCTTCATCTCTCGCCCGATCTCTCGGCGTTGACCCCAGGTGAACAGGCGGCGGTGCGCGAACTGTTGGCCGCCGGCGAGCGCATGCATCGGCTCTACCTCGACCAACGTCACCCTGAAGCCCTCGCAGCTGCCGATTACCTCGCGGCGCACCCCGAACTGCGCGCTGAGAACGATCTCTTCCGCATGAACGCCGGACCGATTGCAACAACCCTCGACAATCAGCGCGAGCCATTCCTCTCCGTCCTGCCGGAGACGCCGGCGCGGAATATCTATCCGGCAGGCACGACACGGGAGGCATTCGACGCTTTCCTTGCTGCCAATCCCACGCGTCGCGAGGAGCTGTTGGACGATCGCAGCGTGGTGTGGGCCGCCACATCCGAAAATCGAGAGCGCGTGCGGACGGTGTTGCAGCGCTATCCTGCGCTGCAGACGCTTCATCCAGGCATCTGGGTGCGGATGCTCGACAGCACGGATTATCTCGCCGTGCCCTATTCGATCGCCTATGCCGACGACATCATGTTCATCTACGAGCGGCTGAATGGCGCCGCGCGCTTGGTGGAGAACGACGATCCGGCCTTCGCGCGCTATCTGCGGCTCAGGGCGCGCGATCTTCTTGCCGACGATTACGAAGGCGGCGACGCCGCATGGGTGAGCGGGCGCTTCAGCGGCAATCTCAATGCGCAGATCGGCTCTTATGAAACCTACGATGATGCGCTCTATGGCGTGAAGACGATGTTTTCACTTTCGCTGCTGGCGCGCGACCGCGCGCGCAGCGAGGAGCTGCAAGCGGGTCTTGCGGATATCCAGGACGTCGAGAATGCGCTTCCCTATGAGCATCACCGCCGGGTGCGCAGCGACATTCCGGTGGGCGTGTATAACATCATCGCCGACTTCGGCCAGGCTCGCGGCGCGAACACGGCGACTATTCTCCCGAACGAAGCCTATCTGGCGCGGCAATACGGCCGCACCATCTTGATGCGCGGCAATATCCTTCTGAACGAAGAAATCTTCGATGAAACACACCGGGCTTTCGCGGCGGCAGTGGTCCCGTCGCAAGCGGAGGATTTGACGCCGGAAGGCGGTTTCTATCGCACGCTATGGCACGAGATTGGCCATTATCTCGGTGTCGATCAGACTGCGGACGGCCGCGATCTCGATGCGGCGCTGCAAGACACCGCTGATCTGCTGGAGGAAATGAAGGCCGACCTCGTCTCGCTCACGTCCGCCCGAATCCTGCATGATCGTGGCCGCCTGAGCGACGCTCAGCTCGCCTCGATCTATGCGTCTGGCGTACGTCGCGTGCTGCAAAAGAGCCGGCCACGTCGCGATCAGCCCTACCAGACCATGCAGCTGATCCAATGGAACTGGTTCATGCAGCACGGCGCCCTGCGCTTCGAAAACGGGCGTCTTCGCATCGATTATCGCCGCTATCCTGAGGCCGTCACCAGCCTGCTGCGTGAGGTCTTGGCGATTCAGCGCGTTGGAAACCGCGACGCCGCGAACGCCTTCGTAGAGCAATGGACAAGTTGGCGGCCCGATCTACATGAAGTAATCGCCCAGCGCATGCGCGAAAGCGAGCGCACACGCTTCAGTCTCGTCACGTACGAAGCGGTGGACGGGGCGCGCTAGGAGGGATGCTGCGGTGGATATGCCGGTGGCGACAGAGGAAGTTGTTGTCACCGCCCCGCGGCTAGCGCCGGCGCCCGGCGAAGCGGCCTACTCGGCGCTGCCAATCGACCCAGCCGAGATCGAAAACGCCATCAGACTCGACGACGCCTTGCGTAGCGCGCCCGGCGTTTCCTTATTTCGCCGCACCAACAGCGCCGCCGCTAATCCCACCATCCAGGGGCTTTCCATACGCGCCAGCGCGCCTTCGGGCGCCGGGCGTGCGCTGGTGACTCTCGACGGACAGCCGCTCAACGATCCATTCGGCGGCTGGGTGATCTGGGGAGCTTTGCCGCCGGAGACGATCGCCGGGGCGATTGTCTTGCGAGGCGCTGGCGCCGGGCCCTATGGCGCGGGCGCACTCACCGGTGCGGTGCAGCTTGAGGAGCGTGAGCGCGGAGGCCTCGCATTTTCGGTGGAAGGCGGCGATCGCGGTCATGTGCGCGCATCCGGTTTCGCCCTTGCTGACGATGGACAATCCTCTTTCATGCTCGCAGCGTCAGCGCAGCACGACGATGGCTGGATTCCTGTGCGCGATGGACCCGGGGCAGCAGACGCACCGATATGGTTCGACGGCGCGAACGGGATTGCACGAATACAGCGGCGCCATGCAGGTCGCGTGCTGTCGGTGCGCATCGCAGCGTACAGCGAGAGCCGGGGCGCTGGACTGGTTGGCGCCGATTCCACCTCATCCGGATCGACCGTCAGCCTCACGCTCGCCGCGCCAAACGGACCATTCGCGTGGCGCGTGCAAGCGTGGGCTATGCGTTCGGACCTGCAGAACAGTTCGGTAACAGTCGCAGCGGATCGAAGCGCGACAACGCTGGCCAATGAACAATATGCGACGCCAGCCGCCGGCTACGGCGGCAACGCAGCGCTGCGCTGGACCGACGCTGACGGCGGGCTCGAACTCGGCGCCGATCTGCGCATGAGCGATGGCGAAACGCGCGAGCGCTTCGCGTTCGTGAACGGAGCGCCGACGCGCGGCCGCATTGCGGGCGGCCGCACGCTGACTGCCGGTGTTTATGCAGAGGGTTGGCGAAGTGCTGGCGACTGGCTGCTTTCAGGCGGCGTTCGCACCGATGTCTATCGTGCTTACAGCGGCGCGCGTGTGGAAACGCTGCTTGCCGATAATTCGGAGACCTTGCGTTTCCAGCCCGAGGACGCCGAAACCATAGCACCCACAGCGCGTCTTGGTGTTCGCCGCCAAAGCGGCGATACCTTTCTGCGCGGCGCTGTCTATGCCGGCTTTCGGCCGCCAAGCCTCAACGAACTGCACCGGCCCTTCCGAGTCGGCAATGACGTGACCGAAGCGAACCCAGCGCTTGAGCCCGAACGGTTGATCGGCGCCGATCTTGGCATTGGCGGCGCCCACCCGGACTGGCGGTGGAGCGCAGGCCTCTTCGCCACACGCCTCAACGATGCAATCGTCAATGTCACGCTGGGCGAAGGACCAGGCTTGTTCCCGCCGGGCGTGTTCGTGCCCGCCGGCGGCGCCTACCGGCAGCGGCGGAACGCGGGCCGCATCGACGCCGCTGGCCTGGAGGCGGAAGCAAGCGGGGCAATCGGCAATACGTTCTTCTGGCGCGGCGCGCTCACCTACACCGGCGCGCGCGTCGATGGCGCAGCCGCGGCTCCCGCTCTCACTGGCCTGCGTCCCGCACAATCGCCGCAATGGAGCGTCAACGCAGGGCTGTCCTGGCGCTTCAATGCGGAAACAGAAATGTCGGCGGACATTTTCTATGAAAGCGGCCGCTACGAAGACGATCTCAATTCGCGAACGCTTACCGGCGCCGCCACGCTGGACCTCCGCTTCGATCGCGTGTTGGCCGAAGGCGCATGGCTTTACGCCGCATTGGACAACGCTCTCGACGCCGCAGTGGAAACCGGCGAAACCGCCAATGGCGTCGAGAGCTTCGCCCCGCCGCGCACGCTTCGCGTTGGTCTCCGGCTGCGCCGATGAGGCACGCAAGGTTGCGGCTGCTGAGCCGGACCGGTAGCTTCGCTGCACGATATCGCGTGGGGGCGACATGACCGACACAGTCCAAGACAGTGAAGCGCTGCGCCGGTTCCTGAAGCGCATGGCGTGGGCCACGATCGTGCCGGTGGGCATGATGATCGTGGCCATGGTGCTGAAGCCGATGTGGCGCGACGAGTTCTGGAGCCTCTATTTCAGCGAGCCGCGCTTCGGCTTGATGGAGCTGATCAACGGCCGGATGCACTGGGAGACGCATCCGCCGCTCTATTTCATTTTCCTCACGGTGTGGCGTGACGTGATGGACAACGCGGTCTGGATCCGCATGCTCGCGCTGCCCTTCCTGATCGTCGGCGTCATCGGCGCTTATCTGCTCGGACGCGGCCGGCGCGAGCTTGCGCTGTTCCTGATGCTCTGCGCCGGCTCTTATTGGGTAATCTACTTCGCCACTGAAGCGCGCCCCTACACGCTCCTGTTCGTGGTTTCGGCCTGGTCCACGCTGGTGATCGTCAAGCTGATGGACCGGCAAGCCTCGCCGTTCTGGTTCGTGCTCTGGGCGATCACCGGCGCACTCGTCGGCATGACCCATTTCTTCGGCGCGCTTTGGGTAGGCTGCACTGGACTCGCAGCCGGCATCGGCTTTCTCGCACAACGCCGCTACACTGCTTTTGTCGCGATCGGAGTGGCTTCGATATTGGCTATTCTGCCGCTCGCCTATTGGCTCTACGTGAGCATGCCGATGCTCGGCGAACGCGGCGGCAACGCTGCGCCGCCGCCAGACGAATGGCAGCGCTTCATGACGCAACTGATGCGCGGGCTTACAGTCAAGCTGCTGGGCTCGAACCTCGCCATCACCTGCGCAGCGTTCGCCGGCGTCGGCGCGCTGCTGCGCAAGCGCACTGCGCTCGATCTTGTTCTGCTCGGCGGGGCATTCCTCTTCGTGCTGCTTTCGGCCGGTCTCGATATCTTCTGGTCGCCCATGATCAAGGAGCGCGCCTTCCTGCCAATGATCCCTGCGCTGATTTTTGTGATGGCGCGCGCCGTCCTGTCGGTAGACGCCGACCGCCCTTGGGCTCGGCGCTTTCTCGTCGCGGCGCCGGTCATGGCGGTGATCTCGCCGTTCCTTTTCATTCCCGAATATTTCAAGGATCGGGAAAAGCTGCTCGATCTGCACGCCTATCTGCGCACCGAAGTCGGAGACTGCGCGGGCTCGCCCGTTGTTGCGTACATGCGCGAGCGCTGGGGCGAGAATACCTTTATGCGCGAGGTGATCGATCGCGAAATGCGATTGGCGCTGCCGGGGCGCGAGCCGCACGTCTATGCACCGGAGGATGTGACCGGAACGCTCACGCCCAATCCGTCGTGCCGGCTGCGCGCGATCGCGCTGCTGATGCTGCCGGGGGAGAGCGATGATCGCCCGCAAGGGCGGACTGAAGCGCGGGAAGCGTTGCGTCGCGCCGGGGTCGACCCGGAAACACTGCAGGAGGTGCGCTTCGGGAAAGGCCGCAACGTGCTCTGGATCACGCCAGCGACGCCCGAGTCTCCTCCGGCGCCGGCTTCCGCGCCGTGAGACTGTGGCGCGTCTGTGCGATTTGTCCTAAGTGCTGTCGCCCATGACCCGTAAGCTCTCCCTCACTGTCGACGGCAAGAACGTCGTCGTTCATCTGCACAGGGGCGACCTGCCCGAAACCGTCACGTTCAATGGCCCAATTGCTGTCGACAGCGAAACCATGGGTCTTTCTTTAGTGCGCGATCCGCTCTGCCTGGTGCAGCTCTCGGATGGCGGCCCCGAGGCACATCTCGTGCAACTCGATCGCGCAACCTACGACGCACCCAATCTGAAGCGGGCGCTGAGCGATCAGACCGTTCTGAAGCTTTTCCACTTCGCCCGCTTCGACATCGCCATGTTCATGCGTGACCTCTCTGTCATCTGCGCGCCGATATATTGCACCAAGACGGCCTCCCGCCTGGTGCGCACCTATACTGACCGCCATGGTCTCAAAGATCTGGTCAAGGAGATGCTCGGACGCGATCTCTCCAAGGAGCAGCAATCAAGCGATTGGGGCGCCGCCGAACTCAGCGATGCGCAGATCGCTTACGCCGCCTCAGACGTGTTGCATCTGCATGCGCTGAAGGAGAAGCTCGACGCCATGCTGGCGCGTGAGGGGCGCGTGGAGATTGCACAAGCCTGCTTCGACTTCCTGCCTACGCGCGCGGCGCTCGACCTCGCCGGTTGGGAAGAAGTCGATATCTTCGCGCATTCCTAGCTCAAGCATTGCCTGCTTGCCTCCGGGGCGGACACAATCATGACGGCTGAAGATTTCATCGCCCTGCCCGACATGATCGGCGCTCACGCAGGGGCGCAGCCGGACAAAGTCGCCCTGGTCGAAGGCGATCATTCGCTCACCTATGCAGAGCTCGATGCAAAGATGGACCGCATCGCTGCGGCGCTGCAGCGCGAGGGGGTGGCGCCACGCCAAAGCGTCGCCATCTGCGCAGCAACGTCCATCGAATATGCCTGTGTGTTTCTCGGCGCGCTGCGCGCTGGCGTCGCCGTGGCGCCTCTTGCGCCATCTTCGACGCCTGAGAGCATAGTGGGCATGGTCGCTGATTGCGGCGCCAAGATCTTCTTCGTGGATAGCGGCGTCGCCGCAGCCATCGGAGATGCGCTGAAATCTATCGCCGCCAAGCTCGTCGCGCTCGACCAAGGCGGTCCGGGCGTGAAGTACGAGCGCTTCCTGTCCGCCGAGGGCGCCAAGCCTCAGTCGGTGACGATCACGCCGGACATGCCGTTCAATATCATTTATTCCTCGGGGACGACCGGCACGCCGAAGGGCATCGTACAAAGCCACGGCATGCGCGCCGGGCACATCGGGCGCGCCTCCCCCATGGGATACGGCCCCGATTCGGTGACGCTGCTTTCAACACCGCTCTATTCCAATACGACCTTGGTGTCGTTCTTCCCCACACTTGGGCTCGGCGGAACGGTCGTGCTGATGAAGAAGTTCGACGCTGGCGAATACCTGAAGCTGGCGGAGAAGCATCGCGTCACCCACACGATGCTGGTGCCCGTGCAATATAGCAGGCTTATGGCTCGCGAGGATTTCGACAGCACGGATCTGTCCAGCTTCGTCATGAAGTTCTGCACCTCTGCGCCTTTCTCGGCTGCGCTGAAGGCCGATGTGCTGAAACGGTGGCCGGGGGGACTTGTCGAGTATTTCGGCATGACAGAAGGCGGCGGCACATGCGTGCTGCTCGCCCATCTCTTCCCCGACAAGCTGCATACTGTTGGACAGCCCGCTCCCGGGCACGACATCCGCGTTATTGACGAAGAGGGCCGCGAACTGCCGCACGGCGAGATCGGCGAAATCGTCGGCCGCTCCGATCTGATGATGAGCGGTTATCACAACCGCGCCGCGCAAACGGAAGCGGCAATCTGGGTCTCGCCCGAGGGTCTTCCCTTCATCCGCACCGGCGATGTCGGCCGTTTCGACGCCGATGGTTTCATGGAGCTGATGGACCGCAAGAAGGACATGATCATCTCCGGCGGATTCAACATCTATCCAAGTGATCTGGAGGCGGTGCTGCGCCAGCATGAGGATGTGGCTGATGCCGCGGTTGTGGGCGTACCGAGCACCGAGTGGGGTGAAACGCCCGTCGGCTTCGTCGTCTCACGCGGCGCCGATGCGGAGACGCTCCGCGCCTTCGCCAACGCGCGTCTCGGCAAGATGCAACGCTTGAGCGCGATCGAACTGGTCGACGAGCTGCCACGCAGCCATATCGGCAAAATTCTCAAGCGGGAGTTGCGCGACCGTTACAAAGCGAAGAGCTGATGGAGCCGCGCTGACCGGTTTCTTTAGCTTATACGCGGTGGCGGGCCGAACTTGCCGGATTGATAATCCTGGATGGCCGCAACGATCTCTTCGCGCGTGTTCATCACAAACGGCCCCTGCGCGACAATAGGCTCGTTGATCGGCGCGCCATGACCGAACAGCACGAATGAAGGCTCAATCGCCTCAACAGCGATCCCATCGCCGTCGCCGTTGAACTCGGCGAGGTTCCAAGCGTCGATCTCCCGTCCGCCAGCGCGCACGCGTCCGCGCGCGACGTAGAAGAACACGCTGCGCGAGGCAGGCGCCGGCAAGTCGAGCGCAGCGCCGGCGTCGAGTTCCAGCGTCGCCATGAAGTGAGCGCTCAAAGTTTCTACCGGCCCGCATTGATCTTGGAATGAGCCCGCGATCAGGTTGATCGCTGCGCCTTCGCTCGGCGTAAGCGAGGGGATGTCTTCGCGCTGCAGCCCCGTATAGGCCGGTGCGCTCATCTTCAGCCGCGAGGGCAGATTGACCCAAAGCTGAAGAATCTCCATGGGCCCGCCTTCGCGCTTGAAGCGTGGCGGCGAAAGCTCGGCATGAATGAGCCCCGAACCTGCTGTCATCCATTGCACGCCGCCGGCGCGAATGACGCTCTCGTGCCCGCCGGAATCATAGTGACCGAGTTCGCCTTCGAGGATGAACGTCACCGTCTCGAAGCCGCGATGCGGGTGCGGCCCGAAAGGAAGGCCGTGATTGTCACGTCCGTAAGTTTGCGGCCCGTGGTGGTTGAGGAGCAGGAACGGGTCGAGCTGAGGTAAACGCGGTCCCGGCAGCGGCCGCCGGGTGACGAGATCGCCGATGTCGTCACGATGACTGGCGTGGATTTCGCGTAGTGTACGGTGCATGGATTTGAAATAGCGGCGCGCCTGGCCTTCCGCCAGGGCCGGCTTACGCCTTCGCCACTTCCTGCTCGATGCGCCCGAAAATCGAGTGAGCCTTCGCGTCGCGCATTTCGATCTCAACGCGATCGCCCCATTGCAAAAACGGGGTCGCCGGCTTGCCGGCCTGGATCGTCTCCACCATGCGTTGTTCGGCGATGCACGAATACCCGCGCCCGCCTTCGCTGATGGGCTTGCCCGGACCGCCATCGGCGCCGCGATTGGAAACCGTGCCTGAGCCGATGATCGTGCCCGCAGCGAGATCGCGCGTCTTGGCGGCGTGGGCGATCAGCGCGCCGAAATCGAATGTCATATCCTCGCCGGCGTTCGCCGCGCCAAACGGCTTGCCGTTCAGCGTGACATGCATGGGCAGATGCAACCTGCCGTCACGCCATGCATCGCCGAGCGCATCGGGCGTGACGGCGACCGGCGAAAAGGCGGAGGATGGCTTCGACTGGAAAAAGCCGAAGCCCTTCTCCAACTCAGCCGGGATCAGATTGCGCAAGCTGACGTCGTTGACGAGCATGACGAGGCGGATGCGCTTCAGCGCTTCTTTCGCGCTGATGCCCGCTTCGCAATCGTCAACGATGACGGCCACTTCCGCTTCGAAATCGCAGCCCCATGATTCGTCTTTGAGCGGGATCGGATCGCGCGGTCCAAGGAAGACATCGCTGCCTCCTTGGTACATGAGCGGATCGGTCCAAAAGCTCTCCGGCATTTTCGCGCCGCGCGCCTGGCGCACCAGCGCGACGTGATTCACATAGGCCGAGCCATCGGCCCACTGATAAGCGCGCGGCAAGGGCGAGGCTGCTTCGCGTTCGTGGAAGCGTTCGCGCAGCACAGCGCCATTGTTGACGCCCTCGGCCAGCGACTTGAGGCGCGGTTCAGCATGTCTCCAGTCATCGAGCGCAGCCTGCAGCGTCGGCACGCTTGGCTCATGCGCGCACCACGCGAGATCGTTGGAGACGACAACCAGGCGGCCGTCGCGGCCATGCCGAAGGGAGGCGAGTTTCATTTGATCTCCTGAATGTTGGCCGCGGGCGGCCAGAGGCCGCGTGCTCCAACCTTGCTGCGCTGAGCTTCACTACTTCACCGCGTCCTTTTGATTTTCCGGCGCGGCCTTGACGAACGCCGGGTGTTGGCACGCGCGCTCATCCCAAGCCACGAGGCGCGGAAACGGCGAGAGGTCGGTCTTGAACCGCCGCGCGTTCGCCATTTGCGGCACGAGGCACACGTCGGCCAGAGTAGGCTCATCGCCGAAGCAATATTGCGTATTGGCGCGCTGTTGCGCCTGGTGCTCCAGCGCATTGAAGCCGAGCTTGATCCAATGGCGATACCATTCGCCAATGTGATCGTCGCTGGCGCTGAATTCGAGCTTGAGGCGCGTCAGCACGCTGGTGTTGTTGAGCGGGTGGATGTCGGTGGCGATGGTGAGCGCGAACGAGCGCACCTGCGCGCCGAGCCAGGGATCGGCCGGCATCAAGCGAGGTTCGGGATAGGTCTGATCGAGCCAAACCAGGATCGACATGGATTGCGTGATGAGCCCCTTATCCGTCTCCAGCGCCGGCACGCGCATCTGCGGGTTCTTCGAGCGATACGGCTCGCGCATCTGCTCATCGGACCCAGGCATGATATTGATAGGCGCACTCTCGTAATCGACGCCCTTCAGATTGAGCCCGATGCGGACGCGATAGGCGGCAGAGGAGCGCCAATAATCGTAGAGCTTGAGCATGCGGCCATCCTACGCTGTCCCCTGCTCCAAGGCGAGCGCTCTGAGAAAGGCGTCACGCTGAGCTCACCTGGAACGTCTGACCCACGGCGCGATCGGAGATCGCGCGCTCGAGATTTCCGGCAGCGCGCTATTCTCCGATCCGCGACTTGTCCTTCGCGTGCGCGGCGCGGGCTTTCTCGTGCAGCCAAGCGGCGTGTTGGGGCGCCTTCTTGGTGCGGCTCCATTCCTCCAGCATCAGCGGCGCGACGCGCTTCAGTTCAGCGAGTTCGTCCGCCGTGCCAGTATCGGCTGTAAGTTCCAATCGGTGGCCGCTAGGGTCGAAGAAATAGATCGACTTGAAAATGCCGTGGTCGGTCGGACCGAGCACGTCGAGGCCCTTGGACTCGGCGCGCGCTTTGGCTGCCATGAGCGCCTCCAAGCTCGGCACCTTGAAGGCGATGTGCTGCACCCATTGGGGCGTGTTCTCGTCGCGGCCCATGTCTTTCTGATTGGGCAGTTCGAAGAAGGCGAGCACATTCCCATTCCCAGCGTCGAGGAAGACGTGCATGTAGGGATCATATTCGCCCGTGGACGGCACATAATCCTCCGCGAACGCGGTGGTGTACTCCATGCCGAACATGTCGTTGTAGAATTCAACCGTCTGTTTGGCGTCCTTGCAGCGATAGGCGACGTGATGGATGCCTTGAGTGATGGGCATTCTACTCTTCCCTGAAAATCTGGATCACCGGCACGCCGCCCGCGGAGAGTGCGGCGCGGTACATGCCGGGCGTGTTGAAGCTCCACGCTGAGCGGCCGCGCCCGTCCATGACGATGACGCCGCCGTCGCCAGCGGCGCCAGCGCTGTTCGTGGCGGCGCCGACTTCGGCCATTACATGGTCGGCGGCGACCTGAGCGCTTTCGCGGCGCAATTCCATGCGCGCACAGATGGCGCGCGCGACGCCCACGCGGATGAAATACTCGCCAGTGCCGGTTGCGCTGACCCCGCAGACGCCGTTCTGCGCGTATGTGCCCGCGCCGATGATGGGCGAGTCCCCGACGCGGCCCCATTGCTTGGCTGTGGTGCCGCCCGTCGATGTGCCGGCGGCGATGTTGCCTGCCGTATCGAGCGCGACCACGCCGACTGTGCCGAACTGGTGATCGTCAGGAAAGGACCGCATCGACTGCGGGGCTGGCGGGGCGCCTTCCGGTCGAGCCGGCGACGGCAGATTACGGCGGCGCAACTCCGCTTCGAGCTGTTGCCAACGCCGCTCTGTGAAGAAGAAGGACGGCGGCGCTTGCTCAAGCCCCTGCGTTTGACCGAAGGCCTCTGCGCCCTCGCCGATCAACATGACGTGCGGGCTATTGTCCATCACAGCGCGCGCCAGGCGGATGGGATGACGCGTGTGCGTGACATCGGCGACTGCGCCAGCCGCGCGCGTGCGACCATCCATGATGGATGCATCCAGATGGTTCTTGCCGTCCGCGCCGAACACGGCGCCGCGGCCGGCGTTGAAGAGCGGATCGTCTTCCATCTCCTCGATTACTGCCTGCACCGCATCGAGCGAGGCGCCGCCGCGCTCGAGGATGTGTGAGCCCGTCGCCAGCGCACGGGCCAATGCGTTGCGGTACTGGTTCTCCAGCTCGGGCGTCAGGTTCGCACGCTCGATGACCCCGGCGCCGCCGTGGACGACGATGGACCAGCGGAAAGCTGGCCGTTGATCTGTCATCGTTGCGCAAGCGGCGAGCATCAGCAGCGACGCAAGCGCCAACATCGACCGCCCGCGGCTGGCCGGTATGCGCTGGTGTTGGCCGGTACGACGCCGGCGACCCATGAACATATCAGCTCGCCTTCAGAACGCCGCGGCGGATCTGGTCGAGCTCGATTGACTCGAACAGGGCTTTGAAATTGCCTTCGCCGAACCCTTCATTGCCCTTGCGCTGGATGAACTCGAAAAAGATCGGGCCGATCGCATCCTTGCCGAAGATCTGCAGCAGCAGCCCCTGCCCCTCGCTTGGCGCGCCGTCGATCAGGATCCTGCGCTTGCGCAATTCTTCGACAGACTCGCCGTGGCCAGGCAAACGTTTGTCGATCAAATCGAAATAGGCTTCGATCGTATCTTGAAGCGCGACGCCACGCTCCTTCAGCCGATCCACCACTGCGTAGAGATTGTCTGTCCCGAATGCGAGGTGCTGGATGCCTTCACCTCTGTAACGCTGCAGGTACTCCTCAATCTGATCGACCTTGCCCTCCTCGCCCTTGGATTCATTCAAAGGTATGCGAATCTTTCCGTCAGGGCTGGTCATGGCTTTAGAGAACAAGCCGGTGACTTTGCCTTCGATGTCGAAATAGCGGATTTCCCGGAAGTTGAAGATGCGTTCGTAAAAGTCCGCCCACGTCTTCATGTTGCCGCGAAAAACGTTATGCGTGAGGTGATCGAGATAGGTGAGGCCGATCGCGTTCTTGGTCCAATCGGCGCCGGTCGGCTCGAAATCCACGTCGTAGATGGTGTCGGCGCCGTAGCGATCGACGAGATAAATGTAGGCCCCGCCAATGCCCTCGATCGCCGGAATATCGAGTTCGCCCGGACCGACTGGCGACGTTACTGGCTTTGCGCCACGCTTCACCGCTTCTGCGAACGCGTGTTTGGCGTCCTTCACTCGAAACGCCATCGCGTTTGCGCTCGGACCGTGCGCTTGGCGGAAATCCGCCGCCTGACCAGAGGGCTCCATGTTCAGGATGAAATTGATGTCCGCCTGTTTGTAGTGGAGCACGTTCTTAGAACGGTGCTTGCCGATTGCGGTGAAGCCGATCTGCTCGAAATAGCGCGCAAGCTCTTCCGGCTGCGGCCCGGTGAACTCGACGAACTCGAAGCCGTCGGTGCCGATGGGGTTTTCGAACAGGTCGGCCATGCGCGCTTCCTCAGCTTGATTTCCCCGACGCTTTAGTTTCATCTGCAACCAATGGCAAGCGTGAAGCGGAAACCATCCCCGACCGAGATGCTGGTGCTGGAAGAGTTCCTTCCTTATCGGCTGTCGGTCCTGTCGAATCGCGTCTCTCGCGCGATTGCAGCGCGCTATGCGAAGAGGTTCAATTTAACTGTTCCAGAGTGGCGCGTGATCGCCGTCCTCGGCCGCCGCCCTGCTCTCACCGCCAAGGAGATCGCTGAAGCGACTGAAATGGACAAGGTCGCGGTGTCGCGTGCAGTTGCGCGTCTGGTCACTGCGCGGCGCATCGCAGCACGTCCTGACACTGATGACGCGCGGCGCCAGTTGCTGACGCTGACGCGCGAGGGCGAAGCGTTGCACGCGCGCATCGCACCACTGGCGCTCGCAACGGAACAAACACTGCTGGCGGCGTTCGATACGCGCGAGCGCGCCCAACTTGACGCGCTTTTGGATAAGTTGCTCAACGCGGCGAAGACGCTTTAGCGAGACGATTGCAGTGAATCACGGAACCGCTCATGGTTCCCGCACGTCTGCTGTCCGGAGATCAATAACCGGGAGAGCGATAAATGAGGCGTTCCCTCTACATTCTCGCGTGTACCGTTGCGGCCGGCGCGCTGGGCGCGTGCGCCGGAAGCGCAGGCGGCAATACTGAAGCCGGTGCTGCCGCGCCCGCTGCGGCGCCAGCTTTGGCGGTCGCCGAAAACCCCAACGGCCCTTACACTGACGATCAGTTGCGCGCCTTCGTCGCGGTCAGCCAGGCCGTCGCTGGCCTCGACCGCGGTGTGACTGAAGAACAGCGCACGGAATATACCCGCCGCGCAGGTGAGATTCTACAGCAGCACGGCATCGGCCCCGTCACCTACAACGCCATCGCCGAACATGCGCGAACAGATCAACAATTGGCGCAGCGCATCGCCGATATCCGACTGGCCAATCTCGGCGATGAGACACTGCGGCGCTTTATAGCCGCGTCAGCTGAGATTCAGCCGATTAGCAATTCGCTCGCCAGCGCCACCGCCGAGCAACGCGCGCAAGCAGCCGATCAAATTGGCGCAATTCTGGCGCGCCACCAGCTGGACGCCGCGACATACAACGCCATCGCCGAACGCGCGCAAACCGACCAGGCCTTGGCCGCGCGCATCACAGCGTTACGTCAGCCAGCGCAGTCGCCCAGCTGACGCCTGCTCCTGCGCTATCGCCGCGGCGTCAGACGCAGGAGCCGACCATCCTGTTCATCGGTAATGACCCAGAGTGCGCCGTCCTCGCCTTCTGCCAAGTCACGGAGCCGGCCAACGCCGAGTGCGAAGCGTTCCTCACCAATCACCCTGCCGCCATCGAGTCTAAGCCGCACCAGGGCCTCACTGACGAGGCCCGCGACTAGGATGTCGCCGCGCCACGGAAACAGATCGCCGCGATAGGAGTGCATGTCTCCCGGCGCGATCACCGGATCCCAGTAATAGACTGGCTGCTCCATGCCCTCGCGCGCGGATGCCTCGACGATCGGTGCGCCATTATAGTCCTCGCCATAGCCGATGACGGGCCAGCCGTAATTGAGGCCAGCTCGCGCGAGATTGAGTTCGTCGCCTCCGCGTGGGCCATGTTCAACTGTCCAAAGCGCGCCCGTTTGTGGATCGAGGTCGGCGCCTTGCACGTTGCGATGACCATATGACCAAATCTCGGGCAGCGCGCCCGCGCGGCCTACAAAAGGATTATCCGTCGGGATCGAGCCGTCAGCGTTGATGCGCACGATCTTGCCGAGATGCGTTGACAGGTCTTGCGCAAGCCTGCGCGGCGCAGGGTGCTGGCGTTCGCCCAGAGTGACGAACAGATGACCATCTCGATCGAACACAAGACGCGAGCCGAAATGGCCTGTGGAGCGCCAGGACGGCCGTTGACGGAATATCACTTCGACATCGTCGACACGGGAAAAGTCATCGCTGAGGCGCCCGCGCGCGACGCTGGTCCCGTTTTCTCCATCGCCACGCGGTTCGGCATAACTCCAGTAGATCAAGCGGTTTTCCGCGAAGCTTGGCCCTATCACGACGTCCAAAAGCCCGCCTTGCCCGCGCGCATCAACAGGCGGCACGCCGGCGATCGGCGCCGATATTTGATCAGATCGAACAATCACCCGCATTCTGCCGGGCCGCTCTGTCACCAAAAGACCGCCCTCAGGCAAGAGCGCCAGCGCCCAGGGATGAACCAGACCGCGCGCGATTTCTTGCACCGCGATCTCCACGCCCGAACGTAGTTCAGGAGCCCTGGTCTGCCCCGGAAAAGCCGAGGCGAAATCGGTGTTCCGCGGAGCTTGAGCAACCGGGGGCGCTTGCCCCTCGCTCTCGCCGCAACTGCAAGCGAATATGAAAGCGAGAGCTGCGACCGCCGCACGCATGAAGATTTCTCCCCCAGGTGGCGAGTTGTGGTCAAGGACGCTCGGCAAGGTTTCGACGGCTTTTCGCTCGCGCACTTGTCAGTAGCGCGCTAGGCTCAAAGCTGGTTGTGAGGGGCGCATGGCTGACATTTTCGTCTCCTACTCGCGCTTGGACCAGGATCGCGTCCGTCCCATCGTCGAACGCCTCCACTCACTGGGCTACAGCGTGTGGTGGGAGAAGCGGCGACCAGAGGGCGCAGTTGCGCTCCGTGAAATCGAAAATCAGCTTGCGCAGGCGCGCTGCGTGTTGACGGTGTGGAGCGGCAATGGTCGTAATGCGCTCTCCGTCATCGCGGAGTCCGCGCGGGCGTTGGATGAAAACAAGCTGATCCAGCTGCGGCTCGATAATGCGCCGGCGCCGACTCCGTTCGATGCTCTTGCGATCGCCGATTTGAGCGGAACACGCACCGAATGGGGCTCGCTCGAGCACACGCTGGCGCAGAAGATTCGGGGCGAAAGCCAGCCTGATGAGGCATTTGGCCTCAACTGGGACATGCTCGCAACGGCGCCCGCAGCAGGGGCGACGAAATTGCTGACGATCGCCTGCTCCTCGATTTTGCTCAGTTATGTCATCGCCGTCGTCGCGGCCTTTAGCGGCATCGTGAGCATAGACCAGATGCGGTTCGCGATGACAGGCGTGATGGCGATTGGTCTGCTGTGCGTCGTGATGAGCGCGTTACGCCTTTTCGCCGTGCGGCGGGCCGATGCCTGAAACGAAGCGATCTTTGCTCAGCGCCCTGGTCGCCGGCACACGCAGCATGCTTGCGGTGCAACTGGTGCTGGCGGTGCTATCGGTGGCTTTGGCTGGCTGGACGCTTGGCGTCACCAGCAACGTCATGCGCGAGCGTGACCGGTTGCGCGAGCGCGTGATCCAGCTCGAACAAACAATGGCCGATCGCGGCATCGTCACGCCTCCGCCCGCAGCGGTCGTCGCCGAAGCCCGCACGTCAGAAGCGCTGTACCCTGACCTGGCGGCCGACGCCGCGCCTATCGGCGGCGCGGAGGCGCTGCGTTCTGAAAAGGATGGCATCTCCACGGCCGCCACGCGTGAGTTCAACCGCCTCATCGGCGACCTCTTTGCACCTGCGCCGGCTTTGCAGACACTCGTGCTGCACGTGCGCTCCGCTGCGGACACAGATGAAGCTGCGGCGCTCGGATCGATATTGCAGCGCGGCAGCGGCGTTCGCGTGCTGATCAATGTGATGGGACCAGCCGATCAACGCGCCTCCGGTTACAGCTATTACGATGGGCGCCAGAACAGCGCCGCCGCCGCCATTGTGACCCGCTTCCATGACGCCGCCCGGGAGGCCCAGATCGCGGTCTGGGCCGCGCAGCTGCGCGGCCTTGCCCTGCCGGCTCAGCGCGGCTTCACGGCCGAGCGGCTGGACATCGTGCTGCCGCCGTTGCCGCCCCCGCCCGAACCGCCTCCAGCGCCTATCCAAACAGCGCCGCCGGGCTGAAGGGCCCGCTGCGCGCCTTGCTTCCGCCAAGCCGTCGAGCGACAAGCCGAAACCGAATGACAGCGGCTTATGCCTCCGACCTGATCTGGGAGCCAAAACGTGCTTCGACGCTGCGGAAGGCACGGCGACGCTCGCGCCTGATCGCGGTGCTGCGCCGTATCTTTGTCGCGGGCGCCGGGGCGTCGCTCGCCGCCCTGTTCGTGTTCATGGCTCTCAATGCGATCGAAGGAGGCTTCGATGCTGGCCGTTACAGCGCCGCCGAACCGCTGCGGATGATCAACCCCCGCTTTATCGGGCGCACCGAGCAGGGCGGTCCGTATCAAATCTCGGCTGAAATCGCCGAGCGGCAGCCGGGGGAAAACCAGCCGATCGAGTTGATTTCACCTGTCTATCGGACCGAGGCGGGCACGATCATGCTGGCGCCGCGCGGCGTCTACAATGAACAAGCCAAGACAGTCGTGTTCGACGGCGAGGTGCTGTTTTCCGATAGCGGCGGCAATCGGTTCACTACGCCAAACATGCTCGTCGACCTGGCCGCGGGGACGCTGACCGGCCGAGGCGGGGTAACCGGCGCCGGGCCCCTTGGCGTGCTTCAAGCCGATAGTTATGAACTACGGAAAGATGACCGCGCGCTCGTGCTTCGCGGACGTGTGCGGGGCCAGATTCCGGACCGCAGCCAACAGAACGGGGAGCCGCAGCCATGAGGCCCGCAGCTTTATTCATCGCCGCCGGCGCCTTCCTCCTCGCCGCATTCGCAGCCGAGCCCGCGCACGCCCAGCTCTCCGAGAGCGGCGGCCCGGTCTCCTACTCGGCCGATAATCTGGAATATTTCGACGGCGAGCGCCGGCTGGTGCTGACCGGCGATGTCGACATCGTTCAAAACGACGCGCGACTTCGCGCCGATCGCATCACTCTGTTCTTCAGCGCTTCGAGCGGCGGCGGCCAGCCCGGTCAGCAGCAGGGGCTTGGAGCGGGCGACATCGAGCGCATGATCGCGGAAGGCGAGGTTTATTACGTCCGCCCGCAGCAATCGGCGCGCGGCAACCGCGCCGTCTACGAGGTGGCGCGCGACGCCGTCACCTTCTCCGGCAACGTCGTGGTCGCTTCCGATGAGAACGTGATCCGCGGCGATACGCTTGTGCTGCAGATCGGCTCACGGCGCACCACCATCCGGCCCCAGCCCGGCCAACGCGTGCGCGGGGTCTTTGTCCCCAGCAACCGCGAAGGGCAAAATTCGGGCCAACGCAGCCAGTGACGAGGGCGGGTTCACGAAATCTTAGCGGCGGCGGGTGTTTATGAGTCCTGAGGGCGCTGCAAGCCGTTCGGCCAAATCCGAGACCGCGCAAAGCGGACTCGGCGTGGTCTCGATCGGGAAATCCTATCGCGGCCGCCGCGTGGTGAAGGACGTTTCGCTCTTCCTCAATCGCGGTGAAGTCGTCGGTCTGTTGGGCCCCAACGGAGCAGGCAAAACGACCTGCTTTTATATGATCACGGGGCTCGTACGCGTGGACCAGGGGCAGATCTTGTTGGACGGCCAAGACGTCACGACGCTGCCCATGTACCAGCGCGCCCGGCTCGGCGTCGGCTATCTGCCGCAAGAGCCGTCGATCTTCCGTGGCCTCACCGTCGAACAGAACGTGATGTCGATCGTCGAGCTGCATGAGCGGAACCCCGCCAAGCGGCGCGAGATCGTCGATGGATTGTTGGCCGAACTGCACGTCGATCACTTGAAAGACTCGCCTGCCTCCGCCCTCTCGGGCGGTGAGCGCCGGCGGGTGGAGATCGCGCGCGCGCTGGCGACAAGGCCCTCGTTCATGCTGCTCGACGAGCCTTTCGCCGGCATCGATCCACTCGCCATCGACGACATCCGCAAGCTGATCCTGTTCTTGAAGCAGCGTGGCCTGGGCGTCCTGATCACCGACCACAATGTGCGCGAGACGCTCACCATCGTGGATCGGGCTTCGATCATGTTCAACGGTGAAGTGTTGTTCGAGGGAACGCCTCAAGAGGTGCTCTCGAACCCGTCCGTGCGCGAAAGGTATCTCGGCAAAGATTATCATTAGACCGGGGGCCGCTGATGGCGATGACACCCCGTCTGGAGCTGCGCCAGGGCCAAGCCCTGGTAATGACGCCGCAATTGCAGCAGGCGATCAAACTGCTGCAATTGTCGAACATCGAGCTGCAGGAATTCGTCGAGGCCGAACTCGAGCGCAATCCGCTGCTTGAGCGCGAGGAAAGCTCCGCGGACGCGAAAAAGAGCGATGATGGGGGCGACGCGCAGGCGCTCGAGTTCGAGAGCGGCATGGCGCCGGCGGAGGCGGCGCTCGATGTCGCTGTCGCCGACCTCGCCCCTGATCTGTCGCAGAACGAACTGGCCGAGGCAGGCGCGGCGCCGCTTACGGATTGGTCGAAGGCATCCTCCGGCAAGAGCTTCGACGACCTGCCCGGCGTCGAAGAGACCCTCGCTCGCGATCTCACGCTCGCGGAACACCTGGACGCGCAATTGACCGAAGCTGGTCTCACAGCTGTCGAGCGCATGATCGGCGGCGTGCTGATCGATGCAGTCGACGACTGGGGTTATATGCGTGCCGACACGCGCGAACTGGCGGACCGCATCGGCGCAAGCGAATCGGACGTGCTGCGCGTGCTCAAGGTGATGCAGGGTTTTGAGCCAACGGGGGTCATGGCGCGAGACATTCCGGAGTGCTTGGCGCTGCAATTGAAGGAGCGCGACCGGCTCGACCCGGCGATGGAGAAGCTGCTCGCCAATCTCGACCTCCTCGCCAAGGGCCATGCAGAGCGCCTGATGGTGCTGTGCGGCGTCGATCGTGACGATCTCTCCGAGATGATCGCCGAAGTGCGCGCTCTGACGCCCAAGCCTGGCGCAGGTTTCGGCGGCGGCGCAGTGCAGTCGGTGGCGCCGGACGTCTATGTGAGAGCCGCGCCGGACGGGACGTGGGTGGTCGAACTCAACACCGAGACAATGCCGCGCGTGCTGATGAATCAGCGTTATTACGCCACCGTGGCGAGGACCGCCAAGCGCGAGGAAGACAAGCAATTCCTCACCGAATGCGCAGCGAATGCTTCATGGCTGGTGAAGAGCCTCGATCAGCGCGCGCGCACCATCCTTAAGGTCGCGCGCGAGATCGTTCGCCAGCAGGACGGCTTTTTCGCCCACGGCGTCTCGCACCTGCGACCACTCAATCTGAAGACTGTCGCCACAGCGATCGAGATGCACGAATCGACCGTCAGCCGGGTCACTTCAAACAAGTATCTTTCCTGCGCGCGCGGCGTGTTCGAGCTGAAATACTTCTTCACCGCCTCGATCAACGCCGCTGACGGGGGCGAAGCGCATTCGGCCGAAGCCGTGCGTCACCAGATCAAAGGCCTGATCGACGGCGAAACGCCCGAAGACATCCTTTCCGACGATCGCATTGTTGAAATCCTGCGGGAAAAAGGCATCGACATCGCACGCCGCACCGTCGCTAAATATCGCGAGAGCTTGCGGATACCGAGCAGCGTCGAACGCAAGCGCAAGCTGGCGAGCGGGATCTAGGCAGTGGTTGGCGCGATTTGACGCCAATCGGAACCATCCCAGTCGTGCGCTACCCATCCGAATGACGATATTAACTCATTTTCCGGAATGAGCGGCAAGCCGGTCACGCCTCCTCCCGCGCCGCCCAGCCTTCCGTCGCCAGCATCACCATTTTCGGGATCGGCTTTTCGCCGCTGAGATAATAGCTGATCATGCGGCGGGAGAGGCCGAGCGCTTGCGCGGCGGCTTCTTGCGTGAGCTCGTGCTCGTCCATCCAAGCCCGGAAGTCGGCGACGCGCATCACTTCGCCCGATTGCTCGTCGGCCCAGCGGCGCAATTGCGGCGCGCCGAAATCAATCCCGCTCGGCCATTCAAGCGACCAGCCATCGGTGCTCACGCGCACGCCTGCAAACTCGCTCTTTTTCTTGAGCGGCGCGAGCACCTTGTGCGCGGCGATGGCCTCGCCAAGATCGACAGGCGCAACGCGGCCATCGTCCCAGGCGATTTCCAATTGCTTGTCGCCAATGACGGCGACGCTTTCAATCTTGCCGATCATGATCCGCTCAACTCGCTCCATTTCGCGCGCAACAGCGCTTGGTTCTGTTGCGCCCACGCCAACGCCTCGCGCACATCGACACGGCCGGTGACTGCAATCACCTCCAGAGTCTCGATCGACACTTGCGCCGCACCCTCGCGTCCGAGCACGTGAAAATGCGGCGGGTTGTGATCGGCGAAGTACATCGCGATCTCAGTGCTGGAAAACCGCACTAGACGAGGCATCGGCGATCAGCATATGTGCAATGGTTGCACAGATCAAGAGGACCTTAGGTGCATGCCTTCATCAGCCATTAACGTCGCGGCGCGATGAGTGGTCGCGCGGGAGCGAGGCCATGACGGACAAGAGCCAGACAGTCGAGTGCGGCTGCGGCGCATTTTATGTGCGCCGCATCGTCAGCATCGCTATGAAGGATATCGGCTCGTTCGAATGCTCCGTGTGCGGGCATCGGATGGAAACCTGGTGCGGCAACGACGTCCCCGTCTACAAGCTGATTGCAGAGCCGCGGATGAGCAAGCGGGCCTGAGGCTGCCCTTCGGGCCGACGCTTCGACATCATTTCGCATGCTGCAGGCGCGAAGAGCGCTCGCTGCAGAAACGCCCTCGCCTTCGTGACAGGTTGTGCTAGTGCGGCCCTTCTGGGGGGCGACGCATAGCAATGACTGACGCTGCAATACGGCCGATTGCCGGCAAGGACATTCTCGGCCACCCGCGAGGGCTCGGCTACCTAGTCTTCTGCGAAGCCTTCGAGCGCTTCTCCTATTACGGCATGCAGGCGCTTCTGGTGCTTTACCTGACGCAGTATTTGCTCTTGCCAGGCCATGTCGACCAAATCGCAGGCTTCGTGCCATTCCGCGGCTTTCTTCAATCGATCTTCGGCGACTTGGCGACCCCGGTGGCGACCGCAACGGCGATCACCGGGCTTTATTCGGGCGGGGTTTATCTCTCTCCGATTCTCGGCGGATGGATCGCCGACCAATTCCTTGGCCGCACCAAAACCGTCGCCGCCGGCGCGATCATCATGGTGCTCGGCCATTTCCTGATGGCGTTCGACGTCGCATTCGTCGCAGCGATCAGTTGCTTGTTCATTGGTGTTGGGCTGTTCAAGGGCAACATCGCCAGCCAGGTCGGCGAGCTCTACGCGCCAGACGATCTGCGCCGCTCTAACGGCTATCAGGTGTTCCTGCTCGGCGTGCAGATCGCCGTGATCGCGGCGCCGCTGGTGATCGGCACGCTTGGTGAAAATGTCGCCTGGCACTGGGGTTTCGGTACAGCCGGCGTCGGCATGGCCGTCGCATTAGTGATCTACCTCGCAGGTCGCAAATATCTGCCGCCCGAGCGTCCGCGCGGGGCGGCCGCGAAAGCAGCGCCGCGTGTGAAACTCACGCGCCGGGATTGGGCGACAATGGCGGTGCTGATCGCGCTGCTGCCGGTGTTGGCGGCCACTGCAGTCGGCAACCAGGAAATCTTCAACGCCTACCTGCTGTGGGGCGAAGAGCACTACGATTTACAATTCTTCGGCCAGACCATGCCGGTGACGTGGTTGGTTTCGCTCGATGCGCTGATCTCGACCGCAACTGTGGGCGGCGCGCTTGCGTTCTGGACGATCTGGGCCAAATACCGGAAAGAGCCGGACGAGATCATAAAGCTCGCGATCGGCGCGGTTATCGCAGCCGCTGCGCCGCTGGTGCTCGCAGCCGCCAGCGCCGCCGAAGCAGCCACAGGCCAGAAGGCGTCGCTGATCTGGGGCGTCGGCTTTCACGTCATCAATGACCTCGGCTTCGCCATGATCTTCCCCGTAGGTCTTGCGCTATTCTCGCGCGCAGCGCCAAAGCAGGTCGGAGGCACCTTTATCGGCGTCTATTATCTGCACCTGTTCATCTGCAATCTCGCGGTTGGCAAGCTCGCTGGCCTGATCGAAACCATGGATGGCGCCTCGTTCTGGAGCATGCACGCCGCGATTATCGGCGCGGGCGCGGTCGTGTTGGTGCTGTTCGCGGTGTTCTTCCGCAAGCTTCTCGCGCCCAGCGCGGAGGATGTGGCGCAGCAACCAGGCGCCGCCAGCGAAGCGGCGCCGGCCTGACCGGCGCCCCGTTTCGTCGCAAACAACTTTGCCGTTCGAAGCGGCCGGGCTGATCTGGCGCCATGAAATGGATCAGCGCTTCCCTGCTCGCCGTGACGCTCGCCGCCTGCGCCCATGCCTCGGCGGCGACGGGCGCCTGTCCGCCGGATGGATACGAACGCGCGCAATTGGAAGCGCTGAAGCAATCGCAATGGAGCATCGCTGACGAGGGCGAGCGCCAGCGCTTGGCAATCGCGTTGACTGGCTGTCTTGCAGCGGCTGATCCCATCCTGCGGGACGGTATCGCGTTCGAAGCTTTGCAGCACATGATGCGCAGCGGCGAGCTGACGCCTGCGACCATGATGGTGCTGCAGGACGATCTCGAGTCGCGCTTGGCCGCTCCCGAAGGAGCGGGATTCGAGCGACCTTTCGCGGCGCTGGTGCTGGCGGAAGTTGCGCGCGCCGACCGGCTTGAGCCTTACCTCACCGCAGAGCGGCGAAAACGGCTGGTGAGCGCAGGCGCATCCTACTTGCGCGGCGTGCGAGACTATCGCGGCTACGATCAGCGGCAAGGCTGGCGGCACGGCGTCGCGCATGGCGCAGACCTGATGCTGCAGCTTTCACTCAACCCGGCTCTGGAGCGCACGCAGCTCGAACGCATCCGCGATGCCATCGCAGCGCAAGCCGCCACCGACGCCCATGCCTTCGTGTTCGGCGAAAGCGAACGTCTTGCTGCGCCGATCATCTACATGGCGCGTCGCGGGATCTTTAGTGAAAACGAATGGGCTGCTTGGCTTGTCCAAATCGCCTCACCTGCGCCTGCGCCCTCCTGGGATGGCGCATTCAGCTCCGAAGCAATGCTGCGCAAGCGGCACAACGCGACGGCCTTTCTCTCCTCCGTTTATGTGAACGCGAGGCTGAGCGAGAGCACTGCCGATGATTTGCTGCTGCCGGGCGCAGCGGCGGCATTGCGGGCGCTGCCTTAGCACAACGGCTCGTTGCGTTGGCAGCCTCATCCTTGCCCTGAAACTGCGCAGGAGCCGGGACCTCGCATGGCGGGCGTCCACGCGCCCGACCCAGAGTCAGTGCTTTCTTTCGAAGCGCGGCAAACAGGGCCGGAGCGCCGCCAAAGCGCAGCCTGAGACACAGCGCCCCATTGCAAATCATTCGCAACTAGCGATACTGCGGCTCAGCTACGGATCAAAGCATGCACATAGCGGACTTGGCCGAAGGCGAGCGGGCGCGCGTCTTAGCCATCGCCGCTGCGACGCCTGAGTTGGAAGCGAAACTACGAGAAATCGGCTTTTGCGAAGGCGACGAAGTGCAGTTGCTGACGCGTGGTCCGCTCGGTGGACAACCGCTCGCAGTGAGGCTCAACCGGCGAATCATCGCCATGCGCAAGAACGAGGCGGCGTCAGTGCTGGTGGAAGCGATCGCATGAGCAGCCTGAAACTCGCGCTTGTCGGGGCGCCGAACTGCGGCAAGTCCACGCTGTTCAACGGCCTGACAGGCGGGCGCGCGAAAACTGCGAACTACGCCGGGGTTACAGTGGAGCGGCGCACCGGCTGGTTCACCACACCGAATGGCAACCGGGTCGAATTGCTCGACCTCCCCGGCATATACGGCCTCACGGCCCGGTCCCTCGATGAACGTGTGGCGGCGGATACGATCCTTGGTCGCAATCCCGACGAGGCTGCGCCGGACGGCCTGCTGGTGCTGGTGGACGCCTGTGACATCCGCACGCAGCTGCATTTCATCCTGCAGGTGCGCGCGCTCGGTAGACCCATGGTGCTCGCGCTCAACATGATCGACTTAGCCGAGCGCGACGGCGTAAAGATCGACGTGCCTGCGCTGGAGCGACTGCTCGGCATTCCAGTAGCGCCGACGCGAGCGACGCGCACGAGCGGACGCGCAGCCTTGCTCGCACGCCTGGACGAGAGGATCGCCGCCGGGCAATGGAGCGGTGCGGCGCCGACCCAGCCATCGCTTTCTTCGTTACAGCGCGAGGCGCGGCAGATCGCACGCCAAGTCATCCTGGCCGAACCGCCGATCAACCGCATAACGCGTGCGATCGATCGCGTGGTGCTCAACAAGATCGCGGGTCCCTTTATCCTGGCCGCGATCCTGTTCCTGATGTTTCAGGCCGTGTTCACCTGGGCCGCCGCTCCGATGGACGCCATCGAAGCGGGGTTCGCGGCGCTGAGCGCGTGGGTCAACGCCACGCTGCCGGATAGTTGGGTTCGCGGCCTCATCGCCGACGGGATGATTGCCGGCGTGGGCAGCGTGGTCGTGTTCCTGCCGCAGATCGTGATTCTGTTCGCGCTGATCTTGCTGCTGGAGGCCTCGGGCTACATGGCGCGTGCGGCATTCCTGATGGACGAATTGATGCTGCGCGTCGGCCTCAATGGCCGCGCCTTTATTCCACTGCTGTCGAGCTTCGCGTGCGCTATCCCAGGCATGATGGCCGCGCGCACGATCGAAAATGAGCGTGACCGGCTGACGACGATCCTGATATCGCCCCTGATGACGTGCTCGGCGCGCATACCGGTTTACACGCTGATCATCGCCGCCTTCATTCCACCATCCAAGGTCGGCCCTTTCGGATTGCAGGGGCTGGTCATGTTCGCGCTCTATCTCACTGGCATCCTGAGCGCGCTGATCGTTGCCTTCGTGCTGAAGCGAACCGTCACCAAAGGTGCGCCACAAGCCTTCCTGATGGAGCTGCCGACGTACAAGCTGCCCGATCCGCACGATTTCTTCATCAATCTCGTCGCGCGCGCGTGGGCCTTTCTGCGCCGCGCTGGCACGATCATCTTCACTGTCTCCGTGATCCTCTGGTTCTTGGCCAGCTATCCGGCCTCGCCTGACGGAATCCGCGGCTCCTTCGCCGGCATGATCGCATCGGTGCTGGAGCCGATCCTGCGGCCGATCGGGTTCAACCTCGAAATCGCCATCGCCTTGGTGCCCGGCATGGCGGCGCGCGAAGTTGCAGTGGGCGCGCTCGGCACGGTGTACGCAGTCCAGGGCGGCAGCGAAGCGGGATTAGCAAGCGCGTTGCAGCATGCCTGGTCCCTTCCCACCGCGCTCGCGTTCCTCGCCTGGTACATCTACGCGCCGCAATGCTTGGCGAGCTTGGCGGTAGCGCGGCGTGAAACCAATTCATGGCGCTGGACGGCTTTGCTGATCACCTACCTATTCGTCCTGGCGTATCTCGCCGCGGGCGCCGTCTATTGGACTGCGACGTGGGCGGGGTTGTAAACAGCGATGCAAATGAGCGCGCGATAGCGCCATGACGGCTGGCGGAGAGGGAGGGATTCGAACCCTCGGTACGCTTGCACGTACTCCGGTTTTCGAGACCGGCCTATTCAGCCACTCTAGCACCTCTCCGGAGGCCCGCTTATTGGCGATGCTCGCGGGCTCTTGCAAGCGTTCCCTGCAAGTCCGGCGCCTGGATCTCACCAGCCCGGCCGGAAGCGTGACAACGTCAGCGCGCCGTCTCCCGTCTGAATGGACGTGTTAACCGAAGGACGCGCGGCTCGGACCGGTTCGGCTGCTGGCGCCAGCACGCCAGGCGTGATCCCAATCAAGCGCCAGTCCCCCGCCTGCCCATCGGCGGCCAGCACCACTTCAACAGCCGCGCCATCGCAAGCTCTGCCCTGACAGGCAAGACTGACGAAATCGCTGCGCTGGCCGCCGGTGTCCGCGAAAGCGGCGCCAGCCCCATTGATTGCCGCGCGGATCGGCGCAGCACTGCGCGGCAGCCGCAGGACCGCGCGGTAGGCGCCGTTCATGGCGAGCCGTGCGCGCAGCACACGCTCCCCGGCGACATCGCTGATCGTTATCGCCTCGAGCGTCGGTGTCGGCGCACTCTGCAGCGGCGCCGGCGCTGCCCATGTCGGACCAGAATCGCCCGGCAGAATAGTCTCGGCGCGAAAGGCGAAGTGCTCGCGCAGCGCCGCCGGCAGGGCGCGCCGTGCAGGGCCAGCGAGCACGCGCGCCTGACCGGCTGTGGTGTCGACGAAATAGGTGATGTTGAGCGGCAGCGGCCGCGCCTGCGATGCTGCGGGCGCTTGCGATGCTGCGACCATCGAGACGACCAGGGCGGCGACGCTTACCGCCAACACCGCTATGCGCCGCTCGCCACCGCGCTGGGCGGCGGCGATGAGTCCAGCCCAGGTCCAGCCGAGAATGGTCGCGAGCGCGGCAAATGCCGCCGGGACCGCGAAGCCAAGAGCCAGTTCGACCAGCGAAAACATCGGCGCGAATATCGCCAGCGCCAACAGCGCAGCGAGCGCCCCACCAAGTTGCAGCGCCCGCTTCCATGCGAGCCCGAGCACCGCTCCGATTACGAACACCAGAGCGGGGGCGGCGAACAGGATCGAGACGCCGCTCAAGGAGAACGATGCGACCAAACCTGTCAGCGCGAACCAAAAGAAGCCCGCGGCGCCAACTCGATCCGGCTCATGCCTCGCGCCCAAGGCCGCGAATGCGAGCGCCAGGCCAAGCAATCCCGACAGCGCGCACCAGGCGCGGGTCAACTCCGGATAAGCGAACCAATAATCCTCGCCCGACCGCAAAGCCGCGAGCGCGGCGCCGCCGGCCCAGGCAACCCCGCTGGCGAACACAAGAGCGACAATGGGCAAAGCGAGCGAGCGCCAGCGCGCGTTGGCGCCACAGCGCCAAAATACAATGAACGCGATCAGCGCCGAAACGCCAAGCACAGCCTGCGCGGCCCAGCTCGGCGCCGAGACAAGCACGCGCGAGGCGATGTCAGTGTAAACGAAGCGGGTTTCGGCGCCGAGATCTGGGGTGCGCGCAAACCCGCGCACGGCATGCAGACCGACGTCGCCGATGTGCTGCAGGCTCGCCGTGTTGAACGAGGCGAGCGAATCCTGCGGGGTGTGATAATTCTCAAAGCCATCCAAGAGCGCCAGATTGATGACGTCGAGGCCTGGCTTGGTCATCGCGGTCACGTCAGTGGAGTTCGGCATCAGCGCGTAGATATCGGCCATGACGGAATTGGCGAGCGGCCGCGGGGCGCCGGAAAAGGCGATATAAGCGTCCCCATTGGGCTGATTGGTTTCGAAGAACATCGCCGGCCCGCGCGTGCCGCGCGCCTCGAGGTTCACCAGCGCCTCCACATCTGTCATGAGCGAATCTTCGCGCGCGAACGCGTAGGCGCCCAGCAGCGCCTGCTCCTCGCCATCGCTTATGAGAAACAGCACTCGCCGGCGCAGGGGTTCACGCATCAAGACCCGAGCGATCTCCAATGACGCAGCGACGCCGACCCCGTCATCGCTAGCGCCGGCCCCTGCCGGGACGCTGTCATAATGGCTGGCGACGAGTACCGAAGGACCTCCGGCCGGACCCACGCTGAACACAATATTGCGGACAAGCGCACAATCGATCAGGGGTCCGCGCGGTTGTGGTCGGCAGACGAAGCTTTCGCGCACCGACGGTGCGATGCCGAGTGCAGCGAGTTCGCGCAACAGGCGCTCACGCACTGCGTCTTGCGCGGCGCTGTCGATTGGATGGGGAGCGCCTTCGCCGATGATGCGCTCGAGCCGCGCACGCGCCGCCGTGGCGTCGAATTGCTCGACTGCGTTGCTCATCCGCACAGGCGGCGGCTGGATCAGGGCGCCGCCATACATCAGCGCCAGAAACAACAGCACGAATGGCGCGAGCGCCAAGGAGAGCCCGGGCAAGTTGAAAGTCTTGGATTGTCCCCCACTCATGCCAGCAGGCTAACACTGCGTCGCACGCTGTCTAGCGCTGCGCCGTCGACGCGGCTGGACCGCCGCCGAAAGCGCGATAAGTGGCGATGGCCGAGCGCGCCAATTGCGCTTCAGCATCAATGCGGGTGAGGCTTGCATCGATCAATTGTTGTTCTGAACGCAATCGATCGGCCAGACTTTGAATCCCCGCGCCATAGGCGGCGCGCGAGCCCCGAGCCGTGGCGCCGGCCGCTTCCTCTGCGATACGCGCCGATTGCAGCCGCAAACGGCCCTGATCCAGGCCTACCAGCGCGTTTGATGCTTCGGCCACGGCCTGCAAGACAGTCTGCTGATACTGAATCAGCGACTGATCGAACTGTGCGTTGCGTTGGCGGATTTGCGCAAAGCGCGCGCCCCAGTCGAACAACGGGATTGAGATCATCGGCGTTGCGCTGAGCAGGGTTGAACCCGCGGCGGCGGGGGCGCCGATCAGCGCGTCTGTCGCCGTGATAGCGCCGGTGAGATTGAGCTGCGGCAAGAGGTTGGCGCGCGCGTCAGCGACATTCGCCGCCGCCAGCAAGGCTTGCGCTTCCGCCCGGGCTATGTCCGGTCGCAGGCGCAGCAGATCGGCTGGCGCAGCCGGAGCCGCGTTCAAGGCGAGATGCGGCACCGGCGCCTCTGTTCCGAGCTGCGCGCGCGTCACTTCCGCTTCTGCGCCAGGGGTCACGCCGCGCAGAACGGCCAGCACGTTCTCTGCACGGCGCTGCTCAATCACGAGCCCCGGCAGGCGCGCGCGCGTACTCTCGGCCAAGCGGCGCGCATCGGCGGCGTCCGCCTCGGCGCTGATGCCCGCTTGGGCGCTGATGGCGAGAATGCGCGCCAGTTCGTCAGCAGTCTCAACGGCCCGCTGCAACGCTGCTCGGCTCTGCTGCGCCGCGCGCAGATCGACATAAGCTTGCGCCACATCAGCCGCGAGAGAGACTTGCGCGCCACGGTAATCGGCCATTGCAAGCTGCGTGTTTGCCCGTGCTGCTGTCGCTGCCGCCTCGATGCGTGCGAACAGCGGGATCTCCCAGGAAACCTGAGCGCCGTAGGCGCCCGTCATCTGCTCGCGCTCAGCCAGTGAGCCGGTGGTGAGTTCGCCCCCTACGGTGCGCGTGTACTGCCCCTGCCCGGTGGCGCGCAGTTCCGGCAGATAACGGGTGATGGTGGTGTGCGAGAGCGCCCGCGCCTCGCGCACGCGTAGCAGTGCAATTCGCACGGAGGGGCCGTTTTCGAGGGCTTCGGCGACCAGGCTATCGAGCGTCGGGTCATCGAAGCTGCGCCACCAATCCGCGACCGGCAGCGACGCGGCTTGGGGCGCATCCCGCCAAGCCGATGGCAGAGCAGGCGCAGTAGGGCGCTCGCGGGGCATGGTCGAGCACGCGGCCAGGAGCAGCGCAGCGCCGAACACCAGTCCGAGCCGGCGTGCCAGAGAGCGATTTCTCAACATTGGCTGCTATTTAGGTCCTGGCTTCAAAGAAATCCCGACGAGGGTGCCGATGGGATTTGAGTTGACTCGGCCGTCTTAAGATTTAAAGAACGAACGTTCGCTTTATATGCGGTGCAGCGTGTCCCGGCAAGTGCTCGGGATAGGCTAACGAGGTGTTTCCGTGGCGAGAGTGCCTGATCCCGTATTGGCTGAGCGGCGGCGGCGCCAAATCATGGACGCCGCGATTGGCTGCTTCCGCCGCCGCGGCTTCCACCAAGCCACCATGGCGGAGATCTGCGCCGAGGCGGACATCAGCGCCGGCGCGCTCTACCGCTATTTCGCATCCAAGGCGGAAATCATCGCGGCGATCGCCGAAGACAAGCGCAGCGAGGGCGACGCGACGTTCGCCCGCACTGCGGAACGAGAGGGATTGATCGAGGCGCTGGCGCTGTTGGCGCGCACCTTCTTCGATAAATTCGCAGAGGGCGATGGCGCGTTGATCGCGGAGATCATCTCAGAGAGCTTGCGTGACGACGCCATCGCAGCGCAGCTGCAAGAAATTGATCGGCGCAGTGTCGCCGTGCTGCGCGAAGCTATTCGCGCGGCGCAAGAGCGCGGCGAGGCCGACCGGAGCCTCGATGCGGGGATGGCAGCGGAAACCTTGTTTGCCGCCATCGAAGGCATAGGTCTGCGGAGAGCGTTTCAGCGTTCCACCGCGGCCGAAGAAGCCGTCGCCCAGTTCAGAATTCTCGCAGAACGCTATCTGAAACCTGTTCATGAACAAGCCTGAACGCCCCGAAATCTTCGCTCGCGCCAGCGGCTTCTTCAAACGAGCGGCCGATGCAGGGGGCCGCGCGTACAAGACTGCGCGCGGCGCAGGCGATGCTGCGTGGCGGCGGGCCACCGACGCGCCGACAGAAGAGGGTCGGCGCCGGCGTGTGCTGATGCTGCTTGGCGCTGGCGTCGCGATCCTTGTCGCCATCCTGTTCGTCGTCAGTCGGCTAGGAGGCGACGGCGCTACGCACACGCCGGTGGATACGGCGCTGGCCGTCTCCGTTATCAACGTCAGCGAGCACGCCGTGCAGCCGACCATATCGCTCAATGGCGAGGTGCGGCCGGTGCGAGATATCCAGGTGACTGCGCCCGCAAGCGGCGTCCGCATCCTTGAGCTACTGGTCGATGAAGGCGACACTGTTCGTCAGGGCCAAGCGATGGCCAGGCTCGACACCAACGTCGCGCTGGCCCAAATCCGCGCCGCCGAGGCAAACGTGGCCCAGGCGCAATCTGCCGCCGTACGGGCGCGCGGCGAATATCAGCGCGCCGAGAGCATCCGCGATTCGGGCGCTTTATCGACCGAAGCGATCGAAGCGCGCCGCTCAGCCGCCATCGCCGCAGAGGCACAACTCGCTGCTGCACGAGCGCAACTTTCAGAGGTCAATGCGCGATTGGGAGGCGGTTACGTACGCGCCCCAGCGAGTGGCAAGGTGATCCGGCGCACTGCGGAGATTGGCCGCAATGTCGACGGCCAGGTGCTGTTCCGCATTGCTGCGGGCAACCAACTGGAAGTCGCTGCGCAAGTCGCGGAGGAAGAGGCGTTGGCTTTGCAGGTCGGACAGCCGGCGACCTTCACTCTTGTCGACGGCAGCACGGTTGAGGGGCGCCTGCGCCGCCTGCCCGGCTCGATCGACAGCCGTACACGCACAGGCGAGGCGCTATTCGCATTGGCAGCAGATTCGCGCGTGCGCGCCGGCATGTACGTGCGCGGCGAAGCGCAACTGCCTGCGCGCGAGGTGCTGGCCATACCGCAGAGTTCGGTGCTCTATGACAACGGCCAGGCCTATGTGTTCGTGCTCGACGGACAGAACCGCGCGCAGCGCGTGAATGTGGCTTTGGGGGTGCGCGATGGAGATCTGGTGGAGATCGCCTCCGGCCTGGAATTAAATCAGCGGCTCGTCGGCGCCGGAGCAGCATTCCTGCAACCCGGAGATCGCGTTCAGCCCTTGCCGCAGCAGACCGCGCCGCAAACCACCGGCCTGCGCGGCCGCGAAGGCTGAGCCAATGGCCTGGAACATCTCCGCAGGCGCGATACGTAATCCGATCCCGCCGATTTTGCTTATCCTCGCGCTGCTGTTCGCCGGCTGGACGGCGTATGGACGTTTGCCGATCAATCAGCTGCCGAACGTGGATTTCGGCGGCTTTACCGTGACCGTTGCGCAGGTCGGAGCGGCGCCGGCCGAGATGGAGACGCAAATCACGCAGCGCGTCGAAGCCGCGCTTACTGCGGTCGAAGGCGTCAAACGCACCACATCGACGATATCTCCTGGCGTCTCCGTCACCCGCGTCGAGATGGAGAGCAATACCGATCTTGGCCGCGCCGTCGACGATGCGCGCGATGCGATTAACCGCATCCGCGCTGATCTGCCGGCGGACATCAGCGAACCGGTGATCACCCGAATCGAAGCTGCGAGTCAGCCGATCGGATATTACGCGGTGCAGGGCCAGGGCATGACGCCGCAAGACGTATCCTGGTTCATCGACAATGATCTTCAGCGCCAGCTGCTCGCAGTGCCAGGCGTGGCGCAGGTGCAGCGGCTCGGCGGGGTGGACCGTGAAGTGCGCGTCGAACTCGATCCCGCGCGCATGCTCGCCTACGGCGTCAGCGCCGACCAAATCAGCGCACAGCTGCGCGCGCTCAACATCGACCTGCCCGGCGGCCAAGCCCAGGTCGGCGGCCAAGCACAATCGATCCGCACCCTTGGCAGCGCCGACTCAATCGAAGAATTGCGCAATCTGCGCATCGTCACATCGAGTGGCGGCAGTGTGCGCCTCGCGGACCTCGGAACGGTCAGCGACGCCGCCAGTGATCTCGAAGCTGTCTCTCGATACAATGGTCAGCCAGTTGTCGGCTTTCTTGTGCTGCGCACGCGCGGCGCATCCGAAGTCCAGGTGTTCGATCGTATGGATGCGCGCCTGCGGCAAATCGAGCAGCAGCGTCCCGGGCTGCAGATCCGCGAGATCGCCTCCACGGTCGAGTTCATTCGCGGCATGCACGAGAGCTCCATACACGCCCTGATCGAAGGCGCGCTCCTCGCCTGTATTGTCGTGTTCCTGATCCTAGGCGACTGGCGCGCAACTCTGATCGCCGCCGCCGCCATTCCGCTCTCGATCATGCCGACGTTCGCAGGAATGGAGGTGCTGGGCTTCACGCTCAACATGGTGACGCTGATCGCGCTGGCTTTGGTCACCGGCGTGCTCGTCGACGACGCCATCGTCGAGATCGAAAACATCGTCAGGCACATGCGGCTCGGCAAGTCCGCGTATCAGGCGGCGCTTGAAGCAGCGGACGAAATCGGCCTTGCCGTCGTCGCCACGACCGCTTCGATCATAGCCGTTTTCGTGCCGGTGAGCTTCATGTCGGGCGGAATGGGCACCTTCTTCCGCGAGTTCGGCCTCACGGTCGCCATCGCCGCCTTCTTCTCGCTCGTAGTCGCGCGGCTGATAACGCCGCTGATGTCGGCATTTTTCCTGACCGCCAAGGGGCATGACGAAGAGAAGCCGCCAGGAACGCTGACCCTCGCCTACCGTGATATATTGAACTGGGCGATCCGGCATCCGTGGAAGACGGTTGGCGTCGGCATCGGCGTGTTCGTCGCGTCGCTGGTTCTGGCGTCCACAGTGCCGGCGGTCGTCATTCCCCGCTTCGATTCCGGCATGATTCAAGCACGCGTCGAGATTCCGCCCGGCACGCCCGTGCTTGAAGCAGATCGCGTGCTGCAGGAGATGAGCACGCGCATTCGCCAGACTCCCGAAGTGGAAGGCGTGTTCACCTCACTGACAGGCGCTGACGGCTCCGCCCCTGACGCGAACATCTATATCCAGCTCACACCGCGAGACGAACGCGACCGCTCCGCCTACGCAATCCAGCAGGTGTTGCGGCCCGTGCTGTCATCGTTTCCCGACTATCGCTCGGCCTTCGTGCAGGACCAGGGTGGCCAGTCAGGCTCCGACATCACGGTGCAATTTGTCGGCGAGGATCCTGAAGCCGTGAACGCGGCCGCCGAGCGCCTGGCCGCTGCAATGGCGCGGATGCCCGAACTGGTGGACGTGCGCTCGTCCTCGTCGCTGCGCCGGCCGGAAATCCGAATCGAACCGCGTCAAGCCGACATGGCCCGCCTTGGCGTCACTTCCGCCAGCCTCGCCGCGGCGGTTCGCATCGCTACGAGCGGCGACGCCGAGCAGAACCTGGCGCGCTACAATCTTGCCGACCGTCAAATTCCGATCAGGGTCACGCTGCGGCCTGACCGCCGCGAAGATCTTGACGCAATACGGGCGCTGCCGGTGCAATCATCGACGGGCGCCCCCGTACGCATCGACTCAGTCGCCGATGTCAACTTCTCGCTCGGCGAAGCGGCGATCGAGCGGCGCGACCGCGAGCGCGCCGTGACCGTCGGCGCCAATGTCGTCCCGGGGACAGAGCTCAGCGTGGCGCAGCAGGCTGTGTTTTCGCTGCCTGAAGCACAAAACCAACCGGGCGCGCGCCTCGCGACCGGCGGCCAAACCGAAGACTTCGCCGAAATGACTTCGGCCTTCGGCACTGCGATGATTTGGGGGGTGATCCTCATCTACATTGTTCTGGTGCTGCTGTTCCGCGACTTCTTCCAGCCGGTCACGATCATGACCGCGCTGCCGCTTTCGCTCGGGGGCGCGTTCCTCGGATTGATAGTCGCCAACCAACCGCTTTCGTTGTTTGCGTTTATCGGTCTGCTGATGCTGATGGGTCTCGTAACCAAGAATTCGATCCTGCTGGTCGATTTCGCGGTGGAGCGCATGCACGCCGGCATGAGCCGCAATGAAGCGCTGCTTGAATCAGGTATGAAGCGGGCGCGGCCAATCATCATGACCACGTTCGCCATGTCGGGCGGCATGATCCCCGCAGCCGCCGGCTGGGGCGTCGACGGCACGCTGCGCCAAGGCATGGGCGCCGCCGTGATCGGCGGCCTCATGCTGTCGACGCTGCTCAGCCTGGTATTCGTGCCGGCCATGTTCGTGCTGGTTGACCGCTTGGAACGCTGGGTGCGCGGTTTTCTGCCGAAACCGCACGGACCGGAAGCGTCCGACCCCGCCCGCACGCCTGCGGAGTAGCGAACTGCCGATCTGATCTGCTATCCCAGCCGCGACGGGAGTGCAGACATGGCCGACCACAGCCTATTTGTTTTCGTGCGCGTGCAGGGAGCAACGCCTGAGAGCGTCGGCAATGCATTGCGCGACGCGATCGGCGAGATCATGGACATCTACTCGATCATGGGCGAGTGGGATCTACTTGTCCGCATCGAGCACCCGGATCTGAACACGATTCAAAAGGTAGTCACGGAAAAGATACGCGCCAACAGCAGCGTGGCGCAGACCTACACCATCCTCGGCTATCAGCTCTACGGATCGAAATGGCCGGGCTTCGATTTTCCCGACGAAGAATGAATCCGAATTTGGAAGCCAAGTACAACAATCGCGCTCGGGTGCCCGACCATCAGGCGATCATTGCGAGCTGGGCCCACGAAAGCGCCACTTACCGCGAGGCAAAGCCGCCGCATGTGATCCGCTACGGTGAAGGCGAGCGCCACACGCTTGACCTTTTCGAGGTCGGCGCCGGTGCGGCCGTGATGTACATTCATGGCGGCTATTGGCAAGCCCTCGACAAGAGCTTCCACAGCATTCACGCACGCGGCTTGAACGCACGGGGCGTAAGCGTCGCCCTGCCGAGCTACGATTTATGCCCACTTGTTCGCATCGGCGACATTGTCGAGCAAATCCGCGCCGCCTGCTCGGTGCTTGCGCGCCATTTCAATGCGCCAATCGTGGTCAGCGGCCATTCGGCGGGGGGCCACCTCGCCGCCTGCATGCTTGCCACCGAAGCGCACGTGCCAAGCGCTTATGCCATATCAGGGCTATTCGACCTCGCTCCACTCATTCCAACCAGCATCAATGAAAGAATCGGACTCGACGTCGCTGAGGCGGAAGCGCTCAGTCCGCTGTTCTGGCCGGCGCCGGAAGGCAAGTGCCTCGACGCTATAGCTGGTGGTGAGGAATCGAGCGAGTTCCTGCGTCAAAGCGCCGAGATCGTGCGGCGATGGGGCGAGAACGGGGTGCAGACGCGATACGAGGAAATCGCGGGGGCAAACCACTTCACTGTCATTGCGCCTCTCACTGATCCGCACTCGTCAATGTGCGAGCGCCTGGAACACTTGGCGCGAAGAGCGCGCGCTTTAAGCGCGCCGATCACCTAGTGGGACAGCAGCAACGGGATCGGCGAGTTCAGCATCAATTCCCGGGTAACGCCGCCAAAGACGAACTCAGCGGCCCGTGTGTGACCGTACCCACCCATGACGATCATCCCTGCGTTGACGGCGATCGCCTCATCGAGCAGCGCTCGAGCTTCGGTGCGGCCGATGCCGTCGACATTGCGCAACTCAACGTCGACTCCGCGGCGTGCAAGGAATGCTGCGAGATCTCGGCCAGGCGCCTGACCATGACCCGACGGCGTCGGCAGCGCGTCAATCGTTGCGACAATGACCTTTTCTGCGGCGCGCAGAAACGGCATCGCGTCATTGACTGCGCGGACCGCCTCCCGCTTGGCGTTCCAGCCGATTACAACCCGCTCCCATGAACGCGCTCGCTTCCAGCCGGGCGGCGTCAGCAGCACCGGCCGGCCGGATCGCATGAGCACCGTCTCCGCCAGCGCGCGACGCGTGTGCTCCGTTTCCGAGGCGCGGCGCAGCACCACAATATCGGACAATTGCGCATGTGCGATTACGGCGCGGTCCCACAGCGCGGTCTCGGCCACAACGTCACGCAACTCGAACATGGCGGAGCTGCGGCGCAAGCGCTCAGCAATTGCCTCGCGCGTCAGCGCTGCTGCGGTCTTGGGTCCTTTAGCGATATCCTCCAAGACGTGTGAGAGCGCGGCGGGCTCTGCGAAAGCGGATCCCAACTGAATTGTCACGATCAGCGCCGCCGCGCGCGCCTCGGCCGCGCCGACGATCGATTCCGCCATCATTACCGCAGCATCGTCCTCGGATGGATCGAGCACGATCGCGAGTACGTCATTTACGTCCATCGGTCGTCCTTCAATGCGCCAGGACAAGATGCAGCGGCGTCTCGGCATGCACAAGCGCGCGCGTCGTGCCGCCCAGGATCAGCTCATAAAGCCGCGGCCGCCCATAGGCGCCAGCGACCAGCGTATCACATTTTTCCGCGCTCGCGCCTTCGATCAGCGATGCAGCTACATCGCTGCCGCGCACAGTGCGGCTCTCGAAGCGCACCACGCCGTGACGGCGCAGATAGGCTTCCAGTGGACCCGCGGCCGCTGTCTCCGCCCCCGCTGCGCGTTCATCGGCGTTGGTGAGGGCGACCACCAACTGCGCCGCCTGCAGTAGCGGCAGCGCCGCGCGCACCGCTCTGCCGGCTTGGGCGCTGCCATCCCAGGCGAGCGCGATACGCTCGAACCCAGGCTGGTCCTCGCGCACGAGCAAAGTCGCAGCGCGTGTCGTCAGCAGCGTCTCCGCGAACAGGGCGCTGAGAGGGGGACCACTGCGAACCGACGCCGCGCCGAACAGCACCAGGTCCGCAAGCACGCTCGCTTGAGCCAAGGCCAGCGCCGGTTGCAGCGCCCGTTCGCGCACCACGATGTCGGCGCCGCCTCCGATCGCCAGCCCCTGATGATGCGCCGCCTCGCGCGCGAACCGTTGCAAAAGGGCCATCTCGTTGGCTTCGGACTCTCTCAGTCTCTCACGCGCATGCACACTCAATCCACGCGTCGCGGCGCCAAAGGAAGCATATTCCGCGGCCGGATCGGAGAACGCCGGAATAACCTCAACGTGGGCGTCGAACCGGCGCGCCAACGCAGCTGCAGCATTGAATGTGGCCACGTCGCTCTCGTTACAAGCGGCTGCGAGCAAAAGAGACTTCAACGACATCGCGGGCCTCCCACTCCCCTATGATCTCATGCTGACATTGGGTAATGCTTGAGCGAACGCAAGGCGGGAACGGGTCAACCGCATGAGTGGATGTTCATGCCTAGCCCTGCTCAATGTCGCGTGCTCGTGATTGACGGCCACCCTGATCCCGACCGGCAACGGCTTTCGCACGCTCTAGCGCAAGCGTACGTGGAGGGCGCCCGTGAAGGCGGCTGCCAAACGCGCATGATCACGCTCGCAGACACCGAAATCGCGCTGCTGCGCACTGCCGCCGAATTCGATCAGCCGCCTCAATCTCCGGCGATCATCAGCGCGCGCGCTGACATCGAATGGGCGACCCACATCGTCATCGTGTTCCCGCTCTGGCTCGGCGGCGCGCCTGCTTATTTGCGGGCGTTTCTGGAGCAGATCGGCCGAGCCAAGTTCTTCGCGGATGTGTCTGAGCGCGGCTGGGCCATGAAGCTGAAGGGCAAGAGCGCTCGCCTGATCGTCACCATGGGCATGCCGGCGATCATGTACCGACTGATGTTCGGAGCACATGGCGTCAAGGGCATCGCGCGCAGCATTCTTGGGTTCGCTGGCGCAGATCCGGTTCGGCTCACTTTATTAGGGGGCGCCGGACCGCAGGTTACGGCGCAACGGTGGCTGCGGCAGGTGCGCGAACTCGGAATGAACGCGAGCTGACTCGTCAGGCGCTGCCTATCATGCGTCCAACCAATTTCGCGAGTTCATCACCGAGGAGCGGCTTCTCCAAGATTTGCGCGCTTGCAGCATTCGCGCGCCTGCGCTCCTCCGGCGTCGGCCGGGTGGTGATGAGAATGGCTGGCGCCCGCTGGCCCATAGCCCTCAAGCGTTCCAGCAAGTCTAGACCAGACAGACCCGGCAGCCGCTGGTCCAGAACCATGCACATCGCATCGGCCTCATCCGACTCAAGCGCCGCCTCGGCGTTTGCGAACGCATGCACCGCGTAGCCCTGCGTCTCGAATGCGAACGTCAGCGCCGCGCGTAAATCCGCGTCATCGTCCACGAGCAAGACTGTGTCTGCGCCACGGTTAGGCACGGCAAACTCCGGCAGCTTGGCACAAAATGCTCCATTTGCGGGCGCCCCGCGTTGATCCGGCGCAAGCGCGGCGACCTCAACCCCGCTCCAAAGCGAGAGCCATTCGCACCAACTCGGAAAGACTGTGCGCCTGCATTTTGGTCATCACGTTTGCGCGGTAAATTTCGACAGTGCGGGGGCTGATCCCCAGTTTCAAGCCGGCGGCTTTGTTGGAATCTCCGGCCACGATGGCGTCGAACACGTCGCGCTCGCGGGCTGTGAGCTCGGAAAGCCGGCGCTGAAGTTCCGCAAGTTCCGCCTGGCGGCCGAGCGACGCCATGCCGGCCGCCATAGCGCTACTGACCGCCCGCAACAGCGCCTCGTCGGAGAACGGCTTCTCCAGGAATTCAATGACGCCAGCCTTCATGGCCTCGACCGCCATCGCCACGTCGGCATGACCGGTCAGCACAATCACCGGCAATTGCACTCCGACGTGCTTGAGTTGCTCCACCAAGTCGAGGCCGCTCATCTCAGGCATGCGCACATCGGTAATGATGCAGCCCGGCTCGAGCTCGCTTGCCCGCGCCAGCAGCGACGGCCCCGATTCGTAGAGCCGCGGCCGCAGCCCTGCGGTCTCCAGCAGAAAGCTCAGCGACTCGCGGATCGCTGCGTCGTCGTCGACGACATGGACAGTGTCAGCAGCAGGGCTCATGCGTGAGTCTCTGCCTCCGAGGTAGCGAGCGGAACCGTGAAGTGGAAGATGGCGCCCCCTCCTGGATTGGGTTCAGTCCAGATGCGGCCTCCATGCGCCTCGACGATCGTGCGTGAAATTGACAGACCAACCCCCATTCCGTGTGGTTTCGACGTTACGAATGGCTGGAATAGACGATCCGCAACATTTGGATCGAGCCCAGGTCCAGTGTCGATCACGCTCACCAGCGCCATGTCGTTTTCAGCGCGTTCCGTCGCCACGATCAACTCACGGCGAGGCTGCCCCTCCATCGCGTCCATTGCGTTGCGCACGAAGTTCAAGATCACCTGCTGGATTTGCACACGATCAACAAGCGCCATCATCGGCATGGCCGCCAGTCGATACTGCACACGAACCGCCTGGTCTCGGGCGCCCACCAGCGCCAGCGCGCAGGCCTCCTGCACCAGTTTCGAGAGCGGCTCAATCGTTCGCTCTCCTTCGCCGCGTGAAAGGAAGTCGCGCAGCCGCCGGATGATGTCGCCCGCCCGCAGGGCCTGCTCGCCGGCCTTGGCGATCGCGTCGATCACGCGCTTGTCGCCCCCGCCCGCTTGCTCCAGCAGGCGGCGGGCGCCGTTCATGTAATTGGCGACGGCGCTGAGCGGCTGATTGAGTTCGTGCGCAAGCGAGGAGGCCATTTCGCCCATCGCGCTGACGCGGGAGATATGCACGAGTTCGGCCTGCAGTTCCTGCAATCGGTCTTCCGCCTCCTGACGCTCTGTGAGGTCGCGAACGAATCCGGTGAAATAGCGCCCGCGGGTGGAGTGCAGTTCGCCCACTGCCAGCTCGAGCGGAAACACCGAACCGTCCTTGCGCTCGCCGACGACGATGCGGCCGATCCCGATTATGCGTTTCTCGCCAGTATCAAGATAGCGATGCAAATAAGCATCGTGTTCAGCCTTGTAGGGCTGCGGCATCAGCATGGAGACATTGCGGCCAAGAATCTCAGCCGCGGTCCAGCCGAACATCCTTTGCGCAGCGGCGCTGTAGGTCTGAATAACGCCGCGCTCGTCGATGACGATCATGGCGTCGGGCGCACTGTCAAAAATCGAGCGCAGATGCGCTTCGCGTTCGGCGAGCACGCGTGCAGCTTCCTCGCCACGCCGGCGTGCGCGATAGGCCCAGTCGCCGCCCAAAGTAGAAGCGATGCAGATTGCCGTGAACACCCACGGCGTCGCCACCGCGTGCGGGGAGAGCGACATGGCCACTAACAGGCCGAGCACGGTCGCCAACATGCCTGGCCAGAAGCCGCCCAGCAGGGCAGCGGCCACAACCACCGGCACGAAAAGCATGAACATCGGCGTATCGGGCAGCACCGTGCGCAGGGCGATGTCGATCAGCGCGGCGACGCCGCAGGCCGCCACGGTCGCGAAATGCACGTTGATGTTGCGCTCGCGCAGCAGGCGTTCCACCAACGCTGGCAGCGATTCTGGGGCCTCCCGGCCAGATGTGATGAGCGAGGCGTTCTCCACGGCAGCCTTTCTAGGCTGCGGCGCGGCCTGCGGCCAATACGACCGATTGAGCAGGATCATAGCGTCCGGCGGCCATGAGCCTCAGAATATTGTATGTCGAACGGACTAGGGGAAACTCCCTAAGCGTTGACCCCGAATTTCTCTCGCGGACGGCCTCACGTATCCCTCTCCTCACCTGAGGAGATCGAGCAATGCGTGACCTGCACAACGACGTTTCGGGCGGGCCAGTCTGCCGCCAAGAGGACACGATCAGCATCGGTCCGAAGGCGTTCGCCGGCACGCGAATGCGCTTTGCTCGCAACGAAGAGGTTTTCGGGGAAAGCGAGCCGGTTAACCATGTTTACCGAGTGGTTTCGGGCGCGATTCGGACCATTCGCTTCACCAGCGACGGCCGGCGCCAGATCGTCGCCTTTCACCTCCCTGGCGACCTGTTTGGCTTCGAACTCGGGGACGCGCATGGTTTCAGCGCCGAAGCGATAGCCGACTGCGAACTGGTGTTGGTGCGCCGTTCGCTGATCGAGAAGGCCGCTACGGAAAGTCTCGAAGTGGCCCGCGCGTTGCTGCAACTCGCCAGCGACGAATTGCGTGACGCTCGCGAACACGCGCTGGTGCTTGGGCGCAAGGGCGCCGGAGAACGCGTCGCCGCCTTTCTTCTGACCCTCGCCGAGCGCAACCACAGTGAAAAAGAGCTCGACCTGCCGATGTCGCGGGCCGACATCGCCGACTATCTGGCGCTGACGATCGAGACCGTGTCGCGCGCCTTCACTCAGATGGAACGCGACCACACGATCGCCCTGCCGACCTCACGTCACGTTGTTGTGCGTAGTCGCTCCGCCTTGGAGCAGCTGCAAGCCGCCTAATGGCGGCGCAGAAAGTCCTCTATCGCCGCCCAAGCGGCGGGCTCTGTCATGAAGGGAGCGTGTCCGACATCGGGCACGCTCACGACCTCCAGGTCAGGCTTGCGCCGGTGCATCTCATCAACAGTCGCAGCGCTGAGGATGTCACTGATTGCGCCGCGCACAACTAGCGTAGGTATTGGCTTCAGCGCCTCGAAGAGCGGCCACAGGTCGGACAGTGCATCCGAACCAGGACGCACAGTGCGAGCGATTTCCGCATCATAATCGAGGGCCAATCCGGCAGAATCCGACTCGCGGTACGTGCGCCGAGCGAACTTCAGCCAAAACGCGTCTGCTGTCTCCTTCGGAAACGCCACGCCTTGGATCTGCCGCGTCGCAGCAGTCGCCTCGGCCCAATCTGAAACAGACGGCTGCCGCCCCACATAAGATTGAATTCGCGCGATCCCTGCGGGATCGACTTCGGGCCCGATGTCATTGAGCACTGCTCCCGCCAAGCGTTGCGGCGCCATCGCCGCCGCGATCATTGTCATCAAACCGCCCATGGACGTGCCGACGAATATGGCGCGCTCGATTCCCAGATGCGACAGCAACGCCAGCATATCGCCAACATAAGTGGGCGGAGCATACCGATCCGGTTGCGGATCGCGGTCAGAGCCGCCGCGCCCTCTCTGTGAGGCGACGATTACGCGCCGGCCGAGCGCGGCGATCATCGGGGCCAGTTCTTCAAAATCGCGCACGTTGCGCGTCAGGCCGTGCAAGCACAGAACGGGGACGCCACGAGCAGATCCAGCCGGCGGATAATCTCGCACTTCGAGGCGCGGTCCATCCTGCGTCGTGAAAAAACGCTCCGCGAAACTCCCACTGCGCTCATTCATGGCTGTTCTCCGCTTTTCGATCCGACGTCCGACGCGCTCACCCAATCATGCTTGAGCTGCGGCGCAGTCATAAAGAACAGAAGTGAGGCCAGCAGATAAAATGTGGCGCCGGCCAAAATCGAATAGCGTAGCGACTCTTCGCCGTAATGCGCGCGCAAACTGTCGGACAGCGCTCCGATGATGAGATCACCAAGACCGATGCCGACCAGGTTGTTCACGAGCAGAAAAGTCGCGGTCGCTGTCGTGCGCATGTTGGCTGGCACGATCTGCTGGAAAGCAGCGACGACCGGGCCGATCCAAGCAAGCCCGAGAGCGGTCGGAATAAGCAAGGTGAAGAAGATGGCCGTCAGCGATGGCGATAGCACGCCCAGCACGTAAAACGGCGCTGCCGCCAAAAAAGAGACGGCCGGCACCAGTGCATAAGCGCCGCGGTGGCGCCGTCCTAGCCGATCCGCCGCCAGCCCGCCCAAGAAGAGCCCAGCACAACCGCCAACCAATACGATGAGGCCGTAGAAATAAGACGCGTAGAGCAACGGCCCCGCCTGCGGCGGAATGATCCAATCGGGAAGGAAAGCGAGATAGCGCGGCAGCGCATCCCCGTACGAGCGCACGAAGAACGCAGGCAGCCAAGCGAACAGACCATAGCCCATGATCGACGAACTCGCCGCGCCAAGAGATAGGGTCCAGAATGACCGTTTCCCGATGAGCGTCGTAAGCACTGCACCGATGCGCGCTTGCGCAGCGGGCGGACCGGCATCGAAGCGTCCACGTTGCGGCTCGCGCACCAGGAGCAGAACGAGCGGCGTCAGTGCAACTCCGCCGAGACCGACTATGACGAAGGCGGCGCGCCAGTCGAGCAGCGTCGCTACGACGCCGCCGAAAACAACGCCGACAGCGCCGCCGATGGGAATGCCGAACGAATAGATCGCAAGCGCTCGAGCACGCGTCGCCGGAGCGAAATAGTCGGTGATGATCGAGTAGGATGGAGCGATGCCGCCAGCTTCGCCCACGCCAACCCCCATGCGCGCGAAGAACAGCTGCACTGCGTTGGCGGCGAACCCGCAGAGCGCCGTCATGGCGCTCCATAAGGCGAGCGAAGCGGAGACGATCCAGACGCGATTCGCCCTGTCGGCCAGCCAAGCTATCGGAACGCCGAGGGTCGAATAGAAGATGGCGAACGATACACCGCGCATGAAGCCGATCATCGTGTCTGATACGCCCAGCTCTTGCTGGATGGGGATCGCGAGAATGCCGATGATCTGCCGGTCAATGAAATTGAACGTGTAGACCAGTATCAGCACGACCAGCACAAGCGCACGGTAAGCGCCGCTCTCCGGCGCGCTGCGCTTCATGCGCCCTGCCCAGTGCTGGACCAGTACGGCGCACGTAATTCTCTTTTCAGCAACTTGCCATTGGCGTTACGCGGCAGTGCGTTGCGCAGCTCTATTGTGCTGATGCGTTGCTGTTTGCCGAGCTGAGCATTGGCCCAACCGCGAATGTCTTCCGCGGTTTCGCACGCCTGCTCGCGCAACACGACGATCGCAAGAGGCGTCTCTCCCCACTTCTCGCTCGGGATGCCGAACACCGCGCAGTCGGCGACGCTGCCATGGCGCATCAGCACCGCTTCGAGATCGGCCGGATAGATGTTCTGACCGCCAGAAATGATCATGTCCTTCTTGCGGTCGGTGATAAACAGATAGCCCTCTTCATCGATGCGGCCAATATCGCCGGAGCGCAGCCAGGTGCGGCCTTCCGCATCGACCCACATCGCCTCCGCCGTCGCTTCCGGTTTGTTCCAGTAGCCCTGCATCACGATCCGGCTGAGGCCAATCACCTCCCCGGTCATACCTCGACCAAGCACACGATTATCGTCGCTGAGGATGGCTATGTCCTCGCCCGGCAGCGGCTTGCCAACCGACGCCATTCGGCCCGCCGCTTCCTCCGGCGCCAATGTGGTGATGATGCCTTCAGTCGATCCGTAGAGTTCGATTACGCCGCACGCGAAGGTCTCGAACAACCGTTGCTTTAGCGCCACCGGCAGCGGCGCGCCGCAGCACATCATGGCCTGCATGCTGGAGCGATCAAAGCTGTCGAACTCGGGATGCTCCAGCAGGCGCTGATACTGCACCGGAACCATCGACACATGCGTAATGCGCTCGCGCTCGATCGTTTCCAGCACATCTCGCGCATCGAAGCCGCCGCGCACGAAAAGCGCGCCGCCGTTCAGCGCCGTCGGCAACATGCTGGCCCAGGAGATGTTCGAAAACAGACCCGTGACGATCAGCGTGCGCGCGCCGCTATGGTAACGCAACGCGTGACCAAGATCGTGCGCCGTATCGAAGCGGCAGCCGTGGCTGTGAGCGATGCCTTTGGGCAGGCCGGTTGTTCCGGAAGAATAGATGATGTTGCAGAGATCATCGCGCGTGAGCGGCACATGCGGCCGCTCGTTGCTTTGCTCATCACGCCAGCCTTCGTACGCAGACCAGCCCCGGGCGTCGCCCGCGCAAACTCTCAACGTCGCGCTCGCGGCCATACTTTCGAGGCGCGGCGCGTAATTCGCTGTCGTGAACAGCGCTCTGACCGCGGCATCGTCTAGCATAGCCGCGATGGCTTCGTCGGCGATCGAGGTGTTGAGCGGCGTCACGATGGCGCCCGCCTTGATCGCGCCGAGCATCACCTCGACCATTGCGGCGCCATTGGCCATGACGATCCCGACGCGCTCGCCCTTGCCGCATCCCGCCGCAATCAATCCATTCGCCACTTGATTGGCGCGCGCATCCAGCGTGCGCCAGTCGAGCTGTTCGAACTCGGTCACCAGAGCGGTCGAACCGCCGCGCCAGCGGCCGTGAAGGCTAACGACATCAGCCAACAGCACGGACATCAGGCAAGCCCTCCAAGAGAGGCCGCCGGAGCCGAACGGACAGGCCATTCGCGCTCCGGCGCTAGGGAGGTTCTCAGAAGCGCAGTTCGACCGACGCGGTCACTGTGCGGGGATTGCCATAGAACGCGAGCACCGAGTCAACGGTGGCCGCGCCCGGGAAGAAGTACCCGGAGGTGATGTACCGTTCATCGCTGAGGTTGCGGCCGTTCAGCCCAATGCGCCAGCGATCATTGTCGGAGGTCCAATTGATCGAGGCGTCGTACAGCCAATAGGCAGGCTGATCGATTTCAGGAGCAGCGGTTTCGAACTGCTGCGTAGCGCTCCGGTAGGCTGCTGATCCCGAGAAGGAAATCACGCCTGGCGTCGGTCCAATCTGCAAAGGCACCGCATAGGTGAGGCTAGCGTTGCCGGTCCAGTCCGGCGTATTTTGCACGTCACGCGAGTTCGCGACATTGACGCCGCCCACGATGAACTCGGTGTACTCGGCGTCAATATAACCGACGTTCAAAGCCCCTGACAGCGCATCGGTAAATTGCGCAGTGCCCTCGAACTCGACACCCTGCATCTCCGCGGCGCCGGCATTCGTCACGGTCCCGACGAAACTCACTGGCGGCCCGAGGACGACCACCGATCCCGGGATCTGCACGTCCGTGTACTCGGCGAAGAAGAGCGCCGTATTGGTGCGCACGCGTCCGCCGAACAGCGAAGCCTTGGCGCCCAATTCGTAGGAGTCGACGAACTCAGGCAGGAAGCCTTGTCTCACGTCCGCATTGGCGAAGTTGCCGCGCGGATCGAAACCACCGCCCTTGAAGCCCTGCGAGTAGGATGCATAGAGATTGAGATCGTCGGTCGGCTCCCATGCCAGAATAACGCGCGGCGTAAATGCGTCGTCTGTGCGTTCACCGTGGAAATTCGGCACCACTTCTTGTCCGCCAACCGTCACTGTCGGAGTAATGTTGATCGCGCCGGCATTGCCGAAATATGGTGAGAAAACGCCGAGATAAGTCTGCCGCTGCACGTGCGAGCGACGCGTATCTTCGGTATAACGTCCGCCGACCGTCAGGCTCCAATCATCGGCGAAGTCGAGCGTCGCCTCGCCGAATATCGCCCACGTCTCGGTGTCGACGTCGCCGAGGGTGAAACTGGTGGCGGACGTGAACACCACGTCGAAGGCATTGAACGCGTTAGCGTCGAGATAATAGGCGCCGCCGACAAAAGTCAGCCGCTCGCCTTCATAGGTGACTTGGAACTCCTGGCTGAACTGACGATTGTTGTACACGCCTGGCGCGTCGAAGCTGCGCGGCGCAGTAGAATCGAAGTCGATCAGGAAGTCAGAATTATCGCGCCGATAGGCGGTGATGGAGCGGATCAGCCAGTTCTCCGCGGGCGACCAGTCAACCATGAGCTGACCGCCCGTTCCCTCCAAATTCATGCCGATCGGAGCATTCAAGGTGATGCCCGCCGTGGTGTCGAAATCGCCACTAAGCAATGTCGGCTGGGCCGCGGTTGGGCGCAGCCGGTAGCCGTGCCGCGGGTTCGAGTTGTCGCGCACATGGTCCATCGACAACCGGACCAGAAAATCCGGGCTTGGCTCCCATTCCGCTGAGACGCGGGCGGCGAAGACGTCCTTGTTGTAATTATCCTCGCCCGTGGTGAGGTTCTCGCCGAAGCCGTCGCGCGTAAGCCCCGCCACTGCACCGCCCACTCTGAACGTGTCGGACAGAGGAATGGAGCCGGCCACCACAGCGTCCATCTGATTGTAGCTGCCGTAGGCGAAGCGGGTGCGAAGCGTTGCCTCGTCTGCGTCGAGGCGACGGGTGACGTATTTGACGGCCCCGCCGATCGTGTTTCGGCCGTAGAGCGTGCCCTGCGGGCCGCGCAGCACTTCGATCCGCTCCAGATCGTAGACATCGAGCACGGCGCCTTGCGGGCGGTTCAGATAAACATCATCGAGATAGATGCCGACGCCTTGCTCGAAACCGGCGACAGGATCTTGCTGGCCGACGCCGCGTATGAAGGCGGTGAGCGTCGAATTCGTCGCCCGCGAATTCTCGATCGTCACATTCGGCGTGGTCTGATTGATCGCGGTGATATCCTGCGCGCCAGCTGCCTCCAGTTGGTCGCCGGAGAACGAGCTTACCGCCATCGGCACGTCCTGGAGCGATTCCTCGCGACGGCGGGCGGTGACGACGATCGCCTCTTCCTCGCTGGCGCCTTCCTGCGCCAATGCGGGCGATGCGCCCACGGCAAAGCTGCTCACCCCAGCGCACAGCGCTGCCAGCCATACGGCACGCGTCTTCATGATCTTCCCTCCCCGCCGCCGAGAATTAATCAAGCGGTCGATTAATATTGCATGTTGGTGCATGCTGTGGTGGCTTTGTCAATGGGCGCTGGCCCCGCCAGACAAACAATGGCAAGGCCTGTGACCGAAATGCAGAAAGCCCAGCCGATGCCCGCCAAGGCGCAAATCGTAAAGAAATCAAAAGTAAGAACGGAGGCGCCGCGTCCTTCGCCCGCCCGCGCCGGTGGTCGCGCCAAACCGGGGCGCCCGCCTCGCGCGCTGGACCAGGATTTGCGCGAGCGCATCCTCGACGTCGCCGAGCAGCAATTCTCAAATCATGGCTACGACGCGGTTTCAACGCGAGCAGTCGCGAAAGCGGCCGGCGCAACCTCAGCCATGATCCACTATTATTTCAGCACCAAGCGGGAATTGTTCGACGCCGTTTTTGCGCGCCGCGCCGACGTCATCAACGCCGAGCGCATGGCGGCATTGGATGGCTACGACTCCGCCGCGGGCGCACACGTTACGGTGGAAGGCGCCCTGGAAGCATTCCTCGCACCCGCTTTGGCCAAGCTGCAGGAAAGCGAAGGCTGGCGCGCCTACCTCGCTCTGGTGGCGCAAGTCGGCAATAAGCACGAATGGGGCGGCGAGGTGATGACGCGCTCGTTCGATCCGGTCATTCAGCGTTTGATTGCGATCATCCGCAAAGCCATGCCGGAGGCCGGGGACGTCGACCTCTACTGGGCCTATCACTTCCTCTCCGGAGCGTTGCTGCTGACACTGTCGGAGACCGATCGCATCGACCGGCTCTCTGACGGGAAGTGCCGCTCCACCGACGTGGCTGCGATCCTTCCTCGCATGGTGCAATTCGCAGCCGCCGGCTTTCGCAGCGTTTGCGGCGCCGCAGCAAAATAGCCAATCATTGCGGTGCGCCGCGCGGAGGCCTAGGGCTGTTGCGGACGCACTGAACGCACAGGACAGAGAACGCACATGACCTACGCGGCCATCACCGGCTGGGGCTCCGCCATGCCTCAATCGGTCTTGTCGAACGAAGATCTCTCCACCTTCCTTGATACCAACGACGAGTGGATCGTTTCGCGCACCGGCATGAAGGAGCGCCGCATCAGCCATGTCAGTGCGACGGAGCTGGCCACCTTGGCCGCGCGCCGCGCGCTGGCTTGCGCCGGTCTGGATCCGGCTGATGTCGAACTGATCGTTTATGGCAGCTGCAGCTTCGACGAGATCGTGCCGAACTCGGCGTCAGGAGTGCAGACAGCGCTTGGCGCCAAGCGCGCTGCGTCGATGGACGTAAACACCGCCTGCACCTCCTTTCTGTATGCGCTTTCGACTGCAACCGCGATGATCCGCACCGGTGTCGTGCGCAACGCCGTGGTGATCGGCGTCGAACTCATCTCTCCCTACATGGACTGGACTAACCGCAACGTCGCCGTCCTGTTCGGTGACGGCTGTGCGGCGGTCGTTCTGCAGGCGAGCGACAAGCAGGAGGGCGTACTCGGCGAACAACTCGGATGTCTAGCCGACGTGCGCCACACCCTTCGAGTGCGCGGCATGGGGGTCGCTTACGCGAACGCAGCCGTGACCTACGGCGACACGTCCTGGGATTTCGACGGCCAGGAGATCTTTCGTCATGCGGTCCAGGGCATGGCCCAAGCAAGCCAAGCCGTTATGGCCAAGTGCGGCGTCACTCCCGCGGAGATCGATCTCGTCGTGCCGCATCAGGCGAACCTGCGCATTATCGAAGCCGTGGTCAGCCGCGCCGGCCTGCCGATGGAGAAGGTGATGCTCACGGTGCAGCGCTATGGAAATATGAGCGCCGCGACGGTGCCGGTGGCGCTCACTGAAGCGCTGGAACAGGGCCGCGTCAAACCCGGCGCACTGATCTTGATGCCCGCTTTCGGCGGCGGCCTCACCGTTTGCTCGCACCTCGTGCGCTGGGGTGAGCGTGTCGAACCGCTCGGTCGCTATGGTGGAGATTTGCCGAACCCGACGCGAAGCGCATTGGAAATGGTGAACGACCTGCGTGCGCGTAAGGCCGCCTCGGCAGAGCGTTCTGCGCCCGGTCTTCGCGACGCCCATTTGATCTAGGTAGCGCGGGCTGAAAGCGAGCAACGGGCGCAGGACCGAGGCCCAGCAATGATGAAATCCTCGGCTGTTTTCAACACATCGCGGCTTGGTGTGGGAAAAGCATCGAAGTGGTCAAATAGGTGATCGTGTGCGAGGGTTGCTCGGGCGGGTCCATCTGAACGAAGTGTCATCTCCACCGCGTCCGAGCTCTCCTTCGGCTTGATTCTCCGCAAAGCGCCGAAGCTGGTAAGATGCGCAGATGCGACCACATTTTCACGGAGCATCCTCATGAGCCAAGCCGTCATCGATTTCTGCGAAGGGCTGAAGACGACCTTGCTCAGCATCGAGGAGAAGCTGGTTCAGGCGAAAGCGAGCCTGGACGCGGGCGCGGCGCAGGCGAGCAGCGAGGCGAAGAAGCAGATAGACGAGGCGGCCGAGCGGCTACAAAGCTTTCGCGGCGAAGCCGCACAGATGGCCGAAAAGCTGCGCGCCGAGATGCCGGGTAAGACCGAAGAAGTCAAAGAGAAGCTCAAGGACTTTTCCGCAGAGGCTCAAGTGGCGATGCGCCACGCCGTCGTCTTCATGGCTGAGGCTGCATCCAAAGGCGCTCTGAGCGCTGCGGCGGCGTTGCAGGAAAGTTCGAAATCGGCAAGCGCGCTTGCCGAGAAGTTGCGCCGCGAGACCGCAGTTGCGCCTGCAGAGACGCCGCCGGCGACCGACAACCAGCATAGATGAGCAACGCCGACAGCGTCGCGGCAGAAGCTGCATCGCATGGATCTCCGGAACCGCAGGCGCAGGTGCATCACGCGATCAGCGGCCGCACCCGTTTGCGATTGCCGCCGCTGAAGGGCCGCGCCGATCTCTTGACCGCATTGGCGCGTCGGCTCGCTGCGCGCCCCGGCATTCGCGCCGTACACGAGAGTGTATGGACCGGATCATTGCTGGTCGAACATGACAAGGCGCTCGCCGCCGAAGCGGTGAGCGCCATGGTGCTGGCGCTGTGGCGCTCTGGTCTGTCGCATCCAATCCGCGCCGCCGAGGATGGTGGCGGGATCGAAGACTGGCACGCGCTGCCGACGCCCATGGTCACAGCCGCACTAGGCAGCAAAGCTGGACTCTCGTACGAAGAGGCCAACGCGCGGCTTGCGCGTATCGGCGAAAACAGGCTGCCCGAGCCGACCCCGCCCGGCCTGCCCTATCTTATTCTCGAGCAGGTGCGGTCCGCGCCGGTGGCTCTGCTCGGCGCCTCAGCCGTGCTGTCTTTGGCCACAGGCGGCGTGCTCGACGCGGTCGTCACCCTCGGCGTGATCGCGATCAACACAGGCATCGGCGTCTCCACCGAGGGCTGGACTGCAAATCTCATCCGCCGCTTGGGCAGGCCGACAGATCCGGACGTGGTCGTGCTGCGCGGCGGAGAAGAAACGCACGTGCCTTCTTCACGCGTAGCTCCGGGGGATTGGTTGGTGCTGAAGACCGGCGCGCCAATCGTCGCCGACGCTCGTCTTATCAGTGCGGACGCTTTGGCCGTGGATGAATCGGCGCTTACAGGCGAGAGCCTGCCGGTAGAGAAAGACGCTTCCTCGGTCGTTCCGCCATCCACACCGCTCGGCGAACGGCGCAACATGGTGCTGCGCGGCAGCGTCGTCACCGCCGGCGCCGGCCTGGCGGTCGTCACCGCGACTGGCGCTGCGACAGAGCTCGGGCGTGTCAGCGCATTGTTGCATCATGCGCAGGCGCCGCGTCCGCCGATGGAGCGCGCGCTTGACAAGCTCGGCCTTCGCCTGACCATCGCTTGTCTTGCCGCCTCAGCCGGAGTGGCGTTGCTGCTCAAGCTGCGCGGGGCGCCCTGGATCGCGGTCTCGAAATCGGCGATCGCGCTCGCAGTGTCGGCAATTCCTGAAGGGCTGCCCGCGCTCGCCACATCAACAAAGGCGCTCGCCGCACGCGCGATGGCGCGCGAGGGCGCATTTGTTCGCAATGTCAACGTGCTGGAGACCGCAGCCAACATCGATGTGTTGTGCTTGGACAAAACCGGCACACTCACTCAAAACAGAATGCAGGCTGCGGTCGCTCACACGTTGCTTGAGCTGCGCGAGTTCGGCGCGCCAAACGTCCAGAGCGCCTCACCGGCGCTGCGCCGCCTCGCCGAAGTGGCGGCGCTCTGCAACGATGCGGACGATATCACGCGCCAAGGCAGCGGCACCGAACTAGCGCTGCTTGCCGGCGCCCGAGCGCTCGGCGCCGACGTCGAACGTTTGCGCCGGTTGCGTCCGCGCGTCGCTACGCTGTCGCGGTCCAACGAGCGCCTTTACATGGCGACCGAACACAAGCTGCGCGGCCGCGCCCTGCTTGCGGTCAAAGGCGCGCCTGCGCACGTGTTGCAACTATGCACCCGAGTTCGCGAAGGCGCGGACTTGCGCCTTTTGGACGAACGCACGCGCTCCGACATCTTGGCGCAAAACGAAGCTCTCGCCAGCCAGGGTTTGCGCGTTCTTGGCTTCGCACGCAGCACCAACCGCTCGCTGAGCGACGGCGCGCCCGCCGAATTGGAGTGGCTCGGCCTCATTGGTCTAATCGACCCATTGCGACCCGAAGCACGCGAGGCAGTGCGCATTTTCCGTCAGGCGGGATTGCGACGACTGATCCTGACGGGCGACCAGGCGGCGACAGCGCGCAAGCTCGCTTCCGACCTGGGCCTCGGTCACGATGGCTCCCTCGACGTCGTGGACGCCCCGGACATCCGCGGCCTCCCGCCGAAGGAACTGGCCGCCTTGGCGCGCCGCTGCGAAGTGTTCGCACGCGTCAGCCCCACGGATAAGCTCGCAATCATACGTGCGCTGCAATCGGAAGGCCACGTCGTCGCCATGACCGGCGACGGGGTCAACGATGGTCCCGCCTTGCGCGCTGCAGACGTCGGCATAGCCATGGGCAAAACCGGAACCGATATCGCCCGCGACGTCGCCGACATCGTTATTGCCGACGACGATTTGCACGGTCTCGCCACGGCGCTCGCGCGCGGCCGCGCTGCGGAGGAAAATTTGCGTCGCGCCGTGCGATTTCTGCTCTCGACCAATGGCAGCGAGGTCGCGCTCGTGCTCGCCGAAGCCTTGCAGGGGCCGGACGCGATCGAGACCCCCGCGGAGCTGTTCTGGCTCAACCTCATGACGGATGTGTTTCCTGGCATGGGCTTGGCGATGGCGGCGCCGGCGCCGGATATCCTGAAACGACCGCCGCGGCCTCTGCAGGAAGACGTATTCGGCAGCGCGGAACTGCGCACTATGATCCGCGATACGCTGCGCATTGCAGCGCCAGCAGTGATTACGCACTTCCTGTCGCACGCGCGCTTCGGCGCCGGCGATGAAACCCGCGGCCGCACCTTCTTGGCGCTGGCGGCGCACCAACTCGTCCACGCCCTGCGTCTTTCTCCCGGAGCGCGGCCTGGCTCGGCGCGTTTCGACCGTCCGGTCGAGCTCGGAACCGGTGCGGGCGCCTTATTGCTGGCTGCGCCATTTATCGTGCCGCGTTTGCGCCGCATGTTGCGCATAGCGCGCCCGCCTTTGGCCGAGATGATGCTGATAACGAGTTTTGCCGCGGCGTCCCTGCTGCTGGGTCGCAGCTCCCGCGCTTAAGCCTTCTCTTTCTGCGCAGCGGATACGCTCGGCGCGGTGATCTCCGCCTTTACTTCGGCGACCAGATCTTCGACATCTTCGCTGAACTCGGCCGCAGCACCGCGCACGCGCTCGTACATCTCCATGCCGCGCTTCAGCCCGTCTCTCAGCAGCGGCCGTGCAACACGCAGCACGCGCGGCGCTGCAATGACCGCGCCCACTGCGATTACGCCTGCCCCGACTAGCACTATCGCGCCTATGATCCTCATGTCGAAAAACTAGGCCGTCGCATGGCGCTTGTCTTGTGTTGAATCAAGCGCCGCCTCAGGGCCCGCCGCCATAAAGGAAGATCATGGATGCTTCGACAGCACTGCCAGCCGCAGCCCGCCGCCGCATCTCGCTAGGCGCGATGCGGCTGATTGCAGGGGGCCTGCTGGCGCTGATGGCGGCCCTTTATGTGGTTGCCCTGCTTAACAGCGGCGGCGCGCCCGCCTGGGGCTATCTCCGCGCTTTCGCCGAGGCATCCCTCGTCGGCGGTCTCGCCGACTGGTTCGCCGTCACCGCGCTCTTCCGCCATCCCCTCGGCCTGCCAATTCCCCACACGGCGGTGATTCCCAACGGCAAGAACCGCATCGCCGAGGCGCTCGGGGATTTCGTCACCGTCAACTTTCTGGCGCCATCGGTGATCAGCGCGCATCTGGCTGACCGCGACCTCGCCAGCGCAGTAGGCCGCCAGCTTGCGGACGCAACCGCCGCCCGTCGCATCGCAGATGGACTCCTGGATGCTCTGCCGGCCATTGCCGATCTGCTCGATGATGAGGTGGTCGCCGATTTTCTGCGCCGTCAGATTGGCGATCTAAGCCGAGACGAGCGCCTGTCGCCGATGGTCGGGCGCGGGCTCCAGCTGCTGACAGAACACGGCCGCCATCAGCTCATCCTGGACGCCGCCGTCAGCGAAGGCTGGCGCGCGCTAGAGCAGCACGAGCCGGCGATCCGCGAACAGGTGCGCTCCCAAACCTCTTGGGTCTGGCGCCTGATTTCGCTCGATGCACGCGCGTCCGACGCACTGATTAAGGCGATGGAGCAGACGCTCGAAGACATTTCGCAGCAGCCGCAACATCCGGTGCGCCAGCGCGTGACCGAACTGCTGCAGAAGTTTGCCGACGATCTCCAGAATTCGCCGGCGATGCGCGCGCAGATCGAACAATTGGTCCATGACGTCCTCGCCCATCCTGCCGTGACGGCTTATCTCAGCGAGGTCTGGCGGGCGTTGAAGGACGCGGCGCGCGCAAGCGCCGACGAGCCCGGAAGCGGCGCGCGCGCAGCTCTGGCGGATGGCATTCAACGTTTCGGAGCGGCGCTGCTGGCAGACGCCGACGTGCGCCGCACCATCAACCGGCGCCTGCGAGCGCTGCTTAGCGAAGTGGCGGGCCGCCACGGCGGCGACGTCGCCGGCCTTATCTCGCAGACGATCCGCAACTGGGACACACGCACGGTAGTGGAAAAGCTCGAGCAGAACGTTGGGCCCGATCTGCAATACATCAGAATAAATGGCACGCTTATCGGCGGCCTCATCGGCCTTGCCATCCACCAGCTCTCGGTGTTGATCGTGTGAGCTAGCGAACGGCGAGAGCTGACGCTGAACTCTCAGCACTGGCGTCACGCTGCGACGCGGAGGCCAGGGCCGAAGAATGGAATGGCGGCGTTCGAAGCGATGCGTGCTTCAGCGCTGCTAATGCTACACATCAGTCCAGCCCAATTGGCTGCGGCTCGCGGCATGTTTAGCTCGCGCGGATGCGCACCCTCACTCTCCCTTTGATAGGAATTTCCTGGGCCGCGGTTGCGATCACCCTTGTTCGGGCCGAGCCCTGGCAAGCGCTGCTGGCATGGGCTCTTCTGGTCACGGCTGGCCTGCTCAGCATCGGTGACGGTAGAATCCATCAGCTCCGGTCAACCAGCAGCGACTCTACTTCCGCAAAATGAAATGGACCCAGGCGTGCGGCCCGGCCCACTGCGCTTCAGAGCGCTGCCAGTCTCCCAGAACGCCACGCGTCCCCTGGCAATGGTCTGCACCGCTAGACCCGGCCCATAACCGGGACTAGCGCGCCAGTCACGGCGCTGGCTTCCGCGGACGCCAGAAACAGCATCACTGCGGCGAGCTCTTCCGTGCGCACCCATTTGGCAAAGTCAGCATCGGGCATGTCGCGCCGATTGGCCGGCGTGTCGATGATGGATGGCAGCACCGCGTTAACGCGCACGCGCCCTTTCAGCTCCTCCGCCAAGCTTTCGGTCAAGCGCAACACGCCGGCTTTCGACGCGGCGTAGGCGCCCATGCCAGCTCCGGCTTTTATCGCGGCGGCCGCTCCGACATTGACGATTGCGCCATCGCCGCTGGCCAGCAGATGTGGGAGAGCGGCCTTGCTCGCCGTCGCCGCGGTTTTCACGTTCATCGTATAAAGTGCGTCCCAGCCGGCGAGATCGCCCTCTTCAAGCGTTTGCCAACGAAACCCACCGGCGATGTTGAGTAAAGCGTCGAGGCGCCCGGTTTCAGCTTTAGCCGCATCCATGGCGCGCCGCGCGGCGTCGAAGTTCGTCAGATCGACATTGCCGAGCCTGATCCCTGGCCCCTCGGACAGCGCCGAGCGGTCCACAAGCACGACCTGCGCGCCCCGCGACGCCGCAGCGTGGGCCACTGCGGCGCCCAACGCACCGCCCCCGCCTGTGATGACGATCGTCTTACCCTGCATGGCGCACACCCTCGGCCCCATAGTGACCGGCTACGTTGCGCGAGGCCAGCGCTTTTCAAGCTCGATTGAGGCCCGCCTCTATTGCACCTTCCTGAGAGCGCGGCGGGTCAGGAGGCGTTTGCTTAGGAAAGCAAGATCTTCATCGGAAAATCGGCGCCGCGCCAGCGGCACGACGACAGCGTTTTCGAGCGCCAGGTGGCGCAACTCGTTCTGGGCGAACGCGCGTAAGGCGTCGGCGCCGCCTTCTATGGCCGATGGCGCTTTACGCAGAATGAGGCACGCCCGCAAAACGTCCTGCACTTGCGCCGAGAGCGCCCGGTCCACGCCATGCTCAATCGTGAGGCGGGACAACACCTCCTCGACCTTGTCATCGGCTTCACAGCGCTGCTTGAGCAGGGGGAAAATGTCCTCTTCCTCGTCAAGGACATGCACCGTCAGGTCGTTGCGGATGAATTCCAACAGCGATGTCACGACAGCCGCATCGAAACTCTGGGTCGCCGCCAGCCGCTCGAGCGCTTTGCACATGCGACGATGATTCAGATGCTCGGCGAGCAGAAACTCGATCAGGTCATGCGGCGTCACCTTCCGCGCGCTCGCGTCCCGCTCGAGAATCGTGCTCATCAGGCCCTCTCCAGACCAAAACGAAACGACGCCACACGGTCCAGACAGGCGGCGCCCGGGTCGAATGCGTCGCGCAAAGCTGAAAGCAGACTGGCCCACGCCTCTTCATCAGCTTCGGCGAGAAAATCAGAGACTGCGATGCGCACAAACTGGGCAAGGCTCTCCCCGCGCTCTGCCGCCGCCTGCTGCAGGCGGGCGCCGAGCGGCGGATCCACGGCGTTCAACCATGCGCTCAGCTGAGTGCTGGACGAATTGCCGAGCGCCAGGAGATCGCCCAACTGCACGCTCTGACTCATGCGTCGCCTCCGAACCCCAAAGAGAGTCCTTCGATCTCAGCGTCGGCGGCCAGACGCGCAATATAGCGCGCCGACGTCGCCAGCTCCGCCCGCGCCAAGAGCCGCGCCCGGAGTATCGGCGCCACTGTTTCGAATGGCAATGTCTTGGCCGGAATAACCCGGTCGAGCCGCAGCACGTGCCAGCCATGCTGAGAACGAACTGGGGAGTCGGCTAGCGTACCCGGAGTCAGCGCCAACAGCGCGCTTTCGACGCTTGGCGCAAGATCGCCGCAACTGAGCTGTCCGAGCGACCCGCCTTGCGATGCCGTCGGGCACGCCGATAGGGCGCGCGCAAGCTGGGCGAACTCGGCGCCGTGCTGCAACGCTTCCAATGCTCCCATCGCCCTCAGCTTTGCTTCATCCCACGCCGCCGGGCTCTCGTCTGATGGAGCAACCAGGATGTGCGACGCCTCATAGAGTTCCGGCGCCGTGAACTGAGCGGCCGAAGCCGAATAGAGCCGCAGGCATTCCGCATCCGTGGGTTCGCTCGCCGGCGCTTCTGTCGCGAGAAGCTGCCGCATCAGCGCTTCCTCAGCCGTTTCGGTCCGACCGCGCGAGTCGGTTTCCGGCGTCGGCGTCAATCCAAGTGCAGTAGCGCGCTGCAAGAGCAATTCTCGGATGACCAGCGCCCGCGCTGCGGCCGCGCGGGCTTCAGCGCCAGATGGCGCCGCGTGATTCTGCGCCTCCTGGGCGATCGCTGTCTCAGGAATGGCCACGCCATTGACGAAGACGGGCGGAGCGTTCGGTCCACGCCGTGCGGCGGGGATCGGTCCATGGCCGCAGCCTGAGAAGGCTTCGGCCTCGGTCGGCGCCGGCGCGGTCTTGATCAGCGTGTGCTTCATTGCGCACCCCGAGCGGCCAGTTTTTTCGAGCGCACGATCTGCCAGCCGCGCCGGTTGAGGTACCAAATCGGCGCCGACAGGATGTGCACCAGACGCGTGAACGGAAACACCAGCAAAATGGTGAGCCCGATCGTCAAATGCGCTTTGAAGATCCAATGCGCGTCAGCGACGAAATCGGCGGCGCCGGCCCGGAAAGTGAAGATGCCCTGCGCCCAGTTCATGAACTTCACCATCTGCGCACCATCCGCATGTTGTAGCGAAATCGGAATGGTGGCGAGGCCGAGGCACAGCTGACCGACCAACAAGGTCAGGATCATCGTGTCGCCGAAAGAAGAATTGGCGCGAATGCGCGCGTCGAACACGCGCCGGTGCAACAATAGCACGCCGCCGATCAGACACAGCACGCCGGCCGCGCCGCCGGCTACAATAGCCAGCATCTGCTTGGCGCTGTGCTGCACGCCCAGCGCGTCCCACACCGCGACCGGCGTCAGCAGACCAACGAAGTGACCGGCGAAGATCGCCAGCACTCCGACGTGGAAAAGCACCGAACCAAGCACCAGCTGCTTGCGCCGCAGTAATTGCGACGAGCCCGTGCGCCAAGTGTATTGTTCGCGGTCGAAACGGAGCACCGATCCGATCACCAGCACGGCGAGCGCCACATAAGGGTAGTAGCCGAACAGCGCCTGATTGAGCCAATCCATCGTCATTCCTCAGTAACGGTACTCGACAGCGAACCAGAGCTTGGTCCGGTCCGCGAAACGCGGATCTTCGCCATCGAACGCAGCGCCCTTGATTTCCGCCGAGACATGCTCGGTCAGCGCAAACCGCACTGACGCGTCCAATTCAGAGCCAAAATCGGCGCCGCCACTATCGTCGGTGAAATCGTGCGCGCGCACTGTGAACGTCACCGGCTGCTGCGCCAACCATGGCTGGGTCGTGTAGGAGACCGTCGCGTTGATGTCGCGAACGCCATCGACAGGCGTGTTCAAGAAAACGTCAGCCCAGCCTTGGAAGGCGTGCAACGTCGCCAATGGGGTGGAGAACCCGCGCGTGTCGTTGCCTTCCAGGCGCTCGCCAGCGATGGCAACATTCCAGCGATCCCTGCGCAAACCGATCTCGGCGCGCTGGTAGCCGAGATTGAAATCTGCGGGATTGTCTCCGTACTCGCTTTGCGTCGCCGCTTCGAGCGCGAGCCGCGGGCGCACTGCGCCGGCGTTCCATTCGTTGGACCAGCGCAAACCATAAGTCTGACTCGATTGCGCCGGGGCGTCATTGCGGAAATCGAGCAATAGCCCATACCCGCTCAGCTTGCCCCATGGCGTCTCGAAGTCGCCCTGCAACACGTGCGAGTCGCTATCCCACTCGCCTTGCGGGCTGTCGTCGCCGAAGACGCGTCGTACATTGGCGATATAGAGATAAGTGAAGGCGCCATGTTCGAAAGGACGGGCCTCCAGACGCAGTGCGTCAAAGGTCTGCTCGTTCTGCCGGAAGCCGACATTGCCAATGAAGCGTGCGTCGCCGAGGACAATGCGCTGACGACCGAGCACGGCGCGGCGTCCCTCGGCGCCTGCCCACGACACTTGCAGCCGGTTGAGTTCGAACGCTTCGGGATCAGCGACGACCGCGTATTGGGTGTGACCATTCACGGTGTCATTGAACTCATCGGTCAGGTGCGCGACGCCCTCGATTTCGCCAAGCGCCTTGAAGCCGCGCCAGGCAGGCGTCTCGTATCCGAGGCGAGTGCGGAACGTCAGCGCACTCGCATCTTCGAGTCCGTCCTGTGACACGCTCTCGAAACGCAGGCGCGCATCGACGATTACGTCGCCATTGTTGGCGGCGTTCTGGGCCTGCGCCTCACTCGCCAATGTCATCGCGCCAAGGGCGCTCAGGGCGATGGCCGCCACTCTCAAGGTCAATAGACTCACGCCACACTCTCCTTCATGCGTCCCGCCAACGCCGCCTTGGGGCACTCGACCTTGTCGGGGCCGAATGTCACCTGTTCTTCAGCCCAGGCGCGATCGAGCGCCTCCAGATCATCTGGATTGTCTTCTGGCTCCTGGAGCAGCGCCTTCAGCGCTTCCGGATTGCGGTCAGCCTCTACCAAGGCGACCAGCGCATCAAACACGGACGTGTAGATTGAATTCCGCTTGCTCAGCCGCTCGCGAAGCGCCTCGATCACATGGGCGGCTTGGCCCAACAAAGCCGCCGCCTCGTCCGCCGACAGCTGCGACAGAAACTCGAGGAACACCGGCAAATGGTCCGGCAATTCCTTCGCCGTCAATTCGAGCCCATGCGCCGAATAGAGCTTGAGCAGCTCCACCATCGCCTGGCCCCTATCGCGGCTCTCGCCGTGTACGTGCTCATAGAGCTGCAGCGAGAGCGAGCGCGTGCGGTCGAACAAGTCGACATAGCGCGCCTGTAAATCGTAAAGATCGCCAGCCTCGATTTCTGCAACCAGCGGGGCGAGAGCTTCGGCCAGTGCCGACGCAAGAATGCCTTCCGATCGAACAACGTCGATCACGGCCGGCATCAGCGCAATCGTCTCTTCGGTCGGATAACTCAATAGCACCGCCAGCGCCCGATAGGTCTGCGCCATCGTTACGCCTCCATCGGGTTCTTGGCGGTGCGCTTCTTCACCGGGCCGAACAAACCATACTCGGTGCGGCCGCCGCTGGCTTCATTGCCGAAACTGAAGCCGCAGGCGCCGCGCAGGCCATAGGCGTCCTCCGCCCCTTCGCGGTGCGATGTCGGAATGACGAAGCGATCCTCATAGTTCGCGATCGCCATCACCTTGTACATTTCCTCGATCGCTTCCGCTGTGAGATCGACCCGTGATGCGACGCCATGATCGATCACGCCCTCGATGCTCTTGGCGCGCATGTAGGCGCGCATCGCCAGCATCCGCTCCAACGCTGAGACAATCGGCGCCTCCTCGCCGGCGGTGAGCATGTTGGCAAGATATTTGACCGGAATGCGCAGGCTCTTCACGTCCGGCATCACGCCGTCATGCTCGATGGCGCCGAGTTCCGCCGCCGACTGGATCGGCGAGAGCGGCGGCACGTACCAGACCATCGGCAGCGTGCG
>CAYODX010000015.1:0-87964 GCA_964402795.1 uncultured Terricaulis sp. | reverse complement strand
TGCGCGCGTCCGGAATGACGATATGAAATGCTGACGCCGAGCCGCTTGCCGTTGCGCCGTCACGCGACTGACACGGACTCTGACATTGGCGTCACGCTGAGCCTGTCGAAGCGCGACGTCTCCGCTTGCGCCCCTCCCTTCAAGGGAGGGATGAGGATAAGGCCCGCCCCTATCCACGGTTTTTCCGCCGCCACGCCGCGGCGCCAGGCGATATCGCCGAAATCAATCCGCCTGCCCCGAGCTCGCGCGATAATCGCGCACATGACCGCCATCACCGCACCTCTCGCCACCGAACCGCTCTGGGCCCGCGTCCGCGCCACCTTCGCGCGCGCCTGTGCGGCCACCGGCGGAGCTGCGTGCATCGCCGCACACATAACCCTCAGCCAGCGCCTGCGCGCCAGCATTGTCGGCTGGATCGGGCTGCTGGAGCATCTGCTGCGCAAACTGCTCTATGCTGAAGCGGCGCGCGTGCGCTGCGATCTCGCTTCGCGTCCCTTGGCGCGCCGGCCGCACTGCGCCGGCGCCGCGCGCGACGACAAAGCGCGTGAGCCCGCGCCTTCACGCACGCGCGAGACGCCAGAGCGCTGGCCCGCGCGTTTTTCTTTCGCGCCGCCGCGCGATCCGCGTGCGACGCCGCAAGCGCGGGCGCCGCAGATTCGCGCGCTTTGGGGAGCAACGCCTGCGCCCTCGCCGTCGCCGCCGCCACAACCGCCGTCGCGTGCTGTCGGCGAGCACGACAAACCCTTCCGCTTGGCGCGCCGGTTCGAAGCGTTGCGCCGCGTGCTCGACGATCCGGCCCCTTACATTATGCGCCTCGCGCAGCTCATGGCCCGCTTGTCGCTGCGCTTCCCGGAAGCGGCGCGACGGCTCGCCTTCGCGCCCGCGCGCGTCAATTTTTTCGACGCGGCTGATCCCACGCTCGGCGTCGCCTGCTGCAGCGCCGCTCTGGCCGGCTACGCCCTTTTCGAGAGCGGATGAGCGGAACGCATCTGCCACTCACCCGTTGGCGCAGCGTCCCATCCGTAAGGAGCGCCGCCATGCAAGTCCATCACATGATCTCCACGCACCCGGACGTGCGCGGCAGCACCAATGACGTGCTGATCCGCTGCATCGAGCATTGCCTCGAATGCGCGCAGATTTGTCAGTCCTGCGCCGATGCGTGTCTCGCCGAACAGCAGGTGGCGATGCTGCGGCAGTGCATCCGCCTCAATCTCGATTGCGCCGACATCTGCGAAACCACGGCCCGCCTCGCCGCCCGCCGCACCGGCTCGAACGAGCAGCTGATCGTCGAAATGCTGCGCCTGTGCGAGCGAGCATGCGCAATGTGCGCCGAAGAGTGCGCGCGCCATGCCGAGCAGCACGAGCATTGCCGCATTTGCGCTGAAAGTTGCCGCCGCTGCGAGGCCGCCTGCCGCGAAGCGGCGCCGAGCGTCACCGCGCATTAGCCGGAGCAGATGATCCGGTCGCTATTTCTTCACCTTCGGCTGGCCGAGCGTCATGAAGATCACCGGCCCTTCCGTCGGCGCGCGATAGACGCCGTGGCTGGCGTTCACCTTCATCGCCAGCGCCGTCATCTGCCACGCCTCTTGCTCGCTCATCTTCAGCGAGCGCTGAGTGAGTTCGTCGAGACCGTGTTTGTCGCCGAACCAGCGCGTGCGCTCGGCATCATTGCGAAGGCGCTGCGCCACCATCGGGTGGTCCCAGCCCCAGCGGAACATCGAGGTGCGCGGGTTCCAGGCGCCGATAATCTGCACCGGCGCCGTCACCAGCGCGCCGTCCTTGCGCTCGAATTGAATGATGCCGGCGTTCTGGTCGACCTGCCACGGCGCGGTCTCCAGCTTCAGCCGCTTGGAAAGCCAGCGCTGGCGGTTGAGCAGGTCGATCCAGCTCTCGGCCCAGAAGCGATCGACGTCGACCACTTCGCCGCCCCACGGCACGAGCGCCTGCGACCGCGCCGGCGAGTCGGCGGCGCTCGCCCTTGGCGCGGCTGCGCGGCGTTTGGTCTTGAGCATGCGCTCCCCGGAGTTCCCGTCAGCGCCTTGTGGATAGCCAAAACTCCCGCATGGGGGGAAGCGCTTTTCCCATCAGCCTTCCTTCTTGCGCCCCCCCCTGCCGATGGTCAGCGCCTTGATCACGCCGCGCAGGGTGCGCGCCTCCTGCTCGGTCAGCCGCGCCCGCAAGAACAGCGCGCGCAGATTGCGCTTCATCAGGGGCGCTTTGTCGAGGGGGTGGAAAAAGCGGCCGTGCTCAAGCTCTTGCTCGAGGTGACTGAACAAGGCCTCGAGCTCCGCTTGCGTCGCGGGCGGGCTCTCCTGCTTGAACCAGGAGGGAATATCCTCGTCCTGCCGCGCCTCGGCGTAGGCGTAAGCGAACACCGCGACGGCGTTGGCCAGGTTGAGGGAGGCGAAGCCAGGATTGACCGGCAGCGTCAGGATGGCGTCGGCGCGGGCGATCTCATCCGACTCCATGCCGGCCGATTCCGGTCCGAACAGAACTATGGGCCGCTCGCCCGCCGCGATCGCCGCGCGCAGGTTCGCCGCCGCCTGGCGCGGGCCCCAGACCGGTTTTTCCATCCCACGCGGGCGCGCGGTGGCCGCCACCACCAAAGTTGCATCCGCCAACGCGTCTTCCAGGCGCCACTCGACCCGCGCCCCTTCCAGGACTTGGCTCGCGCCAACCGCGACAGTCTCTGCTTTCGGGTTCGGCCATCTGTCCCGCGGCGCGACAAGGCGCAGGGAAACCAGGCCGAAATTCAGCATCGCGCGCGCGGCGGCGCCGATGTTTTCCCCCATCTGGGGACGCACGAGGCAGATTGCCGGCCATTCGTCCGCGATTGGCGGCGGCATGTTTCGTGCGCGTGACATGATCGTTGAGGTCCCCTTTGGCGACGGCGTCTGTCATTTCCGATCGCACGAACCGCCGCAAGCGGCGGGGCGCGCTCGCCTATCTGGCGCCGCGCTTGTTGGCGCTTGGGCTCACCATCGGCGTGATGACGTCAGCCAGCGAGATCGCCCGTTTGCTGCGCCCGGCGGCGCCGGCGCCCAGCGAACGCGAGCAGCCCCTGCTCCAGGATTCCGACTTCAAGCGCTCCGCCGCTTACAAGGTGCTGAACCTGCCGCCGCTGCAGCCGGTCCGCAGCGCCGCCAGGCGCCGCGCGCGTCAACCCGCCCCTGCGCCGGCCAATGCTCCCGCGGACGAAGGCTATGTCGTGCTCAGCGCCGAAGAAATGGCGGCGATCTCGCAGGCGCGCGACTAAGCGCCCAGTCCCGGCTGCTTGCGCCGAGGCTCGGAGGTGCTACCACCCCCGCGACACGCGAGAAGGTGGAGCCAATGGCGAAAATAAAGGTCGATAATCCGGTCGTCGAACTCGACGGGGACGAGATGACGCGGATCATCTGGGCGTTGATCAAGCAGCGCCTGATACAACCCTATCTCGACGTCGACCTGAAGTACTTCGACCTTGGCATTGAACACCGCGACGCCACTGACGACCAGGTCACGATCGACGCGGCGAATGCCATCAAGCAATACGGCGTCGGCGTCAAATGCGCGACCATCACGCCTGACGAAGCGCGAGTGAAGGAATTCAATCTGAAGAAGATGTGGAAGTCGCCGAACGGCACAATCCGCAACATCCTTGGCGGAGTCATTTTCCGCGAACCGATCATCTGCAGGAACGTGCCGCGCCTTGTGCCCGGTTGGACCCAGCCGATTGTCGTCGGCCGCCACGCCTTCGGGGATCAATACCGCGCCACCGATTTTCTGTTCCCGGGCAAGGGCGTGTTGACGATCAAGTTCGTCGGTGAAGACGGCAAGATCATCGAGCACGAAGTGTACAAGGCGCCAGGCGCCGGCGTAGCCATGGCGATGTATAATTTGGATGAGAGCATCCGCGAGTTTGCGCGCTCCTCTTTCAATTATGGTTTGATGAAGGGCTGGCCGGTTTATCTGTCGACCAAGAACACGATTCTCAAAGCCTATGACGGCCGCTTCAAGGACATCTTCCAGGAGGTGTTCGAGGCCGAGTTCGCCGATCAGTTCAAGGCCGCGAAAATCACGTATGAACACCGTCTGATCGACGACATGGTGGCTTCGGCGCTGAAATGGTCGGGCGGCTTCGTCTGGGCATGCAAGAACTACGATGGCGACGTCCAGTCCGACACGGTGGCCCAAGGCTTCGGTTCTTTGGGGCTGATGACCAGCGTGCTCCTGACTCCCGACGGCAAGACAATGGAATCCGAAGCCGCGCACGGGACAGTCACGCGCCATTATCGTCAGCACCAGAAGGGCGAGCCTACGTCGACCAACTCCGTCGCCTCGATTTTCGCCTGGACGCGCGGGCTCGCCCATCGCGGCAAGCTCGACAACAATCAGAAGCTGATCGATTACGCTCACCTCTTGGAGAAGATCACCGTCGACACCGTCGAAGGCGGTCAGATGACGAAGGATTTGGCGCTGCTCGTCGGCGACACCCAATCCTGGCTCAGCACCGAAGGCTTCCTCGACGCCATCGGCGACAATCTCGATCGGGCGATGAGCCAAGCGTGACATGGGCAAGCGCCGCGCCTCGCTGACGGGCAGCTGGAGCGGCGCTTATCGCTATCCAGGCACCGGGGATGAGGAAACGGTCTTCAATGCGCAGATTGAAGAAGTCGGCGGCGCGTTCATCGGGCAAACGCAGGAGCCCAACCATTTCGCTGCTGGCGCTGGGAACGTGCTGACCGCCGATATCGAAGGCGTGCGCACCGGCGCGGCCGTGACGTTCACCAAATTCTATCATCACGGCGGCATTGCTCACGCGGTGCGCTACCAAGGTTTGGCTGACGACGCCCTCACGCGGATCGAGGGCGCGTGGACGATCCGCAGCACCTGGTCGGGTTCCTTCTTCATGCTCAGAGATGATTGCGGTGTCGCGGAGACAGCTGAAGAGGATGCGCACGCTGCGGTTGTGGCGCGCATCTGATGGGCGAAGCGAGGGCGCCGATTTGATGATTGTCGGCGACCGAGTAGCCAATTCAGGTTAGACATGCAGTCGGCGCACGAAATCCGATGTCATTCCTGGTTCGAGACCTAAGCCGCAATGATCGACCGGGGTGGGAGCACCTCTGGTCCGGCTATCTCGACTTTTATCAGGCCAAGATCGAACCTGTTGTGATCGAGGTATTGTGGTCGCGCATGCACGATCCGCTCGAACCGATGTTCGCTTTGGTGGCCGAGGACAGCGAGACGCACGAGCTGATTGGCCTTGTACACTGCGTCATTCACCGCGGCACGTGGGCCATCGGCAACTTCTGCTATCTGGAAGATCTCTTCACCGCCCCCGCGGCGCGCAAGCGTGGAATAGGCCGGGCGCTTATCGAGGCCGTGTATGCGCGCGCCGACGAAATGCACTGCGAGCGCGTCTATTGGCTGACTCACGAAAGCAATGAGAGCGCCCGCCGCCTCTATGATCAGGTGGCGAAAAATCTGGGCTTCATCCAGTACAGGCGCGCCTGATCTCGCTCACGCGCGCTTGTCCTTCCTGCCGCCCGCCATCATCAGCCATGCGAACAAGCCGATCGTGATCAGCAACACGGCGCCAAGAAAGCCAAGCGCTGTGATCGCGAGCGGATCGATGCTGAGATTTGCAATTTGCATGCACGCCTCCCTCTCCGGCGTCCAAGCCTTTGCCAGACGTCAGATCCCGCATTGATCAGGCGCAAGTCATGGCTTGAATGGCGGAGTCTTCCGCCACGGGAACGGCTGCGGCAAGTCGCGCGAGACCTTGTCGGGATAACGCGGCGGGCGTTTCTCAAGAAACGAGGTGACGCCCTCCCTCGCATCGCCTGAACGACCGCGCGCCACCATCAGGCGACTCTCCAGGCGGTGCGCTTCCATCGGGTGCGATGCGTCCAGCATGTCGAGCATCATCCGACGCGCCAGCGCGACGGAAACGGCGGACGTGTTATCGGCGATCTCGCGCGCAAGCGCACGCGCCGCCGGCAAGAGTTCATCTGCTTTGTGCAGCGAGCGTACGAGTCCGCGCTCGTGCGCCTCTTCGCTGCTGAACACTCGGCCGGTCATGGTCCATTCGAGCGCCGTCGAAACGCCGACCAGGCGCGGCAGAAAATACGACGACAACGTCTCCGGCACGATGCCGCGACGCGCGAAGACGAAACCCATCTTCGCTCCTTCCGCAGCGAGGCGCACGTCCATTGGCAAAGTCATGGTCGCACCGACGCCCACCGCCGCACCATTGATCGCGGCGATCACAGGTTTGAGGCTCTCATAAATGCGCAGGCCAACGCGCCCGCCGCCGTCGCGCACGCGATCCTCATCAAAGTCCTCGCCGCGGCCGGCGAGCCGCTGTTCGTAGTCGAACGTCGCTCCGCCCGCGCCCAAGTCAGCGCCTGCGCAGAAGGCCCGGCCCTCGCCAGTGACGATCACAACGCGCACGTCATCATTCGCGTCAGTTTCGTCAAATGCAGCAATCATCTCCCGCATCATCACATCGGTGAATGCGTTCATCCGCTCGGGACGGTTCAACATCACCGTGGCGACGCCATCAGCGATGTCGAGTTTGATAGTTTCGAACGCGGGCATTGGTGCGGCTCCGTAATGAACCGTCACGCTAGCCTCAAAGCCGCAGGAGCTCCACCTCTGCCGCTTGGTAAGGATCGAGCCGATAAACCAGCTGACGGTGGATGGCCACGAGCGATCCCGCGCCCCAATCCTCCAGCAATTCAGCGTCATCCTGCTCGCGGGCCTGCCAGCGCGAACCGTCCTCGCAGATCAGCACTTTCCCCTGCGCCAGCACGGCGTCGATCATCGACACCGCACCTGACTGCGCTCCAGCTCCCAATCCGACTCGGAACACCGACAGAATCGCTTCACGCTGGCTTTCGCTTAGTCGGCCCCATTCGAGCCGCGCGAACAGCTCCGGCCCCAGAAAAGCCGCCAGCGCATCGTTTTGCGTCATCCCGTCCCCCGAATCGACTCGCCCAAAAACGAGTGATTTGGTTTCTGATGCATTACCGAGCCGACTACAGCGGAATCTCAAACACGCAGCGCACGCCTTCCGGCGCGAACTCGATCTTACCCGTGCCTTGGGACCTGCCCAGCGCGCGTTCGATCAGCGTCGTGCCGAATCCGCTTTTCCTGGGCGGGCAAACCGAAGGGCCTCCCACTTCTCTCCAGCAAAACCGCATGCGTGAAGCATCGGGGTCGGCGAACTCCCAAGAGACGAATACCTTCCCGTTCTGGTTGGAGAGTGCGCCATACTTTGCGGCGTTCGTTGCGAGTTCATGCAAAGCGAGCGCAAGCACCAGCGAGTTGTCCGACCCCAGCGTCGCTTCGCTACCCGAGCAGACCAAACGATCTTCGCTATGAAAGGGGGCCAGCGCGCGGCACACCGCATCGGCGACAGCCACTCGGTCCCAATCGCGAGTGGTTAGAAGATCGAGTGCTTTACCCAATGCGCTCAAACGTTCGCCAAATCGCTTGTGAGTCTCGGCGCTTGCATCTTTATAGGTCTGATTGGCGATCGATTGAATGGTCGCCACGGCGTTCTTGTAGCGATGCTTGATCTCGCCAAGAAGAAGCTCAGTCCTCGATTCGGCTTGGCGCCGCTGCTCAATCTCGATCTGGGCCTCACGATGCAGATGCGCGTTGTCGATTGCGACGGCCGCATGGGCGGCAATGCCGACAATCGTCTCTTCGCACTCCTCGTCGAACACGCCAGCCTCGGAATGGGCGAAGAAAAGCCCGCCTAATACGCGTCTGGAACGGGAGATCACCGGCACGGCGAGATAGCTCACCACTGGCAGATGGCCGGCAGGAAGCCCATAATGCGGCGCGTTCTTGCCATAACGTGGGTCCTGGCGAATGTCGTCTGAACGGACGACGCCGGAGCCACGGAAGGTGGGTTCGAATATTGCAGTGTTGCGAGGAAGGCCAAAGCTCTGGAACGCTTCGCGCTGCGCACCCGAGAGCGTGAACAGCCGGAAATGCTCGCCGTTCTCGCCCTCGACATTGTAGAAAAACGCGCCGTAATCGGCGCCGCATTCCTCTGTCGCCACATCGGTGACGGTCTGAACGATGCGCTCAAGATCGAGATCGCTTGCGATGACGCGCGAGAGCCGGTGCAGATGTTCGCAGCGCCGCAGCGCTGAACTGATGTCGCCTCGAGAGCGGCGTCGCGGGTGTGATCGTTGGAGCGGCACTCTTTGGCTACGCGGTCGGAAGCCGATAGTTCCGGGCTGGAACGGATCGGTCACGTGCACGTTATGAAGCTGTCGTGGACGCTCTTCGCGATCCGCAGCTTTCCCGCCAAGCTTACAAACGACGCCGCCAGATCAGATCGCGGTCGGCTGTCTCACCCACCATGAATTTCCACTCGCTGTGATCTTCAAAGCCGAAGCGGCGATAGAAGCGCTGCGCGCGAATGTTGTCTTCCCAGACGCTGAGATAAAGCGCAGGCGCGCCCCTCTCGCGAGCCCAGCCGATGCAGTCCTCGATCAAAGCGTCGGCGACGCCTTGGCCCTTGGCGCGCTCGTGCACGTAAAGACGGTGCAGTTCGAGTGCGCCGGGCTCGTCGACAGGCATCGACAGCGCGCCCATCATCGCATAGCCGGCGATGCCCCGCTCATCAATCGCGAGCCGATAGCGCACATCCGGATCGGCCAACTCCGCTTCTTGCACGCCTGGGCCGAAACTCTTGGCCAGATAAGCATGCAGATCCGCGGGCGGATAGGGCAGATGCCCAAAGGTCGCCACCCACGCGTCGCGTGCAAACGAAGCGATCGCGCGCGCGTCAGTCGGGGCCGCGTCGCGATAGAACGTGCTCACGCCGCCAAAGCGCCTTTGAGGGCAGCGCGGATGGCGTCGATTGCTTGCGGAGCAGCCGCTCCGTCGGGGCCGCCGCCTTGCGCCATGTCTGGTCGGCCGCCGCCGCCTTGGCCGCCGACAGCGGCGACGCCCGCCTTCACTAGATCGACGGCGCTCACTTTGCTCTTGAGATCTTCGGTCACGCCTACAGCGAGCGCAACCTTGCCGTCTTCGACTCCGACATAGGCGATGACGCCGGAACCGATCGCCTTCTTACCTTCGTCGACCAGGCCACGGAGCTCCTTTGCCGGCACGCCTTCGAGCACGCGCGCCAGCACGGCGACGCCAGCGACGGTCTCCGGCCCTGTCGCAATCGCTTGCCCAGCGCCGCCCGCCAGCGCGAGTTTCTTTTTCGTCTCCGCGAGTTCGCGCTCGAGCTTGCGCCGCTCCTCGGCAAGCTGCGTAACACGGTCGGTCACTTCCGAAAGCGGCGCTCTGATGTGCGCTGCGATCGCTTTCGCCAAGCCAGCTTGCGCTTTGAGGTGCGCGAGCGCAGCTGCGCCGGTCGCTGCTTCGATACGGCGAACGCCAGCTGCGACGCCGCCCTCGGACAGGATCGCAAACACGGCGATATCGCCTGTGCGCTTCACGTGCGTGCCGCCGCACAGTTCGACCGAGTAGGGCTTGCCGCCCCCGCTCAGCGCATCGCCAAGCCGGAGCACGCGCACGGTGTCGCCGTATTTCTCGCCGAACAGCGCCAGCGCGCCTTGTTCGATCGCCTGTGCGGGCGCCATTTCCTCGATCACGCCTTCGGCGTTCTGGCGGATCACCGCGTTCACTTCGTCTTCGATGCGACTGATCTCGTCGGCCGTGAGCGGCTGACCGTGGCTGAAATCGAAACGGAAATAATCCGCTTCGACCAGGGAGCCTTTTTGCGTGACGTGCAAGCCGAGCACATTACGTAGCGCCGCGTGCAGCAAGTGCGTGGCGGAATGGTTGGCGCGGATCGCCTGACGGCGCGCGTGGTCGATCTCGAGCGCGGCCGCATCGCCGACTTTGACTGCGCCTTTCGTCAGACGACCGATATGCGCATGCAACGCGCCCGCCTGCTTCTGCGTGTCCTCGACAACGAACTCGGCGCCATTGGCGAAGCGGATGACGCCCTTGTCGCCAGCCTGGCCGCCGCTCTCGGCGTAAAAGGGCGTTCTGTCGAACACGAGCGCGCCGGTCACGCCTTCGCGCAGCTCGTGCCCTTCGGCGCCGCTCGTGACGATGGCCGTGAGCGCGCCTTCGCCTGTTTCGGCGCCGTAGCCTAGAAACTCGTTGCCACGCGTGCGTTCGAGGATCGAATGCCAGATTGCGGGATTATCGGCGCCGTCCGCGCCCTTCCAGCTGGCCGCGCCTTGCTCCTTCTGCTCTTGCATCGCCGCGTCGTATTCGGCCACGTCCACTTCGAGGCCGCGGCCGCGCAAGATGTCCTGCGTAAGGTCGAGCGGGAATCCGAACGTGTCATAGAGCTTGAATGCGGTGCGGCCCGACAGCTTCCGGCCTTGTTTCAGCGCGCTCAGCTCATCGTCAAGCAGCCGCAGGCCATTGGCCAAGGTGCGGCGGAAGCGCTCTTCCTCCTCGTGCAGCTGTGCTTCGATTACCGGCCGCGCACGCTTCAGCTCGGGATAAGCGTCACCCATCTCGGTGATCAGCGCCGGCGCGAGGCGATGCATCAACGGCTCCTTGGCGCCGAGCATGTGCGCATGCCTCATGGCCCGGCGCATGATCCGCCGCAGCACGTAGCCGCGCCCTTCATTCGAGGGCGAGACGCCCTCGGCGATTAAGAAGCATGATGAACGCAGATGATCGGCGATGACATTGTGGCTGGGGGCGCGCTCGCCTTCGGCTTTGGTGTTGGTGAGTTCTTCTGAAGCTGCGATCAGCGTGCGGAAGAGATCGGTGTCGAACACCGAGTCGACGCCCTGCATCACGCAGGCGATGCGCTCAAGCCCCATGCCGGTGTCGATCGAAGGCTGCGGCAGCTTCTCGCGCGGGCGCCCGTCGGCGAACTGCTCGTACTGCATGAACACCAGATTCCAGAATTCGAGGAATCGGTCGCCGTCCTGCTCGGCCGAACCGGGCGGTCCGCCCCAAATGTGCTCGCCCCGATCGATGAAAATTTCCGAGCACGGCCCGCAGGGGCCGGTGTCGCCCATCGACCAGAAATTGTCGTTGGTGGCTATGCGGATGATCTTGTGATCGGGCAGACCGGCGATCTTTTTCCAGAGCGACGCCGCTTCGTCGTCATCGTGATAGACGGTAACCAGCAGCTTGTCTTTCGGCAGAGCGAAATCCTTGGTGATCAGCGACCAGGCCGCATCGATCGCGCCTTCTTTGAAATAATCGCCGAAAGAAAAATTTCCGAGCATCTCGAAGAAGGTGAGATGGCGCGCGGTATAGCCGACCGCATCGAGGTCGTTGTGCTTGCCGCCCGCGCGCACGCACTTTTGGCTGGTCGCCGCGCGCGGGAACGGCGGCTTGGCGGCGCCGGTGAAGTAGTTTTTGAACTGCACCATGCCGGCATTGGTGAAGAGCAGCGTCGGATCGTCCTGAGGAACCAACGAGGACGAGCCCGGCAGCGTGTGACCGCGGGCGCGAAAAAATTCCAGGAATTGCCGGCGGATGTCGTTGACGCTCGTCATTTCCAACCAACCCAGAAAGCCCGTGCGAGCCAAATCAGCGGCTTGTATAGGGAGTGGGCGCGCGAGCGCCAAGCGGCGGAGCGCGAAGCGCTGTCTCAGCGGGCCTCGTCTAGCCGCGTGGCCCGCTCCAGCAACGCAGCGACCCAGAACAACCCGAGCGGTTTGCCGCTCTCGACACTAAAGTTGGTTGAAGCCACCCCCGCAAACCACAAGACTATTGTCGCCCACTTATGTGCATCTTCGCTGTTGAAAACTAGCTCGAGCGGGGCCGTCAGCCAGAACGCCGCATAAAGAGTCCCAAAGTTGATGGCCAATAGCAACGTCGCCACGAACGAAGCACGCGCAAAGATGCGCAGGAGGGGCCAGACGCCCGGCTCCCCTGACCCACGCCACACCCATTCATGTGCGAGAACCGGCTACTGCGAGACAAGCGTCCAGCGTCTGAACTTGACGTCGATGACCAATCTGTTGGGCAAGGCTTTCATGCTGCACCTTTCAAGACGGCAACGAGAGGGTCCCATCCGCCGAGAGCGGGAAGTGCGGATTCCACGCCACTTCCCACAAGTGCCCGTCCGGGTCGGCGAAGTAGCCGCTGCGGCCGCCCCACTCCGCTTCGCGCGCGGGCCTCGTCATGACAGCGCCCGCACGCACGGCCTCGGTTAGGACTGCATCGACCTCATCACGGGCGCGGACATTGTGCGCGAGGGCAATGCCGCGGAACGACGATGCCGCGTCGTCGACACCGGCATCCTTGGCAAGTTCCGCCCGCTTCCACAACGCCAGCGCCAGCGACCCAGCTTGCATGAAGCAAACCTCTCCGCCGCCAAGCGAAGAGGCCTTGAAACCGAGCCGCTCATAGAAGACGCGTGAGCGGGCGAGATCCTCAACCCCCAGCGTAATCAACGAAACGCGCGGCTCCATCACGCACTCCTTTCGGCGAAGTCGCCGGCCGGCCCAGGGACGGGCCAGGGCATGGGGTCGGGTCGGCAAACACGCCCCCGAACCGGCCAGCGAACTGGGTGAATTCTCCAGAGCCAGCCAGGCTAGACGCCCTCGGACGCATCCTTCTCCTCGTCGCCTTCGGGCGGGGAATACATGGCGTCCGCCATCATGCCTGCTTTTTGGCGGATCTGATCCTCGATCGCGTGCGCGGTGGCCGGATGCTCTTTCAAGAAGCGGCGCGCGGCTTCCTTGCCTTGGCCGATTTTCTGCGACCCGTAAGCGTACCAGGCGCCGGACTTGTCGATGACACCCGCTTTGACGCCGAGTTCGATCAATTCTCCGGTCTTGGAGACGCCCTCGCCGTAGATGATGTCGAACGACACCTGCTTGAACGGCGGCGCCACCTTGTTCTTGACCACTTTGACCCGGGTTTCGGAGCCGATCACCTCGTCGCGCTCTTTGATCTGACCAGTGCGGCGGATGTCGAGACGCACCGATGCGTAGAACTTGAGCGCATTGCCGCCCGTCGTCGTTTCCGGATTGCCATACATCACGCCAATTTTCATGCGGATCTGGTTGATGAAGATGACGAGCGTCTTCGACTTGTTGATCGACGCGGTGAGCTTACGCAGCGCCTGACTCATCAAGCGCGCCTGCAGGCCGGGCAATTGATCGCCCATCTCACCTTCGATTTCGGCGCGCGGCGTCAGCGCCGCCACCGAGTCAACCACCAGCACGTCGATGGCGCCGGAGCGCACGAGCGTATCGGTAATTTCAAGAGCCTGCTCGCCCGTGTCCGGCTGCGAAACCAACAGGTCGTCGAGATCGACGCCGAGCTTCTTGGCATAGACAGGATCGAGTGCGTGCTCGGCGTCCACGAAGGCGCACACGCCGCCGCTCTTCTGGGCTTCGGCGATGCAATGCAGCGCCAGCGTGGTCTTGCCCGAGCTTTCGGGGCCGTAGATTTCAACGATGCGCCCGCGCGGCAGGCCGCCAATGCCGAGGGCGATGTCGAGCGACAGCGAGCCGGTTGAAATCGCCTCGATTTCCATCACCGGCTTTTCGCCAAGGCGCATCACCGAGCCTTTGCCGAAGGCTTGGTCGATCTGCTTCAGGGCGGCGGCCAAAGCTTTCTGCTTGTCCGTTTCCATTTCTTTCTCAACAAGCTTCAGGTTGGCCATGGTTTCCGCCTCCACTTGCCGTGAGTCCATCGCCCTGGACCACAGCTGCATCCACATCCGATCAGAATTCTTTTGTACCGTCTTTGTTCTCGGAACACAAGCGGAACATCGGATTTTCGCGTTCGAACTTGAGGATGAAAGTCTGGCACGCCAGATGCTGTGGCCTGGCTGAGGCGCACGCCCAAACTCTATTCCCTAACCCATCATCCAGGCGTTAGTGTTTTCGAGGGGGAAACGAGAGAGGATCGAGCATGGCATCGTCGCTCGCGCCATTGCCGCCCGCCGGCAAGCACCCGGCCACGCTGGAAAGCGTCACCTCTTTCCGGGTGAAAACGGCCGCGCTTTCTCGTCCTGCGGGTCCGATCCAGAAGCCCAACCCGGACATGGTGCTGATCACCGGCGCCGATGGCGGTGTTGTGGTTTATCCGCCAAGCGAGAAGCTGGTAATTTTGGCCGGCCGACGGACACGACGCAGCGAGCGGGGCTGACCGCGGCTGCGGCCGTACTCGAACTCTCTAGGCCGCCGCGCTCAAGATTTCTTTCACGCGGCCAACCAGCTGCTCCATCGTCACCGGCTTGCTCATGTAGTGCACTGGATATTGCTCCAGCATGTGGCTGAAGCTTTCGGGCGCATAGCCGGACAGGAACAGCACCTTGGCTTTGCCGATCATCTCGGGGCCAGCTTCCTGCAACATCTCGGGGCCGGTCATGATCGGCATCGACACATCGGAGATGATGATGTCGTAGGCGCCCGGGTTGCGCGTCATCACTTCGAGCGCCTCTTCGCCGTTCTCGGCCTCCTCCACCTCGTAGCCGCACTCCTTCAGATTGCGCACGATCGAGCGGCGCACGGCGGTCTGATCCTCGACGAACAGAATCTTGCCGCGGCCGGCGACATCTTTGGCAGGCGGCGCGATCAGGGCGCGCTCCTTGGCGGCGATCTCTTCGAGTTCTTCCGGCGTCGGATCGTACGCAGGCAGGAAGATGCGGAAGGTGGTGCCTACGCCCAGCTTCGAAGAAAAGAAGATGTACCCGCCCGATTGCTTGATGATGCCGTAGCTGGTGGCGAGCCCCAAGCCCGTTCCTTTGCCCGCTTCCTTGGTCGAATGATACGGACGGAATATCTTCGCCGCGTGCTCCGGCTTGATGCCTGAGCCGGTGTCTTCCACCTCGATCATCACGTATGCGCCGTCTTCGATCGGGTTGTGCCCCAGTCCGCGCGCGGTTTCAGCAGTGACGACGGCGGTGCGCACGGTGAGTTTGCCGTCTTTCGCGATCGGCGAATCCTTCGGCGTCATCGCGTCGCGCGCGTTGGTGGCGAGATTGACCAGCACGCGCTCGAGCTGAGTCTTGTCCACCTTGACGTAAGGCAGATCGCGGCCGTGGCGGATTTCATATTGGATCGAAGCGCCGAGGATGCGGCGGATCAATTCCTGGCGGCTGCCAACGAAATCGCCCACGTCGAACACTTCGCGCGCGAAGGTTTGTTGGCGGGCATAGGCGCGCAGCATTTCCGACAATTCCTTCGCCGTGGTGGCGTGATCGGAAATCTCGCGCAGCATTGGATAATCGGCATCGCCGACCGGGTGACGGCGCAGCAGATAAGAGCAGGTCTGCATGACCACCGTCAGCAGATTGTTGAAGTCGTGCGCGACGCCGGCGGCCAGTTCGCCGATCTCGCGCATCTTTTCCGATTGCGCCAGCCGCGTTTCCAGTTCGCGCTGCTGGCTTACATTGAGGATGTAGGCGAGGCCCCGCCCGTCGGCCCCGCGCGCGACATGCACGTGCGCGGCGACCGGCGGCGTTGTCGCGAGCGTGATCTCGATTGGATCGTTCAGCGCCTGGCGCAAGCGGTGCGCCAAGGCGGCCGGGCCCTCGCTGGCCTCAAACAGATCGGCGAACGCGGTCGAGGGCGTCGCCCTGCCCTGCGACATGTCCATCAGCGCGGCGTTGGCGTCGAGTATCGCGGCCGCCGCAGGGTCGGCGCCATCGAGCATGGCGACGCCGAATGGCGCTTCGGTGAACACGCTTTCGCTGCTGGGCGTTTCCGTTCGCGCCGGCTGCGAGGTCCCTTCCATCGCGTCACTGTCGGCGAAGAACAGGAGCACCCGCGCTGCGCCGTCGATTTCTTCGCTGGGCCAGAACGACATGGCCGAGGCGTGCGTCTCGTGGCCGTCGAGCGCCTTGATGGTCACGCGCATGCGGGCGGGGCCAAAGCTGCGGCGGTCTCGGCGCAGCAAGCGGCTCGTATCTTCCTTGATGAAATCCTTCGCTCTCAACAGGTCAAAATCGTCGCCCACGCCAAGCACGGCGCGCAAGGCGCGGTTCATGTACACGATGGCGCCATCGCTTCGGACGGCGAAGAAGCCGACAGGCGCATCGTCCAAGAACAATTGGCTCGCACCGGGCGAAACGCCGGCCGCTTCGCCCGCGCCGAGATCGCGCAGGCGCCACAGCACGTAACCACCGGCCATCGGCGCGACGGCGGCTTCAAAGCGCGTGTGCGCGCCGCCGATTGCCGTGGTCGTGGGCAATTCTTCGCGCCGCATCTGTCCGCCTTGCGCGGCGCGAGAGAGGCGGAACATCGGCGCCGACAACATCGGGTCTGCGCCGAACAGCCGGTTCATCATCGGCGGTCGATCGCTTTCGCCGAGAACGCCCGCCGTTGCGGCGATGTCTATGTAGGCATGGTTGGCGGCAAGCGGCGACAAGTGCCGGTCGGTGACGAGCGCTGCTTCCTCAAGCGCATCGAGAAACTCGAACTGATTGCGCCCTGATAGAAGCGCCGACGCCGCCACAGCCCCGCGCTCGGGAAATGCGCCGTGCGCACGACCGGCGCCGCGCGACATCCAGAAGAACAGCACCATGCCGGCTGCAGCCAGAAGCAGAAGGAGAATAGCCCCCGCTTGGCCCACGCTCGGGCCGGCCGTGATGGCGACGCCTGCGGCCATAACGCCGACGGCGACCGAACCCCAGAAGGCTATCTGGAGCGGATCGAGCCGCCCGCCGCTGCGCGGAGGGGGTGGGTGTGCGTGATCGGTCATCGGCGCGCCTGTTGCGGCGCCAATTGACCCCGATTCGCTCCGGCGAGCACCTTGGCCGCTCGGGATAAAGCCATCCGCCATCGGGCGTCTCCGCTCATAAACTGCTCCGGCGCCGTCCGCGCCGGCGCGCCAAGCGCATGACGAAGCCGATCACCTTCGCCACCGCCTCGTAATGTTCCTTCGGAATCGGCTGGTCGATTTCGGCTGTCGCGAACAGCGCCCGCGCCAGCGGAGGATCTTCCACGATCGGGATGTCGTGTTCGTTCGCGACCTCCCTGATCCGTTGCGCCACCGCATCCACGCCCATGGCCAGACACACAGGGGCCGCCGTTTCACCGAGCTCGTAACGCAGCGCCACCGCGTAGTGGGTCGGGTTGGTGATGACGACGCTCGCCTTCGGCACGTTCGCCATCATGCGCTTGCGCGAGCGCTCCATGCGAATTTGGCGCAGCTTGGCCTTGACCATCGGGTCGCCGTCGCTCTGGCGCATCTCTTCCTTGATCTCGCGCCGACTCATGCGCATGCGCTTCATGTAGCTCTGGCGGGTGAACACGTAGTCTACAGCCGCGAGCAGAGCCGCAGCGCTCGCCAGCGCGATCAGCATGGCGACGACGCGCTCCTTGATGAACGGCAGCAGCGCGGCGGGATCGAGCAGGGACATGTTTTCGAGTTCAGCGTCCTTGGGCCAGAGCACCCAGACCAGCACGGCGCCGACCAGCACCAGCTTCGCCAGAGACTTGGCGAATGAGGCGACCGCCTGCTTTCCGAATACGCGCTTGAAGCCTTCGATCGGGTTGAGCTTCTCGAGCTTGGGGGTCATCTTTTCGGCGGTGAAGGTCGGCCGGTCCTGCACGTAACGGGCGGCGATGCCCGCGCCCGCGAGCGCGAGCGCTGCGAGCCCGAACACAGCCATCAGCTTGATGATGATCTGGAGCGCTATTGCGCGCAGGGATGCAGGGTCGGACGCAAATTGATCGGGCGTCGCAAGAAAGCCTCCCAACGCATGGGTCAGCTGCGACACGATCGGCCCGGACATGAACGCCACGATCGCCGTCGCCGCCACAAGCGAGAGCGCTGCGCCGACCTCGGCTGAGTAGACGATATCGCCTTTCTCGCGCGCCTGGTCGAGGCGGCGCTGGGTTGGCTCTTCTGTCTTGTCGTCGTCGTCAGCGGCCATGGCTTAGCACTCCGGCCAAACGCAGAAAGCTGACGCTGGATGGCGATCGTGATTGATGGTCCGCCCTCATTGCAGCCAGTCCGCATAACGCTGGAGGCTGTCTAGCCAGATCAGCATGCCGGTCGAGACGCCCAACGCCAGCACGGCGAGGCCGCCCATGATCTGTAGCGGCAGCGTCACGAAGAACACCTGGATCTGCGGAATGAGCCGCGAGAGAACGCCCATGCCCACACGGAAGATGAGCCCCGCGGCGAGCAGCGGCATGGCGATTTGAAAGCCGACGCGGAACGAGGTCGATGTCGCTTCGAGCGCGAGCTCGGCAGCATCGCCGACCGGCGCTGGCGCGCCGACGGCGATCACGTCATAGGAGCCGGCGATGCCGAGCAGAAACATGTGATGGAGCCCGGTGGCGAAGATCAGAGCGACGCCCAGCACCCCCAGAAAAACCGACAAGAGCTGGCCAGACTGCGTCTGCGTCGGGTCCGCAGTCTGGGCAAAGGCGATGCCGATCTCCATGCCGGCGATCTGTCCTGCCGTCGCCAAGGCTGAAACCAACATGCGCGCGGCCCCGCCGAGCAGAACTCCGATCAGCACTTCGCTCGCGACCTGCCCGGCCATGCCAAGCGCGCTCGCCGAGGCGGCCGGCACGCGATCTCCCAGGGTCGGCGCCAGCGCGATGGCGACGGCGAGCGCAAAGGCAAGACGAATGCGCGCTGGAATAGCCGGCTCGCCGAAGCCAGGCAGCAGCATAATCATGCCGCCGACGCGACCGAACAGCAGCGCGGTGGTCCAGATGTCGACGCCGTAGAGCGTGAGATTCACCGGCCCCGCTCCGAAGCGCTGCTGCCTGCCGCTGGTTGCCGACCGCTGCTATTCATCAGAACGCAGCGATGCGCTCGAAAATGTGCGCGGTGAAGCCGCCGAGCAGGCCGCCCATGATCGGCAGAAACAGCAGCACGGCGAAGAAAATCGCCAGGATCTTCGGCACAAACACCAACGTCTGCTCCTGGATTTGCGTCAGCGTCTGCAGCAGTGAAACGACCAGACCGACGACGAGACCGACGATCATCGGACCCGCCGCAACCATAACCGTGACCCAGATCGCTTCTCGGCCCAGATCGAGCACTTCCGCACCATTCATCGGGCGCTCCATGAGACTCGCCCGGCAAATTCTGCCGGGTCGTCCGCCCAAGGACGCCGCTTGTGGTTAACGGCTCGTTTCCAATCGCAGACCGCGCGCAGCCCTACACGTGCGACGCGAAAGCGTGCTGGCGGCGCAACACTCCGCCCAAGTTTCAGTACGGAGCATCCAAATCAAGGAATCATACTCATCTTGGATTCAACTGCCGCCGGGAACGATCGGATCGCTCCGACGTAGAACACGCCGGGTCAGACAACAGGGGTACGCTGTCATGCTGAGTGCGATCGTGTCGTTCTTCAGGGGCCTGTTCGGCCCGAAGGAAGACGACTTCAAAGCGCTCCTGATCTCGGATCTCGGGATCGAGCGCTAGAGCTCTCCGAACGGGCGGCCCCCTAGCCGCCCGGCGGAGCGCCGGAGACGAAGCTTTCTATCAGGCTGCCGGCCACCAGGCGCCAGCCATCGACCAGCACGAAAAAAATCAGTTTGAACGGCAAGCTCACCGTTACCGGGGGCATCATCATCATGCCCATCGCCATGAGCAGCGAGGCCACGACAAGATCGATGATCACGAAGGGCACGAAAAGCATGAAGCCGATCTCGAAGGCGCGGCGCAATTCCGAAATCATGAAGGCCGGCGCGAGCACGCGCAGCGGCACGTCGGTCGCGCTTTGCGGCTGCGTTTCGAGATCGGCCATGTTGATAAAGAGCGCGAGATCGTCCTGGCGTGTTTGTCCGGCCATGAACGTTTTTAGCGGTTCGACGATGCGCGGAAAGGCTTCATCCAATGGCATTTCCTCGTTCATGACGGGCCCGATGCCGGCCTGATAAGCCTGGCTCCAGACCGGCTGCATGACGAAGGCTGTCAAGAATAGCGACAGCGACACGATAACCACGTTCGGCGGCGCCTGCTGCAGGCCGATTGCGGTGCGCAGCAGCGACAGGACGACAACGATCCGCACGAAGCTCGTCGTCATGATGATGATCGAGGGCGCGAGCGAAAGGACGGTGATAAGCGCCGTCAGTTGCAGCACGCGCGCAGTCAGCCCGTCTCCGCTGCCAAGATCAATGGACAAGGTCGGCTGCGCCGCGGCGAATGCGTCGCCGGCGCTGAACAGCGCAAACCCCAGCACCAGGAATAGCATCAGCGCGCGCTTCACGACGCGGCCTCCTCTTGCGTCTGCTGCGCGGTCGGCGCTGCGGCGCCGGCGACGACTTTGTCTCCAGCCGCCGAGAGCAGCAGCAGGTGCTCGCGCCCGTCCCATTTCACGATGACCAGGCGCCGGCGCGGATCGAGCATGAGACTCTCAACCAGCTTCAGGCGCCGCTCGCCCTGACCATTAGCGTGCATCATGCCGAGCCGCCGCGCACCCCACGCGACGCCCACGATCAGCGCCAGCGTCGCCATGAGCGCGAACGCCGCGCGCGCCCAAACCATCCAATCCAAAGCCGTTCTCCATTCTGGAGTTTCGCTTTGGCTGGGCTGGTTTGGTAAACGAGTCGTAAATGTTGCGGCGCCGGCTTAAGAGCGCCTTAACCATGCACTGTTCGACTAGGCAAAGTTTGCAGCCCTGAGTCGGACGCCAAGTGGACCTCGCCAATACGCCTTTCTTCGGCCTGCTGCGCGCCCGGCTCGATCAGTTGAGCCATCGGCAGCGGTTGATTTCAGAGAATATCGCCAATGCTTCGACGCCGGGTTACCGCCCGCGCGACCTCGATACCTCCGGCTTCGAGCGCATGCTGGCTTCGGCGGCGGGCGGGCGCGGGCTAACGATGACGCGCACCAATCCGGCGCACATGACGCCGTCGGGCTCAAGCGCGGTCAACGTGATCACGCGTGACGACAGCGAAACGACCATGGATGGCAATGCAGTCGTGCTCGAAGAAGAGATGGCGCGCGCCTCGGAAACGCGGATGGCGTTCGAAACAGGCATCGCGCTCTATCAGAAGGGTCTTGAACTGGTGCGTCTCGCCGCGCGAGCGCCGGGAAGGTAGCGATCCATGACCGACATCAACGCAGCCATCTCCGCCGCCGCTTCGGGCATGCGCGCACAGACGGTGCGCATGCGCATCGCCGCCGAAAACGTGGCGAACGCCAATTCCGCTGGCGCAAACCCCAATGAGGAGCCGTTCCGCCGGCGCATTCCGCTGCTGGAGAGCACCACCCTCGCCTCCGGCGCCGAGGGCGTCAGGGTCGCGGGCGCTGTGTACGATATGAGCGATTTTCGCGAGGAATATAACCCCTCGCACCCGGCAGCGGATTCCCGCGGCTATGTGCGCTTGCCCAATGTGGACACGCTGGTCGAGATGATGGACTTGCGTGAAGCGACGCGGGCCTACGAAGCCAACCTCAACATGATCGAAGCGGCGCGAACGATGACGACGCGCGCGCTCGACCTTCTGCGGAGATAATAGCCATGGCCATCGATCCAGTCTCTGCGGCGCGCGCCTATCAGCAGGCGGCGCGGGCGGCGCAATCCGGCGGTGCAGGCGCGGGCGAAAACGTCGATTTCGGCAATCTGGTACAGGAAGCGATCCGCCAAGCTGGATCATCCGCCACACAGGCGGAACAGCAGGCGATGGCGGTGGCAGGCGGACAGGCTGACATCGTCGATGTCGTCACCGCCATCGCGGCGGCCGAGACGCAACTGCAAACCGTGATCGCCGTGCGCGATCAGGTAATTTCAGCCTATCAGGAGATCCTGCGCATGCCGATTTAAGGCGTGACGCTTGGGCAGGCGCAGCGCCCCCTGGAGCAATAACCCAAAGGCTAACATCAACAGGAACGGCAGCCGCTCCTTCGCGTTTTGGCCTAGTGCGGCAATCGCTGCACGTGAGCCAAATCAAGATCGCGAGGGAGTCCGACCATGCAGGGTTGGCCGAGCGCTTTGCTTGTTGCGACAGGTCTCAGCGGGCTTTTTGCTTTTGGAATCATACAATCGGCATTCGCCCCCCAGGCGCAGGCCTTGTTCCTCGTGTTCGCAGCGATGCTGGCGCTGACGACGCTCGCCAGTCGGGTCATGGGCGGCGGCCACGCCAAGGCCCACGGCGGGGGCGGACACGGTTCTAGCGGCGGTCACGGAGGCGGCCACGCCACCGAGCACGCGGTGGTCATGAGCGGACGCTCAGCCGGCACGTTGATCATTATCGGCGGCGTGCTCGGCATCATCTTCTTCTGGAACGCCAACCATTGGACGGCAGAAAAGATGGGGCGTCAGATCGACCGTGGCGTGGTCTGGCTCTGGCATCAGGCGCAAACCACGTTCGACGCGCTGACCGATGGCGAACCTTCGCAGGACGCAAGCGGCGAGCGCGTCGAGAAGCGGGCCTGAGCCCTACTTCTTCGCGCCCTTCTTTTCGTCGGCATTCTTTTTCGGTTTGCGCTTCTCTTTGTTCGAACGCATCTGACCTTTGGCCATGATCGATCCTCCAGATTGCGATCGCCGAGGATGACATGAAAGAGGTCGAGTGTCAGGTATCGGCCGCCAGAAAATAAACGCCGCTGAAGCCGCAAACTTGACGCCTCGACTCAGGCGCGCGCTTCGTTAGCGCCGCGGCCGAGGGCATGCAGGGCGGCGTCGACGATGCCCTCCGCGTCAAGGCCGGCTTGCGCCCACATGGCTTCCGGTTTGTCCTGATCCTGGAAGATGTCGGGCAGCGTCAGCGTGCGCACCTTGACGCCGCGGTCGAGGCCGCCGTCACGGGCAAGGAAATGCAGCACGAAAGCGCCGAAGCCGCCAACGGCGCCTTCTTCGATCGTCAGCAGCACTTCGTGTTCGCGCGCCAACCGCCGCACGAGGTCCTCGTCGATCGGCTTGGCGAAACGCGCATCGGCGAGCGTGGTGGACAGTCCCATCGCCGCCAGCTTGTCAGCGGCTTTGCCTGCTTCAGACAGGCGCGCGCCGAGGTTCAAGAGAGCCACCTTAGTTCCTTCCCGCAAAATGCGGCCCTTGCCGATCTCGAGCGGAACATGGGCGTCGGCGCCAAGCGCGCCATCGGCGTCGCCACGCGGGTAACGGAAGGCGCTGGGTTGATCATCAATCACGGCGGCGGTGGCGACCATGCGCGACAGCTCGTTCGCATCGCCTGCCGCCATGATGACAAAGCCCGGCAGCGCGCCGAGGAAGCCCAGATCGAAGCTGCCGGCGTGCGTCGGCCCGTCAGCGCCGACAAGGCCGGCGCGGTCGATGGCAAAACGCACCGGCAGTTTCTGAATGGCGACGTCGTGCACCACCTGATCGTAACCGCGCTGCAGGAAGGTCGAGTAGATGGTGCAGAATGGCTTCATGCCATCGGCGGCCAGGCCGGCGGCGAACGTTACGGCATGCTGCTCAGCGATGCCGACGTCATAGGTGCGATCCGGAAATCTGGCGCCGAAAACATCCAGTCCGGTACCGGACGGCATCGCCGCAGTTATGGCGCAGATCTTCTCGTCCTTCTCTGCTTCGCGCACGAGCGCCTGGGCGAACACCTTGGTGTAGCTCGGATGCGGCCCGCCCTTCGATTGCTCTCCTGTGACGACGTTGAACTTGGTGACGCCGTGATATTTGTCGGCCGCGTTCTCAGCCGGCGCGTAGCCCTTGCCCTTCTTGGTGACGACATGGACGAGCACGGGGCGGTCGGCGATGTCCTTGGCGTTCTTGAGGATCGGCACCAGCGTATCGAGGTCATGACCATCGAACGGACCGAGATAGTAAAAACCCAGCTCCTCGAAGAACGTCCCGCCCGTAACCAATGTGCGCGCGAATTCCTCGGCCTTCTTGCCGACATCATGGACCGGCCGCGGCAGGTGCGCGGCGATCGTCTTGCCCACTTTTCGGATGCGCCGGTAGGTCTTGGAGGCGGCCAGGCGGCCCAGATAGGAGCTCATGCCGCCGACAGGCGGGGCGATGCTCATGTCGTTGTCGTTCAAGATCACGATCAGACGCTTGGTCGTATGCGCGACGTTGTTCATCGCCTCATAAGCCATGCCAGCCGACATCGACCCATCGCCGATCACGGCGATGACGTGGTTGTCGTCGCCGCGTTTATCGCGGGCGACGGCGAAGCCGAGCGCTGCGCTGATCGAGGTGGCTGCATGCGCTGCGCCGAATGGATCGAAAGCGCTCTCGGCGCGCTTGGTGAAACCGGAGAGCCCGCCGCCTTGGCGCAGCGTCCGGATGCGATCGCGCCGCCCCGTCAGAATCTTGTGCGGATAGGCCTGGTGGCCAACGTCCCAGATCAGGACATCCTTCGGCGTTTCGAACACATAGTGCAGCGCCACCGTCAGCTCGACCACGCCCAGCCCTGCGCCAAGGTGGCCGCCGGTCGTGGAAACCGCGCTGATGGTCTCGGCGCGCAACTCGTCGGCGAGCTGCCTCAACCGGCCCGGCTCCAGCGCGCGGAGATCGGCAGGCAGCTTTACGGTGTCCAGCAACGGTGTCTGGGGCGCCATGAAACCTCTCGAATGACGATGCCGTAAAGCTAGCGGCCTTCGTCGTCAAAGGCGACGCCCAGACAAGGGCGAGATGATGGTGCGCGCTCACGTTACCGTGCGGCGAGAGGGCGCATGGACGCGTTAACCAGGAGGCCAGCGGAAGATAGCGACGACCCCGGCGCTGCCGATCTCATAGCGCACCTCTGCGCCCTCTTCGCGGTTGAGCGCGCCCTTGATGAGCGCCGACCCGAACCCCTGCCGCGGCGCCTCCAGCGGGGGCAAGGCAGCGCCGCTCTCGCGCCATTGCAGTTCGCACGTTCGGTCCGGGGCGCAGCGCCAGGAGAGCGCGACGCCTCCGCCGCGCCCGCTCAAGGCGCCATACTTCATAGCGTTGGTGGCGAGCTCATAGAGGGCGAGGCTGAGGCCGCTGACGAAACGCGCCGGCACGATGATGGCGTCCCCGCCCTGCACCTCCAGCGCCGGATTGGGCAAAAACGGCGCGAGCGATGCTTGTACAATATCTGCGAGCGGCGAGTCGCGCCAGTTCTGCTGGATGAGGAGATTTTGCGCCACCTGCAGTGCATCAAGCCGCGCTGCGAAAGTCGAATGGAATTCGTCGCTATTGCCATGCTCTCGGCGGACCTTGCGCGCGATCGCCTGCACCACGGCGATCAGGTTCTTGATGCGATGCACGGTTTCTTGCGCGGCCCGCATCTTTTCCGCTTCGCTGGCGACGACGATATCCAGCGCCTGCCGCGTATAGCCGCATACCAGAGCGAGCAGCATCGATGAGAGCGAGAAGGTGAACAGCGTGACCAGCGCAAATCGGTTCTGGATCACGAAACTATTGAAGGGCGCCAGCCAGAACCACCAGGCGATCAGCAAGCTCGCTGCACCCGCGGCGACGCCAATGCGCGTGCCGCCGATCAGCGCCGCGATGGCGACCGTCGGGAAAAGCGTGATGAACGGCGGCAGCACGGAGCCGGCGACAGTGTCCAGCAGCGGCTTCAGCAGCGCACCCAGAGCGACGATCCCGGCGGCAAGCAGCCAAGCGCGCATGCTGCCAACACGCGGCAATTGCGTGCGTAGTGACGCGAACGTGCTGCTGCGCTGAAGATCGCTGACCGCCATTAGCCTCCGCCAGATGTGTCGCTATACCGCAATGGCGGATATGCGCCATAACAATTGGAGCCGCTGCGCAGCTCAATTGGCGCCGCTTACTCAAAACGTGAACTTCAGCGCCTCCTGACGCGTTGGAGCAACATGTCAGAGAAAATGGACACGCAAAACGGCGCGAAAATCGTGCCCGCCGCCGCCGATCGCATTCACGGCGCCGATCGATCGGGCCTCGGCGATGAAGGTTGGGCGGAGTTCAGCGAAGACAAGATTGGCGCGCCTGACGATGCCCAAAGCGATGTCGCCCGGCCCTCGCAATGGGAGCAGCCGGCGCAGACAATGGGTTCGGTGCGGCCGGCGCCGGATGGCAAAGGCATCGCCTCCTCAACGGACGGCTAAACAACTGGAGAGGCCAAGCTTGCCCATCAAGAGCACGTCCCCACGCGCCAAGCTCGCGACCTATCGCGCAAAGCGTGACTTCAACAAGACAGCCGAACCGAGCGGCGAGCGCGAGGTGCTGGGCGCGCCGCACCTGCGTTACGTGATCCAGAAGCACGCAGCCTCGCGCCTGCACTATGATTTGCGGCTCGAACTCGATGGCGTGTTCAAATAGTGGGCTGTGACCAAAGGTCCCTCGCTCAACCCAAAAGACAAGCGGCTGGCCGTAGAGGTCGAGGACCATCCGCTAGAGTACGGCGATTTCGAAGGAACGATTCCCAAAGGCGAGTATGGCGGCGGCACAGTGATGTTGTGGGACCGCGGCTATTGGCAACCCGCGGATGGGGCAGATCCCGCCAAGGCGTTGACGAAGGGGGAGCTCAAATTCGTGCTCAGCGGCGAAAAGCTGCAAGGCGGGTTTGTGCTGGTGCGCATGCCGTCACGCGACAACGAGAAGCGCAACAACTGGCTCTTGATCAAGCATCGCGACGTCTATGCCGAAGATGCGGGCGGCGATGCCCTGCTTGAGGAAGCCCGCTCCGTCGCATCGGGACGCTCGATGGAGGAGATCACCGCCGGCACTGGCAAGCGACCGAAACCGTTCATGCTGAAGCGACAGGGCAAGGCCGACGCAGTGTGGCGCTCCGATCGCACTGAGAGCAACAGGTCAGCGACCGATACGACCACGCGAAACAAGAACAGTCCCTTGCCGGCGAAGGCGCAAGCCGAACGCCGCGGCGTCGCGCTCAGCAAGGCGGACAAGGTCCTGTGGCCTGCTTTCAACGACGAACCAGCGGTCAGTAAAGCCGACCTCGCTGCTTATCTGGACTCCGTCTGCAGTTGGATGCTGCCGCACGTAAAGGGGCGTCCCTGCTCCATCATCCGCGCGCCTGATGGCATCGAGGGCGAGCGCTTCTTCCAACGCCACCCGATGCGCGGCGCCTCGCCGTTGATCACGCGTGCGAAGGTGAAGGGCATTGCCGAACCCTATGTTCAGTTCGACAGCGTCGAAGCCCTGGTTGCAGCCGCCCAGATTGCGGTGGTGGAATTCCACCCGTGGAATAACCAGCCTGGAGATCCGGAAACGCCTGGACGCATCGTTTTCGATCTCGATCCCGCCCCGGATGTAGATTTCGACGCTGTTATTGCTGCCGCGAAGGAGATGCGTGACCGATTGCGCGCACTTGGCCTGGAGAGCTTCTGCAAAACTACCGGCGGCAAGGGCTTGCACGTAGTGACGCCGCTCAAGAGGTCGCGGACTGCGGACATCGGATGGAGTGAGGCAAAAGCTTTCGCGCTCGAACTCTGCCGCCAGATGGCCGCGGATTCACCTGATCGCTACCTGATCAACATGAGCAAACAAAAACGAATCGGGAAAATCTTTCTCGACTATCTGCGCAATGACCGGATGGCCACCGCGGTTGCGCCGCTCTCGCCGCGCGCGCGCGATGGAGCGCCAGTGTCCATGCCGCTGTCGTGGTCGCAGGTGCGCGTGGGCCTCGATCCGATGCGCTATACCGTGCGCACGGTTCCGGCGCTGCTGCGCAAATCGAAAGCATGGGCTGACTATTGCGGCGCAGAGCGCCCTTTCCTGCCGGCTGCGAAGAAAGTTCTGGCGACGCGGGAGCGGACGATCGCCACACCGCGGCGGCGCGATCGTGAGCAGCATGTGGACGCGTGAAGCGCCAGCCTGCGACGAGCAGCAGCGTGATGCCGAGCCCCTGAAAGCACGGAGCGTGTGTCGCAAGCTCCACTCGAATCCGGTTGGCCGCGCATGACCGCCTTTCCACTCCCTGTCGAAACCACTCGCCCGATGGAAGCGAAACTGGCGGAGGAGCTGCCGGCTGGGGACGGGTGGCAGTATGAGCCGAAGTGGGACGGCTTTCGCTGCCTCGCGTTCAAGGACGGCGGTAACGTCGATCTGCGGGCGAAATCCGGCAAGCCGCTGAGCCGCTACTTTCCCGACGTGGTCGAGCACGTGCGGTCGATGAGCGTGAGGCGTTGCGTGCTCGACGGCGAGATCGTGATCGTCACGGATGGCGCTCTTTCTTTCGAGGCGCTGCAGCTGCGCCTGCACCCTGCCGCCAGCCGCGTCGCCAAGCTTGCCGCCACACAGCCGGCGCAGCTGCTGCTCTTCGACTGCCTCGCCAACGCGCGCCGGAGTTTGCTCGGCGCGCCCTTGAGCGAACGGCGCGCAGCGCTTGAAACGCTCTATCGCGCCACCCCTTGCGTCGTGCTCTCCCCCTACACGCACGAGATAAGACAAGCGCGCACGTGGCTGAAACGTTCTGGCGCGGCACTCGACGGCGTGATCGCCAAACGCCTCGATGGCGCTTATGTCCAAGGCGAGCGGGCGATGGTGAAGGTGAAGCGCTTGCGCACAGCCGACTGCGTCGTTGGCGGCTTCCGGTACTTGCAGGCGCACAAGGCGGCGGGCTCGCTCTTGCTCGGCCTCTATGACGAGGATGGTCTGCTGCATCATGTTGGCTTCACCTCAACGATTGCTGATCGTGAGCGCGCGGCGCTGACGCGGCAGCTGGAAAAGCTTTCCGGAGGCCGCGGATTCACCGGGCGAGCGCCGGGCGGGCCGAGCCGCTGGAGCGGCGAGAAGGACACGGCCTTCGTGGCGTTGCAGCCGAAGCTAGTAGTGGAGGTGCGCTATGATCACGTCAGCGACGGGCGCTTTCGCCACGGCGCCAAGCTGATGCGCTGGCGCCCAGACAAGGCGCCGTCGCAATGCACGTTCCAACAACTGGCCCCGCCGGCGGCGCCAGCCGCAATCAGTGCGCTACTGCAGCGCTAGAGTAAGAGTGTAGCGGCGCATCGATTGTGCAGGTCACGCCGCTGGGCTCGAAGCTCATGCGTACGTCGCCATCGATGTCTTGAGCGAGAAGACGTTCGATCAAGATGGAACCGAAGCCGCGTTGTTCGGGCGGCGTTACAGCTGGGCCGCCCCGTTCAGCCCAATGCATGTGAAGCACCGGCGCGGACTCGCCTGTCACCTCCCAGCATAGATCGACCGCGCCGGCGTCATTGGAGAGCGAGCCGTACTTCATCGCGTTCGTGCATAGTTCGTGCAGCGCCAGCGCAATGGCTATTGCGGGCTTGGGCGCCAAAGTGATGTCGGGGCCGCTGGTGCGTACGCGCGGCTGCGCCACGCCGCACATGCTGAAGCCCTTGGCGACGATTTCCCGCAACGGTGATCGCTCCCAGTTCGTTGCAGTGAGAATAGAATGCGCGCTGGCCAAAGCCGTCAGCCGCCCCTCGAAGGCCTGCCGCATAGCCTTCACGTCTCCGTCGCGCTTGAACGTCTGCGAAGCTATGCTCTGGACCACAGCCAAGGTGTTCTTCACGCGATGATTGAGCTCGTCCAGGAGGAGCTTTCTGTGCTCTTCCGTTTCGCGCCGCTCGTGAACATCGACGACTGAACCGATGAAGCCGAGAAACTCGCCGCTCTGACTGATGCGCGGGCGCGCCGAATTCATCACCCAGCGATATGCGCCGCCGGCGCGACGCAAGCGATACTCGGTCACGAATGGCGCGCGCGTTGCGTTGGCCTCGAGAAAGGCGTTTTCGGCGCCGGCGCGGTCTTCGGGATGCAGCACATCGAGCCAACCAAACCCGAGCCCGTCATCCGGGCGCTGCCCGCTGAACTCGTGCCAGGTTTGACTTACGAAGGAGCATTGCCCGTCCGGTTCGGTCACCCAAATCATGAACGGCGCGGTGTTGGCCATGCTGCGGAATCGCTCTTCGCTTTCACGCAGCTTTTCCTCCGCCAGCTTGCGGTCGGTGATGTCTACGCCGGTGGACTGGGCCTCCAAGACTTTGCCGTGTTTGTCGAATGTCAGTGCGCGATTGGTCCACAAGGTCCAGCGCGCGCCTGAACTGGTCTCAAAGCGGTTCTCGATCTGCACTTCTCGCCGCTCGGGGGAGAGCTCCTGCATCAACGCCCGCACGCCGGCATGCTCCTCCGGCGGGATAAAGTCCCAAAAATTGCAGTCTCTCAAATCCTCGGGAGTGGTATTGCGCCGGGCGGCGTAGGCTGCGTTCACATAGAGAATCTTTCCATCCAAAGTGAAGCGGCAGACCATCTCGATTTGATTGTCGGCGACGGCCCGATAGCGCTCCTCACTTTCACGCAGCGCCCGTTCCGCAGCCCGATGGGCAGTCATGTCGTAGAAATAGCAGACGACGCCGTAGCGACCGTTCGGCAGCAAGACACGGGCCAATTGCCAGTCGTATGATTCCACTGCTTCGATGTCGCGGCGGCGTTCCGTTGTATCCGCCGAATGGAACGGTTCGCCTGTCGCCATGGTGTGGTGGAAACGGTCGAGCGCCTCACTCGCGAAAGGCTCGGGCCAGACGTGGCGCAGGACTTCATTGAAGTCGCGACCGAGCAAAGGCCGAGGAATCTGGGAGAAGACCTGCTCCGCACCGGCGCTGACCTCCGCCAGACGGAACTCGGAATCGACGAGATAAACGCCAAACGGCGCGTTTTTGATCAGATTATAAAAGGTATCGGAGGGAACAAGCCGTTCCTCAACGCTCCCAGCCACGAAGCACCCCTATCCCGCCATTCGGCGGTCGGTCGGCAATATGGTATGATGAGGAGCAAAAATCCACAGAAGACCGGCCAAACAATTAGTAACGCCGCTCGACGATGAAATCGACCGCTTCCAGCAACACGCGCGCGCGCGGGCCAAAAACGGAAAGGTGACGCTTGGCTTGCGCTGCAAGCATGCCGACGCGCTCGCGCGTCGCCTCGGCGCCCATCACGGTGACGAAGTTCACCTTGCCGCGCGCCTTGTCCTTGCCGACCGCTTTGCCCGTATCGCGGACGACGCCCTCGGCATCGAGAAGGTCGTCGACCATTTGAAAGGCGAGACCCACATCATGTGCATAGCGCGTGAGCGCGGTGCGCTCCGCCTCCGCAGCGCAACCGACCAGCGCACCCGCGTCGACCGCGAAATTGATCAGCGCGCCCGTCTTCAGACGATTCATGCGCGTGACGGCGATCAGGTCCGAGCCGATGTCGGCGCCCGCCATGTCAGCGACCTGGCCCGCCACCATGCCGGTTGCGCCCGCAGCCTTGGCGAGACCGGCGATGAGTTTGCAGCGCATCTGCGGATCGTGGTGCGAAGCGGGATCGGCCAATACCTCGAATGCGAAGGTCAGCAGCGCATCCCCGGCCAGCAGCGCGGTCGCCTCATCAAAGGCGACGTGCAGCGTCGGTCGGCCCCGGCGCAAAGCATCGTCGTCCATGCATGGCAGATCATCATGAATGAGCGAATAGGTGTGGACGCACTCGATGGCGACAGCTGCGCGTAGCAGGCAGGCCTCGTCTGCGTCGAAAATGCGGCCAGATTCGATAGTGAAAAAGGGCCGCAGCCGCTTGCCCCCATCCAGAGCAGAATAGCGGATCGCCTCGATCAGGCGGGCTTCGGGTCCCTGAGCGCGGGGCAGAAGGCCGTCCAGGGCCGTGTTGATCCGCTCGGCGGCCTCTCGGAGGCGGGTTTCCAGTATTGACATGGGTCGCCCCCGTTAGCAGAGCGCCTGCCGCGCGCAAGGGCGAAGGCGCCTGCCCGTGGACGGGGAATGCTTTCGCGCTGGCTCGCGGACTTTCCAACACCTGCCGTTCCGGGGCATCATGCTCCGGCCCGGGCGGACGCCCGCGGCGGGCGGACCAGCAGTCCGGCGAGCTTCAGGGCTCGACCGGCGGTGAAGAGTGGGGAATAGCGCATGCCATCGGTAGTGATCATTCACGCCGCCGAAGACACTTTGCCCGCCCGCGCGCTGGCTGAGAAAGTACGCCAGTTGCAGGTCAACGTCGCGCTGGAGCTTAGCGGCGAGGCGCTGCAAAGCGCAGTTAAAGATGCGAAAGTCACGATCGGGCTGTGGTCGCCGCGTTCGGCCGGCCAACAGCAACTGGTCGACGATGCGGTTTTTGCCCGCAGCAAGAGCAAGCTGATCAATGCTGTGATGCAGAGCGCGCCGACTCCGGAGCCGGTCCGCAACGATCCGGTGGTGAATCTCACCGGCTGGCGCGGCGAGGACGATTTCGCCGGTTGGCTGCAACTCTCGAAACTGATTGCGCAGAAGGCCGGCGTGCCGCCGCTGCCGCCGCCGGCGCCGCGTCCGCCCTCCGGCTTCTTCCAGCCCGGCGTGCCGCCGGCCGACGCCCCGGCAGGCGCGGCGCAAGCGCGTCCAGCGCCACAGCGCCCAGCGCCGGCGCGGGCGCAAACGTCGCCGCAGGCCGCTCGCACCGTTGCTCAGCAGCCGGCGCAGAACCCGCCGCGTCCCGCACGTACGGCCCCCGCGCCGCGCGAGAGCGATGCGGTTGAGCGCAAAAGCGGGAGCATGGGGCTCATCATCGGCGCAATAGCTTTCGTCGTGCTCGCCGCTGGCGGGGGCGGCGCCTATTGGTTCATGAGTCAACAGAACGCCGCGCAGACCACGGCGTGGGAAGAAGTTGATCGCTCCAGCGCCGCAGCAATTCGCGCGTTCCTGCAAACGAATCCCTCGGCTGAACAGCGGGCGGAGGCGCAGCGCGCGCTGGAAGCGCTCGAGCAGCAGTCGCTCGACGCCGCGCGGGACGCGAACACGATTGAAGCGTTCGAAGCCTTTTTGAGCGAGTTTCCGAACAGCGACGATGCTATCTTCGTGCAGGGTCAGATTCAGCAATTGCGCCTGCAACAGCAAAACGCGCCGCCAGCCGGCGAGACGACGGTCGAACCGCCCTTGGCGACCGATGCAATCGAGCCGACGACGACACCGCCCGCCTCGGCTGAACCGGCGCCTGGCGCCACAGGCCCAGCATCGTTGGCGCCGCCGGCCTCTGAGCCGCCGACGCAGGAGCCGGACAGCGCTCCGACCAACTGAAACGGTCAAGGAGCACAATCGAGCGCGATCGTCCTGTCGCAGCGCCGCGTTCTCATGTCCGCGGCGCCCGTTATTGTGCTGACGCGTTGCACGTCGACAAGCGAGGACGCAGATGGCCGACCAAGGCGCCCGCATACGCGGGCCGAAACGGATGGACCTCACTCAAGGTCCAATCACGCGCACGCTCTTTCTGTTCTCGCTGCCAGTGCTCGGTTCGAACGTGCTGCAATCTTTGAATGGCTCGATCAACGCGCTGTGGGTGGGGCGCCTGCTCGGCGAGAACGCGCTGACGGCGACGACGAACGCCAATCTTATCCTCTTCTTTTTGCTCGGATCCGTATTCGGCGTCGGCTTGGCGGCGACGATCCTCGTCGGTCAAGCCGCAGGCATGCACGACCTCGATCGTATCAAGCGCGTTGTCGGCACCGCGGCGACATTCTTCATCGGCGCATCGCTGGCGATGGCGATCGCCGGCTATTTTCTAAGCACGCCGATCCTGACTTGGATGCAGACGCCGACGGATGCCCTACCGATGGCGGAAGCCTATCTCCGAGTCGTCTTCCTCTCTCTGCCGTTTCTCTACGGCTTCACTTTCTTGATGATGGTGCAACGCGGAGCGGGCGATGCACGCACGCCATTCCGCTTCATGATCTTGGCTGTCGTGCTCGACGTTGGACTTAATCCGCTGCTGATCTTGGGCGTCGGGCCGCTGCCGCAGATGGGGGTGGCAGGTGCGGCGATGTCGACATTGATCTCGCAGGCGGTCACCACCGTGGCGCTGGTCGCTTATCTCTACATCCGCAAATCCGATCTACGGCTCACCGGGGCTGAAATCGCTTATCTGCGTCCGAATGGGCCATTGTTGCGGGCGATCGTCATCAAAGGACTGCCGATGGGCGCACAGATGGCGGTGATCTCGCTCTCTTCGATCATCATGATGGCGATGATCAACGCGTATGGAGCAGCAACCGCCGCCGCCTATGGCGTGGCGATGCAAGTCTGGACTTACGTGCAGATGCCGGCGATGGCGATCGGCGCGGCTGCATCATCTATGGCGGCGCAGAATGTCGGCGCCGGGCATTGGCATCGCGTACACCGCTCGGCGCGTTCAGGCGTCGCTATCAATCTCATCCTGACCGGCGCACTCGTGCTGCTGCTCTACCTGCTCGATCCCTTTATCGTGCAGGCCTTCCTTCCCGGAGAGCCGCACGTTGTCGCGATCGCAGAGCGCATCAACAACATAGCCGGCTGGGCGTTCGTCTTGTTCGGCGTGACCTTCGTTCTGTTTGGCGTGGTGCGGGCGACCGGCGCGGTGACGCCGCCGCTGATTATTCTTTTGATCTCGCTGTTCGGCGTCCGTATCGCCTTCGCCAGCTTGGCAGAGCCGCTGCTTGGGCTGGACGCGATCTGGTGGAGCTTTCCGCTCAGCATGAGCGTGTCGATGCTTTTGTCGCTCGCCTATTATCGCTGGGGCGGCTGGCGCCGCGCGACGATGCACGCGCCGTGTCGAGAAGTGGAAGACGCACCCAATACTGGCGCTGGCGCCCCCGCCCTCGACGCCGGTGTCGCTTCCGGCGAACCGGAATTGGCGAGCGCCTCCGAGGCGCGGGTCAACCCGACACGCTGAGCCGCCGCGCCCCCCCCAGCCCGCCCGGATCATTCTGCTCTTGCGAGTCATTCGCATTTCCTGGTAAGGCGCTCCGGTCAGCTCGGAGGGTGCTCGTGGGACAGGTAAAGCGGCCGGCGTCTTTGCGCGGCGAATGGGGCGCGCGGGTTGGACTGGCGGCGGCAATCGGCGTTGCCCTCCTCACACCGGCCATGGCCAACGACAGCGACGTCGATGCAGAGGAATCCGTCATCGTTGTCGGGTCGCGTCCCGACCGGAATCCCTATGCCGATCCCGCCGCGCCATACAAAATCGATCGCCTCGCCAGCGACCTTTTCACCGAACCAGTGCTCGATACGCCGAAGGGCGTTACCGTGCTCGGCTCTGATCTGTTGCAGGATCTCGGTGCGCAAAGCTTCCGCGATGTGTTCCGGGCGCAACCCGGCGTCACGCTCGGCACTGGCGAAGGCGGCAACGCATTTGGCGACCGCATCTTCATCCGCGGCTTCGATGCGCGCAACGACGTCTATGTCGATGGGGTGCGCGATCCTGGCATAGGCTCGCGTGAAACCTTCGCCGTGCAGCAGATTGAAATCCTGCGCGGCCCTTCCTCAGCTTTCGGCGGCCGCGGCACAACTGGCGGCGCCGTCAGTCTGGTCTCCAAACAGCCCGGCGAGGGCAATTGGGGCGATTTCGATATCACCCTCGGCGATGACAACACGCGACGTGTCGCGCTCGACGCCAACGCCGCCTTGAGCGACGACATCCGGCTCCGCGTTAATCTGATGGGGCACGAGTCTGAGGTTGCTGGCCGCGATTGGGTATTCAACGATCGCTGGGGCGCCGCCCTTGCGGCCGAGTGGGACGTCACCGAGAATTTTGAACTCGGCGCCGATTATTACCATCTCAGCACAGATTATTTGCCCGATTGGGGCATTCCGTACGACACGGCGAACAACCGGCCGTTCGCGGTCGACCGCAGCAATTTCTACGGCGTGCTCTCGCGCGATTTTGGCGAGACCTTCTCCGACATCTATACCCTGCGCGGCGACTATGCCTTTTCCGAACAGATGCGACTGCACAGCATCGTGCGCTATGGCCAGAGTCTCAACGCCTACACGGCGTCGGCGCCGGAGCAGCCGAACAACACAACCATTGTCAGTGGCTTTCCACCAGGCACGTGGACGGTGAGCGCCAACGCGAAGCGGCGCGATGCCATCACTGAGTATTTGACGCACCAGACCCAGCTTTCGCTCGATTTCGACACTGGCGGTTGGTCTCACGCTGTTGTCGTAGGCTACGATCTCTCCCGCGAAGAGACGCTGAACAGAACGCGTGCGTTCACCGAATGCGCGACGCTGCCATGCACGGGCCTGGCCGCCAATCCGCGGCTCGATCTCTACGATCCGGACAACACCATTCCTTTCGGCAGCGACACCACGATCACCGGCCGAACCACTATCATCACCGACACGGCTGCGGCCTTCGTGCTCGACACCATCAAGTTCACGCCGCAATGGCAATTGATGCTGGGCGGACGTTATGACGACTACCAGGTTGAGACGCGAGGGCTGACGCCGGAGCGGCAATCGGCCTCGCGATTCTTCAGCTATCACGCTGGCCTCGTGTTCAAGCCGACGCAGGCGAGCGCGCTCTATGTGAGCTACTCCACTTCCTCGAATCCAGCCTGCGAACAGCTCGACGCCACCGCGCTCGATTACGGCGGCTGCGACACCCGTGTGGTCGATTTCGATCCGATCGACAACCGATCGATCGAGCTCGGCGGCAAGATCAACCTGTTTGACGAACACTTCATGCTGACCGCCGCGATCTTCCAGATCGACCGCAGCGGCGTGCCTGTCGCGACCGGAGGCGGCGCATCTCCGCTCGGCCTGCAAAGTCAGGAGGTCGCCGGCATCGAGTTTACCGCTGCCGGCAACATCACCGACGATTGGAGCCTCTTTGCTGGCGTAACTCTGCTTGACACCAGCGTAACAGAGAGCCCCCTCGATACGCAGGTCGGCCTTCCCTTCCCCAACATTGCGGAGACGAGCTTTACGCTGACCTCACGCCATCAGCTAACAGATCGGCTCCATCTCGGCGGAACGGCGACATATCAGAGCGAGAAATTCGGCGGCACAATCACAGCCGGCTCGACGTTCGTACCCGATTTCTGGCGCTTCGATCTGTTCGGCGGTTATGACATCAGCGACAAGGTCGACCTTACGTTCAATGTTCTGAACGCGACGGATGAGGTCTATTACGACGCGCTCTATCGCAGCGCCACGCCGTTCTCCTACGTCGCACCAGGACGAGCGGTGCGGGTGACACTGGATATCGATTTTTGAGGACAGCGTGCTGATCTGCATCCCCGAGGTCTTGAGCAAAGCAGAAGTGGGCGCGCTCCGAGGGCGCATCGACGCGGCTGCCTGGGTGGATGGGCGCGTCACCGCCGGGGCGCAGTCGGGAGCGGTGAAGCGGAACAGCCAATTGCCGGAGGAAAGTCCAATCGCGCGCCAAGCCGGAGACGCCATCCTCGACGCTCTCGCCGGCAATGCGCTGTTTCTATCGGCGGCGTTGCCTTTGAAAATATTCCCGCCGCTGTTCAATCGCTACGAAGCCGGCGATGGCTTCGGCGCCCATGTCGACAACGCCATCCGCGCAGTGCGCGGCGCGCCGGTGCGCGTACGTACTGACCTCTCCTGCACGCTGTTTCTGTCCGAACCGAGCGAGTATGAGGGCGGCGAGCTGACGATCGAATTGCCGTTCGGCGCACAGGAGGTGAAGCTCGAAGCCGGAGCGATGGTGCTATATCCGTCCAGCAGTCTGCATCGGGTCAACACGGTCAAACGCGGGACGCGGGTTTCATCTTTTTTTTGGCTGCAAAGCATGGTGCGCGACGAAGGCGAGAGAACCTTATTGTTCGATCTGGACCAGTCGATTCAATCGCTCGCCGCTGAGCATGGCCTCGAACATCGGGAGGTGGTGCGCCTCACCGGCATTTATCACAATCTGATGCGGCGCTGGGCCGACAGCTGAGGACTTAGTACAGCCGCCCGCCCGTCAGCGCCGGGCGATCGACATTCAACAGCACCACGTTGCCGTTGCGGTCAGGAAAGCCGAGGCACAGCACCTCGCTCATGAACTTGCCGATCTGCTTCGGCTCGAAATTGACGACGGCGGCCACGCGGCGGCCGAGCAATTCGCCGATGTCGTAGTTCTGAGTCACCTGCGCGCTGGATTTCTTGACGCCAAGCGGATCGCCGAAATCGATCCAGAGCTGATAGGCGGCCTTCTTGGCTTCCTCGAACACCTTCACGTCGACGATGGTGCCGAGGCGGATGTCGACCTTGAGGAAGTCCTCAAAGCTGATGATTGGCAGGCGCGCATTGTTTTGCGGATCGTCGGCCATGGACGTTTCACTTCCCCTCTATTGGCCGAGCTTCGCCGGCTCGGTGCGCGGGCCATCGGGCCCCATAACGATCTGGTCGACTTCGAGCTGAGCGTCCTTGAGCTGACCCTCGCAGCGCGCTTTGAGGGCCGCACCGCGCTTATAGATGCGAATCGAGTCGGCTAGCGGCACGTCGCCCCGCTCCAGGTGGACGACGATTTTTTCCAACTCCGCCAAGGACTCCTCAAAGGAGAGCTGAGAGGGATCGCGGGGTTCGGTGCTCATCGTCGCAAAGTATGGAGTCGCGCCGGGCTTTGGAATAGCCGGACGATCAAATGCAGCTGAAGGGGGTGCGAAACACTCATTTCGCCTTCTCGTAGCGACGATAGCTCCAGTACTGGTCTCCCTTGTCCTCCACCTCGCGCCAACCCTGGCGCTTCAAGATCGGGCGCATCATCCGGTTGAACCAGCCGTGAGCGCATAGGAGCACGTTCTGCCCGCGCAGAGCCTGTGCGGTAAGGGTCGCGACCGCAGCTTCTGCCCGAATCTTGGCCTCGGCCCGGCTTTCACCGTCCTCGTGGCCCCCGAGCCACCATGAAACCCGAGACCAGACGCCCCAGGCGCGGGGACTGCGACGGCCCCAAATTCCGGGCGGCGGCAGCGGCGCTTCGACAAAAACGGGGTCGGTAATGATCTCGCGCCCGCCGGCGACAAGTTCGGCGGTATGGATCGCGCGTGGCAGCGTCGAGGCAAAGATGACGTCGCTCGCTTCAGCCAACCGCAGCAGGTCTTCGGGCGGCCTCTCATCCGGATGCAAGCGGGCGAGATCGTAGTTTTTCCACCAGGCGCGATAGCCTTCGCGATCGATGCGCACGCGGCGATCGGCATGTGGTTGGCCGTGCCGAGCGATGACAATGCTGCCAATGCGCGCGGCGGAACGGCGATCTAGCGTCTCTTCGGGCGCCATGGTCGTCGTCATTCTGACCCTTCGCGCGAACCCCTCACCCCCCTCCCCGCGAGTGGGTTTATGCGTCGCGCTGGAGCGCCGCCAGAAAAGCCGCGGCAGACCCGGCAAGCGCGCCCAAGTCGTAGCCCCCCTCCAGAGTCGAGACAAGCTTGCCCCGGCAGTGCTGCAATGCGGCCTCGCGCAAGCGCCGCGCCACCCAGGCGAAATCCTCGGTCTCGAGTTCCATCTGCGCGAGCGGATCCGCCTTGTGGGCGTCGAAACCAGCGGAAACGAAAATCATCTCCGGCGCAAAGGCATCGAGCGCAGGCAGGACTCGCGTCTCCATGGCATGCCGCCAGGCGGCGCTGCCGGCGCCCGGCGGCAACGGCGCATTGACGACGTTGTGGACGATGCCGGTCTCACTGGCCTCTCCCGTTCCCGGATAGAGCGGGGCCTGATGGGTGGAGGCGAAGAAGAGGCGCGCCTCCTTCTCAGCCACGGTTTGCGTTCCGTTGCCATGGTGGACATCGAAGTCCACGACCGCGACCCTGGATAGCCCGTGCGCATCGAGCGCGTGCAAAGCGCCCACGGCGACATTGTTGAAAATGCAAAAGCCCATAGCCGCTATCGGTTCAGCGTGGTGCCCCGGCGGGCGCACCGCGCAAAAGGCCATGTCGTCCTGGTCGCCGAGCACTGCATCCACGGCAGCCACGACCGCGCCCGCCGCGCGATAGCTCGCCTCCTGCGAAGCCGCCGAAAGGAACGTGTCAGGATCGAGGCGCACCAGCGCCTCAGCCGCGTCAGCGAACGCCGGCGCAAGCGCTTCCACGTAAGCGCGTGGGTGCACACGCGTCAGCTGCTCGATAGTGGCTTCTGGCGCTTGGCGGCGATCGAGCGGCAGCTCAGCGAGCGCATCGAGCACCGCCTGCAATCGGCCGGGATGCTCGGGATGTCCGGGCGGCGGCGCATGGCGCAACATGGAAGCGTGCGTGAAAAGCAGCATCACAGCGATGTAGCGCCTGAGCGTGAGTGCGCCAATTGCCGCCAGCGGCTGGTCTTCAACAGCATGTGATGCAACCGCGCTGGTTTGGTGACCGGCGTCACGTCCTGCATCTGCAAGAGCCCCTACATTCATCTTCGGATCAGGAAACGCGTCAACGGAGCGGCGCGTTCGGGAGAGATGGTGAGACTTGCAGCCTCCAGTGCGGCGACCTTGGTCGCGTTAGCCCTCCTCGCAGGAACGGCGGGAGCTGGTTTGCAGACCGTGCGGCGAGAAGCCGAACCTCAAATCGCCTGGGCAGCGAAAGTTGAACCGCCGCGCCTCCAGGTCGGTGAGTGCCGCATCTTCTATGAGGGTCTTGCGGACGATGCGCAGCCCGATGCGATGGAGTGCCAGCACGCCGACTGGATAGCACGCCGATGGGGCGGCCGCGTGATGGAAATGACCGTAAGCGGGATGATCGAGCGTGCAGCCTATAGCGGGCCAAACGATTTCACCGGCGTTCCAACTACCGCGCTGCCGCGACGCGGCTGGTGCCGTGCCTGGATCGAAGGGCAAGCGCCGGACGCGCAGCCTGCCGAGAGCGATTGCCGCGTCGCGCGTCAGATTGCTGCCGAGCGCGGCGGACGCGTACTCTTCATGCCGCTCTAGCGGCGTGTTCGCCTGCCCGCGTCAACGCATCGTGGTAATCGTCGATCGTCTCGACATGAACAAGCACGCCAAGCTTCTGCAATGCGGCGCGTACGCTGGGCTGTAGCTCGCTGAAGATCACGCTGACATTGTGACTGCGACACCGCTTGAGGAAGCGTTCCAACGCATTGACGCCGGATGCATCGGCAAGCGGCACGTCGCGAAAGCGCAGCACGAACGCCCGCGGCGGCGGGAAGGCGGCGTCCAGCGCATCGATCAGCCGGCTCGCAGCGCCGAAGAAAAGCGGACCGCGCAATTCGAACACTTCAACACCGGCCGGCAGCTCGGCGCGCGCCTGATACTCGGTGCGCGGCCGGGAAAAATCGTCCTGATCGCGCTCGATCATGGACACGCCGCGAGAGACGGCGGTGGCTTCAGCCATGCGGTGCATGAAGATGATGGCCGCCAGCACGACGCCCACCTCGATGGCGATAGTGAGATCGACCAGCACGGTGAGCAGGAACGTCGCAAGCAGCACCAGCCGGTCGCCGGGAAGCCCGAACAGCAAGTGCTTGAAGCGCTCCCGCTCGCTCATGTTCCAGGCGACGACAGTCAAAACAGCGGCGAGGCTCGCGAGCGGCACGCGCGCCATCAGCGGCCCCAGCCCGATCATGAAAGCGAGCACGATTGCAGCGTGGATCATGCCTGCGAACGGCGTCTGCGCGCCGGCGCGGATATTGGTGGCTGTGCGCGCAATAGCGCCGGTGGCCGAGATGCCGCCGAAAATAGGCGCGACGAAATTGGCGACGCCTTGGGCGACCACCTCGCAATTGGAGCGATGCCGCCTGCCTGTCATTCCGTCCGCCACCATCGCCGAGAGCAGGCTTTCAACGCCGGCGAGAAAGGCGATGGTGAGCGCCGATGGCGCCAGTTCGCGCACCCTCTCGAGGGTGACCGAGGGAAAAGCTATGGGCGGGATTGCTGCGGCGGCCTTAGCGCCAAAGCGCGAGCCGATGGTCTCGACCGGAATGCCGAGCAGCCAGACAGCGATGGTGGCGCCGCCCACCGCGATGAGAAAGCCCGGCCAGCCGGGCAGATAGCGGTGCATCAGGACGATCGTCGCCAGTGAGCCGAGCGCCACACCGATCGCAGCCGGCGCCAGTGTCGCGCGCGCAGCCCAGAAGGCAGACATCTTCTCGATGAAATCCGCCGGCGCCTCGCTCATGGACAAGCCGAGCAGATCGCGGATCTGGCTGGAGAAGATGATCACCGCGATGCCGGCGGTGAAGCCGGTGACGACCGGCTCCGGGATGTACTTGATCCAGTTGCCGACGCGCAGCAGCCCAGCGAGCACAAGGATAGCGCCGGCCATCATCGTCGCGACCGCCAGCCCCTCATAACCAAAGCGCTGCACGACCCCGTAGACGACCACGATGAAGGCGCCGGTTGGCCCGCCGATTTGAAAGCGAGCGCCGCCTAGAGCGGAAATGAGAAAGCCGGCGACTGCGGCCGTAATCAGCCCCTGGGCCGGCGTCACGCCCGACGCGATGGCTATCGCCATTGCGAGCGGCACCGCCACGATCGCAACCGTTGTGCCCGCGATGGCGTCAGCGCGGAGCTTGGTCCACGAATAGCCCTCCTGCGCGATGACAGTGACAGATTTCGGGATGAATAAGCGCCAGTCACGCCAGATGCTGACGCGACCGGCGACGGTCTGATCTTGGATTGTCATGTAGCGACTCGATCCTAGCGCGCCGACAGTGTTGCGCAGAAGAGGCTCAATGTCGCGGCGGCGCTGATTTGGCAGCTTGCTTGAGCGCCGGGGATCAAGCAGAGCCGGTACATGCACGCACCTCACGCGCATCATGCCCAACACGCGCCTGACCACGCGCACGCGCAGCCCGGCAGCGGCGACAAACGTTATACAATCGCAATAGGTCTGAACCTGGCCTTCGTCGCGATCGAGGCGGGCGCGGGGTTCGCCGCCAACTCGACCGCCCTTCTCTCCGACGCAGCCCACAATCTGTCGGACGTGCTGGGTCTCGCGCTAGCGGGCGGGGCGGCCTGGCTGGCGACGCGCCAGCCCAGCGAACGGCGCACGTACGGCTATTCCAAAGCGACGGTGTTGGCCGCACTCGCGAACGCCCTGGTTCTGGTGGTGGCGTGCGGCGGCATCTTTTGGGAGGCGCTGAAGCGCTTCTGGTCCCCGGAAGAAACGCAAGCGCCGATGATGATGCTTGTCGCCGGCATCGGCGTCTTGATCAACGCCGGCACGGCGATGCTGTTTTTGCGCGGTCGCGAGCACGACGTGAATGTGCGCGGCGCCTATCTGCACATGCTGGCGGATGCGGGCGTTTCCGTCGCCGTGATCGCCGCCGGCGCAGCGATCTGGTTTACTGGCTGGCGCTGGATCGATCCGGCGATTTCCGTGGCCGTCGTATTGCTGATCGTCTGGGGCACCTGGGGGCTGCTACGCGAGTCCCTCGATCTGGCGCTCGATGCAGCGCCGGCAAACATCGACGTTGCCGCTGTGCGGGGCTTCTTGGGACAGCAGCCAGGTGTCGTGGCGGTGCATGACCTCCATGTCTGGGCCATGGGCGCGACACAACCGGCGCTCACCGCGCATCTGGTGTGCCCGGAAGGCGCCGATGATGCGTTTTTAGCGCTCGTCGCCGAAGGCATTGCGGAACGCTTCGGCATTGGCCACGTCACGCTGCAAGTTGAGCGCACCGTGCGCGATGATTGCGCGGATTGCTGAAACCGCGCCGGCTATTCTTCGCTCCACGTCTTCAGCAATTGGTGGGCGATTGCGAATGGCGGCGGGCAGAATGCGTCCGGATGCTTGCCGGCGATTAGAAGCTTGGCTTCCGCGCGGGTGAACCAGCGGCCGCTCTCGAGTTCGAACGTATCGACGGTCTCGTTGTCATTTTCGACCTCACACAGAACGCCGATCATCAGCGAATGCGGAAAGGGCCAGGGCTGCGTGGAATGCATGCGCACGGCGCGCACGACCAGGCCTGCTTCCTCCAGCGTCTCGCGCGCCACCGCTTCCTCTATCGCTTCGCCCGGTTCGATGAAGCCGGCGAGGGCCGAATGCATCCCGCGCGGCCATGCTCTCTGACGGCCAAGAAAGCATTTGTCGCCGAAAGTAGGCGTCATAATGCAGACTGGGTCGACACGTGGAAAATGTTCGCCGCCGCACCCCTCGCACTCTCGCTTCCAGCCTGCCTCCACAATCCGCGTAGCGGCGCCGCATTGGGCGCAATAGCGATTGCGCGCGTGCCATTCGAATACTGCACGGGCCGGGCCGATTATGGCGATCTCGTCGCGTGAGAGCAGCGCCGCAAGCGGGCGCAATTCCTCGAACCGGCCGAGACCAGCAAGCGTGGCTGCGTCGGTGATGCTGGCGGCGAAATGGGCGGCGCCCGCTGCGTCCAATCCCAGAAACAGCAGCGGTGCGTCGCCGCCGGCAAGCTGCGGCAGCGCGTGCGCGTTGAGCCAGCCCAGTCTCGTGTGGCCACTTTGCTCGATCACCAGAGGCTTCAGCTGCAGCAAGGGAATGATTTGTGTGCTGTCCGCGCGCAGAGCGGCGGCAAGCCATTCCGCGTCGCGGCGCCGCTCACCCGCCCGGTCCAGCGGCGAGCGGGTGAAGGCGTTCGGATTGTGCGGCAATAGCATGTCAGCGACGGGGAGTAGTTGCTGGGGCGCACGGAGGCAACACCATAAGCACGCCAACACGCATGTCCCAGCGCGCAGCCCTATGCAGGTTTGCGGAAGCGCAGCACGAATTGATCCGTGTGTCCGCGGATGTCGCTCTCGAACACGCGCTCTGAGCGATCGTCTTGCGGATTGCGCAGCACCCCGCTCTCTTCTTCAAACACGAAGCCAGCGGCCGTCACTTCCCGGATGACTTGCGCCTGATCGATGCGGTGCAGGTCAGCCTGGGGATCGGGGTTGGTTGCATGCCCGGCAGGCGCGGCGTGGTCGATGATCACATAAACGCCGCCCGGCTTCAGCGCGTCGAAGATCTGGCGATTGAGCGCCGGGACGTCGAGATTGAGCTGGGGGTAGAACCAGTCGTGATAAATCTGGCTGACGAATACCGCATCGAGCGGTTCGCCGACGCTCCATCCTTGATAGCCCTGCTGCACCACGGTGACATTTTGATATTGCGGCGCCACTGCGAGGATCGCACGTGGGCGATCCGGCGCAGAGTTCGGGCGATCAATCGCATAGACGCGGCCGGAATCACCCACTGCAACCGAGAAGAGGCGTGTATAATAGCCGCCTCCCGGTCCGATGTCGGCCACGCGCCAGCCCGGCTGCACTCCGGCGAAAGCGAGGATTTCTGCCGGATGGCGCAGCGCATCGCGCGCTCGATCCGCGTCCGGGCGGCGCGAATCGGCGACTGCGGCGACGATGTGCGGCGCCTCGGCGCTGAGCGGGGCCGGTTGCGCCATCATCAGGTCAGGCAGCGCTCCCCCGGCGCAGGCGCCAATCATCAGCGCTATTCCAAGTCCAGCGATCAATTTGCGCATCTCGTCCCTCCCGATGTTCTAGCGCCACGTACCAGCTTTCCGTCGGCCAGAGTAGCCGCGCTGTGGCCCGGTCTCATCACACCTGATACCCCAATCCGGCTGCGATGATTCCCGTGACCGCCTCCATCGCTCTTGACGAGCGCGACCTTGAAGAGCGCTTCATCCGGGCGGCAGGGCCGGGTGGACAGAACGTCAACAAGGTGTCGACCGCAGTCGAGCTGCGCTTCCGATTGGACGGCTTCTCCGCGTTGCCGGAGGACGTGCGCGCGCGGCTACAGAGATTGGCCGGCCGACGCTTGACCCTGGATGGCGAAATCGTCATTCGCGCCGACACCCACCGAACCCAGGAACGCAACCGCGCTGACGCGCTCGCGCGGCTCGTGGCCTTGATCGCGCAGGCCACGCATCGGCCGAAACCGCGCAAAAAGACGAAAGTGCCACGCGCTGCAAGAGAAAAACGGCTGGAAGGCAAGGCTCGGCGCGGCGACGTCAAAGCCAAACGCGGTCGTGTACGGACCGAAGAATAGCCGTCCGAGTGCGGTGTCAGGGTGTCGCGGCCAGCGATGCTTGCTGTAGCCCGGCGAGCGTCCGCAGCGGCGCTGCCGCGGCGCGCAATTCCGCAAGCTGCTGTTGCAGAAACGCGAGTGTTTCGGCGCTGAGGCCAGGGCGCTGAATTGCGTTGCTCAAAGCGGCGGCGAGCGCATCTTCTGCTGCAGCCACCGCCGCAGGCGTCGGCGCGGTGTTCGCCAGCAGAGCGGCGTGGGCGCGCTCAGTCAATGCGGAAGTATCCCCGCCGACGAAAGCGACGTGCGCTTGCCACTCTTCCGCCATGCGGCTGCGGCGGGCGGCGAGGTCGCTGAACAATTCCGCGACCCGCCGTTCTTCGCACGCCTGTGCTGCGGCTTCATGCAATGCGCTCACGTCAAGCAGGAGTTGTGTCACGTCACGAAGAGCGGCGACGTCGGCGGCCTTCTCCGCCTCATGCTGCGCTGCTAGAGCGGCGCGCCGCGTTTCCGCCGTGTTGGCGCAGGCGCTGGCAAAAACAAGGACGAACACGAGTGCAAGTGAACGCATCGTCCGCAGCAATGCAGCGGGCTATCGCGCAGGACAATGCAGCGCCGCAGATGAATTGCAGCTGGCGGCCGCGCAGCTCAGCGCGCGCGCCGTCCGCTGGGCGCTGGCGGCGTCAGTTCAAGCTGCTCGGGCGGCGGCGGCAGGCGCGGCGTGATCTCGATCGCCTGTGGCGAGGCAATGTCGATTCCAGCGTCGCCGGCGCCCAGCTCCTTGAACTTGCGCGCCTGCGGCAGCACGCGGCTCTCCACCGAACTCAAAAGCCCATTATAAGTGCTGACACTTTTGCCGATGGCGTCGCCGACCTTGCCCATGTGATCGACCATCACCGCCATGCGGCGGTAAAGTTCGCGGCCCAAATCGGCTATTTCTTGAGCGTTTTTAGCGCTCTGCTCCTGACGCCAGCCATAAGCGACCGACTTCGCCAGGGCCACCATGGTCGAGGGCGTGGTGATGATCACCTTGGCGGCGAAGGCGTCGTCGAACAGGTTTGGATCACGCTCGGCGGCGGCAGCGAGGAAGTTTTCGCCAGGCACGAACAGAACAACGAAATCCGCGGTCGCGGGAACGTGCTTCCAGTAATCCTTGGACGCCAGATTCTTAACGTGGCTCTTCAACTCGGCGGCGTGCTTCTTCAGGTGCGTTTCGCGTATGGCGTCCTCGGTGGCCTCCATCGCTTCGATGTAGCCCGATAGCGCGACCTTGGAATCGACCACGATGCAGCGCCCGCCAGGCAGATTGATCACGACGTCGGGCCGCAGGCGCCCGCCTTCACCATCGGTGGTGGAGACCTGCTCGACGAAATCGACGTTTGGCGCGAGCCCGGAAAGCTCCAGCACGTTTCGCAGAGTCTGCTCGCCCCAGCGGCCACGCATCTTCGGAGAGGCCTTCAGCGCGCTGAGGAGCTGCGTCGTCGTCTTGTTGGTCGTGCCGACTGCATCGACGATCTGCCTCACTTGTTCGTTGATCGCCGACTTATCCGCCAAGCGCGCCTTGTCGAGCGCGTCGACCGATTGGGCGAGCTTGGCCAGCTGTTCTTGGGTCGGCGCCAGCACCTCTTTCACGCCGCCTGCCGCCGCTTGGCTATGTTTCTCGAAGGTCTCTTTCGCGAGAGCCAGAAACCGCTGCTGCGATGCATCCAGCGCCTGCTGAGCCAACGCCTTGAAGCGGGCGTCATCAGCCTCCGAGCGCTCGGCTTTCGACGCCTTGGCGGCGGCAAGCTCGGCGGTCAATTGCACGTGCTCTTGGCGCAACACGGCCAGCTCACGAACGGCGCGGTCACGTTCCGCCCGGATCGGTTCGACACCCGCGGCCCGGTAGGCGAACCAGAGCGCGGCGCCGACAGCGCCGAGGGCGAGAACAAGCAGAAGCGATTCGGTCATTGGGCCAGCATATCAGGCAAGCAGGGCCGGCGCGGATGCTTGATCTGGCGCATAGCGCCGGCGTGCAAGCAGGCGTAAACAGGAACAATGGACGTTTTCGACTTCCTGATCCCCGCCGGCCTCGTGGTCGTGTTCCTGGTGCTGTGCTTTGGCATTTACGCCATGTTCCGCGGCGGGGACTTCGGCCGCTCCTGGTCGAACAAGGCGATGCGCATGCGCGTTGTGGCGCAATTTGTGGTGGTTCTGATTTTGGTTGCCGCGCTCTGGGTGAAGCAGCATTACGGCTGAGCCGCGCCATGCGGCGTAAATTGCAGCCAGGGCAGCCATGGTCCGCCTCGACAAAATCGTCACTAAAGCCGGCGACGGCGGCAAGACGCGTCTCGCCACCGGCGAACCGGTGTCCAAGGCCAGCCCCAGGGTAGACGCCTATGGCGCGGTCGATGAAACCAACTGCGCCATTGGCGTAGCGCGTCTGAGCACAAGCGGAGACGCAGTGCTCGACCCTATCCTCGAGCGGCTGCAGAATGATCTGTTTGATCTCGGCGCCGATCTCGCGACGCCCGACAGCCCCGAACTGAAGTTTGCCCCGCTGCGCATTCAGGAGAGCCAAACGCATCGGCTCGAAGCCGAGATCGACGCGTTGAACAGCGAACTTGCGCCGCTGACCTCGTTCATTCTGCCTGGTGGTTCACAGGCTGCCGCACATCTCAACCTCGCGCGCGCGACCGCACGCCGCGCCGAGCGCGCGATCGTCGCGCTTGCAGAGCGCGAGACAATCTCGGCCGAGACCATCAAGTTCGCCAATCGCGTTTCAGACCTGCTGTTCGTGGCCGCGCGGTGGGCTAACGACAAAGGCAGAACGGATGTGCTGTGGAAGCCGGGGGCCAACCGTTGATGCGCCCCTGCGCCTAACGGGCTTCCTCAGTGTTTGTCGCGCAGCTCCTCGCGCGTGTCTTTGTTCGCATTTTTGCCGCCATCAGCATATTCACGATGCGCGGTTTTTGGCGCTCCCGGCTTGGGATCATCCTTGTGCTCGCGCGCGCCGCGCGTCGCCTTTCTTCGCGCCTCGCTTCGCTCGTGCGCCATAGTGAGCCTCCAATGCAAAAGGCCCGGTTCGCAACCGGGCCCTCGCGACGTCGCCTGTTAGTGATCGCGCCGATGACCTTTGCCGCGCATGCCGTCCTTCACGTCGCCGATGCCATCGCGGACTTTACCCTTGGCTTTGTCCGCCTTGCCTTTCGCGACCATCGAAGAATCATTGGCGGCTTTGCCGATCGCTTCCTTTGCGCCGCCCTTGAGCTTGTCGCCAGCGCCTTTTACGTGTTCACGGTCCATCTTGGTCCTCCTTTGCGAGGAGAACGATGCCTGTGGCGACGCGTTCCGTGTCAGAACGTCACGTGATGTATTGGGCGCCGTTCATCGTCAGGGTTGAGCCGGTCATGAAGCCGGCGCCGTCCGAAGCGAGGAATGAGACCGCATGCGCGATCTCCTCGGCTTTGCCGAGTCTGCCGACAGGAATAGTCGCAATGATTTTCTTGAGCGCCTCTTCAGGCACCGCCGCCACCATATCGGTATCGATATAGCCCGGAGCGACGCAGTTCACGGTAATGCCTTTGCTGGCGCATTCCTGCGCCAGGGCTTTGGTGAAGCCAATCATGCCCGCCTTGGCGGCTGAATAATTGGTCTGACCGACCTGACCCTTCTGCCCGTTGATCGAGCTGATGTTGATGATGCGGCCCCAGCCGCGGGCGCGCATGCCTTCGATCACCTGCCTCGTCATGTTGAAGCAGCTGTCCATGTTCACCCGGATGACATCGGACCATTGCTCGTGGCTCATCTTGTGCAGGAACCCGTCGCGAGTGATGCCGGCGTTGTTCACCAGCACCTCGATCGGACCGAGCTGCTCCTCCACCGCTTTCGCCGCTTTCACGCAATCGTCGAAGACGCCGACATTGCCTTTGACGACCATGATGCCCAGTTCACGGGCGGCGGCGTTGGCAGCCTCTTCATTGCCGGAATAGCCGGCGGCGACCTTCATCCCATCGGCCTTGAGACGCGCGGCGATCGCCTTGCCAATGCCCCTGGTTCCGCCAGTTACAAACGCCACGCGCGCCATCTCATCCTCCCGTATTATTGCAGCCACCTTGCGCGCGATGCGGCGCGCGAGGCAAGACGAAGCGAACGACGCCCGACAATTTTTCGCCACGTGGTCGCTCGCTGCGCGCAAGCGGGCGGCGCCCCTGAGGAGTGTTCACTCGGCCGGTTCGAACAGCGCGCCTGAGCGGAACGCCAGCATGAGCGCGACGCCAAGCGCCGGCCATTGCACCCAAAACCCGTCTCCGGTCATAACGTCGAGCGCCAGCAGGACGGCGAGGATCAGGCCCCAGCGTTGCGCTGAGACGATGAAGCGGGTCCGGCGCGAAGCGGGCGCGGCTTTGCGGGCCTTCTCTGCGCCCTTCTTGCCCGTATCCGCGGTTCCGCTGTCGCCGACGCTGTAGACCGCAACGCTGCCCTCGAAATTCTTGGGCTGCCGCTCACCCAAGTATGAAAACCCGACCGAGAGCTTCTTCTGCACATGGTCATAGACCTGCTGCGAAATCAGGATGCCGCCCGGCTCGGCCATACTCTGCAGACGAGCCGCGAGGTTGACGCCTTCCCCGAGCAGGTCGTCTCCATCCACCAGCACGTCGCCAAGGTGGATGCCAATGCGAAAGCGCAAGCCGCCCTGCTCCTCGGAGGCCAGTTCGCGCTGCACCTCGACCGCGCATTGCACTGCCTCGACAACGCTCGGGAACTCCGCGATCAGCCCATCGCCGGCAGTGTTGGCGATGCGGCCATGGTGACGCCCGATGAAGGTTTGAAATACGCCGCGCGCAGCGCGCAGATCGCCTACGGTGCGCACCTCGTCGCTTTCCATCACGCGGCTGTACTCAGCCGCGTCCGCCGCGAGGATGGTAGTGAGCTTGCGTTGGACTTGGGACATTACGCGCTACCAAAACACCTTAACGCCATAGGGCGCAAAGTCCTCATCGATTGTCGCCACTTCAAAACCTCGCGCGAGCGCTTGCGCAATGATGATGCGATCCCAGGGATCGCGATGCAGTTCCGGAAGAGCCGCGGCGGCGATCGCGTCGCTCGCGCCCACAGGGAGAAGATTGTATCCCGCGGAGGAAAGCGCGTCCTCGAAGCCTTCCCGGATTGAGCGGGGCAGCTTCCGCCGCCGTCGCTTGAGTTCGATTTCATAAAGGCTCGCCGTGCTCACGAACGCCGGTTTGCGGCCTCGCTCGAGGGCGCGTCGCACGCGCGCGGACAAGGATTTCGGATCAGTCAGCACCCATATCGCTGCATGCGTGTCGAGCAGTAGGCTCATGCATCCTCGCCCCAATCGCGCGTATCGTCGTCGTCCAACGCCGCGCGGGGGTCCCAGCCCTCCTCAGCTTGGCCCAGCAGACCAACACGAAGCACGCCTGGTTTCGGGAGAGGCGTCAGTGCGATAACCGGTTCGCCATCCCGAGCGATGACCACCTCTTCGCCGGCCTCGGCGCGCGCAACGAGTTCGGAGAGCTTTGCTTTAGCCTGCGCTATGTTCATTTGCACCATTCACGCAACATAGTCCAACATGTTGGACCAAGCAACGCAAGCGGCGGTCTCGGGGGCCATGGGGCCCTTGAATCTGCGGTTGATCTTGATGAGGGCGGCGAAACCACTCAGCGCTTCACATGCAAAGGCCAAGCACGAGTCAGGCTAGCGTGAACACCAATTCACACGAACCCATCCTGGACGCGCCAACACATCCCGTCACCGCTCCACGCACATTGCTATGCCCATGCCGCCGCCGATGCAGAGCGTGGCCAGTCCTTTGCTTTTGCCGCGCCGCTGCAATTCATAGAGCAGCGTCGTCAGCACGCGCGCGCCGCTGGCGCCGATCGGATGTCCAAGCGCGATAGCGCCGCCGTTGACGTTCACGATGTCCGGGCTCCAGCCCATGTCCTTGTTGACGGCGCACGCCTGCGCCGCGAAGGCTTCGTTTGCTTCCACCAGATCGAGGTCGCTCGCTTTCCAGCCAGCCTTTTCCAGGGCTGCCCGCGAGGCGGGGATTGGCCCCGTGCCCATCACGCTCGGATCAACTCCGCGCGACGCCCACGAGGCGATGCGCGCAAGCGGCTTGAGACCGCGACGATCGGCGTCGTCGGCGCTCATCAGCACCAGGGCCGCGGCCCCGTCATTGATGCCCGACGCGTTGCCGGCAGTGACGGTGCCATCCTTCTTGAACGCAGGACGCAAACCAGCCGCCGCTTCTATCGTAGCGCCGGCGCGAATGTACTCATCCGCATCGACGAGGGTGTCGCCCTTCTTACCCTTCACAGTAACGGCGACGATCTCGTCTTTGAACTTGCCCGCCTTCTGCGCCGCTTCGGCCTTGTTCTGCGAGAGAGTGGCGAACTTGTCCTGCTCCTCGCGCGTGATCTGCCACTTCTCAGCGACGTTCTCGGCGGTGATGCCCATATGATAGCCGTAGAAGACGTCGGTGAGACCATCTTTGATCATCGTATCGACGAGTTCTAGGCCGCCCATCTTCACACCCGCACGCAGATGCTGAGCATGCGGCGATTGGGTCATGTTCTCCTGCCCGCCGGCGACGACGATGTTCGCGTCGCCAGCCTTGATCTGCTGGTAGCCGGTAACGACCGCGCGCAGCCCTGACCCGCACACCTGATTGAGGCTCCAGGCCGGCGCTTCGTCGGGCACGCCGGCGGCGCGGCTGGCCTGCCGCGCCGGGTTCATGCCAAGATTGGCGGTGAGCACCTGGCCGAGAACCACCTCCGACACCTCCTTGGCGTCAATCTTTGCGCGCTGCAGCGCAGCCGTAATAGCCGTTCTTCCGAGTTCGACTGCGGGCACCGCAGCAAAAGCGCCGTTGAACGAGCCAATGGGCGTGCGGGCGGCGGAAACAATGACGACATCAGCCATGGCAGGCTCCTTGGCGGCGGAAAATCGTGATCCCGCAAGGCCGAGCCCGGAGACCTGCGCCACCTATCGCACAATGGACACGCGAAATCCAAGTGCGGCTGCCGACCCGGTCACGCCAAAACAGCGGCACTCTCTTGCATTGCGGCACCGGAAGCGGGATTCTCCAGCCACCGCCCGGCTTCGCGGGTGCAATAACAAGGACAACACCCGTGGCGGATGCAAACCAGTCGACCGGGGATACTGGCGGTATGGCTCAAGAAGAGCCGGTGGTGATCAAGAAATACGCAAATCGGCGGCTCTACAACACGGCGGCCTCGAGTTACGTGACGCTCGACCATCTGTCGGAAATGGTGCGCGAGGGCGTCGACTTCGTCGTGCAGGACGCAAAGACTGGCGACGACATCACCCGATCCGTATTGACGCAGATCATCTTCGAGCAAGAGAGCCGCGGCCAAAACCTCCTTCCTGTAGAGTTTCTGCGCCGCCTGATCCGCTTCTACGGCGATAGCATGCAAGCATTCCTGCCCGCTTATCTCAACATGAGCATGGAGAGTTTCGCCAAGGGCCAGGACCAGATGCGGGAGCAATTCACCCGCACGTTCGCGGGCCGCACGCCAATGGCGGCGTTCGAGGAGCAGGCGCAACGGAACATGGCGATGTTCCAGCAGGCGCTATCGATGTGGAGCCCCTTCGTCGGCGGCGCCGCGCCGATCAAACCCAGCACGAGCCCAAGCGAAGGCAGCAAGGATGAACAGCTCGCCGAGCTGCGCCGTCAAATGGAGGCGATGCAGAAGCAGATCGAGGCGATGATCAACCCGCGCAAGCCTTGATCGGCCAGATCGCCGAACTCCATCCTCAGAAATTCTCGCGCAGCCACGCCCACATGCTGTGCACGGCATTGCGCATCGCGGCGGCGGCATGCGTGAGAGAGGGCGCAAACCTCTCGTCGCCGGCATCGAGGCACGGGTTGTCGACCCGCCAGCGCAACATGCCGGACGCCGCCGCATAAGCTGGCCCTGCTTCACCTTGCTCGAAGCCGCAAAGTCCACCCGGGCGCCCCAAGCGCACAGGCATGCCAAGGGCCTCGACGGCGATGTCGCGCACCCCCGGAATCATCGCTCCACCGCCAACCAGAACGGCGCGGCGCGGTCCTTCCGCTCCAGAAAAACCGGCGCGAGAGAGTTGTTGACGCACCAGCAGCAGCATCTCGGTAACCCGCGGCGTCAAGGTATCGGCGATGACGCCACGCAAGGTCGTCGCCGCCTCAAGACGGCCATCAAGCCCGATCTTCGGTGCTTGCACCGCCTCGCGCGGATCGCAGGCATTGCCCACCGCCCCGAAATGCAGCTTCACGCGCTCGGCCGCTGCGAATGTCGTTTGCAGCTTGGCGGCGAGATCGCGCGTGAGCCGGACGCCGCCGGTCGAGGTTAGCGTCTCAGCGTGCATGAGCGCATCGTCCCGGAACACGGAAAATCCTACAGCGCCAGCGCCAAGATCAATCAGCACGGCCCCGTCGAGACGCTCTTCCGCAGTCAGCGAGGCGAGCGCGGCGGCGTACGGGCCGGCCATGATCTCTTCGACCTCGGCGCCTGCTGCGCGAACGCAGGCGCGCAGCGCGTTCAATGCTTCGGTAGGCGCGCAGACGACAGCGGCCTCCACCTCGAGCAGCTTGCCGGCGAGCGTATGCGGATCGGCGATCGCTTCACCGTCGTCGATGAAGTAGCGCAGCGGCTCCACATGCAGCGCCGACATGTGCGCCGCCCCGGCGCTCTGCATCGCCGCACTCAAAGCCCCTTCTACATCGCGCCCCGAGACCACGCCGCCGCGCACGCGGGTGCTGGCGCGCACTATGCGGCATGTGAGCCCCGGTCCTGAATATGAGGCAACCACGCGCTTGATCGGCGCGCCTGCCATCACCGCCGCGTCGCCAATGGCAACTTCAATCGCGCGCGCGCACGCCTCGAAATCGGCAGCTTTGCCGGAGGCGATCGCTGGCGCCGTCTGCTGCCCCACGCCCAGCACACGCAACGGCCGATCGGGATGCAGATCAAGCACCGGATCGCGCCGTGTCGCCAAGCAAACAGTTTTGGAGACGCCGACATCGAGCGCCGCAAACAAGGGCGCGGAGGCCTCGCTCTCATCCGCCTCCATGCGGTCAATCAGACGGAGAGCGCCCATCAGACGCCCCCGACCAGGGAATCGGCGCCGCCGGCCAGTTGCGGATGCACCCGGACGGCCAGCCGCCCCGGCACGCGCAGATCGACGCGATCCACCGGACGATCGAGCAGCGCGTATTGGTCTTGCAGTCTTTCCAGCCGTGCGAGCGCGTCAGGCGCGTCCTGCTCCGGGAGAGCGATGATCGCACCGGACTTCAAACGCACGTCCCAGCGCCGATCGTTCACACGCACCAGCCGTTCCACGCGCGCGCGGACATCAGGCAAGCTCTCTAGCGCAGCCAGGATGGGCGTCGATGCGGGGCCCGCGCCTGCGCCGACAACCAGCGGCAGATTGCGATGATCAGCGCTGCGCTCGGCGAGCAGGCGCTCACCGTTGGCGTCTATTACCGAGACCTGTCCGTGTTCCTGCCACAGGGCGTACGCTTGCCGGCGCTGCACTTCCACGCGCAGCGTCGAAGGCCACAGCCGGCGTACGCGCGCCGCCGCCACCCAATCGAGGCTTTCCACGCGAGTCTTCACCGCCGCCGGTTCAAGTGAGAGGATGGACTGGCGGTTTTGCGGCACGATCAGCGCACGCACCTCCGCCGCACGCGCCGTGCTGATGCCGGGCGAGCCCGGCATCGCCACCACGTCGATATGATCAACCGAAAAGCCTGCACTGGCTGCGGCGGCATCAGTGGAGCGGGCGAACGCCTCACGCGCATCAAATAATGACGAACCGAGCCAAGCGGCGATCGCCACCGCTGCGCCGACTACAAAGACGAGGCCGGCGAGACCAAGCATCAGGCTCTTCGACGACACTTGTACGTCGCCGCCGGAAAGACCGCCCGAAAGCTTGATCTGGGCAAGGCGGGGCATCGAATCGTAATTGACCGCCGGCGTCGCCGGCCGACGCCGGCGGGATCGGGATGGCTCCTGGCCGCGCCCGCTGCGACGCGCCTTCACCGCGGCCATGACGCATCCTCCAGGATCCATCCGACCAATTGATCGTAGGACATGCCTGCGTGCGCCGCCTGCTCCGGCACCAGCGATGTCGGCGTCATGCCAGGCTGTGTGTTCACCTCGAGCAGCGCAATGCGGTCGCGTTTGGGATCGTAACGGAAGTCGCTGCGCGTCACGCCACGGCAGCCGAGTGAATGATGCGCTGCTTCGGCGGCGCGCATCAGCTGGTCGGCCACTGTTTGCGGTATCTGTGCGGGCACTTCATGTCGCGATCCGCCTTCGGCGTACTTCGCGTCGAAGTCGTACCACTCGCCCATCGGCAGAATTTCGGTCACAGCGAGCGCACCGCGGTCATGCATCACAGCGACCGTCAATTCCTTGCCGTCGATGAACTCTTCGACCAGCACCTCTTCGCCGAACGTCCATTCCGGATCGAGCAATTGTTCAGGAGGGCGGTTCGCGCCTTCTCGCACAATGAATACACCGACGGACGAACCCTGCGCGTTCGGCTTCACCACGTAAGGGGCGGGCATCGGGTGCGCCTTCGCCGCCTCGAGACGATGCATCAGCTTGCCCCTCGCCAAGGGAAGCCCGGCTTGCGCGAAAACGGCTTTCGACTTGTCCTTATCCATCGCCAGCGCGGAAGCGAGCACGCCTGAGTGCGTGTAGGGCAATTGCAGATAGTCGAGCACCGCCTGCGTGCGGCCGTCTTCGCCCCACTCGCCGTGCAGCGCGTTGAACACCTTGTCTGGTCGTACGTCCTGAAGCTCGGCGATCCAGCCCGAGCTTTGCGGATCAACCTCGATGACTTCGTGGCCCAGCCGGCGCAGCGCGTCAGCGCAGCCGCGCCCGGACACCAGGCTCACAGGACGTTCGGGGCTCAAGCCCCCAAGGAGAACCACCACCCGCGCCATTCGCGCCTCGATCTCGCCAACGCCGGCCTCGCCGCGTTACCCGCGTTCATTCCGGCAGTGCCATAATGAAACGCACCCGGGTTAAGGCATGATGAGGGCGGGCTTCTTAGTTGCTGATTTTTATAGTAAATTTTTATTCAAACTGATGATTGTCGCTTAACGAACAGCGCGCCTTGTCCATCCATAATTTCTATATCGCCCACTCGATCAATCGATTTGAGAAATACCCCTATCGGGCGCATGGTCGCGCCAGCGGGGATCGGCCGAGATCAGAGGGAGCGCGAACATGGCAGACGGAACAGACAGCAAATGCCCAGTGCCGCACGGACGCAGCAGAACCAACCGCGATTGGTGGCCGAACCAAGTCAATGTCAGCGTGCTGCACCAAAATGGTCCGGAATCGAGCCCGATGGGCGCGAGCTTCGATTATGCAAAGGAGTTTGACAGCCTTGATCTCGACGCGGTGATCAAGGATTTGCGCGCGCTGATGACCGATAGCCAGGATTGGTGGCCGGCGGACTACGGTCATTACGGGCCGTTCTTCATTCGCATGGCGTGGCACGCAGCCGGCACATATCGCGTAGGCGACGGCCGCGGCGGCGCAGGCCGGGGTCAACAGCGCTTCGCACCGCTCAATTCTTGGCCGGACAACGGCAACCTCGACAAAGCGCGGCGCCTGTTATGGCCGATCAAGCAGAAATACGGCGCGAAGCTCTCATGGGCGGACCTGCTCGTGCTCACCGGCAACGTTGCAATCGAATCCATGGGCGGACCGACGTTCGGGTTCGGCGGCGGCCGCGCTGACGTGTACGAGCCCGAGAACCATGTGAACTGGGGCGCGGAGGAAGCGTGGCTCGCCGACAGCAAGGCGCCGAACGCACGCTATTCGGGTGACCGCGTGCTGCATGGCGATTTGGGCGCCGTGCAGATGGGACTCATCTACGTCAATCCGGAGGGCCCTGACGGTAACCCCGATCCACGGGCGTCTGCGCGCGATATTCGTGAGACGTTCGCGCGCATGGCTATGAACGATGAAGAGACCGTCGCGCTCGTCGCCGGCGGCCATACCTTCGGCAAAGCGCATGGCGCCGGCCCTGTCTCGCATGTCGGCAAAGAACCTGAAGCGGCGGACATCTGCGAGCAAGGGCTCGGCTGGAGTTCGACGTTCGAAAGCGGCATGGCCGGGCACACAATTACATCCGGCATCGAAGGCGCTTGGAAGCCGCACCCCACGAAGTGGGACATGGGCTACTTCGAGACGCTCTTCAAATATGAGTGGGAGCTCACCAAGAGCCCCGCGGGCGCGCATCAATGGAAGCCGGTCGGCAACACAGGCGACGGCACAGTCGAAGATGCCTTCGACAAGAACAAGAAGCATGCGCCGATGATGACGACCGCCGATATGGCAATGCGCATGGATCCCATTTACGAAAAGATCTCGCGCCGGTACCTGGCCAATCCCGCTGAGTTTGCGGATGCGTTTGCGCGAGCTTGGTTCAAGCTCACGCACCGCGACATGGGGCCGAAGCGCCTTTATCGCGGCAAGCTCGTGCCGAAGGAAACATTGATCTGGCAGGACCCGATCTCTGGACCGGCGAGCACGATCGACAATGCCGACGCCGAGGCGCTCAAAGCGAAGATTATTGCGACTGGTCTTTCCGTTCGCGAATTGGCGGAAACAGCATGGGCCTCCGCCTCGACATTCCGCAGCTCGGACCGCCGTGGCGGCGCTAACGGCGCACGCATTCGCCTTGCGCCCATGAAGGATTGGGAAGTCAACAAGCCGGCCCAGCTTGAGAAAGTTCTGTCGAAGCTCGAGGCAGTGCAAAAAGAGTTCAATGCCGGCGCCAAGAAAATATCGATGGCTGATCTCATCGTTCTGGGCGGCGCCGCCGCGATTGAAAAGGCGGCGAAGGACGGCGGCCACAACGTGAAGGTCCCGTTCACGCCCGGACGCGCCGACGCCACCCAGGAAGAAACCGAAGTCCACTCCTTCGAGTACCTGAACCCGAAGGCCGATGGCTTCCGCAATTATGTGCGCCAGCCCATCATGCCTACCGAAGAGCATCTGGTGGACCGCGCGCAATTGCTCGCCTTGTCAGCACCGGAAATGACGGTGCTGATCGGCGGCCTGCGTGTCCTGCAAGTCGGCCATGACAAACATGGCGTGCTCACATCGCGCCCGGGCGTTCTGTCGAACGACTTCTTCGTCAACCTGCTCGACATGAGTGTGAAGTGGAAGGGCGTCAACGGCAGCCAGGAGGAGTTCGAAGCGCGCGACCGCAAGAGCGGGCAAGTCAGATGGACTGGCACACGCGCCGATCTCATCTTCGGCTCGCACTCGCAATTGAGAGCCCTCGCGGAAGTCTATGGGGCAGACGATGCAAAAGAGAAATTCGTGAAGGATTTCGTCGCCGCGTGGGCAAAGGTGATGGAGCTGGATCGCTTCGACCTGCATCGAGCTCGCCCAACCGCCGCGGCCTGATACATCCACAACGACCACTAAAGGCGGCGCCGCGGCGTCGCCTTTTTCTTTGCCGAGCGACCAACAGCCGCAGTGCGAAAAAAGCACGCGGCGCGTCCAGCTAAGGACCGAGAAAAGATAGTTTTTTCCTATGTTGCGATCGCGAACATCAATTTGTCCTTAGCGTAGGCGTCGCTACATAAAGCTCCGCAATCGAACACCACGACGAGGAGCACATTGATGTTGGGAATTGGCCAAAAACTGCCGTCATTCAAAGTCACGGGCGTCAAGCCGGGCTTTATGCATCACGAGGAGAACGGCCAATCGGCGTTCGAGGAAATCACAGAAGCGTCGTTCCCGGGCAAGTGGAAGGTCATCTATTTCTACCCAAAGGATTTCACTTTCGTTTGCCCTACCGAGATCGCTGAGTTCGCCAAGCTGAACAAGGATTTCGAAGATCGCGATGCGGTCGTGCTCGGCGGCTCGACCGACAACGAGTTCTGCAAGCTCGCTTGGCGGCGCGACCACAAGGACCTCGCCAAGCTGCCGCAATGGTCGTTCGCCGACACCAACGGCTCGTTGGTGGACGGCTTGGGCGTACGGTCGCCCGATGGCGTTGCACTCCGCGCGACCTTCGTCGTGGATCCGGACAACACCATCCAGCACGTCTATGTGACGAACCTCAATGTCGGACGTAATCCGCAGGACACCTTGCGCGTACTCGATGCGTTGCAGACCGACGAACTCTGCCCCTGCAACCGTCCGGTTGGCGGCGAGACGTTGAAGGCGGCCTGAGCCGCACTTGTTAAAGTCACGCGCTTCAACCCTCCCCCCATTCGAAGCGCGTTTCTTCCCGGCGCGGCGGTTTCCGCCCGCCGCGCCGGGTTCACCCTCGATCTACATTGAGAACAGCCATGACGTTCGACGCATTGCGCGACGCGCTCCCTGACTTTGCCAAAGACATCAAACTCAACCTCGGCTCGCTCGCGAACGATCAAACGCTGAACGACCAGCAGAAATGGGGCGCATTTCTTGCGTGCGCACACGCTATCGGCGAGGCTTCGCTGCTCCGGGCGGTTAATGGAGAAGCCGAGGCGAAGATGCCGCCCGAAGCCGCCAATGCTGCCAAGGCGGCCGCCGCCATGATGGGCATGAACAATGTCTATTACCGCGCCCTGCACCTGATGCAGAATGGCGAATACCGAACGCTGCGCGCCGGCCTGCGGATGAACATCATCGCCAATCCCGGCGCGGACAAGGGCGATTTCGAATTGTGGTGCTTAGCTGTCTCCGCCGTGAACGGGTGCGGCGCATGTCTCGACAGCCACGAAGAAGAATTGCGCAAGCGCGGCTATAGCACGCTGCAAATCCAAGCGGCGCTGAAAATCGCTGCAGTCGTGAATGCCGCGGCATCGGTGCTGCGCGCGGAGGCCGCGCTGGCGGCTTGAGCCGAGCGCCCGGCGGAGGCCCGCGCGTTTTCTTTCACCGCGCGCTCAGCTAGGCTGCCAGCGATGAAAGCGCAGTGGAAATATGTCGTCTACCGAGACGGCGACGGCGAGGAAATCATCGCCGTCTTCGGCGCTGGCGTCGTGCATAGCGATTATGTTCAGCGAGCCGGCATCCCGCGCGAGCGGCTTGTCTCGGCCGGTTTCGCCACCGCGGACAAGGAATGTTTCGGCCACTCCACTTCCCTTGGTCTCGCCAGCCGCCCGCGCACGGACACGGCGCTTCTGCGCGAGGAAGACTAGCCGAGAGCTTCGGCGATGTCGGCGATCAGATCGTCGACGTCTTCGATCCCGACACTGAAGCGCACAAGCCCATCACTTATACCCAATGCTTCGCGCAGCGGCTTGTCGATCGACGCGTGCGTCATGATCGCGGGATGCTCGATCAGCGATTCCACACCGCCGAGGGATTCCGCAAGCGAGAACAGCTGCACCTTCTCAAGGAATGCGCGCGCCGCCGGCAAGCCACCCTTCAGCGTCGCCGTAATCATCCCGCCATAGCCGCCGTGCATCTGCCTTCTGGCGATCTCATGCTGCGGGTGATCGGGACGACCGGGATAGATGACGCCCTCGACTTGTGGCTGCTGGGCCAAGAAGTCAGCGATCTTGGCGGCGTTCTCGCAATGACGCTGGACCCGCACCTGCAGCGTCTTGGTTGAACGCAGCAGAAGGAAGCAGTCCCAGGGCGCTGGGATAGCGCCGACAGCGTTCTGAACATAATGCAGCCGCTGCCCGAGTTCGTCGCTCGCAGTGACTAACACCCCGCCAATCACGTCGGAGTGGCCGCCGATATATTTTGTGCATGAATGCAGCACAATATCCGCGCCCAGCTTCAACGGGTTCTGCAACACCGGGGAGGCGAACGTGTTATCGACGCCGACCAGCGCCCCCTTGCCTTTTGCGACCCGTGCAACGGCTTCGATATCGATGATTTTCAGCAGCGGATTGGTCGGCGTTTCGATCCAGCACAACCTGGTCTTGCTCGTGAACGCGGCCTCTGTCGCCGCGAGATCGGTCATGTCCACTCGCGTGTACGCAATACCGAACTGCTTGAATACCTTGTCCAACGAGCGGAACGTGCCGCCGTACACGTCATCGCACAACACGACATGGTCGCCCGCCTGCAGCAGGTGGACGCACGCCGCCAGAGCAGCGAGACCGGAGGCGAACATGACGCCGTGCCGCCCGCCTTCCAGTGAGGCGATATTCTCTTCCAATGCCTTGCGGGTAGGATTGGCCGAACGCGCGTAATCGTAGTCATCGATGATCACGCCGGGGCTCTTCTGCACGTAGGTCGAGGTCTGATAGACCGGCGTCATGATCGCGCCCGTGGTCGGATCAGGACGCTGACCGGCGTGAATGCAGCGCGTTCCAAAGCCCTTGTTGTGGTGCATGGCTCAGCGTCCCCGTCCGGCCAGATATTCGATCAGATCGATTTTCGAGATGACGCCAACCACATTCGAGGCGTCCACCACGACAGCGACGTGATCGGTCGAGAAGATGTGAAACAGCTCCTCTATGCGGGCCTTGGGGTAGATGAGTCCGGCGATCGGCGAGGCGATGCTCTTGGCTGGCGCGTCCAGATTGAAATCGCGTTTCTGCATTTTTGACAGGATGTCGCTTTCGTGCACGATCGCATTCAGCTTGCCGCGTTCAATCAGCGGAATCTGCGACACGCCGTTGATGCGCATCAGCTCGACGACCTGGCGCAGCGGGGCGTCGGCGCTGGATGTGATCGGCTTGGTTTTCAGCTTCTTCAGCAGTTCTTCGACGAAACCGAGTTCACGCTCCGTCTCGGTGAAGCCATGCTCCTTCATCCAATGGTCCGACAGGAACTTCGAGACGTAGCGGTTGCCGTGGTCAGGCAGCACAGTGACGACGACCTTGCCGGGCCCGAGCTCCTTGGCGATTTCGATCGCCACATGCACGTTCGACCCAGACGAGCCGCCGCAGAAAAGCCCTTCTTCCTTCACGAGGCGCCGAGCCATCACGAAGCTGTCGCGGTCGTTGACCTGGCGCATATCGTCGACAACGGAAAAATCCATCGCGCGGCACTCGATGTCCTCGCCGATGCCTTCAACCATGTAGACGTGCGCAGTGGGCAGCGTCTTGGTGTGGAAGAGGTGATAGTGAACTGAACCGAGCGGGTCAGCGCCGATTATCTTCACGTGCGGCGCATGCTCTTTGAAGTAGCGCCCGACTCCGGAGACCGTACCGCCCGTGCCGGTGCCGCCGACGAAAGCATCGAACTTGCCGCCGTCCGTGTCGTCGAAAATCTCACGGCCAGTAGAATGATAGTGCGCTTCGATATTCCACTGCGAGTGGTATTGATCGACGTAGAACGCGCCTTTCTCTTCGGCGATGCGTTTGGCTACGTTCACATAGTGCTCAGGCGAATCTCCAGGCACGTCGGTTGGCGTGATGATGACTTCAGCGCCATAAGCCTTGAGCGAGTCTTGTTTTTCCTTGCTCATCTTGTCCGGCATCGTGAAGATGCAGCGATAGCCTTTCACCGCCGCGGCCATCGCAAGACCTTGGCCTGTGTTGCCGGAGGTGTTTTCAACGATCAGGCCGCCGGGCTTCAACACTCCAGCCGCTTCAGCCTTTTCGATGATGTAATTGGCCATGCGGTCTTTGATCGAGCCGGCCGGGTTCAGGTATTCGCACTTAACCCAGACTTCCGCCGCGCCTTGGGGCACGACTTTGTTGAGCTTCACCAGCGGCGTTTTGCCGATGGCGGCGAGGATATTCGGCTTCAGGTTCATGGAATCCCTGCGAGTTCTACTCTTTGCGCGGGGGTTTAGAGGCAGAATGAAGGAAAAGCCAGCGCGGGCGAAATGCCATGCGCGAGCGCGCCCACCTCACGGCCTTCCCACCCGCTTGATTTCCCAATCCAGATCGATCCCGTGCTTGCTTTTTACTGCAGCCCGAACATCCTCACCGAGCCCTTCGATGTCGGCAGCGCGCGCCTCGCCGGTATTGATGAGAAAGTTCGCGTGTTTCTCGCTCACCTGCGCGCCGCCACGACGATGACCGCGCATGCCAGCTTCATCCACCAGTCTCCAAGCCGAGAGCTTTTCCCCGTTCTCCGCAATCGGGTTCTTGAAGGTTGAGCCCCCCGTCTTCTCTCGGATCGGTTGTGAGGCTTCGCGCCGCTCGCTGATTTCGGCCATCCGCGCCTCGATGACCGCAGGCTCGTCGCGCGTTCCCTGATAGGTTGCGTCGACGAACACCAACCCTTCGGGCAGCGCATTATGGCGATAGGTGAAGCCGAAATCGGCATTGCTAAGCGTCACGCGCTTGCCGCTTCGGTCAATCGCGCTCGCTTCGAGCAGCACGTCCTTGGTTTCCCGTCCGTAGCAGCCTGCGTTCATCGTCAGCGCGCCGCCGATCGTGCCAGGAATGCCGGCATAGAATTCCAGTCCGGCGATACCAGCTTTCGCCGCCGCGCGCGCAACCATGGCGTCGAGCGCGCCAGCGCCTGCGCGCACGCGCGCGCCTTCGAGCGGCTCGATCTTCGCCCACGCGCGCCCGGCAAGACGGATCACTACGCCGGCCACGCCGCCGTCGCGTACAATCAGGTTGGAGCCTACCCCAATCGGCAGCAGCGGAGCGCCCGGCGGAAGGGCCTGCAGGAACTGCGCGAGGTCGTCTGCGTCCGCTGGCAAGAACAGCACGTCCGCCGGACCGCCCACGCGGAACCACGTAAAAGGCGCAAGACTTTCCCGCTTGAGCAATTGTCCGCGCACTGGCGGAAGGTCGAGTTCACTCATTGTTGAACGCTATCTCACGGTTTTCCGAGCATCGCAAAGGGCGAGCGCTCTCGCCGCGGCGGCGCCAGGCGATCATACTGGGTGAAGGATGACGGAGGCGCCCACATGCTTCGCACGGGATTTCTCACACTTGCTCTACTGACGCTCGCCGCCTGCGCCACCGAGCCTGCGGCGGCGCCAACCAGCAGCGCGGCGTCGAACGATTGCTTCCGCAGCGAAGACGCGCGCGGCTATAACATGATCGACGACCACCATATTCGCGTCAATGTAGGCGCCAGCCGCCACTATATTCTTGGTACGACCTGGAACGCCCGCGATCTCGATTGGACACAGGCCATCGCAATCCGAAGCGCCACTGGCCGCATCTGCGTTGGTAATGGCCTGGGGGTCGAGATCATCGGGGGAGAACCACGCCGAACCTATCCGGTCACATCAGTCGATCGCGCCCCGGACGATGCACCGCCTGCACAAGGAAGCTGAGGAGAACGTCATGCTTCGCACCCTGGTCACGGCCGCCACGCTCATGGTCCTCTCTGCATGCGCTTCCGCAACTGCGCCGAACCACGACTCGTCCGCCTCGCGCGATTGTTTTCGAACGACGGACGTGCGCGGGTTTGGCGTGTATGACGAACATCGCGTTCGCGTCACCGTCGGGGCGAGCCACCACTACCTCCTGACAATCGCCGAGGACACTCGGGACATCGATTGGACGCAGGCGCTGGCGATACGCTCGCCCACGAGCTTCATCTGCACTGGCAATGGCGCCGGCGTTGATCTTTATGGCGGCGATATTCCTCGCAGGTATGTCGTCCGCGCTGTCGAGCGTGCGCCAGATAGCGAGCCTGCACAGGAGGGCAGCTGATTCATGCGTTGACCGGCAATCCTGCGCGCAAAGCGATGCGCCCGAGCGCGCCTTTGACAATGACGTCAAGCTGACTTTTCGGCTGATAATCGGCGGGCGCGACGTAGCTGACCCGGTCTTCCGCAATGAGACGTGAGACTTTGTCGAGACTGCGCGGCTCGGTCCACTGATAGGGGTCCAGGACTGCGATGGCGCACCCCCCTTGCTGCGTCACCATCTTCATGGAAGGTATGTCCGTGTCGCCGTCGCCGATGAAGATCATGCGCTCGAATGGCAGTTCGCGCGCGTCATTATGCATCCAGCGATTAATCGCCTCGGTGTCGTGGACGTTATCGATGCCTTTGTTGATGCGGAACAGAAACTGCGTCTTGGTGGTGTAATTGATGGCCACGCCCGGCCACTTGGCTTCGCCTTTTTTGTCGTACAGGAAGCGCGAGGCGAACACCTGACGGAAGCGCGGAAACAGCGGGCAGCCCTCGATCATCTCATAGATGCCCGATGAGATGATATAATGATCAAGCTGCAGGCCGAGATCGTCGGCGAAGGCGTCGACGCGGTCGAACCAATGGTCGAGACCGTCGAAGAAATCCGGGTCGGCGCCGCTCTGCTGTAATTGCGCGCGGGTGACCGGGTGTCCGGCAGCGCGGGCGCGATCGAGCATCAGGTGCATATAGACGAGGATTTCGTCAGCATCCTCCGCCTTGGCCAGACGCTTCACTTCCATCCAGAAATCGGCGTGCTTCATGCCCGCGATGTCGGGAATGAAGCTTCGTTCCTGGAGATTGCCGCGCGCCAGCGTCCCGTCAAAATCATAGACTATTGCGGCGCGGAGCCGCCTGGGCCTGCGGTGAGCTGTATCCGGCATCAGACCGGGCTGCGCAGAGTCGGGCTGGAGGTCAATCATTTCGCGATTGCAGCGAGGCCAGACAGCCGCGCATGAAGCGCCGGCCGCCGGCCGCAATTGAGCTACTGCACGGTTGAAGCTAGATCGGGGCGGAACGCTGAGAGACTGGTGTGACAGAGCAATTACCTCCGCCCAAGATTGTTGCGCCCGTGAATCGCAGGCTCTTCTTGGCGTCTGTTTCGAGCGTGCTTGCTCTCGCGCCAAGCGCGATGGCGGCGGACGACAGCATCGCTGCAGCGGTGCAGGCAGCAATGACGGCGGGAGCCGCTCCTGCTGTTCAGGTTGCCGTGGCCCAGCGGGGTCGCATTCAATACTCGCGCGGTTTTGGGCTCGCGAACATCGAACGTCGTATAGGATTGCGGCGCAACGGCGTCTTCCGCATTGGCTCGGTCAGTAAGCAGTTCACAGCCGCGGCTTCCTTGCGCCTCGCCTCAGCCGATCTGCTGGATCTCGACGCTCCCATTTCCACCTGGCTGCCATGCATGGCGCACTTGCCTGCCACGACGCCGCTTGAGCTCATGCATCACACTGCAGGATTCCGGAGCGACGAGACCGCCGCGGCTCTGGCGGGGACTCCGTCGCAGATCGACTTGGCGCGGGCGATTGCATCGCAGGAACAGCCATTCGATTTCCCGCCGGGGACAGCCTGGCGCTACAGCAATGCGAATTACATTGTTCTTGGTGCGATCATTGAGGCGGTGACGGGCAAGCCGCTTGCAGAAGCGTTTGACGATCTCGTATTTGCGCCCGCTGGTCTGCGACGAACCCGGATGGACGGCGACGGCGTGGTCATGCCCCATCGCGTCACAGGCTACTCCCGGGACGAACGCGGCGAACTCGTGCAGGCGCCGCCGATCGCAATTGCACAGGCGGGAGGCGCGGCTGCGCTCCTTTCCACCGCGGACGATCTCTGCCGTTGGCACGGGGCGCTGCTCGGAAGGCGTCTCTTCGATGCGAGCTACGTTGATCTGCTGACTGCGCCGGGCAGATTACGTGACGGGCGGCTCAGCGGCGCCAATCGCTTTGCACCGGAAGATGCGAGTTACGGCGAGGTCCAGTACGCGTGCGGATTGCTTGTATCATCGCCAGATGACGCCAATCCAAGTCTGCTGCACTACGGTTACATCGACGGCTTTTCGGCGATGCTTCAGACCTATACGCGCACCCAGCTGACTATTGCTGTCCTGTGCAATTGCGATCCGGGCCCCGACTTGCCGTTTCGAAGCCTTCGCGCTGCAGCGCTGAGCGGCGCACTCTGAAGGGCCGACACCGCCTACGCCGCCGCGGCGCCAAGCTTTGCCGGCAGCGCGTTCGCATAGGCCGTGATGTCGCCCGCGCCGAGGCAGACGACGATATCACCCGGCCTTGCTTCGGCGCGAACCAATTCCGGCAGATTGCTCAAATCAGCGATGCGGCGCGCGTCGCGATGGCCGTGGCTCTTCAGGCTGATCACCAGCGCGTCGGCGTTCACGTCCTCGATCGGCGTTTCGCCCGCGGAATAGACATCGGCAACGCAGACGATGTCAGCGTCATTGAAGCAGGTGGAGAATTCCTGAAACAGGTCGCGCAAACGCGTGTAGCGGTGCGGCTGCACAACGGCGATCACCCGCCCGCCCGTCATTTCACGCGCGGCTGACAACACTGCGGCGATCTCGACCGGGTGGTGGCCGTAATCGTCGACGATGCGCACTTCGTTCCAGTAGCCGGTGGTAGTGAAGCGCCGCTTCACGCCGGAGAATTTCTTCAGCCCATTGCGAATGCCAGCGTCAGTGACGCCGAGCTCGCGCGCCACGGCGATGGCCGCAACAGCGTTCTGAACATTGTGACGCCCCGCCACCGGCAAAAAGAGATCGTGCAGTGTCACACCCGGGCCCTCGCCGCGTTTGCGCGCGACAACGTCGAAGGTTGAGCCTTCGCGCGATGGGCGCACGTTCACAGCGCACACATCCGCCTGCGGGTTGAAGCCGTAGGAAATCACGCGGCGGTCGCGAACGTGCGCCGCCAGCGCCTGCACCTGCGGATGGTCCAGGCACATCACGGCAAAACCGTAAAACGGGATATTCTCGACGAACTGGCGATAGGCGTCGTTCATCGCCTCGACGGAGCCGTAATGATCAAGGTGCTCAGGGTCCATGTTGGTGACGACGACCGCAGTGGCGCGCAAACGGGTGAAGGTGCCGTCGCTTTCATCGGCCTCCACCACCATCCACTCGCCCTCGCCCATGCGCGCATTGGCGCCATAAGCGTTGATGATGCCGCCATTGATGACAGTCGGATCCTTGCCGCCCGCATCGAGCAACGTGGCGATCATTGAGGTCGTCGTCGTCTTGCCGTGCGTGCCGCCGATCGCGACCGTCCACTTGAGGCGCATGATCTCGGCCAGCATCTCGGCGCGGCGCACGATCGGCGCGCCACGCGTGCGCGCCGCATCAACTTCCGGGTTGGCGCCCTTGATCGCCGAGGAGATGACGACGACGCCCGCATGCGCCGCATTTTCTTCCTTGTGGCCGATCGAGACCGGAATGCCAGCAGAGCGCAATCGCTCAACATTGGCGCTATCCTTGGCGTCAGAGCCTGTCACCTCATAGCCGAGGTTCTTCATCACCAACGCGATGCCGGACATGCCGATGCCGCCGATGCCGACGAAATGAATGGGGCCGGTGTCGAATGGGATGGCGCGACGCAGCATGAGTGTCCGATCGTTGAGGGGCGCCTGAAGGGGACCCGGCGCCTTGCCGATCTAGGCGCGCATGCGCAGCGACTGCAAGGGCGCGGTCACCAGAGAAGGTCCGGCAATGGCGAGGACCGCCGCCATTGCTGCCGCGGTTAATGTGCTGACAGTCAGCGCCAGCGGTTGCGCCAGCTGCCAAGGAAAACCAGCAGCCTGCGAGCCGGCCAGCACAACGCCTAAGGCAAGCGAAGCAAATGCCAGCCGCAACGCCCGCATCCAGGCCGCGCGGCGAGCAGAACGGGCGGCGATGCGCGCCAGAGTTTCGAGCCGGAACATCGGATCAGGGGCCGCCGGCGCAGCGCCGAGCAGTTCGGAGAGATCTTCGCTTTGGCTCATCACACATTCTCCGCCGGCAGGCCCAGCGCCGCCTGCAGCTTGGCCCGCCCGCGCGACACGTGCGACTTGACGGTGCCGAGCGGCAATCCCAGCGCCTCAGCCGCCTCCGCGTGGGTGAATTCCTGACCCAGGCAAAGCGCCAACACCGCGCGCTGATCCTCAGGAAGATCGTCCATGGCGCGCCGGAGAGCAAGGCGCTCTGCCGTGCGTGGCGTAGGCTCGACCCGATCTTCTCCAAGCGAAGCATAGGCGTCCTCGCGCACCCGCCGCCGATTGTTCGCGCGCCGCGCTCGGCGCCAATACTGATAGGCGACGCCACACAGGAATGTACGCAATGACGAGCGGCCGTCGAATCGATTCAGCACCTCCCAAGCGCGCGCGAAAGCCTCCTGAGCCAAATCGTCGGCGTCGGCGTAATTGCCGACGAGGCGGCGCAGGAACGCGCGCACCGACACTTGGTGGGCATCGATCAGGCGCCCGTACGCGTGCATGTCGCCGGCGCGCGCACGCTCGATCAGACCGGCTTCGTCGGCCGCGTCCATGCAATGCCTATTCGCGGCCGAAGATCAGGATCAACAGCGAGCCGATCGCGAGGACCGCCATCACCACCGTAACGATCAAGAACGCAAACGCGTAATCTTCTGCCCGCACCACATAATAACCGACGCCAAAACCTGCAGCGAGTGCTGCGAACACGACGAAGGTCCAGGCGCGTCCGTTTTTGCTTTCACTCGATCCTTCCGCGTCCCGAACCGCCAGTTGCAGCAATTCAGGCGGGGGATCCTTGCCCTGCTCTGCGTATGTCTTGATCAAGTCGATCGCGCTCTTGGCGCGATGCTCGGTTTGGAGCATTCCGATCAACCCCATCGCCATGCCGAAGATCGGAAATATCAACCACCAAAACTGGCGAAACAGGTCTTCCACGGGTCGAGCCTCCTGCTGCTGCATCAGCGCTACTGGGTCTTTATCGCCGCCGCCGCCGCAGTTGGATGCAGGAGGGCCAAGATTCAGAGCGCGGCGCTCTCCGCCAAGTCGGCCAGAGTCTTGGCCGCCTCCGGCCTTGCCGCGGCGCGGGCGGCCGCGGCGCGCACCGCAAGCCCGTGCGGATCTGCGAGCCGGCGCTCCAGGGTGGCGGCCAGGGCCCCCGGCTGGAAGTCCTGCTCGGTGAAGACATCGGCGGCGCCCACAGCGGTGAGTCCTTCGGCGTTCGCGGTTTGGTGATCGTCGGCGGCGGCGGCGAACGGCACAAGGATCGCCGGCCGGCCAGCCACCTGCAGTTCGGTGACGGATGAGGCGCCCGCGCGTGAAATCACCAAGTGAGCCGCACCCAGGCGCTGTCCCATGTCGGTGAAGAAGGGCGAGACCTCGGCTTTGACGCTTGCTTTCTTGTACACCTTCTCGGCGTCTTTGACCTGCTCCTCGCGCACTTGATGGACGACATCAAGCCGCTCGCGCAATTTTTGCGGCAGGAGCGCGATTGCGGCAGGGATGACTTCCCCGAATAGACGCGCACCCTGGCTGCCGCCGATGATCAGCAAATTGAGGCGCCCGCCCGCCGGCGGCTCCGGATAGGGACGCTCACGGGCTGCAAGAATCGGCAGCCGTACGGGATTGCCGACGACGCGCTTGCGCTGTTCCGCCTCCTTCGGCAGTCGGTCCAGGCGATCGAAGCCGCAGGCGACGATTTCCGCGCGCGAGGCCATGGCGCGGTTGACGCGCCCGAGCACCGAGTTCTGTTCGTGAATGATGATCGGCACGTGCTGCATGCGCGCGGCCACCAAGGCGGGAAAAGACGGGTACCCGCCAAAGCCCGCCACCAGCGCCGGCTTCCACTCCACGAAGCGCTTCTTGGCCATGTCGATGCCGCGCGCGATCTTGAAGAGCGAGGGAATGATGGTGAGCGGATTGAACGCCAACGACGCTGCCGGCACGTCTTCTATACGTTCAGCCGGGAAGCCTTGCGCGTAGCGGCGCCCGCGCGCATCCGTCATCAGCAGTACGCGCCAGTCGCGCCGGAACATCTCTTCGGCGAAGGCCGCAGCCGGGAACAGATGCCCCCCCGTTCCCCCCGCTGCGATGACCACCACTTTCTTGCTCATCGCCTATCGCGCCCCACGATTTGCGTAGAGAAAGGCGCCTGGACGATCTCGCAACAGCGAGAGCAGGAACCCAAAGCTCATCGCGGCGCCCAGCATCGAGGAGCCGCCAAAGGAAATGAAGGGCAGCGTCATGCCCTTTGCCGGCAGCAAACTCAAGTTCACGGCGATATGAATCGCCGCCTGAGAAACCAGCAATGTGACGAGCCCCGCCGCCGCCAATTGCTCGAATGCGTTATTCAGCCGAGCGGCGCGCGACAGACCACGGAATGCGAGCACGCCGAACAGCGCAACCAGCCCGAGCGAAGCCAGGAGTCCGAACTCTTCGGCCGCAACGGCAAACACGAAATCCGCGTGCGCATCCGGCAGCGAACGCTTGATGACGCCTTCGCCGGGTCCTCGTCCGAGCACGCCGCCTGCCGCTATCGCGTCGAGAGCGCGGTTGACCTGATAGGCTCCGTCGCCTTCCGGGTTCAGAAAGGACTCCACCCGCTCTCGCGCGTGCGGATAGAAGCTATAGATCGCCCAGGCGCCGATGATCGCCAGCACGCCTCCTCCCAACAAGTAGCGCAGCGCCATTCCAGACAGCACTAGCATCGCGCCAAGGCAGAGCACGAGCAGCGCGGTTTGGCCTATGTCCGGCTGAGCCAACAGCGCCGCTGCAGACACGGCCAACAGCGCCAGCGACACCGCGCGGCCGGGAAAACTCGCCCGCTTCATCTGCTCGCTCAACATCCACGCCCAGAGGACGATCAAGGACGGCTTCAGGATCTCCGACGGCTGCAGCGAGAAGGCGCCAAAATCGAACCAACGCTGCGCGCCCTTCACCTCAGGTCCAATCCAGGCCGCCAGTGCGCAGAGCGGCAGCGCAAGCGCCGACAAAATGGCGCCAGCTCGACGCACGCCGCGTGGATCGAGCGCGGCTGCTGCGAACATCGTGATAACGCCGAGCGCGGCGTATCCGGCCTGGCGGCCGGCGAAGTAGAAGGCTTCGTCGATGCTGATGCGCGCCGTGGCCGCCGGGCTCGTCGCCATGGAAAACAAGACGCCGAGAGAGAACAGAACAGCCGCCACGATCAGCAGCGGGCGATCGTAGGTGCGCACGCGCGCGAACACCGCGCCGAACCGATCCGCTGCGGCGATCACGCAGCGTCACCGCTGCGCTGTTGTGCAGCCAGTGCAAGGACCAGCGCCTTGAACTGGTCGCCGCGGTCTTCGTAGCTGCGGAACTGATCGAATGAGGCGCAGGCCGGCGAGAGCAAAACAACCGGGTGCGGTTCTCCAGAACTCTTGGCGTCGGCAAATGCGAGCTTCACAGCGGCCTCGAGGTGGCCTGCCATGGTGGTCGCAACCTTGCCGCGCAGCGTATCAGAAAAATCTCCCGCAGACTGACCGATCAAATAGGCGCGTGCAATGCGGGGGAAAAATGGCTCCAGCTCCTCGATCCCCCCTTCCTTGGCGACCCCGCCGGCGATCCAATAGACGCGCGGGTACACGGCGAGAGCTTGTGCTGCGGCGTTGGCGTTGGTCGCCTTACTGTCGTTGACGAAGCGTACGCCTTCAATCGCGCCGGCGCGTTCAAGTCGGTGCGGCAGTCCCGGAAACGTCGCCAGCGCCTGCGCGATCACGCGGGCGTCGATGCCGAGCACGCGCGCCGCCGCGTACGCCGCCGCCGCATTCTGGGCGTTGTGCTTGCCTGCGAGCGCGGGCGCTTTGGTCAGATCGGCGACAATCTCGGAGCGCCCAGACAGAGCGTCGACGATCTTTGCATCGAGCGCCGAAACACCGCGGCCCAGCGCTTGACCCGCAGAGATCGGCGCCACGTGCTGCACCGCCGCGCGCGTCAGTTCGGTGCAGATCGCCGCGCAATAGAGATCGTCGACGCCGATCACGGCCCAGTCGGCGGCGCCCTGGTTGAGAAAGATGCGTTTCTTGGCCGCGAGATAGGCGTTCATGTCGCCGTGGCGATCGAGATGGTCGGGCGTCAGATTGAGCCACACAGCAACATCGAGCCGCAAACTGGATGTGAGATCGAGTTGATAGGAGCTGAGTTCGATCACGTAATACGCGCCAGCGTGCAGCGGCGGCAGATCAAGGATAGCCTCGCCGATATTGCCGCCGAGCCTTACATCCTTGCCGGCTTCGCTCAGGATGTGGGCGATCAAGGCCGAGGTCGTCGACTTCCCGTTCGTACCGGTGACGCCGATGAGCTTCGGTCGCTGCGCCGGCGCCAGCGCGTTCACCGCCCGTGCGAACAACTCGATATCGCTGACAACCGGCACGCCAGTCGCTTCCGCGAGCGTGACGACGCGGTGTGGCTCGGGGAAGGTCAGCGGCACGCCCGGCGACAGCACCAGCGCCGCGAACGCGCGCCAATCGCGCGCATTGATGTCCGACACCGGCACGCCAGCGGCCTGCGCCTTAGCGCGCGTTGCATCGTTATCGTCCCAGGCATGCACGCGGGCGCCGCCGGCCGCCAGCGCCCGCGCTGCAGCCAATCCGGTGCGGGCAAGGCCGAAGACGGCGACATCGCGCCCCTGGAACTCGGTAATCGGGATCATGGCTTTGCGACCAATGCGCACTGCCTATCGCCTTGCACCCGCATGAGACACTGCCCTCTGACGTGTCCGTCCTGCGCTGCTTCGCGCCGTTAACGCAACTTCAATGTCGCCAGGCCCGCCAACGCGAAGATGGTCGAGATGATCCAGAACCGGATGACAATGGTGGGTTCCTGCCAGCCCAGCTTCTCGAAGTGGTGGTGGATCGGCGCCATCAGGAACACGCGCTTGCCGGTGCGTTTGAACACCGCGACCTGCAACATCACCGAAAGTGTTTCGAGTACGAAAAGGCCGCCGACAATCGCGAGCACGATCTCGTGCTTGGACGCGACCGCCACCGAGCCCAACAACCCGCCAAGCGCCAGCGAGCCTGTGTCCCCCATGAACACGCGCGCTGGCGGCGCATTGTACCAGAGAAAGCCGAGCGATGCGCCGAGCAGCGCGCCCAGAATAGTCGCCACTTCACTGACGCCAGCAACGTGCGGGATGCCGAGATAGGTCGAGTAATCGACGCGGCCGACCAGATAGCAGATCATGCCGAAAGTGGCCGCTGCGATCATCACCGGGACGATGGCGAGCCCGTCGAGGCCGTCCGTCAGGTTCACTGCATTGCCGAAGCCGGTGATCACGAACATGGCGAAGATGATGTAGAAGGCGAGAAGCTGGATGCCCCAGCCATTGACGAACGGCAGCGCCACCGCCGTCAGCGGCTGGCTGGCCATCAAGGCGTTTATGAAACCCATGACGTCGTGCGTTTGCCCTGGCGTGGTCGCGATCCACTCGGCCACCAGCATCGCCACCACGGCGACGAGGGCGATGCTGAACTCGAAGAAGAGGCGCAGCCGCGCCGAAAGCCCGCCATGGTGCTGCTTGGTCACTTTAGCGAAATCGTCGACAAAGCCGATGGCGCCGAAACCGATCGTCACCACCAACACCGCCCACACGTAGGGATTGCGCAGGTCGGCCCAGAGCAGCGCCGATATCCCCAAGGCGATCAAGATGATGAGCCCGCCCATTGTCGGCGTGCCCTTCTTGGTCAGCAGATGACTTTCCGGTCCATCGGTGCGGATCGGCTGTCCCTTGCCTTGCTTCTTGCGCAGCCAGGCGATGAACGGGCCGCCGAACGCGAAGGCGAAGATCATCGCCGTGAACATGGCGCCGCCGGTGCGGAAGGTGATGTAGTTGAAGAGGTTGAAGAACTGCGAGCGCTCTGCAAACTGGCCTAAGAGCTCAAGCATTCCCGTCCCCTTTGAGGCGCTGAAGCGCGCTCACTACAAGGCTCATTTTGGAGCCGTTCGATCCCTTCACCAGCACGATGTCTCCCGCGCGCATTTCGGCCGCGATCACGGGAATCAGCGCCTCGGCGTTGTCGGCATAGCCGCCGCGGCGATCTGGCGGAAGCGCTTCCATGAGCGCGGCCATACGCGGGCCTGCGGCGAACACAAGATCAATGCCGGCGGCGAGGAGAGGTTCGGCAAGGCCGGCATGGTAGGCGCGCTCGCCCGGTCCGAGTTCCAGCATGTCTCCGAGCGCCGCGATGCGCCGTCCGCCCGCGCCGGGCGCCCGCGCCGACAGAGTCGCAAATGCAGCCGCCATCGAAGTCGGGTTGGCGTTGTAGGAATCATCCACCAACATGAACGCGCCGAATGGCGCTTCGACTTTCATCGCGACGCCTCGACCATCGAATGCGCGCAGATGTTCAAGTGCGTGCGCGGCGGCCTCGAGATCAGCGCCAATGACATCGCAAGTCGCCAGCGCCGCAACCGAATTGAGCGCCCAGTGCGCGCCTTCAACGCCGATGCGATAGCGAATCTGGCGGCCGAGTATTTCCGCCTCCGCGGTGGAGCCCAGCTCGTCCATGTCGAACTTCAAGAGGCGCGCCTCGCAACCCGCTTCGCGACCGAAACGGATGATCGTCGCGCCATTGCGTTCGGCCGCCGCCATCAGCCGCTCCGAGGCCGGCGCTTCATTCGGGATCAGCGCCGCGCCGCCGGGCTCGAGGCCAGCATAGATCTCACCCTTTTCGTCGGCGATGGCTTCAAGCGAGCCGAGCGCCTCAATGTGCGCCGGTGCGATGGTGGTGACGAGAGCGGCGTGCGGACGAACCAATTGCGTCAACGGCAGTATCTCGCCGCGATGGTTCATGCCCATCTCGAACACGCCGAAACGGCTCTCCGCCGGCATGCGCGCCAGCGTCAGCGGCACGCCCCAATGATTGTTGTAGCTCTTGACCGAGCGATGCGTTGCGCCGCTGGCGGCGAGACACACCGCGAGCGCTTCTTTCGTCGATGTCTTGCCTACCGAACCCGTGACGCCAACCCGTTTTGCGTTCGATCGATCGCGCGCCGCCTCGCCCAGCTTGCGCAAACCATCAAGCACGTCCGCTACGATAATGCATGGCCCTAGCCCTTCGGCCTTCGCTGCATCCGAGATTAAGGCCGCGCTGGCCCCGGACACGAACGCCTGAGCGAGAAAGTCGTGACCGTCGCGAACATCCTTCAGGGCAATGAAGAGATCGCCCGGCTCCAGTGTGCGCGTATCGATAGAGACGCCGCTGGCGCTCCACGCATCGCCGTTGATCAATCGCCCGCCTGCCGCTGCTGCAGCTTCTTGCGCGGACCACAATTCGTTCATGCTCAGCTCTCCAACGCGGTCCGCGCGATGTCTTGATCCGAGAACGGATACACTACGCCTTTGACGATCTGGCCGGTCTCGTGACCCTTGCCTGCTATCATCAGCGCGTCGCCCGGCTTCAACATCGACACCGCTTCGCGGATCGCCTGCGCGCGATCGCCGATTTCGAGAGCCCCCGGGGCCGCGGCCAGGATTTGCTTTCTGATCGCCGCAGGCTCTTCGCCGCGGGGATTGTCGTCGGTCACGATCACCACATCGGCATGGCGTGCGGCAATGGCGCCCATCTTCCCTCGCTTGTCGGCGTCGCGATCGCCGCCGCACCCGAACACGACGATGATGCGCCCCGGGGCATGCGGACGCGCTGCCCGCAACAGGACGTCGAGCCCATCGGGAGTGTGCGCGTAATCGACGAACACATGCCCGCCCGACTTCGATGGGCCGACATGCTCCATCCGCCCCTTCACCGGTTTCAGCGTCGCCATGGCCTCAAACACCGTCTCCGGCGCATCGCCCAAGGCAAGCGCCAGTGCGGCAGCGGTGACAGCATTGATGGCTTGGAACTCGCCGATCAGCGGCAGCTCGATATCCTTGTAGTCCTTGCCGTTCCAGCAGAGCGTCATTGTCTGCGCATTGGGACGGGGTTGAATCTCGACGATCTTCAGCGCGTGCTCACGCGGCGCGCGCCAGCCGCAAAGAGTGACGGCGAGCCCGCGGCGACGCGCGCCCTCCTCGAACGCAGTCGCCTCGGCGGCATCGGCATTGATCACAGCAGCGCCGCCATCGCGCACCAGCGGCCACAACTTCATCTTGGCGGCGCGGTATGCAGCCATATCGTGGTGATAATCGAGGTGATCCTGGGTGAGGTTAGTGAACGCGCCGGCGACGAAGCTCACGCCATCGATACGATGCTGCTCGAGCCCGTGACTTGATGCTTCCATCGCCAAGTGCGTGACGCCGTCGCCGGCAAGGCGCGAAAGCACTTCATGCACCACTGCCGGATCAGGCGTCGTGTGCCCCAGGTCGATCACGCCGCTCGGGCCGATTGCGCCGAGCGTGCCAAGGCTCGCCGCTCGCTTGCCCGCGTGGGTCCAAATCTGGCGCAGAAAGTCGACAGTCGAACTCTTGCCATTTGTGCCGGTCACGGCAACGATCGTGGCTGGCCGCGTTGGGTAGAAGGCGGACGCAGCCAATGCAAAGGCGCGGCGGGGATTATCGACGATTACGTGCGCGATGCCAGGATCGGCGGCCAGATCTCCAGCCGACAGGATAGCGGCTGCGCCGTTCACCTTCGCCTGCTCGACAAAGTCACGACCGTGCGCGGCAACGCCCTGCAACGCTGCGAACAGATAGCCCGGTTTCACCTTGCGCGAATCGGCGGTGAGCCCGGCGATGTCGAGATCGCGCGCGCATGCGGGCACGCCCGATGAAAAGATCTGAGAAAGCCTCATGCGCGGCGCCTGAGATGCGCCGCCTTGGCCGCCGTCCGACCCGGTGCAGGCGCATTGCCGCGTGCCGAGCCGACGCCGATGGTCCACGCTGAATTCATTCCCTCTCCTAACGCCCTGGCGCGCGCTGCTCCACACGCAATCCGAGCATTGGGGCTATGCGGCGCAGTGTGCGCGCCACCGCAGGGGCCGCCACCGCCCCGCCGGCCGCACCTTCGGGCGTATCGTCGAGCGCCAACACAATCACGTACCGTGGATCGTCCGCGGGAAATATTCCGGCGAACGAGGAGAAATTGCGGCCTTCCTCATAACTTTCGTCACCGAGCTTCTCGGCCGTTCCGGTTTTTCCGGCCACGAGGAGCCCCGGCACATCAGCGGCGCGCCCAGTGCCGTCCGTCACCACCGAGCGTAGATAGCTGACAAGCAGGCGCGCGACGTCTGTGGAGAACACGGGCCTACGCTGTGTGGGCGCATCGGCGTCGCGCGCGATCAGCGTCGGTTCGACCCGTGCGCCGCCATTGACGAACACCGTGTAAGCGCCGGCGAGTGCGACCGGCGTGGCGGCAAGGTTGTAGCCGAACCCCAGCCCCGCCACTTCGCGCGGCGAATGCGGGGTAGGCGCAAGCGGGACTTCGTTGCGCGCCACTTCGATGCGCGCAGGCGCAGTAAGGCCGAGGCGGCCAAGGTAGATGCGCTGACGCTGGGCGCCGAGACGCAGCGCAAGCCGCGCGGCGCCGATGTTCGAAGAACGCTCGAGAATCTGTCGCAGGCTGACGCGTCCGCTGTAGGGCTCGTGATCGGCGATGACGCCGCCGCCCAAAGCGAGCGGTTGCGTAATGTCGAACAGCTCTCCGCTCGTGGTCAGTTCCTCCTGCAAGGCCATCGCCACTGTGAAGGGTTTGATGGTTGAGCCGAGCTCGTGCACGTCTCCTGCGACCCGGTCGCGACGCGCATCGTCGGGCGCTCGGCCCGGCTGATTCGGATCGAACACCGGCCATGAGGCGAACGCCAGCGCCTCACCGCTGCGCCCGTCCAGCAAGATCGCCGCGCCGCCACTGGCGTGGCTGGCTTCGGCCGCGACTGCGAGTTCCTGTTCGAGCGCATATTGGATGCGTACATCGATCGAGAGCCGCACCGTACGCCCAGCGGCGCCGGCGGCGCGGATTTGATCGTCAAGCCCTCGCTCCACCCCGGCCAAGGGGTTGAGATCGACATCGGTGAATCCGAGCACATGCGCGGCCAACGCGCCCTGCGGATAGGCGCGGCGGTCTTCCGCTTCGAAGCCGATGCCAGGCAAGCCAAGCGCATGCACGCGCCGGCGCTCGTCTTCGCTGAGGCTGCGACGCAGATAAACAAGCCGCCGATCCGTATCCGTGAGTCTGCGCAGCGTCGCTTCGCGATCGAGATCGGGAAACTGCGTCATAAGCGCATTGGCGACGCTCGGCGCATCCCAGACCCGTTGCGGCTCGGCCGTCAGCGCGTAGGCGCGCACAGTTGTCGCAAGCAGCACGCCATTGCGGTCGGTGATGTCGGCGCGCGGAACGATCGCCACCGTCGCATCCCGGGGCGGCGAGGCCAACGGATCGCCGGAAAAAGCGAGTTGCACCGCGCGGCCGGCAAGCAAGAGCAGCACGGCAAAAATCATCAGCGCCAACATGCGCACGCGCGTGCGCGCTGGCGCCGCCTCCAGCAATCCTTGGGGCGTCTCTTCGCGGCGTGCGAAAATATCGCTCGAGCCGAACGGCCTCATTGGCGGGTCTTCTGCTGCTCTGACGCAGGAAGGCGCTCGTCGATCGCATCCTCCGGAAGGGGCGCTGCAGACCCTCGTTCAAGGCCGAGCCGCTGGCGCGCCAGCGCTTCGATGTTGGCGGGGCTTTCGCGGGCGGCGATCTCCGCACGCAGCGCGCGCATGTCGGCTTCGCGATCGGCGATCTCGCGCTGCAGCGCCCGCACATGCGCTTCGGTGCGCGCAGCGTCGCTCTTGGCGCGGTAAAGCCCGATCGCCAGAAGCACGATCAGGATCGCAGCAGCGATCTGCAGCACGCGGGTCATTTGAGCTTTGCCCATTCGGCCTCCGCTTGCGGCGCCAGCGCAGGCGCTTCGAGTTCATCCCATGCCGGCGCATCGGTGCGCACGGCCCAGCGCAATCGCGATGATCGCGCCCGCGGGTTGGCTGCAATTTCGGCTTCACTGGGCGCAATGGCCCGCTTCTGTTCGAGCCGAAAGCTCGGCGCACGCGCTGGCGGCGCATCAGGCGCATGGCGCGAACCTCGCCCTTCCGCGCCGGCGCGCGCAACCAGAAAACGTTTCACCAAGCGATCTTCCAACGAGTGGAATGCAACCACCACCAGACGTCCGCCCGGCTTCAGGGCCCGCTCGGCCGCCGACAAACCGCGCGCCAATTCCGCCAATTCGTCATTTACCAGCATGCGCAAGGCTTGGAAGGTCTTCGTGGCCGGATGTGTGCGCGCGCCTCTGCGTCCGCCGACAGCCCGCTCGACGAGACCAGCCAGTTGCAGCGTGCGCTTGATAGGCGCCGCAGCGCGTTCGCGCACGATTGCATGAGCGATGCGACGACTCTCGTCGTCCTCGCCGTAGCGATAGATCAATTGGGCCAGCGCGGCTTCGCTCATTTCATTGATCGCCTCGGCTGCACTCGCTCCTTCCCTTTCCATGCGCATGTCGAGATCGGCGTCGGCTTGAAAAGAAAAACCGCGCTCGGCCTGATCGAGCTGAAACGAAGAGACGCCAAGGTCGAACACCACGCCATCGACCAGTTCATCAGCCGCCAGATCGCCGAAGCGAGCTTGATGAAGCGTGAATCGGGCCTGCAATTCGCCGCCGAGCGCCTTGCTGCGCGCGATCGCGTCGGGATCGCGGTCAAAGGCGATGACGCGCGCCCCGGGCGCACGCTCCAGGATTGCGCGCGTATAGCCTCCGCCGCCGAAGGTGGCGTCGACATAAACGCGCCCATCCGCAAGGGAGAGGGCGTCCATCGCTTCTGCGAGGAGGACCGGGGCGTGGGACATGGAGCAGGGTCTCACGATTCACATTTGTTGCGCAGCGGCATTGACCGGCCTCGGCCGAGCGCCGTTTCGGGCTCAGCCCACGGCCGGCTCCTTGAGAGCGGCGATTGCGCGCTCCAAGAACACCGCGCCGGCCTGCAAGTTCGCACGCGCGGCCGCCAGGGCCGAGAATTGATAGGCAAGATCGTCGAGCACGGCAGGATCGCGCCGCAAGCGTTGCGCTGCGCCCTCCAAAACGGCCTCATTCAAAGCAAGATCGCAATTGTTTTGAAAACCCACGATCTCATGAGCTTCGTTACGCACGTCGCTACACCGCCTTGATGGCCTCCTGGACAACGTGCGGGAGTAACCGCCTAACCCGCTGGCGATAAGGCGTTTGCCGCAACTCGTTGAGGATGTCCTGAGCAGCGTTGAAACTGTAATAGTTCGCCAGCCCGCTCTCCACCGCCCGCTGCGGCAACAATCTTGTGTCTCCGGCAGAAACGATCGTGTCCCAGGTCGTCCGAGTTGGCGGATAAAAAGCATACTCGGTGGCGCGATAAGCCTGGATCACCAATGCCTGTGGATCGGGGTTGGGATTTTGCAGCAGATCGACAGTGCGCTCGGCGCTCGCCTGCACTGCATCGTAATAGGCAATCAGCACCCTTTGATTGTCGAGGTCCTGTTCGAGATCGGCGAGGAGACGGGCCGTGTACTCACGGCCAAGCCGCCGATCCGCCTGCGCCGCGCTCCATTCCGTTACTTGCGATGCAACGAAGACGCCGATCACGACGATCAGAAACTCGATTGCAATCGCCGTCCACGGCTGTTTGCGCAGATGCTCCAGGACTCGCCGCAGCAGCATTCCGCTATCCCTCCGAGCAGATTGGGTAGCACGGCGGCGGAGCGACAGTAAGAAGACGCCAGTCGGCCTGTAAGCCGGGTTCTGTACCGCTTGCGCGGTGACGACCATTCCTCTGGGACGCGCATTGCTGCGCGCCTCTCGCGACCAACCCGAACACAACCCGCGGATGGGCCTGAGCCGAAGCTCGCGTGTTCCTATTCGGTCTTGCTCCCGGCGGGGCTTGCCGTGCCGCCTTCCTTGCGGTTGGCGCGGTGGGCTCTTACCCCACCGTTTCACCATCGCCGTTGAACTTGCGCTCTTCGGCAGACTGTTCTCTGTGGCGCTATCCCTGAGATCACTCTCGGCGGGCGTTACCCGCCGCCGTATCCGCGTGGAGCCCGGACTTTCCTCGGACGCGCCGTTTCCAGCATCGCGCCCGCGGCCGTCCGGCCGACTGGCCAAGCCAATGTAGTATCAACCGCACTTATGCGCCAGCGCGCAGAGGAGCGTGCGGGTTTCATCGTCAAGCACGCCGTCCACGCGAATCGGTCGGAAGCGCCGCTGGAACGCGATCAGCGCCTGCTTGGTGCGCCCGTCCATGGCGCCGGTTTGCTTCACGTCATAGCCGAAGCGGGCCAGTTCCTGTTGCGCTTCGCTGATCGGATCGCTGTCGCTGAGTTGCAGCGCGACGCGGTCCGGCCAAACTGAAACGCCCGCGCGCGCCAGCCTTTCCCACGGGAATTTCTCGCCGGGGTCGAGCTTGCGCTCCGGCGCCACATCGGAATGCGCGACGACGCGGGCGGGCTTTAGGTTGTACCGTTCAAGAATGTCGCGCACGAGCGCGGTCACTGCGTCGATCTGCGCATCCGGGAAGTCGGGCAAGCCAAAGTCATGGCCGCCATTTACGATCTCAATGCCGATCGAGCGCGCATTGACATCCCCCTCCCCTTCCCAGTGCGCCACGCCCGCATGCCAAGCGCGCTGCTCTTCGGCGACAAGGCGATAGATGACGCCATCTTCGCCGACCACATAGTGGGCGCTGACTCGCGGCAGCGCCGTCTCTAGCGCGACGTCGGCGCTTTGCCACGGCCCCGGGTAATCGCCGGCTTTGGGCGCAGGATCGGTGAGGCGCCGGAGCGCCGTTTCAGCATCCTGCATGCCGGTATAATGCAAGACGACGAGATCGACGCTGCGCGTGCGCGCGTCGAAATTGGGAGATGGCCGATCGATGATGCGAGTCACGCGACCGAGCTTACGTCAGGATCAAGGATTGCGCTTGGCCGAGGTTTCGACGACCCAGCCCGCAGGCGTGCGGCGGGCCTCGAGAATGTCAGGTCCGGCTGCAGACGAGCGACGGCGCGGCCACAGCCGCATTGTCGCTGCGGCGAGCACCACCATAGTGAACACCACCAGTGCGGCGGCAAAAGCGAACGCAAGCGCCAACGCTGCCCCCACCGCCAGCGCCACCAGTCCCAGCGCACGCAGCAAGGCGCCCAAGGCTGCGGACGGAAAATCGGCGGCGTTGGCTGTCATGGACGCGGAAACTCCCTCGTTCGAATATGAGCCCTCAGGCTCTGCAATCAATACGGCGCTCCTGGGGCGCTTACTCACATTGGCATGATCGCGTGGGGCTTGCGCGGACATGCATGGTGAACGCAGCAGCGCCGTTTGGGCGCCCCGCCTTACTTGGCGCTCACGCTGAGTTCATCACGGATACGGGCATAGGCCGCATTGATAGCGGCCGTCTTTTGCCGCGCGATTTCAATGAATTCGGGCGGCGCCCCACGCTGCGTCATGCGGTCGGGGTGGTTCTCGGCGGCGGCCCGGCGCCAAGCGTGGCGCACCTCGTCCATGGTCGCACCCGGCAATAGCCCGAGAATGGCGTAGGGATCGTCCGCATCCGGGCCAAGATTGGTCGCTTTGATGCGACGAAACTCAAGCTCGCTGAACCCGAAATGGGACGCCACCTCAGCCAGGAAGTCGAGTTCGCCCGGCGTGATTACGCCGTCGGCGGAGGCGATGTGGAACAGACCGTCCAGAACGTCTTCCAGCAGGCACGGCCGGGCGCGGTATTTCCGGCCAATCTGTTTAGCGTACGCGTCGAAGCCCAGCACCGTCTGATTGGCCAGCATAAAGGCGCGCCGGAACGCGCCCTCTTCGCCTGGAGGCGGGCGGAACACGGTGGCGGCTGCCTCCATCTCGGCTTCGGTCGTGTTGCCGCCGGCTTTCGCCATTTTTGCGGCGAGCCCGATCACGGCCGCGGTGAAGCCGACATCATTCGGGCGCGGCGCGCATTCTTCGCCAAACTCCGGCGGCTCCGCCTCGGGGTCGAAGGCGCGCGCAGCCATGTCAACGATGCGGGACCAGACGGACATAGAAGCCATTCTCGCCGATGCTGCGGCGCAGCGCCAGCCTCAGTCGCTCAGTTTGGGCGCGTTAGCCTCTCATCAGGACGCGGGCGGCGAACTTGGGGCTGCGCCGCGAAGCGCTGCGATTTCCGCCCGCAGCGCGCGAACCTCGTCGAGCACGCGTTGCTGCACGACAGCTGCATCCTCCTGGGCGACAGCGATGTCCTCCACTTCCCCTTCCAGTTCGTCGAGTTCTTCCTTCATCACGTCATGAGGCGCCTGTTGCACCGCTTCGACGATCACGCCGACGAACAGATTGAGCACGGCGAATGCAGCGATCACCGTGAAGCCGATGATGTAAATCCACGCGTACGGATTTTGCTGCTGCAGCCGTTGCAGAGTATCGCCCCAGCCGTCGAACTGCGAGAGCTGAAACAGCGTGAACAAGCTCGATCCGAGATCGTGAAAAGCTGGGTCGCCGTGAAACAGCGTCGTGCCCATCACAGCGCCGATGTAGAATACGATGGCCAAGATCGCCATCGTCGCCAGAATGCCGGGCATGGCGCCGAACAAGGCTTCGACCACGCGGCGCATCTGCGGCACCGAGCTGACTAGGCGGAAGACCCGCACGACTCGGAGCGTTCGCAGCGCGGAGATGGCCGGGTTCACGGCGACATAGCTCAGCCCGATGACGACGATATCAAACCAGTTCCAGCCGTTGCGGAAATACTTGGTCGGTCCCTGGGCCAGAAACTCGAGCAACAACTCCGCAGTGAAGATCCAAAGGAAGTACTGATTCCAGATCTCGATCTGCGCGTGATAGGCGTTCACCTCGCCATAATGCGCGTCATAGCCAAGGATCGCGGCGTTCGCGACGATGCAGAGTAGAATGAAGCCATCCCACACTGGGTTGCCAGTGAGCCAGCGAAAGAGCGGGACGCCGGACTTCTTCTTCTTGGACTTCGGTTTAGCCGACGCTGCCGTGACGTTTGTCGGATTCGCCGTTGCCGTTGCCGCGCCGCTCGCCATTGTCCCCTCCATGCGCCGCCTTCCCCATGCGGCGCCGCGGCGAGCCTAACCAATGTTGACGGAGGACGGAACGGCGGTCCCTCAAGGAACTCGGGTCGTGTCGCGTCCGGCACGCTCCAGCACTGTCGCAATTGGAGTGAGTTTGCGTGGGGGGCGCTGCGGCAGCGGAATCTCCGGCGCACCAAAAGCCTGGAAAGCCTTGCGCCACAAATCCAGGCTGTAACGACCCACGTTTCTCTTCAGCAGTGGCAAAGTCGGCATGCGCGGCACTCCCGATGCACGCCTGCACCGTCGGTCTTCCCCCGGGAGTTTCGTTGTTTGCGGACATTTGTTTTCCGCTCACCCAAGCTTCGAGTCCAGTGACAATTGCGCTAATACTGGCGGTTATTCTCACATTGGCAGCTCAAACCGACGCGAAATCTATTTCTGCACAGAATGAGTATTAGGCACAAATGCGTGCGGCCGGTTGTCGGAACCAAGGCGCCTTCTACTCATTATTAGTCCCGGTTCCGCAGTTGGAGCTGGGAGATACGATGAGTGACTTAGCCCGCGGTGAGCGTCTGCAAATCATGCTCACGGATGACGAATTGAAAGCCTTGGACGACTGGCGCTTTTCTCGCCGCATGCCGAGCCGCGCCGCCGCCGTGCGCGAGTTGCTGCGGCGAGGCCTCGCCGCAGATGGATTCGAAACCAGTGACGGTCGCAAATCTCAAGATTTCGGGATCACGCCGGCACGAGTTAGCAACAACGACGGCGCGGCCTCGCCGAAGCCGAATGGCCACGATTAGCCGATCGGCGCCGCCTCCTGCGGCTGCGCTGACGCCTGCTGCACGGCGGCGTCGCGTAGGATGTTCAGAATGAAGCCTTGCACCCGATAGACCCGCGCACCCCAGTGGCGGCCGGGAACGTGCCACACGCGCACTTCGCTCCAATCGCCGGCTTCAGACACATCTTGGATCGGCACATCGCGCGTAATCTCGCCGTGGTTCAGCCAGTTGGCGTGATCGACAATGATGAGTCGGGGTGAGACGACTTCCTTCACAACAGCGACATGGCCGCGGGCGTCGGTGGCGTAACCGCGCAACACCATCACCGCGCTCTCTTGAGGCTCGACGGTGGTTTCGTAACGTGCCCGGGCTTGAGCCCACCAGGTGTTGGCGTTGCCGTAAATCTCGACGCCCGATTCACGGCGCGCAAACGGAACGCACTGCAGACGGGCGCGCGCGTTGGTGACGCGCGCAGTCGGCTCGTAGGCGGAATCCGGCAGACGCTCGAACGCACTTGGCGCAAGCGTGGCGTGTTCTGCCAATGGATCGGCGGCGCTCGGGTCGAACGCCATATCCATGTCCATCGACATCGGCGTCAAAGCGCTTGCGTCCTCGACGGCGACGAAGCCGGCGGCCGCCGCAGCGGCGAGCAAGAGCGCGCGTGAATCGAACATGCCCTAGCGCCTAAGCGAGGCGATTGCCCCAAACTGAGACACAAGACACGCGACCGCGCTTAAAGAAAGCTTAAAAACGAAGCTGAACTTCTAGCAAGGTCTGTTCGTTATGGTAAACGACTTGGTTGGCGACTAGATGTTGCGTCAGTATGCGCGAAGTAGAAGGCGTTAATGTCTGTCGCAGCCGTCAATAATTCTTAACGACGAGCTTCAACCCATCGCAGCATGCAGGGTGAACGGGTGAATGAAGCCCTGCGCCTGGTAAACCCTTCCGCCCCAGTGGCCGCCGGGAATGTGCCAGACGCGCACCTCGCTCCAGTCATTGTTCGGTGACACGTCCATCACCGGCACGGCCACACTGATCTCGCCGTTGTTCAACCAATTGGCCTGGTCAACGCGGATGATGCGGCTGGAGACGATGTCCGTGACGACGGCGACGTGGCCGCGGCTGTCGTCATTATAGCCGCGCATCACCAGCACCGAGCCGGGCGCCGGCGAGTTGGACCGGGGATAACGGCCCGCCGCCTGCCGCCACCAGGTGTTCGCGTCGCCATAGATTTGAATCCCGGAAGCTTGGCGCGCGAACGGCACGCATTGCAGGCGCGCATTTGGGTCAACCACGCGCGGCTCGCTGCCCCAGCGGTCTTGGTCCGGCAGCGCCGACACAACGGCCGAGCGAGCAGCGCCGCTTACGATCGGCGCGGGCGTGGAGGCGCAGGCTGCAAGCAGCAACAGCGTCAGCCCCGCCCAGACCAGCCGGGCGCGCGCAGTTAAGCGGCGAGTCACCATTTCGGAGCCGATTTTACTGGCTTCTGGTTGGTATCGAGTGAATGCGCCGCGCCGCCGCACTTGACCGGCGCCCCGGTTCGGCTCCACGCCCGAGCCAGGCCGATGTCAGACGCCGCGACGCCACCCCTTCTAGTACGCCCCTGCTTCCAGCAGGACCTTGAACTTGTTCAGCTTATTTATGCCCATCACGTCCTGACCGGTACCGGAACGTTCGACCTCGATCCGCCGACGATAGAAGAGATGAGCGCCCGCTGGGGCGCGATCGCGAGCCGCGGCTGGCCCTACCTGGTCGCCTGCCCGGCCGATGACCCCACCCGCGTGCTCGGCTTTGCTTACGCCGCCCAGTACCGCGACCGGGCCGCCTACGCCAAAACCTTTGAGGTCTCGGTTTACGTCGCGCCGACCTCCCAGCGTCGCGGCATCGGTTCGGCGATGCTGACCGAACTCCTGTTCGCTCTGCACGATCTCGGCGTGCGCGAGGCGCTCGCCTTCATCGGCGACAGCTATAACGCCGCCTCGGTCGCGCTGCACAAGAAGCATGGCTTCAAGCACGTCGGCACATTGCGCAATGTCGGCGAAAAGTTTGGCCGCAGACTCGATGTGATCATCATGCAGTGCAGCATGAAAGCCGCGTCCAGCGACGCCCCCTGAGCGCGCCGATCTCCAAGCGCTCACAGTCTGTGACTGCGTTTTTCATGACTGCGGCGGCAACACTTCGGTAACCATATCGCCAGCATGCTCACAGGCGGGAGGAGATCGCGATGCTTTTACGCAAGCTCGTGGTCGTTGGGTTGGTCGGGTTCGTA
>CAYODX010000014.1:73098-88460 GCA_964402795.1 uncultured Terricaulis sp. | reverse complement strand
GTGCGCACTGCAGGTGATCCAAAAACTCCTGGCTCGCCAATCCGGGAAGAACGGCTGATTTCGGGGCGCGTTCGACGCGCGGTGTTGCGGAGCGATCCGCAGCGCCAATGAGAAACTAACTCGGCGCGTCCGACGCGCCCCGCCTCCCGCCTTCGGGAGCTGCGATTTCCGATCCTCGGATCAACAAGGACGACGCACGCCGGTGCATGAAAAAGCGTCACGCGACTGCTGACGCGGTGTTTGACATTGGCGTCACGCTGAGCCCGTCGAAGCGCGACGCGGGCGCGACGCGCTTGCGCAGCTTCGTCATTCCGGGGCGGCCGAAAGGCCGAACCCGGAAGCCAGGGGCCGAGCCCGTCGATCCCTTGGATTCCGGATCGCGCTGCGCGCGTCCGGAATGACGAAATGAAATGCTGACACCGCGCCGCTTGCCGTTGCTTCGTCACGCGACTGCTGACACGGTGTTTGACATTGGCGTCACGCTGAGCTTGTCGAAGCGCGACGTCTCCGGCCCGCCTTCGACAGGCTCAGGCTGACGCCGGTGGATGACGCCGGTGGATGGAAGCGTCACGCTGAGCCTGAAAGCGTCACGCTGAGCCTGAAAAGCGTCACGCTGAGCCCGTCGAAGCGCGACGTCTCCGGCCCGCCTTCGACACGCTCAGGCTGACGCCGGTGGATGAAAAGCGTCACGCTCGTGGAGGGAGTCAATGCGGATGCGAAGGCAGACTGGCCCGGTGTGGAAATTGCACCATCGTCGCGGCCGCGCCCGGGAGGCTGATGGTCACCGTGCTGCCTTTGCCTTCTTCACTGTCAATGCTGATCTCGGCGCCCATCAGCTGCACCAGGCGCGACGTCAGCGCGAGTCCGACGCCCACCCCCTCGAAACGCTTGGTGTAGCTCTCATCGCCCTGCTCCAGCGCATGGAAGGCGCGCTCCACCTGTTGCTTCGACATGCCGATGCCGGTGTCGCTCACGATGACGTCGATGAAGGGCCGGCTGTGACGCCAGCGGCGCGCCACATGAATGCTGATGCTGCCGTACTCGGTGAACTTCGCCGCATTGCCCAGCACTTGCGTCAGGCATTGCTCGAGCCGCTCGCTGTCGCCGAGCGTCAGCATGGCCGGCGCATCCGAGCTGAACGACACCGAATTGCCGCGGCTGAGCGCGATCGGCTGCACCGCCTCGATCGCATTGCGGGCGAACGCCACGACATCGACCCGCTCTTCGCGCAATTCGATCGCGCCGGCGCCGATACGCGCGAGTTCGAGCAGATTGTTGATCAAATCGAGCAGCCGGCGCCCGGCTGTCAGGATCTGCTCCACGTCGCGCGCCGCCTGGCCGCTGACATCGTCGCGCAGCAATTCGGCATAGCCGATGATGGCGTTGAGCGGCGTCTTCAGCTCATGGCTCATATTGGCCATGAAGCGAGACTTGGCGATGCTGGCCGATTCCGCAGCGTCAAGATAGGCAGACACCACCATGGCCATGTCGCGCATGACGCAACGCGTCATCGCCGGCAGCAATTCATCGAGATCGACGGAGAAGTCGTCGGGGTCGAGACGAGCCAGTTCGCGCGTCACCGCGCTCAGCACCAGCGACGTGCCGCCGATATAATCCTCCAGCGTGAGGCCGATGCGGGCATGCGTCAGACCGATGCGCTTGGCGCGAATCACATGGTTCATGCCGAAATCGCTGTTCAACATCGCGCACCAATGCTCGTATTGAGCCGCGCGCGCGCGTTCCAGGCTCGCTGTATCGACGAAAATCGCCTGATGAAGCGGGCTTTGCACAACCGTATGGTAAAGTTCATCGATCGCGGTCTTCAGCGCGGTTTCTATCAACGGAAAATGAAACGCGACGACGCTGCGGTCGTCAGCGCTCGGTTTGAACAGGCTCTCGGGCGCGCCTCCCGCGTCAGCCATCAGGTGTCCTCCCCAGACATTGTGCGCCCTACGTTAAGTGACTCGCGCTTGTGCGCCGCCGGCAACAGACTGATCTAGGTCAATGCTGTAAGTCAAAAGCGCTGTACGTCGCACGCGGCTTGATAGTTTTCTGGGCGACATTATTGGACTGTGCATCAGAATGATGCCGCGGAAGTGTGAGAACCATGCCCTTCGATTGCTCTGACTGTGAGGTTGGAGCTCACGCAATCTATGCGCCCGCCCACCAACGCTGCCCGAGCGCCGTGTGCCAGCGACGCACACGCGTCGTCAGTTTCAAACCGCACCAGACGATTTACCGTGCGGGCGCCAAGGTCGAGCACATCTACACCATCTATTCCGGATGGGCCGTGTGCGCGATCACGCTTCCTGATGGGCGGCGTCAAATCCTGTCTTTCCTCGTTCCGGGCGATCCGCTGCCGATCGAGGCGCTGATGGCGGTCAATTCGCCGCTTCCCTTCGGCGTACGCGCATTGACCGAGCTTCAGGTGTGCGAATTCAATGCACAGGACATGTGTGACCTCGTCTCGTCCGAGGAGATTCAGTTCAAATATTTCCGCAGCGAAGTGTTCAGGCTGATCAACCGCATGCATCGGCGTCTCGCCGACGTCGGCCAGCGCAGGGCGATCGGGCGCATCGCGCAGCTGGTGCTGGAATTGGAGGAGCGCTTGCGCGAACGCGCGTTGGTTGAAAACGACAGCTTCGAGTTTCCGCTCCGGCAGGACGATATCGGCGCTGCGCTGGGACTGACGCCCGCGCACGTAAACCGCACTCTGGTGGCGCTGCGGCGCCGGCACATCCTCGAAATCGGGCAAGGCCGTCTCAGCATCTTGGATCGCCCGGCCCTGATGCAGATCGCCTACGAGGAATGAGGGTCGGCCGGGCGCGTTGTTCGGCCGGCGCGTACGCTCTAAATAGCGGGGGATGGCTTTTCCGAAACCGCTCCTGCTCGCCCTGTTCGCCGCCCTCTCCCTGGCTGGCTGCGATCAGCTGCAGAGCAAGGGGCGCTCAGTCGACCCGCGGGTGGTGCAGGCGCGCGGCACGCTCGCCGAGAGTGAACAGGCCACCATCGCCATCTTCGAGTCCGCGTCGCCCTCGGTAGTGCTCGTCATCAGCGGCGCGCGCGACGTGAGTGGTTTCAACACGGTCGAAATCGGTGCCGGCACGGGGTTCATCTGGGACCAGGAAGGTCACGTGGTCACCAACAACCACGTTGTTCAGGCCCCGGAGATCGTCGTCCGCATGCCCCATGGGGAGGACATCCCCGCTCGGGTGATCGGACGCGCGCCGCAATATGACATCGCCGTGCTGCACCTGTCGCGCCGTCCTGAGAATGCGCCGCCGCTGGCGCTTGGCACCTCCCACGATCTGCGTGTGGGCCAAGCCACGTTCGCCATCGGCAACCCGTTCGGTTTCGACCAGACCATAACCTCCGGCATCGTCAGCGCGCTCGGGCGGCAATTGCCAACCGATGAGGGCCGCGAAATCGCCGACGTGATCCAGACAGACGCAGCCATCAACCCAGGAAACTCTGGCGGACCGCTGCTTGATTCCGCCGGCCGGGTGATCGGCGTGACGACGGCGATCTTCTCCCCTTCCGGCGCCTATGCCGGCGTCGGCTTCGCAGTGCCGATCGACACCGTGGCGCGTGTGGTGCCGCAATTGATCGCCAATGGACGGGCCCCCATCGCCGGCATCGGCATCCTCGCCGCCGATCAATCGATCGCGGCTCGGCTGGGAGTGGAAGGCGTGCTGGTGTGGCAGACGGTCGATGGTTCGCCGGCGGCGCGCGCTGGGTTACGCAGCACCGATCCGCGCCGCGGCCAGGTCGGCGATGTTATCGTCGCCGCAAACGGCCAACCTGTGCGCCGGCTCTCCGATCTCACCAACACGCTCGACCGGCTTGGCGTCGGCGCCAATGTCAACCTCACGCTTCTGCGCGATCAGCGGCAGATCGAAGTCAGCGTGCCGATTGAGGACATCGGAACGAACGAAGCGGCTCCGGGAAAGTGATCAGCCGCGCCAGACCAGTTCAGCAGGCCTATAGCCGAGCGCAGTGATGCGGCGCTCGAAATCGGCACGCTGTTCCGGTGTGATGGTCTCAGCCCGTGTCAGAACCCAGAGGTAGCGCCCTTCCGGCTCGCCAACGATGCTCCACGAATAGTCGTCGGCCCGCTCAAGCACCCAATAATCGGCCCAGAATGGACCGAAAAAGCTAACCTTGAGCTTGCCCTCTCCGGGCGCTCCTGCAGGTCGCGCGCGCCCTTCGGCCACCTGCGTCCTGCCGCTGACGTCGATACATGTATTGCGTACCGAAATGAGGCCATCGGCCCGCCGCGCATACTCGGCTATCGCGCTTTGGCAGCCCTCCTCAAAACTATTGGGGAGGCGCGCCTGTTCGTACCAGCGGCCGAGGTAGCGCTCCTGATCGATGGACGCGATGGGCAGCGGGGTGTCGGCGGCCCGGTAGACGGGTTGGGAGCAGGCGCTGAGGGTGACGAAAGCCAAGACAGGCAAAAGGTAACGCATGACCGCTGATACGCGCGCCTTGTCGCTTCGGTTCCTGTCGCCGATGATCATCGCGGGATTCTGATGGACAGACGCGCTTTCCTCACCGCCGCCGCTGCGAGCAGCCTCTTGAGCGCATCGGCGCATCAGGAAGCCCGGGCGCAGCAGGCTTTGTCCCGGTTCGGCGAAGCCGCGGCCCTCAGCGCTGCGCGCAACGGCGCGGCGTTTCTGGTCGCGCGCCACGGGGTGGTGCTGGCGGAGGACTATCCTGACGCTGGCCCAGCGACGCGCCGGCCGATTGGCGCGGGCACGCGCATGTTCGCGCCGCTGATGGCGGCGTCACTGATCGACGACAGGATGATGAGCCTCGACGAGCCGGTCGCGCTGACGATCGGAGATTGGGGTGCGCACCCGCTGAAGCAAACGATTTCCATCCGCGCGCTGCTCAACGGCACCAGCGGCGTCTTCTTCGCGCCGCGCGCAGAACGCACGCTCGCCAGCGCGATTGCGATGGAGCCCGGCGCGGCGCCCGGCGAGCGCTTCAGCAGCGACTCCGCCGCATATCTGATCTTCAGCGAGATCGTGCGGCGTAAACTCGAAGCCTCGGGCCGCGCCCCCGATCCAGCGCGCTACCTGACCGAGCGCACCTTGGCGCCGATCGGCGCCGTGCCGATCGGCTGGGGCCGCACCGCGGACGGGACGCGCCTCGATGATGGTGTCGAAATCTCAGCCCGAAGCTGGGCTCAGGCTGGCGAATTGATCCGCCGGCTGGGGGTATGGCGCGCGCAGCGCTTGGCTGACGAGCGCACTCTGCAAGAAGCGATGCTCGGGTCATTCGCCGAGCCGCGCGCCGGCTTCGGATTCTGGCTCGGAGCGCCTGGCCGCGGTGGCGAGCTCGACGTGCAGAGTGACCTTTGGCGTGCTCGCTCGCCAGCACCTCCGGACCTGGCGATGGCCGCCGGCGCCGGCGGACAGCGGCTATACATCAGCCCAAGCTCGGGGCTCGTCGTGGTGCGCCAGTCGCGCAGCCAAGATGACCGCGCGCCCTGGTCAGACGCTCAATTCCTGACGCTGATCTTTCGCGATCTTTATTGACGTCAATGGCTGCTGGAGCGGATCAGCAAGCCGCCGATCAGGCCGAGCAGCCCCCCACCGACGCCGCCCGTGATCGCGTTGGAAATATGCGCGGACACGGTCTGATCGTCCGGCATCAGATTGGACCAATTCTGGGTGACGTTGCGGACCGCCTCAATGTTCGCACCGTCCGCGGACGCCAGATACCCGAGCGCAACGCCGCCAATCGCGCCAATGATCGTGCGACCCGGCAGTCCCCCGCCGCCGCGTGTCAATACACCCAAAATGTTGCCGCCGATTGCGCCGCCAACGGCCTGCACCACATACGGCAAGATCGTCGTCCAATCCATGTCGTCCTCCCCTCGCATCCGTGGCGGTTGCGCCGCGCACATTTTTCATGCCGCGCCAGAATAGGTGCTCCTGTGGATTTCACAATGAAGATTGCGGGCCGGTAATACCGGGCCTACGTCAATCCTCTGCGTGGCGCGCGTCTGGAGCGTCTCCCGAAAGCGTCACTCGCCCGCTGGGTGCGTTCGCGCCTCACTTATGCACAAGCGATTGTCGCCGCTCCTGCTGGCGCGCCCGTGCATGCGTGTTAGACCAAGGTTCGTCAGCCCGGTTGCCCTCATAGCATGATCGATATTCGCATCGTCTGTACGCATGACGCGGTGAAGCTCGCCGAAACGCTGATGCGCTTGCTCGAGGCCGAGCAGCACAGCGTGCGGCTTGTGTATGGTCGTCAAGCCGGACATCAGATCGAGGCCGCCAGGAGCGCACGCGAAGCGTTGTTGCTAATCTGGTCTCCGGACGCGCCGGGCCAACTTTACATGCATGAATGGGTGCGCAAGATCGATCCTGCGCGCGTTGTCGAGATCGCCACCGCGCCGGGCTGGCCTCGCATCGAGCGCAAGGGCGCCGTCATCGACTTCGCAAACTGGAATGGCGTGCGCGGCGCGCGCGCCTGGAACGCGCTGATGGAGCGGCTGCGCGCTGTTTCGCGCCCTTACGACCCGCCGCGGCCGATCGATAAGCGCGTGATCTTCGGCGCGGGAGCGACGGCCTTGGCGGTGGCAGGCGCCATCGCTTTCGTGCTGCGACCTCAGCCGCAACAGCAACCAGAGTTCGCGGCAATCGAACCAGAATCGTCGCTGATCTCCGTCGATGAGGGGATCGGCGGTCCGCTCAGCGCCATTGAGCCTGCCTCGGTCGAAGACCTGGCCGTGCATCCGATCGCTAACCCGCACTTCACGCCAATGGCGAGTCCCAATCTTCCGGAATTGATTGAGCTGCCTGCAGATGCCGTGGACGAGTTGCCCGATCCCACACTGTTCGAGCGGCTGCGCGCGTTCAGTCCGTTGCGCGATGAGCCAAGCGAGAACTGATCAAACACCACGGCGCTTGCGCAGCCAGTGCACGATTGCCCATGCGTGCGCCTCGTGACGCATCTTGAACATCGCCTCGGTTGGATTGATCCAGCAGAGTTTGTGGTCTGGCTCGGTCGGCTCGCTATCGTCAGCGGAGAGCTCAACTTCATAGAAGGTCGAGAGTGAATTGCGCGGCTCGCCCTTGTTGATCCAGAACTGCCCTGCTCTGCCGATCACAGCGTTAGGCCAGATGGTGAGCCCTGTCTCCTCTAGAAACTCGCGCATCAACGCGGCCGCTTCGTCCTCATCGACCTCGACGCCGCCGCCTGGCAAATCGTATTCGTAAGGCGCTGCTTTGCCGATCTGCACGACGGCAATGGAGGTCTCGCCCCTGCCGCAGATGCCATAGACGCTCACCCGCTCCAAATAGGTGAGCCCGGGCTGAGTCTGGCCGAACTGAAGAGCAAAACGCGTCATTGGAAGCGATATAGCCCTCGGGCGCGGGACTGACCATGCTTGAAACAGCGCGGGCAGCGTGGCCTCATGGCGCGATGAGCATCGCGCGCCTCAGCCCCGTCACCTTAGTTACCGGGGCAGGCTCTGGCATCGGCGCAGCTGCGGCGCGCGAACTGGCGCGGCGTTCCACCGGCGGATTGCTGTTGGTCGATGACGACGAGGAGGCGCTCGCGGCGCTCGCGGACGAGCTTGAGGCCAAGAACCTCGCGCCCGAACGCGTCTCCACCCTCGCCATCGATGTCAGCGACGAAGCACGGTGGCGCCAGGCAATCGAGTTCATCGACGCGCAGTACGGCCGCCTCGACTGGGTGGTCGCCAGCAGTTTGATCGAGACTTCGGGCGAACTGGTCGATTGGCGGCGTGCCGATGTCAATCGCGTCTTCCTGACGCTCGACTTCACCATGAACCTCATGCGGAAGAACGCCGCCGGAGGCGCGATCGTCGTCGCCATGCCGGCGGCGGTGGTGAAACCGGAAAATGGCGGCTTGTTCAGCAAGGGCAAACGTGGGCTGCTGCAACTGATCCGCGTCGCGGCGAAAGAAGGCGCGGCGAACAACATTCGCATCAACGCGGTCGCACCGGGCGGCCCTCAATCACCAATGTGGCAGAGCCTGCCCTGGCTCGATGAGATCGCGCGGGAGCTCGGCAGCGAGCGCGCAGCACTCGACCGCGTGGGGTCCGCGCCGACGCCAGTCGCGCGACATGCAGCCGCCGGCGAAGCAATCCGGCTGATCCTCACGCTGCTTTCCGACGAAAGCGCCGCATCTGGAGCGACGCTGGTCGTGGACGGCGGCTATTCACTGTGATCCGATCGCAGGCAGATTCGCGAGGACCTCGACCATGATGGATGTGCTGCGTCGCCTGCTTGGTTTTGATCGCCTGATCGGTCCTGCCCTGGTGAAGTTGGTATATTATTTTGGCGGGGCGATGATCGTGCTGTTTGTAGTCGGAACGCTGTTCACGGGCCTGTTCTCGATGCTCGGCGGCAATCTTGGCGCAGGCATCATGCAATTGCTTGCCGCGCCGGCGGTTGGCGCAGTCGGGTTTGTCTATTGGCGCTTTGTCTGCGAACTCTTCATGCTGGCGTTCCTGACCTATCAGCGCATGGGCGAGGTGCGTGATTTGATGCGCATTGCCGCCGGGCAGCCGGCTGCGCCTGATCCAAACTATCCATCCTTCTGAGAGAAGCGCGCCACGATGTCAGGCGGTATGCGCTTGATGCGTCGCGTCACAGCGTCGAGCAGGCACCAGTTCGACTTGATCTGAGCGGCTGGTCTCTGCTCGCCCTGCCGGTAAATATCGACAAAGCGCGGCCACACGGCTCCTTGCGCGGCATCAGCGACATAAGTGCGAACTTCAACATTGTCGCCGAGCGTGAGCTGAGATCGGTAATCCACCTCGTGACGGGCCACTACCCAGACGTAATCAGTTAGCATCTGCTCTGTGGCGCGCGCGCGCCAATGTGCGATGGCGATGTCCTGGGCGTAACGCAGATAGACGATATTGTTGACGTGGCCGAGTTCGTCGATGTCGGCGGCGTCGACGGAAAAACGCTGGATGAAGACTTCGCTCACAAGCGAAGCTTACCCGATCATGTCAGCGGGGGGCAGCAGCGAATTGAGCCGCCGCGGCGAGAGCTTCGTCGAGCTTGGCTTCGACATCCGCCAGCGCAGACACGCGGCTGGCGCCGGCGGACGCTTCCGCCTGCTCGCAGGCGAGCGCGAGCGCGGAAAAGCCGATGCCGCGTGACGAGCCCTTCAGCGTGTGCACGGCATCGCGCCAACGCGCCGCATCCGCGAGGGCGGCGCGGACGTCGGCGGCCGTGGCGCGGAAGAGTGCGAGCACTTCGCTTTGCAGCGCCCGGTCGCCGGCCGTCATCGCATCGAAATGAGCGCGGTCGAACACCAGCATGCGACGAGCTTCCCGCTTCGGGCTTAAGAGGGCGTTGACAGCGCCGCCACGCCGAACAGGCTCTGGTGGAATAGCGCTATGGCGACGGCGACGATGAGCCCAACAAGCACGCGCCACCAGATCTCGCCGACACGCAGCGTATTGCGTCCCTGAGCGATCGCGGCAAACGGCAGGTTCGACGTCGCATCCTCGAAACGCCCCCAGGCCTCGGGATCGCGTGCGCGACCCTTGCGGTCGATCGAGCGCGCCCCTATCAACACCATCAGCCCGAGCCCGCCGAACAACATCACCGCGAAGCGCTCGCCATTCACCAGCAAGTGCCCTGCGGCCCAGAAGGCGAGGCCCCAAAGAAATGGATTACGCGTGATGCGCAGCACGCCGCGCGCAGGCTCCGCTTGCGCCAGCGCGCGCTTTTCATAGCCGACTAGCGTCGGCCCGGGCGTCAACAGGCCGGCGACGGCTAGCGTGATGCCGAACAGCGCCAGCACGATAGCCGGCCAGTGCAGCCACAGCGGCGGGGTCCACATCGATTCATTGAAGGGATCGAATGGATCGGAGCGCATCGCTCGAAAGCCGCTGATCAGCCAGGCCAGCAGCGCCAGAGACGCGAGTGAAAAGAGCGCTCGATACGGTCCCTCGCCAATGCGCCTTACCACCCATGTGCGCAGGCCGGTCGCCGAAATCCCGACATGAATGAGCACGAAGCCCACCAATGCCCAAGTGAAAGCGTTCATCGCATTCCCCGCTTCGCCCTGGTTGGGCCAAAGCGCGCTTATGCGCAAGCGGAGACGCGACATGCCCCCATCGAGGCGGAACACAAATGAGGCGAGAAAGAAAAGATGGTGGGTGATACAGGATTCGAACCTGTGACCCGCTGATTAAGAGTCAGCTGCTCTACCAACTGAGCTAATCACCCTTGCCGCGACCCTGTCGGAATCGCGAGGCCCTGCATGTAGGGCCATCTGGAGCGCCCGTCCAGCGTTAGCGACGGCAGCCGGTGAGACGGCGCCGCTTGTGGCGACGCCGCCCGGGGCCAGCCGCTTAGAAGCGCACGCGCACCGCCGCGTTCAAGCTGTGCCGCTCGATTTGATCGCCGAACTCGCCCTCATAGCCGATGGAGATGGTCGAAAAGCCATTGCTGAAATCGAAGCCGAGGCCAGCGAGCGGGCCGCCGTCGCCAAGCGGCTCGTCGGTCAATGTGAACGGAGACCCGCCGACATAGTTGAAGGTGCGCTCTGCACCCTCATCGATCACATTGGCGCGGTAACCGAGATAGATGTGGGGCGACAGGTAGCTGCCGCTGCGGGTGCTCCAACGTGCGGCGAAATCGACGCCGAGGTCGCCCCACAGGCGTTGCGATGTGGCGTCATCCGCTTCGAGGTCCAGCGCGCCGGCGCCGCTTTCTTCGAAGCCCTGCTCACCCAAGAACACGTAAGTCAAAGCCGCGCGCGGCGTGATGAAGAAGTGCTGCGACAAAGCCAGCGGCACAGACGCGCGCGCCGCCCCGTGTCCTTCATAACCCCACCAATCGGCTTCGCTCAGGGCGCTGAAGGCGGAGCCGATCTCGACGAAGCGCCGCGAACTCAATTTGCCGCCGCCAGCGCCGACGACGAAGTCAAGATCGACCGGCCCCATCGCTGTGCCGAGATACGCATTGGCCTGACCGAACCAGGCGGAGATTTCGCCATCGGGCCGTGACGGCTCCTCCGCCTCCGAGGCGAGGAATGAGGCCGACAGACCGAACAATGCGCCATTGTCGAGCGGCCCGTCGATGCCGGCGGCAAAGCCGAAGCCTTGACCGCGGAATTCCTGACCATTCGCGCTCGGCGGGGTGCGCTCGAGGCCGTAGCCGATTTCCTGCGCCCATACCGACACTTCGTCGAGGCCCTGCAGACGCGTGTTCGCCATGCGATTGGTCGTGGCGCTCTGCATTTGCTGGATCGCGGTCGCCGCCAATTCAGTCGCGGCGGAAGCATAACTCGGCATCAAATTGGTATAGGCGTCGAAAAAATCGCTCTGCGAGTCGAGCGCTGCGAACGCAGCGGATGCATCGTCCTCGGCCTGCAAAGCGGTGATCATCGGCAGGAAAGCAGCAGTCTGGTTGGCGGTGAGGCCCAGCTGCGCGGCTGTCTTCATCTGATACACAGCGTTGATGGAGTTACCGACCGCATCAATGGAGATGTTGTACAAGTACGGAACGCCGTCGCCGGACAAGGTCTGCTCGACATTGGCGCCGCCGACCAACGTTCCCGCGGTCAGGATGGTTTGCGAGCCCGAGTTGGGCAATCCGACCGGCACGACCGGCAGCAGCGTCGCGCCCGCATCGAAGGTCACGGTTCCGGAGGCGTTGATGAAAGTGCTCTCGCCGGGGGTCTCAGAAAGGAAAACCTGAAGCACAGAATCGGCGCCGAAGGTCGCGCTGGTGATGTTAGTCGTGCCGCCCGAGTGCGCCAATGTCCCGTCGGCGACATTGATCGTCAGCGCCCCATTGGAGTCGGTGAGGTGGCCGGTAAACACCGCGCCGTTATCGATGTTGAATATGTCCGCTCCGGCGCCGAACGACAGATCGCCAGTCGCCGTGCCGGCGAGCAGGTTGAAGGTGTCGTTGCCCGATCCAAACAGGATGTCGCCGAGAATCTGCACGCTGGGGCGCGCATTGACGTCGCCGTCGGTCGAGTCATCATCGTTGAAAGCAACATCCGCCTGCTGTGTCAGCGTCACATTGATGCTGGAGGCGGAAACATCGATCGCGATTTGGTCGCCAGTGACCGGCGGGGCCGGGATGTCGTCGGTCACGTCGGCGTCGGTCGGCACCACGAAAGCGCGAATGGCGCCGGAATTGGTGATCGTGCTCAGGCTATTGGAGAGATCCCGAATGGCGACGGCGGAATTGTCTTCGCCGAGGGCCTGCGCCGATATCGTGCCGCCATTGATAAGCGCGCCAGCTGCGGCGCCGCTCTCGAACAACACCGCGCTTGACTCGTGCGCGCCGGCATCTCCGCCGATGGAGGAGATGATCTCCTTGCGCACGAGCACAGTCGGCACACTGGCGTTTGCGCCAATTACCAGCGCATTTGCGTTCGCCTCGTTCGCTGTGGCGCGCACGGTATAGTCGATCGCAACGCCGTTTGCGGTGGACACGGTCGACGCGCCAGAGCCCTGGATTCGGATCGCCGTGGAATTGACCCCCTCAAAGACACCGTGCGCAGAGACCGCCCCGCGCACATGCAGGCCATAACCGGCGCCCACGCCGCTGGCGATGGGACCGAGCGAGAGGTTGGCCGATGGATCAGCCTGCACCAGGAGAGCAGGCGCTGAGCCGTAGCTGTTGATTGCGGCGGTATTGTCGTCGTTGACGTCGCCCGCCTCCTCAGTGACGCCATCACCATCATCATCGATGTCATCTTCGACGCCCACGCCTTCGATGGTCACACCATCAGCGACGCTGTAGTGAATGGCGATCGCGGGTCCGCCAATTCCGAGATCATCGGCGTCCAGGTGGCTGGTATCGGCAGGCACGGTCACAGCACCAAAACCGGTGACGGACACCGCTCCGTTGATGCGCAGCTCGCCACCAATCGCCCCGCCCACCACGATGCCGCTTGAAAGCAGCCCCTGAACGTTGATGGCGCCGGTCGAGATCACGTCGCCTGTCACGCCTCCTGACGCTCCCCCGCCTATCGCGATGGCGACTGAATTATCACCTGTTACGTTTATTGAGCCGGAGTGGCTGAGATCGCCGTCGAGCAGACCATTAAGTGCGATCGCCGCCGAATTGTTGCCCTCTATGTTGACAGCGCCGGCGTTCGTCACATCGCCCGTGAAGGCGCCGCTTTGCAGCAGGATGCCGAAGCGCGCATCGCCCTGCGCGAAAGGCCCGTCGAGGTCGCCGTCGGTATCGCTGTCGGTGCGCGTGTAATCCTCAAGCAGCGAAATCGTGCCCGAATTGACAATAGCGCCCGCATTGCCGCCGAGCAGAAGGATTCCAGTGGTGTTGTTCGCTCCGCTCGAGGCTAAGGCGCCGCCCGACGCGACGGTCACATCGTTGCTCGAGTCCACCGTCACCGCCGTTTGCCCAGCGCTGACCGTGATAGTTCCGCCGCTGCCGACAGTGACGTCGCCAGCTTCGACCGGAGCGGCGGAATTGGGATCGGAGGTGGAAACCGGCGTCGTCGTCGACGTGGTGATAGTGACGTCTTCTGCCTGAGCGCCGTTGGCAGTCGCGCCGAGCACTGCGGCAGCCAAGCCGACCAATTGGATTCTTCTGAGTCGCATCGCGCTTAAAGTCCCCTACCGTCTCGAGGCGGGGAAGCGCTTCGACGCCAGACACGGAAGCGCCGCGCCTGCGCTGTCGCTCCACCCCGCCGGCGCCCCTGAGGCAGCGCCGCACCTTGATGGTGGCATGCCGGGTCTGACGGCCCTTGTCCAGCAGGGGACTCACGCTGGCGGGAGCGAAAGCGACCGGCGCCTAGGCAAAAACGACCTCATCCGGCTCACCCGGTCGCGCGTGCAGTCAGAAAAAGCATGCCGGAATAGCCGCTGCGAATTTCCTCGCCCATCGCGCCTATTCCCGAAATTTCGATTTCAGAAGTGAGGCTATCGAAGGCCTGTTGCAGAGACGCAACAGAGACAGCAACAGCCGGAAAATCCTCGGCCGCGACCCGATACCCCCGCGAGCCGGCGAGAAATGCAGCCGCGAGGACGCCGCCAGGTTTCACCGCGCGCGCAAAGGCGGCGCAGGCGCGCTCAAATTCATCCTGCTCGGCCGTGATCGACTCGGCGCAGAAGAACATCGTAGCCGCATCCCAGCGGCGCTGCGGCAGATCGAAAATCGAGCCTCGGACGAGTTCGACCTTACTGCGCAGCGCAGGCAGCGGATCCGTGTCGGGATCAGCTCCATGCGAATGCGCTGCGACGCGCCAAAAATGCGGCCAGGGCGAGCGCAGCGCCTCGCCGGCCAATTCGGCGCGCATCCAGTCAATGTTGCTTTGAGCATACTCCCAAACCGTTTGCCGTTGCGCGAACGGCAGCGCCGCGAACAACGGTATGAGGTTGGGGCCGGTGCCGACATCGACGACTTCGAGATCGTTTCGATGCAACAGCGAGAGCGCCTTCGCCGTACGGCGCAGCACCTCGTCGTCATCGGGATGAGGCGCGCCGTAATAGTGTTCGACGTAAGCCGTCGGGTCAAAGCGCTCCCAATCGAAATCCGTGTTGGCGCCTTTTGAATGTGTCACGCAACGCACCCCGATCAGCGCGCTTAGCGTGATCCGGCCTCCCGTTCAATAAATGAGCGCGGCTGCAGCCCCATTCAGAGCCGTGCGAGGCGAGCGACTTCGCTGCTGTCCGTATTGTTCGGCGCAACACGGAGCGCCTCGATGAAGCGGTTGACAGCGTCGACAGGCAGCGCCTTCGAGAAAAAGAAGCCTTGCAATTCCGTGGCGCCCACCAGACGCATCACGGATGCTTCGGCTTCGGTTTCGACGCCCTCGGCCACGATATCCATGCCCAGGCCCCGCCCGAGCGTGACCACGGACTGAATGATTGTCATCGCCCGCTTGCGCTCATGAATGCCAGTGACGAAAGCACGGTCGATTTTAATCTTGTCGAAGCGGAAATCGCACAGATACCGCAGCGAAGAATAGCCGGCTCCAAAATCGTCGAGCGCGATCTTGAAACCCATCGCGCGGACCGCATCCAGCGTCTGCCGATTGCGCTCTGTTGATTCCATCAGCACGCCTTCGGTGACTTCAAGCACGATACGGCTCGGGTCGACCGCGTGCTTCGCAAGCAGCCTTTGCAGCAATTCAACAAGATCGACATGGCGGAATTGGACGGGCGATAGATTGATGGCGATGTCGAGATCCGGCCATTGCTTTGCGTCGGTGAATGCACGTTCCAGCACGTAGGCCCCAAGGGCGGGCATCAACCCCGCCTCCTCCGCGATCGGCACGAACGTGCCGGGCGAGATATAGCCTTTAGTTGGATGCTTCCAACGCAGCAGCGCCTCCAGTCCGGTGAGACGGCCATCGCGGCAGGCGATCAGCGG
>CAYODX010000014.1:0-72998 GCA_964402795.1 uncultured Terricaulis sp. | reverse complement strand
GGTCACACCTTCGTCAGTCACGAAAGGCTCGACAGTTCGCGCACCCGCCCTAGGCCGCTCAGAAGCAAGGCTGAGATCGCCAATCAACAACGAATTGCCTATCCCCGACACGAATGCCTGATCGATCGGCACTACGCTGACCAGCATATACGGGCGGCCTTGAATCAGGTTCATGTCGATGTTCGGCACTATGGACGTCGCGGTGACGACGCTCGGACGCCCGTCGACGGTCAGAATGTGGCCGCCCCAGACAGCAACGCGCGCTCCTAGGAGATCGCGGTAGGCGGTCTGACTCTCCGCGAACTGCTGTGCGCGCACCCTGGAATATTGGCGAATGTTGGTGCGCACCTCCTGAATGAGGGGAGCGAACTCGGCTTGGCGCGTCGCGTACGCGTTGGACGCTTTGCTCTCGCCGTCGCGCCACGCATAAACCGGGCGATCTTCAGCGTCCAAGACATAGACTTCGGCGTGCCCGTAGGTTTCACTGAGGTATAGACCAAAATTGATGTCGACCCACTCGCGGTTGAGACCGCTGATGGCGATGTTGTTCACCGCGTCGTCCCACCAGGCGATGCTTCGCTGCTCGTTCAGAACTCTGGTGATGCTTTCGTCCAACGCGTTCTCGACCAGCTGGCGCTCGCGCGTGACGGCTGTTCGGTTGGCCGACCACCCGGCGTAGGCGACGATCACAACCAACAGCGCGCCGAAAAGCACAAGCGCAGCGCCGATTAGGGCTGTCATGCGACGCAGATCGCTCTTGTAATGCGCAGTATTCGCGGTAGTCATTGACATGGTTAAGACACGCTGAACAACAGACGCGAGGGCCCAACATCTCAGCAATACTTTGCGCAGTGGAAAAATAGCGTTTACAGACGAAAAAGATTGTTCCACTTTTTTCAGCAATACATTGGAAACCATGAAGTCAATTGCAGCTGCTCAGGCTGCAGCGTCTTGTTAATAAAGGTAAATACAACTTAGGGATTGCGGAAGTTGATTTTACTCTTTATTAGGGAACTCGCGCCTGCAGAATAGCAAAATGGCGGGGTGTCCAAGAAGAAGAGCAGCGCGCAAAAGTAAATTGGTTAACGTTGCTTGGGTGGTACATGAGCCGGTTCGTCGTGAAGACGCGCGCCGACAGTCCTGAATTGCGCCGCGCCGCAATGGCGATCGAACAGGCTGCCTGGAGTTCGCTTGGCTTCCTCAATTACACGCGCGCCCATTTCGACTTCTACCAGCAGGTGATCGAAGAGCATGCGGATTGCCAGCTGTGTCTCGTAGATGAGACGACAGGCTACCCGGTGGCAGTAGGCAATTGCGTGCCCCTGGCTTGTGATTTCAACGACCTGCCGCCTGAGGGCTGGGACTGGATCGTCGAGACTGCGGCGCACAGCGACCAGCCCCGCAATGCGCTGGGCGCCCTCGCCATCTCGGTGCCGCACATCCATCGCGGCAAGGGCGTGGCTCGACGCATGATCGAGGAATTCCGCGCGCTCGCTCAGCGCAAGGGATTGGACGGTGTGATCGCCCCCGTGCGTCCGTCGGAGAAACATCGCCACCCGTTCATCTCGATCGACGAGTACATCAACTGGGCCGATGAAAAGGGCCGCCTCTTTGACCCGTGGTTGCGCAGCCATTCAGCCGCCGGCGGCAAGCTCATTAAACCAGCTCGCCGCTCGATGGTGGTGGAAGAGCCGGTCGGCTTCTGGGAGATGTGGACTGGCCGCACGTTCGAGCAAAGCGGCGAGTATGCGCTCGAGGGTGGATTGGCGCCTGTGAACATGGATCTCGACAAAGGCGTTGGGCGCTATGTCGAGCCTAACGTCTGGTTCGCCTACGCAGCCTGATCTTCAAACCGCCGCGCGCAGCGGCATCGGCGTGTAGTGCGGCAAAGGCGCCGCCGCGCCATAAAGAAAGCCTTGCGCGTAGCCGCAGCCCATCTCGCGTAACGCGCTCGCGGTCTCTTCGTCCTCGACCCCCTCGGCCGTAACCTGCAGGCCGAGAGCCTTGCCGAGGCCCACCAGCGCGCCGACGATGGTGGCGTTCTCGCGATCCGCGATCAACGTGGCGACAAAAGAGCGGTCGATCTTCAGCTTATCGATCGGCAATTCGCGCAGCAGGAACAACGAAGAATAACCGGTGCCGAAATCGTCCAGCGCGACGCGCACGCCCTGGTTCTTCAGCGACAACAGCGAGGACTTCGCGCGGGCGACATCACCGATCATGGCGCTCTCGGTCACCTCGATCTCAAGCCGCTGCGCCGGAAAACCCGTCTCGCGCAAGGTGCGCAGCACCTTTTCAGGAAACCATTGGTCGCGCACCTGGCTTGGCGAAATGTTGACCGCGAGGATGAATTCGCCCGGCGCGTCGAGCGCCTTGCGGCACGCTTGCGCCAACAGCGCCCAGAACATTGCGTCGACTAGGCCGGCCTCTTCGGCTACCGGAATGAACGCGCTCGGAGGCACCATGCCGCGATCGCCGTGTGGCCATCGCGCCAACACTTCAAAGCCGACGAGCGCGCCCGTTTCCAACTGCACCACAGGTTGGAAATACGGAACAATGTCGCCGTTCGGAATTGCAGTACGGAGCTCGTTTTCCAGCGCAGCCTTCGATTTCAGTTCTTCGTCGATCGATGAATCGAAGAACTTGAAGGCGCCGCGATCTTCTTTCGCACGGAGCATCGCAGCGTCGCCACGCTGCAGCAGATCCGCGGCGTTATCGCCATCTTCCGGGCAGAGCGCGATGCCGATGGAGGCGCCAACGGTCAGCTTCAGCCCATTGACCAGAATAGGCGCTGACAATTCGTGGAGCACGCGTCGCGCTGCTGCGGCGACGCCCTCTCGCCCCTCCGGGCCCTCGAGCAGCACAGCAAACTCGTCGCCGCCCAAACGCGCGGCGAAGCTGTCGTCACGAATGCAGGCGGTCAGCCGCGTCCCAATCACCTGCAGCAGCTGATCGCCGATCGCGTGACCATGCACGTCGTTGATCGGCTTGAAGCGGTCGAGATCGATAAACATCAGCGCAAACGCGCTTTTCTCGTTGCCGATCAGCGAAAGACGACGCTCGAGTTCCTCCAGGAAGTGGCGCCGGTTAGCCAGCCCGGTCAGCGGATCGTGCCGCGCCAGCGATTGCGCACGCGCCTCGGCGGCTTCACGCTCGCTGATCTCCGCGTAAAGCGTCTCATTCGCGGCGACCAGGTCTTGCGTACGCTGCTGGACCGTACGCTCGAGGTTATCGCGCACTGCGTCGAGTTCAAGCACGGCCTGGCGGCGGTCGAGCTGCGCCTTCACGCGCGCAGTCAAAACACGCAAATCGATCGGCTTTGGAATATAGTCGTTGGCGCCTGCCTCGAGCGCAGTGGAGACAATGTCGCCGTCGTCGAGCGCCGTCACCACGATGACCGGCACGTGCTCTGCATCATAGAGCGCGCGAATGCCGGCTAATGCATCGGCGCCCGAGCGTTCCGGCATCATCCAGTCGAGCAAGACGAGTTCGATTTTCTCGGCTGCGATCACGCCTTCGATGCCGACAGCGGTTTCGCGCAGCACGACTTCATAGCCGCGGCGCTCCAGGCGGCGGCCCAGCATGTCGCGATTCTGCGCCTGGTCATCGACCAGCAGAATACGCCCTAGACGCGCCGAAGCCGACGCGCCTTCATCGCCTTGCGCCGAGGACATTCGCCCCCCTGCACCTAATCACCATACCAGCCATGACAATATGCGAAGGAGGTTAGGGCGACGCTAATTCGCGCTGGATCGGCGACGAAAAACCGTGAAGCGGCCGCTAACCCTACCGACGCTCGAACCAGCCTAAGCTGCGTACTTCTCGATCAACGCGACCAAGCCAGCGAAATCCACGGGCTTGGTGGCGAAGTCATCGCAACCTGCTTCCATGCATTCGCGCCGGGCGCTTTCCATGGCATGCGCCGTGAGCGCGACGATCTTGACGTCCTTCGCTTCAGGCGTCTGCCGCAGCACCTTCGTTGCTTCGATCCCCGACATGATCGGCATGGAAATATCCATGAGGATGAGGTCGGGCGCGCAGACTTTGGCCTTCTCGACTGCTTCGGCGCCATTCTCGGCAACGTGCACTTCGTAGCCGCGCCGCTCGAGGCGGCGTGTCAGCATCTCGCGATTGTCCGGATGATCTTCAGCGATGAGGATGCGCATGACTTTCCTTTCATGCCCGCTTTGCGAGACGATCGTTCTGAGCGGGAGTTGGTGCGGCGATCGCGCCACCGCGGGCAAAACGCAGGGCGCAAGCGGCGAGCACGTCGCGGTCCGCTGGTTTCACCAATGCATCGCAGGCGCCGAGCGCAATGGCGCGCTGACGATCGTCGTCGACGGAATGCACAATGATTGGCGCGCAATCGTCAGCTTGGCGCAGGCGCTCGATCAGGGTCCACCCGCTCATGTCAGGTAGATTGATGTCGACGAGAATAAGGCTGGGTTGCACTTCGCTCGCCAGCGCCAGGCCGGCCTCGCCGGTGGTGGCGCTGCGAACCGTGAAGCCAAGCCGCGATAACGCACGCGTGGTCAAGTCGCGCGCGCTGTCCTCGTCGTCTATCAGCAACACTAGACGCTCGCCGCCGCGCCCCAGAATGGGCGCCTGCTCAGGCTGCTTCTCGGCAGAGGCGCCAAGCTGTGCGGGAAAGCTCAACGTGAACGTCGTGCCCACGCCGATTGCGCTTGACACGGTCACGTCGCCGCCGAGCAGACGCATGATCTTACGCGTAATCGCGAGCCCAAGGCCGGTACCGCCGAAGCGGCGTGACGTGGTGGCTTCGGCTTGCATGAATGCGCCGAACAAACGCTCGATCTGCTCAGCGCTCATGCCGATGCCAGTGTCGGAGACAGAAATTTCGACCCAATCGGCGCCCGCTCGGTTTTCGCGGCGGCCACGCAAGGAAATCTCGCCCTGTTGCGTGAATTTCGCGGCGTTTGACAGAAGGTTCAGTATGCACTGATTGAGCTTGAAAGCGTCGGTCACTGCTTCACCGAGATCGTCAGCCAGACGGACGCGCAGCGTGTTGCCGTTTTTTTCGATGCTGGGACGAACGGTGGCTGCAGCCTCGTCAATCGCCGAAGCGAGCGAAAACTCCGACGCGACCACGTCCATTTTTCCCGCTTCGATCTTGGATATGTCGAGGATTCCGTTGATCAAATGCAGCAATTGGCGCGCCGCCGTGAGCACCCGATCGATGTCGGCGAGATCGCGGTCGCGGCCGTCCGCTTCAGCCTCTTCCTGCAGAATCTCCGAATAGCCGATAATCGCATTCAGCGGCGTTCTGAGCTCGTGACTCATGCTGGTCAAGAATTGCGACTTCGAGACGTTGGCGGCCTCCGCCGCCTCCCGCGCGCCGCGCAATGAAACGAGTGTTTCCGCGAGCATGGCGTCGCGCGCGTCCATCTCTACGATCAGGCTGTCCAACCGCTCATACATCTCGGCGACGTTGACGGCGGCCTCGTCGATAGCCTCGGCCGCGGCCACCCCCTCGTCACCGAACAAAGCGCGCTTGCTCTTCAATGACTGTTCAGCCCGGTGCATGGCGGCGATGAAGGAAGCCTCCTGGCGCTTGCGGTCGGTAATGTCGCGCGAAATGACGATGAGCTTGCGCACGCCGCCGCTGCGGCCAAGCAGACGGCGCGCCCAACCTTCGACCCAGCGCACTTCACCGTCGGCGGCGATGACCCGGTGCTCGACCGCGCCGACATTCTTACCAGCAGCGGCATCCTGAAAATAGGTCGTGAGCGCGGCGTAATCTTCGGCGTGAATGAAGCCGGTATCGCGGTGCATGAAATGATCAAACGTCATCGCCGTCCCGTAAACCGGGATGGGATCGCCGTACCAATTGATCACCCGCTTCTTGAAATCGACTTCCCAGACGACGCTGTTGCACATCGCCAGCGCCATGCTGAGCCGCTTCTCGTTGGCGGCCGCTTCGGTGCGCGCCTGCACCAGCGTGCTAATGTCGCGACCGTGGCAAAGCACGCCCCTGATCTCACCGTCGGCGTCGCGCCATGGCATCGCTTCCCACGCAAACCAGCGCGGGCCCTCGGCGGTGTAGACTTCATCCTCGTCATAGCGGACATGCTCGCCCTGCATGGCGCGGCTGAACGCCACGCGCCAACGCTCCGGCGACCACGGCAATAGCTCATCGAGCCTGCGTCCCACCGCATCCTGCGGCGCTCGCAGCCCTTCGCGCATGTCCTTGCTCATCGCGAGAATCCGGCCCTGCGCATCGACAAGGGTGGCGGCGAGCGGACCGCGCTCGAAAATGAGCTGCGCCATGGTGTGGTGAAGGTTGCGCTCCACGGCGCTCTCACGCAGGGCGCGCTCGGCTTCGGCAGCGCTGACGCGCGCTTGCGTGACATATGCCATTAAAGCGCCGCCGCCGACTGCCGCTATGACAGCGAGATCCCAGTCGGGCTGGCGCGTCATCGACGCCATCACAATCGGCGAAACCAGCAGCGAGAGAGCGGGCGGGGTTGCGCCCGCGATAGCAATCGGCAAGGCGCCCGACGCTCCCGGGCTGAAATGGCGAACCACACCGGCGACCCAAAGCACCATGGCGGCTGCCGCTGCGGCGGCTTGTCCGTCGAGCCATAACGCTGCGGGCAGCACGGCATAAAAGGCGGAACTAGCGAACGACCAGAGAGCGAGGCCCGCCAGCGTCTTGCCTTGAAGCTGCGCATCAGAGGCGTCCAGACGGCGATAGAGTTCGGTGTCCAGGATCAGGAGCAGCGCCATGATCGCCGCCCAGCCCACCGCCCCGCCGCCGTCCATGATCGCCGCAGCCAAGCCACCAGTCAGCATGACCAGGGCAATCGACGCCGGCATCTCACGGCGCCGGGTCTCGGCTGCGCTCGCGAGCGATGGGACGGGCGTCTGCGGCATACGAGGCGATCTCCGCCAGAAAAAGGCGGGCCGACGCTGCCAGCTCAGGGTGAAGATAGGCTAAACCAGAGGGCGATCGAGGTATGCTGAATCGCGATTCCATGCCGCGCCTGGCCGATCCCGCCCTCCCCGAACGTCGCCGCAACCAGATTCTGGAGGCCGCTCGACTGTGCTTCCGCACGCGCGGCTTCCGCGAAACCACGATCGAAGACATCTGCGGCGAAGCGCGCATCAGTCCGGGAATGCTCTATCGCTATTTCGGCTCAAAAACCGACATCGTAACGACTATTGCCCTCGAAACGCGCGCATCGGCCGAGGCAGCTTTCGGCGCGCTTAACGACAGTGAAACCTTGGTTGACGCACTGGCGGAGCTCGCGCGCGGCTTTCTTAGCGCCTTTCACAGCGATCAAGCCTTGCTGCTGGATATTTGGGCTGAGTCCGCTCGCGATCCAGCGCTGGCGCAGGCGCTGAGGGCTGGTAACATGCGCGCCTCGATGGCGCTCGCGGAGGCGATAAGAAGGGCTCAGCACGGCGGCGGCGCTTACCCTACTCTCGATCCACAAGACGTCGCCGAGGTGCTCCTCGCGCAGCTTGAGGGACTCGCTCTGACGGGCGCGCTCCGGCCCGCCGGCGACATCGGTACAGCCGTCCGCCGTTTCCGAACATTGGCTCTAGTTCTGTTGAAACCGAAGCGTTAGGCGCGATGGATCGCGATAATGGCTGCGTTGGCGAAGAAGCAGCCGACGGAAATTGCGAACATCATTGGAAAGCCGCGGCGATGACCGTCGCGCCGCGACAACACTTCGAACGTCCCGCCCAAGCAGACCAGGGCGGCCGAAAGAGCCAGAATCCAGATTTCATGCGCGTGCAGAAAACGGTGAATGGGCGCGAACCATTGCGCTGCCACAACAAAACCGCTGGTCGCGCCGGAGGCCGCGCTCACCATCAACGCGAGCACGGGTACGCCGCAACATAGCGCGTGCAGCGCGACAACCGCAGCGTGCGCCACGTGGGCCCGCTGCCCTGCCCCTGCCGTGTTATGTTGTAACATGAACCGGAAGCTAGCGCACGTTGGTCACACGTCAATGCAGAACTAGGTCTTCGCGTCGAATTCATGGGCCGGCGCCTTGTTCTCGCCGGGGAATAGGCGCAGATACGCGCCAGTCACGATCGAGGTCGAGGCAATGCTGTCCGTTTTGATTGCAGTCCGGGATTTTTTGCTGGCTGTGGCGCTTGCCTGGGTCGGCGTGACGCTTGAGCGCCTGCCGCAGCAATCCGATGCCGCCTGCTCCGGCGATAGCTGCCAAACTCAGCAGCAACGCTGAGCAACACACACCGGCGCGGGGGTGCGCCCTTGAAACTGCCCAACTTCTTTCGTTTGCCTTAAGCAGTTTCTGCGCGCTTGCGCACACTGCGAGGTTCCCGGATGTCGACGCCGCCTGACGCCACGAGCGCCCGCGATACTGGCGGCGCGGTCTTTATGTTGGCGATGGCGGTCGCCGTGCTTTGGCTGGCCGGGGCTGCAGCAGCCGCGCTCGCCCTGCTAGGACCAGATGGCATCAGCGCATTGAGCGGCGTCGAATGGGGCGCGTTGGCGGCGGCGGCGGTGCTGCCGGCGCTGATGGCGTTCTTTTCGGGTCTCGCGGCGCGCGATAGCGCGCGCGCGCGCGCCGAGGCGCGCCGCCTCGCAGACGCGGCTGACCGGCTGCTCAATCCCGAGCGCAGCGCCGAGGAGGCCGCCCGCCAGCTCGCCCTCTCCGTTCGCGGCGAGATCAGCACGCTCGACAAAGCGCTGGAGCAAACGCTGGCGCGTCTGCAGGAGGTCGAAGGACAGATCGAGCGCCAGGCGCGCGCGGTCGGCAATATCGCGGAGCAAGCCAAATCTGGCGCCAATCAGATGATTTCCGGCATGGAGCGCGAGCGCGAGGAATTGCTGCGCATCTCCAGAGAACTGACCTCGCAAGCGCAGACGATCGGCGATTCCATCTCGCGGCATACGCATTCAATCAGCGAAGCAGCCAAAATTGCAGAAGCCGAGGTGCGCGCCGCCGATCAGGCCCTCGACCATCGCCTCACCTCCTTCGGCGCAGCGGCTGCTCTGATTAGCGATCGCACGCACGGGCTTTCCAGCGCCGCGCAAGCAAGCGCCGATTCAGCGCTGCGACTAGAGCAGGCGTTGTCGAATGCGCTCGATGTGCTGGCGAAAGCCACCAATCTCACCGACGCAGCGCGGCAGTCTGCCGAAGCAGCATCGCTGGCGGCCAATTCCACTGCCGGCGCGGTGCGCGACACCACCTACCGCGCCGTCGAGGACGCCAAACGCGCGGCCGATCTCATCCGCAACGAGGCCGTCAATGTTGAGCGCGAAGCGGCTGTCGCGCTCGAAAGGCTGCGCGATGCGGCCGATGCCGCGCGCGAAGCCGCGGTCGGCGCGCGCACGGCGGTGGAGGAAAATGCGCCCGAGCCGCCCCGCGCCCGCCGCCGTTCTGCACCGCCGCCGGAAGAGCATTACGACGCCACCTGGCGCGATGAGCCCGATTCGCTCGATGCGCCGCCGGCGCGCGCCCGCAGTGCGCGCCAGGAGCCAGCCCCGACTCGGTCGCGCCGCGATGAACCGCAGCGCCGCATCACGCGCCAAGGCCCGGACTTCGAGGGCCCTCCCCGCGACCGCGCGCCCGCATCGAGCGATTGGACCTGGCGTGAGTTGCTCTCGTCAGTGGAAGAGGATGGAGCGCCCCCGGCGCGCCCCGTCCCTGCCGCCGCTCGGCGCGAGCCGCCGGAGGACGCTGTGGCGCACCTGCGCCGGCAGATCTCCGAGCCACGCCGGCAAGGCGTGGCGCTGCCAGTGCTCGACACCATCGCGCATGCGGGGATTAAGCTCGATGAAGTGTTTTCACCTTCAGCGCTTGAACGTATCGCCCAGCGCGCGCGCTCCGGCACGCAGGTTCGTCGCCGCGCAGTCTACGATGCGGCGGCCGAAGCGACGCAGACGCTGGCCGATTATCTGGCTCACGACGCCGTCGCAAACCAGGAAGCGCTGCACTTTCTTCATAATGAAGGCGTGCGCATCGCCGAACTGATCGCTCGTGGCCGCGCTTCGATGAATGCTGAAGCGACACGGGCGTTTCTTCTGATCGACGCAGCGGTCGGTTAAACCATCATCAACCTTACTTCTCGCCAGCGCCCGCCTGTGTAGCGCAGGTCTTGCACCAAATCGGCGCACACGCGCGGCGCGAACACGTTTCCCTTTTCTGGCATGGGCGTTGCAGCCGGCTCCGTTAACGCCCGCAAACCGCGGGCCGCCGGGAGTTTGCGTCATGTATTACGATCACGAGGACGAACGCGATCCGTTCGATCTGTTCGGCGAGCCCGAACCGACGAATGGCGCCGCGAACGATAGCTACATCACCGAACAGCTCAACCGCACAGTCGAACAGCCGGCTGCGGTGATAGAACCGAGAGAACCTGTGCATGTGAAGACAGGCTTCTCGTGGGCCGGCCTGGCGGGCGGACTTGCGGCGCTCGTCTGGATTGCCGGCGCCGTCGGCGGTCCGCTGGCTTATTTCGGCGTCGAACGCGTGATGGCGATGGATCCAGCCATGCAGGTGGGCATTTTGGCCCTGGCCTTCGGTCCGGCGCTACTCTTCTGGGTGTCGGCTTCGGCTGCCGGCGAAGCGCTGAAGGCGCGCCGTCTGGCGGTCGAACTTACGCGCATCGCCCGCGAGGCGAAGACGCCGTTCGAAGCCGGCCAGGCCGATGCGCAACGTCTAACCCATACTGTGAAGAGCGAGATCGAGTCCCTCAACGACGCTGTCGCCGCGGCGATGAACCGGCTGGCCGAGCTTGAGAAATCTGCTCAGCGCAATGTCGCACTGTTCGGCGATGTGGTGAACGCATCGCGCGAAAACACCGCCGCGTTGTCGGAGGCGCTGCGTCAGGAACGGGACGCACTCGCGGCCGTCAACGGCGATCTCAGCGCCCAGACCGAGTCGATCGCCAATTCGGTCGGGCGTCAAATCCGCCTCATGCGCGAAGCTTCGAAACTGGTGAAGACCGAGATCACCTCGGCTGAGGACGCACTCGAGAACCATCTCGCCTCATTCACGGCCACAGCCACTGTCATGGGCGAACGCACTGTTGCCTTCCATCAGGCTGCTGATAACGCCGCCGCGGCCGCGTCCTCGCTGAACGGCTCGATGAGCGAAATGCTTGACGGCCTTTCCGAGGCGACGCGTCTTACCGAAACCGCAAGAAAATCGACTGAGCAGGCCGTGCTTGCCGCCAACGAAACGGCAAGCGCCGTCCGTGAGACGACGCGCAGCGCAGTGTTCGAGGCAAAGCGCGCGGCCCAACTGATCCGCGCTGAGGCGCAAGCAATGCAAGAAGCGGCCAACGACACCTTGACTAAGCTCCAGGATGCCGCGAACGCTGCACGTGCGGCTTCGGAAGAGAGCCAAGCAGCAGCCGATCGTCACGCCGCCTCCATCGAGAAACGACTTGGCGCGCTTGCCGCCGTGGCCGGTGCGAAGAAAGCCGCTGCGCAGCGGCCTCTGGAGCGCAAGCCGGAGTCGATCGTTGTCGCAAACGAGAGCGAAGACCTGACCAGCTTGCACGCCGCTGCGAGCGCCGCGATGGTGCGTGGACGCGGGCGCGTGGAAACGCGCAGCGAGCCTGCGCCGCCGCGCGGCGTTTTCAAAGGCTTCGGCAGCTGGGGCAATTTCATGCCGCCGCGGGAGACGCCGCTGACCTCAGCCAATGAGGACTCCGGCGACGATCTGGTGCATTTCGAAGCGAAGGCGCCAGCGCGTAATGCGGACGCCGAACTGAAGTTGAGCGCGCTTGACCTACTCGCCAGCGCCGGCGTTGACATCGACGATGTGCTGCAAGCAGCCGATCTCGAACGTATCGCCCGCTCTTCGCGAGATGGCGCTGCGGCTCGCCGCAACGCCGTTGTCGACTCTGCGCCTGGCGCGGTGATGCGCATCTCCCGTCTCGTCAAGCGCGATGACCGCATGCAGACGCTGGCGCGTCAGTTTCGGGCTCGCCCCGACCTCGCCAAGAGCGACAATAAGGGTGAGGGTTCCGAACTGGTGCGCGCCTACCTGTTGATCGACGCCGCGCTGGCGTAGCTCAGCGACCTGCGGCGGCTTCCGCTTGAGCCGCAGCATCCGCAGCAAACTCCCCAATGCGCGCGCTGCCTTCCCGGGCGGCGCGCGCAAGCGCTTGTGCTGCGGCGGTGGAAGTGCGATCGGCGACCGGCGCGCTGGCGGACACGATCTGCGAGGCCAAGATGCGTCGTCCCTGTTCGACCATTCTCACATCCGCCGAAAAATGCGCGCTCATATCTTCTTCGCGCACCTCGAAGTCGAGCACTTCCCAACGCAGCTCGTAATCGGCTGCAGCTTCACCCGATCGCGCGGCGGCCCGAAAGCGACCCTGACGGACGATGGTTTCGGTCAGCATCTGCTGAAGAGAATCGGCCGCACGGTTCGACCATTGCGTCTGATCGACATAGGCGATCTGGTCGCCGGTGCGCCAGATGAGGTCGCTGCCCAGGATTGCACGCTCTCCGACTGGCGTCGCCACGGCGACCACTGCATCGACTGGGCTGCCGTGGCCTGGCGACACGTCCTGCGCCTCCAGCACAAATGTGCGCGGGGGCGGCGGCGGCTTCGGCAACAGCGAAATGCAGCCCCCGAGCGCAAGCGCGGAGCTGAGCAATAGAACACGCATCATGGACGGAGCTCCACGGTCGGTCGCGGCGAGCGCGGCGTCAGAACAGAGGGATTTTCCTCAAGATTGTTGGCTACACGTGAAATCGATGCGGCGGCGCGCCGTATCTCTTCTGCCGCCAATGTCAACTCTGGCAATGTCTCACCTGAGGCCACGGAAGTCGCTTGGTTGATGTTGGTCATCACCTGATCGAGTTCTGCGGTTTGCGTGCGTAACTGTCGCGCGAGCAACGTGATCTCCTGCGCCGCCTCGCCCGATGTGTTTATTACGGAACGACGATCGGCGAGCTGGGCGGACACGGTTTCGAGATTATTCACGATCCGGGTGACGCGGGCGATGTTCTCGTCGGTGAGAAGGTCGCGCACCGCCGCCATGGCTTCGCTGGCGCGCAGAGCAATGTCTTCAGAGCGCGCGACCAGGATGTCGATCTGACTGCCGCGACCTTGCAGGCGCGGCGGCGGGCCAAACCCTGATCCCCGCAGCAGCGGTGCTTCCGGAGAGCCTGCTGACAACTGAATGAGCGTGACGCCAGTTAACCCGATCGGTTCGAGTTGCGCCTCGCTGTCGGTGCGCACGGGAACATCAGCCGAGACGCGGATGCGCGCTATGACGCGGTTGGTGTTGTCAGGGTCAATACGCAGGTCGTCCACCTCGCCGACCTTGATGCCGTTGAAGCGCACTTCTCCGCCCTCAGTGAGTCCGCGCACAGGATCGGCAAATACGACGTCAAACTCCTTGAAACCGCGCCTCAGATCCCCCGTCGCCATCCACATAGCGAACAGCATCATCAGCAAGGCGCCCGCAACGGTCGCCGCGCCGATCAGCACGTAATTGGCTTTCGTTTCCATGTTCACCCTCCCGCGGATCGCCCTGCGGCGCGTCCACGCGGTCCAGAAAAATATTCCTTCACCCACCCCGTTGCGCCGTCCGTGATCTCGGCGATCGTGCCGAGAGCGGCGACCTTGCCGCCGTAAAGCACGGCTACGCGGTCGCAGATCGCATGCAGAGTGTCGAGGTCATGCGTGACTAGAAACACCGTCAACCCCAACGAATGGGCGAGGTTCTCGGTCATGCGATCGAAGTTCTCTGCGGCGATAGGGTCAAGCCCGGCCGTCGGCTCATCGAGAAAGAGGAGTTCTGGGTCGAGCGCGAGGGCGCGTGCGACGGCCGCACGCTTTCTCATGCCGCCCGAGATCTGCGCCGGCTTCTTGTGGTGCGCTTCGGCGCCGAGTCCGGCCATCGACAACTTCAGCGCTGCGATCTCGCTGCGCAGTTTCGGAGAAAGTCGCGTGTGTTCCCGTAACGGCGCCTCAACGTTTTCAAGCACTGTGAGGTTCGAGAACAACGCGCCGTCCTGGAACATCACGCCGAGGCGGGGTTCGCGGTGCTCCGCTTCGAAATATGGGAATTCGATCTCGCCTTCGGTCGGCGTCTGCAGGCCAACGATTTCCCGCAGCAGCACCGACTTGCCGCAGCCTGACGGGCCGACGACGCCGAGAATCTCGCCGCGGCGCACATCGAGGTCGAGGTGTTCGTGTACGATCTGGCGCCCGAACTGTGTCTTCAGTCCGCGCACACGGATGGCGATGTCCTCGCTCACCAATCCATCTCCAAAAACCAGAGTGCGAACAAGGCATCCATCAGGATGACCATGAAAATCGCCTGCACGACGGAACTGGTGACTCTGCTGCCGAGGGAAGCGACGTCGCCGCCGACCGACAGACCCTGCTTGCAAGCGATGACAGCGACCACGACAGCGAAGGCGGGCGCTTTAGACAGGCCGACCCAGAAATGCTGCTCCGGCACGACTTCAGCCATGCGGCCAATGAACATCGCCGGACTGATGCCGAGCGCGCCCCAGGACACGATGATGCCGCCGAAGAGGCCGCTCATCATGGCTGCGAACGTCAGCAAAGGCGTCATGATTAGCATGGCGATGACTCGCGGCGCGACCAGCGCGTTCATAGGATTTATGCCGAGCACACGCATTGCATCGATTTCCTGGCGCATCTTCATCGCGCCGATCTCGGCAGTGAACGCGCTGCCGGAGCGGCCGGCGAGCAGGATAGCAGTCACTAGGACTGCGAACTCGCGCAGCACCGAAAAAGCGACCAAGTCCACGGTGAACACCGTGGCGCCGAAATCAGCGAGAATGCGGGCGCCGAGATAGGCGACGACCATGCCCAGAAAGAAGGACAAAATGGCCACGATCGGCAGCGCGTTGAGGCCGGCGACCTCCATCACATGCACGATCGAGACCCAGCGAATGCGCCGCGGCTCGGCAAGCATCCGCGCCAGCATCACCAGCGTCTCACCCAGGAGCCCGACTGTTTCGATGATTTCTTCGCCGACGGTCGCCATCATGCGGCCAACCGTGTCGAGGAAGCCGATCAACCCGCTTGCGCCATGCGGCTTTTCCGCTGGCTCGGCCACCGCCTTACGCGCGGCGGCAAGCAGACTCAGCGCATTGGCATGCTGTCCACGAACGGCGATGCGCGTGTCGCCGCCCGCCGCGCTCTCACGGAAGGTTCGATCCACCAGGTAAGCGCCGGCCACGTCAAACCGCCCGAGTTCGGCGACGTCGACCACGGCGCCGGGTTTAAGCCGGCCGACAATGGCCTGCAGTTCACTCTCCAGACTGGCGATGGTGTCGACAGTCCAATCCCCGCGCAGCGCCAGCACAGGCGCCGCGTCCTCCTCTCGCAAGACGAATGCGGCCGCAGCGGCCATTCAGACGATCCCTCCGAGTAGGCCGGGGTCTTCGGCCTCAAACCGATAACGGCTAACAGAAAAGATAAGGCAAAGATGCCGAAGGCGCTTTCGGGGCGAGGGTTCCCGCGCAGCGCGAAAGGTTAATCCCGCGTTGCGCTTGGAACCCGAACAATCGGCCGCAGCAGCAATAGCGCGAGCGCCCCGCCGCTGGCGGCGAGCAACGCCATCGCCCAATATCCCCGCGCGCCGAATTGGTCCGACAGACCGCCCGACGCCATTGTCGCCGCACCCATCAAGACGCCGCCCGACAGCGCAGCGTACAATGTCTGCGCCATTGCCTGGCTCTCTTCCGCCGCCTCTCTGTAAATGAGCCGCATTGCGCCGACATGGGCGGCGGCGAAGCTCATCGCGTGCGTGCCTTGCAGCGCCCAAAGCGCCCAGAGCGGTGGAGAAAACCCCATCGCCAGCCAACGGAGGACGCCTCCACCGGCGCCGAGCAGGATCAGGGTTTCAGGAGACAGGCGCCGCTCGAAGAAAGGCAGGCTCCACAGAAACGCCACCTCGACGCTGACGCCAAAGCCCCACAGCAGACCCACAGTCTCTGGCGACAATCCCTGGGCGCGCCAGGTGATGGTCGAAAACCCGTAATAGAAGGCGTGTCCGCTCTGGATGAGCCCGCACGCCAGGATCAGGATCAGGAAACGCCGATTACTGATGAGTTCACCGAGCGCACCGGCTCTCGCTGCGCGGGTTTGCTTTGGGGCGGGCTCGGTGGAGAGACCGAACCAGGCGACCGCCAGCGTCAGAGCCAAGCCGCTCACCACCCAAGCGACGACAGCGTCAAGTCCGAACTGCGCGACGACGGCGCCGCCGGCCACGTTGGCGATGATGAAGGCGATCGAACCGATGCCGCGCGCGACGCCGTAAGATATCTTGCCCTGCGCGGTCGCGCGCAAGGTCGCCGCTTCGATCAAGGGCGTCATCGTCTGCGTCATCGACAGCGCCAGAAAGCCGCACGCGAGCAGAGCCCAAAAGCCATCTGCAGCGAAGAAGAACAGAGCGTAGGCCGCGAGAGCCGCGACAGAGACGGATTTCAGGGGCCAACTGCGGTCAGCGGCGCCGTCGGCCCAGAAGGCGATGGCCGGCCCAGTGACGATCCGCGCCAACTGCGCCAACGATAGGACCACCCCTATCTGCGAATCCGAGAGACCGCGCTCGACCTCAAGCCAGCGCGGTAAGAACACCATAATGACGCCTGTCGTGCCGAAGAGCGCCGACATCACAGCCGTCACACGCGCCGCGCGAGAGTTGAAGATGCCTTTCATCCCAGCCCCCCCTCTCGCTCAGCCCTCGCCTTGCAGGCGCCGTCCCGCGCGCCTAACCAGGATCGCATGTACGGTCAAACTCCCCCGCGTCGTCGTGACCTCTATCCGACGACCGAAGCCTTCCATAGCGAGATGTTGCCGGTGTCGAACCTGCACACGCTTTATGTCGAGCGCAGCGGCAATGCGAAGGGCCTGCCGGCTGTGGCGCTGCATGGTGGACCAGGCGGGGGGCTTTCACCGGAGATGCGCCGCTTTTTCGATCCGGCCCGCTACCTCGTTGTGATGATGGATCAGCGCGGTTGCGGCCGCTCGACTCCGCACGCCGAACTGCGAGAGAACACCACCTGGGATCTGGTCGCCGATATCGAGCGCGTGCGCGAGCGCTACGGAATTGACAAGTGGCTGGTGTTCGGCGGCTCATGGGGCTCTACCTTGGCGCTTGCATACGCCGCCAAGCACCCCGAACGAGTGGCCGGTCTCGTGCTGCGCGGCATCTTCCTGCTGCGCAAAAGCGAGATCGACTGGTTCTATCAGAGCGGCGCCAGCAACATTTACCCGGACGCGTTCGAACGCTACGCCAGCGCGATCCCAGAGAGCGAGCGCGACGATTTCGTCACCGCCTATCACAAGCGGCTGACATCTGCAGATTGGGCGACCCGTCTTGCAGCGGCGCGGGCCTGGGCCCGTTGGGAGGGAGAGACCATTTCGATCGCGGGACCGAGCGCCCTACCCTCGCGCTTCAATGAGGATCGCTTCGTGGAAGCGTTCGCACGGATCGAGAACCATTACTTCGTCAACAACGGCTTTTTCGAGCGCGACGGCTGGCTTCTCGATCAGGTTCCACGCATGCGCAGCATCCCCTGCCGCATCGCGCACGGGCGCTACGACATGTGTACGCCGCTCGTGAACGCATGGGATCTGAAGCAGCGTTGGCCTGAGGCTGAACTAGAAATCGTCCACGACGCCGGCCACTCGAGCCTTGAACCTGGGATTGTCGACGCGCTTATACGCGCGACGGATTGGATGGCGGAACGGGCGCTCTGGTAGGCGCCCGCTGCTGCTTTTCCTCCTCAGGGGCCGAGACCTGTCACCACAGCCATCCTCGCGCCCCATGCTGATCGCGATGCAGATCTATCGACAAGACAATGGCGTAGCCAACCAGCAACGTGAACATGGCCGTGCCGCCGAAGGAGATCATCGGCAGCGGAATGCCGACAACAGGCACGAGGCCAATGACCATGGCGGTGTTGATGAATACATAGCACGCGAGCGTCGCCGCGACGCCGCCTGCGGCCAGTTTGCCAAAGAGGGAACGCGCGCGCAGCGCCACTTGCATCGTCAGCGCCATCAGCGCCGCGAAAAGGCCGAGCACCAGTGCGCCGCCGAGAAGTCCGAACTCCTCGACAATCATCGTGAAGATAAAATCGGTGTGCTTTTCCGGAAGGAAGTCGAGTTGGCTCTGTGTGCCCTGAAGGTAGCCGCGCCCGAACAGGCCTGCCGAACCGATAGCGATCTTCGACTGCAGTACGTGGTAGCCCGCGCCAAGCGGGTCATCGGTGATTCCGAGGAAGACATTGACGCGGTCGCGCTGATAGTCGTGCAACACGCTCGTGTAGGCAAACACGGCGCCGCCGATGGCGACGATTGCGCCGGCAGCGATGATACGCCAGAGCAACCCGCCCAGGAACATGATGCACACGCCAGCAAACAGGATCATCAAAGATGTCCCGAGGTCGGGCTGGTGCATGACCAGGGCGACGGGCGCGACGATCATCAAAAACGGCGGGATGATCCATAGCACCGTGCCAGTCTTGCGCGCGTCAAGCTGGTGGTAATAGCGCGCCAGCGCCAGCACGATGCCGATCTTCATGATTTCCGAGGGCTGCAGCGACACCGGCCCGAGATCGAGCCACCGCGTTGCGCCCATTCGCGTTGCGCCCGCCACCTCCACTGCAACCAACAGCAGCAAAGCAAGGCCGTAGGTGGGATAGGCGATCGCCAGCCAGAAGCGCGCGTCCAGGAACAGAGCGGCGAACATCACGATGGCCATCATGCCGGCAAAGCGCAGCCCGTGCGTCAGGGGCATGTCGGTCCACGCGCCCGATGACACCGAAAAGTGCATCAGCACGCCGACGAAAGCGAGCGCACAGAGGATCGTGATGATCCCCCAGTTCAACTTGCTGAAGCGATCAAAAAGGGTGTTGGGACCGGTGCTCAGGGCCAGCGTCATGCGTTGCGCCCCTGCTCCAGCTGCGCAAGCTGCGCCGGCGTTCGCCGAGAGGGATCGCGCAGGAAAGTCGCGCGGACGATCTCTCGGGCGATCGGACCCGCCACTGCCGAACCCGCGCCGCCGTGTTCAACGACCACCGCACACGCATAGCGTGGTTCGTGCCAGGGCCCGAAGCAACAGAACAAGGCGTTGTCTCTGTAGCGCCACTCGATTGTGGAATAGTGCCGCCCGCGATTGGCGCCGAGCGCACGCACTTGCGCTGTGCCGGTCTTGCCGGCGATCTGCACCGGCTGCCATCCGCGCGTTTCCGGCGTCAGCGGCACGGCCGCGCCGCTTTGCGGATCGCGCACGAGTTCGAGCGCGCCAGCGCGGGTCGCCGTACCGCCAGGCTCGTTACAGACGCCGAACATGCCATCGCGTACGCGCGCCAGATATTCTGCTTCAATGCCGTTCATGTGCGGCGGTCGAGGCGGCGGCGTAACGCCAGGGGCCTCGCGCACGAGACGCGGATGCACCGCCAAACCATTGTTGCCGAGGCGCGCCGCCATCACAGCGAGCTGCAAGGGCGTCACGCCCATCGCGCCTTGACCGATGCCGTAATTCACAGTCAGGCCGCCGGTCCAGTTCTCGTGTCGGTTCTCGCGCCACCAAACCGGATCGGGAATGAGGCCGTCGCGAACGTTTGGCACGTTAATGTCGAAATGGTCGCCCAGCCCGAATTGACGCGCAACGGCGGCGATGCGCTCCGGCCCAGCGCGTAGCGCCGCCTGGTAGAAATAGACGTCGCAAGAATGCTTGATGGCGTTGTGCAGATCGACTCGGCCGTGGCCGCCTGCGCGCCAGCAATGGAACACGCGCCCGCCATACGCAAAGCCGCCGGAGCAGCTGACCGCCCAATCGTCTTCGACTCCCGCCTGCTTGGCGGCGATGCCGACCATCATCTTGAAAGTCGAACCTGGCGCATAGACGCCGGTGACGACCTTGTTGAATAGCGGCTTCTTCTCATCGAGATTGTAGGCGTCGAATTCGCGTTGGCCGATGCCATTGACGAAGAAGTTCGGGTCAAATCCGGGCGCCGAGGCCATTACCAGCAAATCGCCGGTGTAAATGTCCATCACGACAGCGGCGCCAGACTGGTCGCCGAAATTCTGCATCGCGGTGCGCTGCAACTCGTGATCGATCGTCAGCACCACACCCGAGCCGCGCACGGGCTCGCGCCGCTCGCTTTCGTCCTCGCCTTGCTCGACGCCGCGCGCGTTGACTATGACTTTGCGCCATCCGGCTTCGCCGTGCAGCGTCTGCTCCATGGAGGCTTCGAGACCCGCCTTGCCAACGCGAACATGCGGATTGCGCAAATAGACAGCGCGGGCTTCCCCCTGTTCGGGGTTCTCTAGCGCACGGTCGATGTCGCGCTGCGTCGGCTTCTGCACGTACCCGATCGGGTGAGCATAGACGACGTCAAACGGATAGGCGCGCACATCCGCCGACATGGCGACGATGCCAGGCAGCTCTGGCAACCGAACATTGATGGCGTTGAACTCGTCCCAGGTGAGTCCTTCCTTCAGCGGCTGAGGCTCATAGCGCGAATTGCCACGTACGCGGATGACGGCGCGCCGCGCCCATTCGGCGTCAAGCCCCAGAATATCGCCGACACGGCGCACCACGTCCTCCAGGTTCCCGCCAGCATCGTCCTGGACGACGGCGACCTGATAGTCTTTGCTGGTCTGCGCCAGCACGACCCCGAAGCGGTCGTAGATGACGCCGCGCGGCGGTGCGATGATACGCGTGTCGAAACGGTTGTCGTCCGCCGCGGCGGTATATTCGCGGCTGATGAGATTGGTGGCCTGCAATTGCCCCATGCGGAACAGGATCGTGCCGAGCACGCCTGCACCTATAAAGGAGAGCAATGCGGCGCGGCGATTGAAGATCACGGTCGCGTCGCGCTTTGGCAGCGTCGAGCCGACGCGTTTCGGCTTGCTCATCGCCGCGCTCCCTGCTTCCAGGCCGAAGGCGCCCCACTCATGTAGAACGGGCGCGCGAACGGAAACAGCAGCGCAGTCATCGCCGCCGCTTCTGCATACGGGCCGACTGCGATCGGCAACAGAAGGCGTTCAACCCCTGTGACGATGACCACTGTCAACAGCGCCGTGACGATGAAACCGCCCCACAACGACAACAGGTTGGGCGCCGACATGAGCACAGCAGCCACGCGTCCGATTAAGTAGGCTGAGAGATAGATAAGGACGAACAGGCCGAACGGCCCGCCCGCAAGTTGATCATGCAGCAGTCCGAGCAGTGTTAACGCCACCGGCGCGCGCCAACCGCTTTCATCCTCCGCCGCCCAGCCATAAGCCGCCCACAGCACTGCTAACGGCATTGGCGGCTGTGCAAACAGCGGCCCGAGCGGCAATGCAGGCAAAACCACACTGGCGACGGCGAACACGAGTCCCCAGACGCGAAGCGTGCGCCGGCTAGGCGCGCCCGTCATGAGGCTCGTCATTCCTGCGGCTCCGCCGGCGCGGGCTCCGTGGCTGGCGCATCCGGCGCTGGCTCGGCTGGCGCCGGCGTCGCTGCGGGCGGCGTCTGAACTGGCGCAGGACGCGGACGCGGGAGTTGCGCTGCACTTTGGGTTGAGGGCGTTGGAGCGGGCGCAACGGCCCGCGGCGGCGGCGCCATGGTCTCGCGACCGATGACAGCGACCGAAGAGGCTGTGCTCGCCGGCGGCCCACCGCTTTCGACGGGGTCAGCTTCTGGCCGCTCGACGCCCATGTACGGAAGAATGCGCACGAAATCGATCGGCTGTTGCGCCGCCGAGAGCGCTACGCGCCAGGATCCATCACCCTGACGGCGCGCTACGCCAACCGGAATGCCGCGCGGAAAGAGTCCGCCGTCGCCAGATGTGATGATGCGCTCGCCCTCACGCAGGCTTTGCGCCCCGACGATGAATTCGAGTCTCTGCGGCTGGATTTGATAGGGATGCGTGATCAGTTCGGGGGGGCGCGTCGCCTGCCCCGCCAGCACTGCACGCACGCGCGAGGCTTCGCCCATGACTGGAATGCGTGAATTGTAGTCGTCCAACATCAGCACGCGAGAGGAACGGCGCCCGAGCGAGACGACGCGTCCGACAAGACCATTCTCGTTGACGGCGATGAAGCCCACGCGCACGCCATGGTCGGCGCCGGCATTCGCAACCAGCGTGCGCGTGAACGGCCCGCCGGAATCCAATACGAGTTGCGCAGCGATCGAGCGTTCGACGTCTGCGCCCTCTCCGAACGCGTCTGGAGGCATGCGCAGCAGCGCTTCGTAGCGCGCATTGCGCTCGGCAAGGCGCTCGGCGAGGTCCCGCCAAGCCTGCAATTCGCGATTCTGTCTCTCCAGTTCCTCGATTCGATCTGAAGCGGTCCACATGCGCGCGATGCGCTGAAGGAAATTTTCACTGGCGCGCGCAGGTCCGGTCGCGAGGCGGCCGGCGACCGCCGCGGCGTCATCGCCCGCCTGCAGCGCACCGTCGTTCGAGCCCGAGCCGCTGACACGAACTATTATGAGAGCCAGTGCGCCGATTACCAACAGGACGCCTAATGCGACGCCGGCGGGTATCCGCCGCCCCGCGCCCGCTCGCCGCACAACGCTCCTGCGCCTGGCCACTGATGCCGCCTCTCGTTAGCGCGCAGCGCCGATTAGACTTCTTCCGTCAACAGGCGACGCGCTTCCGACGAGTTTATGGTGTCGAGCGCGATTCCGCAGCCCTTCACCACACACCGCAGCGGATCGTCGGCGACGGACACGCGGATTGAGATCCGCTCCTGCAGCACAGCATCCAGATTGCGCAGCAGCGCCCCGCCACCCGTCATCATCAAGCCGTGGTCATAAATATCGGCCGCAAGTTCGGGAGGCATCTGTTCGAAGGCTTGGCGCACCGCATCGACAATCCGCGTTACCGGCTCCGAGAGCGCGTCGGCCACCATTGCTTCGGTGACCACAATCTCCTTCGGCACGCCGGACAGATTGTCCCGCCCTTTGATTGCAAGTGACATGCCCTGCCCGTGATCGGGCGCTTTGGCAGTGCCTATTTCCTTCTTGATGCGTTCGGCGGTGGAATCGCCGATCATCAGGTTTTCCTGCCGGCGCAGATACTGGATGATGGCCTCATCCATCTTATCGCCGGCTTCCCGCAAAGATCGCGACCAGACCAAGCCGCCAAGCGAGAGCACGGCGATTTCCGTGGTGCCGCCGCCAATGTCGACCACCATGCATCCGGACGGGTCGTCGATCTGCAGGCCCGCGCCGAGCGCAGCCGCGACCGGCTCTTCGATGAGCTTCACCTGACGCGCGCCGGAGGCTTGAGCGCTTTCCAGAATGGTACGCCGTTCCACCGGCGTGGCGCCGGTCGGCACGCAAATGACGATGCGCGGGCTGATCAACGCCGGGCGCGGCAGCACCTTGCGGATAAATTGCTTGATCATCTCCTCGGCGACGTCGAAATCGGCGATCACGCCATCCCGCAGAGGGCGAATGACTTCCATATTGCGATGGGTCTTACCGAGCATCGTCTTGGCTTCGGCGCCCACCGCATACACCACCTTGCGCCCGCCTTCATTGACGTAGGCCACGACCGACGGCTCGTCCAAAACGATGCCGCGGCCTTTCACGTGGATCAGCGTGTTCGCAGTCCCGAGATCGATGGCCAGATCCGGCGCAACGAGACCGAACATATTGCCGAGCATGCCTTGTAAACCCTCGCCGCTGGAGACCGCCGAATCAGTCCTGTCACGGACTTAATGCGGCAAGCTTAACAATCCTGAGACGGCGGCGGCCTAGAGAGCGTTTCTAGGCCTAATGAAGGCGATGGGGCGTGCATGCGCGGAACCACAGTCCCGCGCGTCCAAGCCGCCGACCGCCCCCGTCGCCGACGGATTGGACTTGCCGCGATGTTCACACAGATGCAAGGGCCGGGCCGCCTTTGGCCGCAGCATCGCCGCTTTTGTTCTGGAAGACACATAACGGGGCAAGTATGGGCGGCGCGCTTGCCGAGGCGGCGGCGGCGCCCGATTATTTCAGCGGGGCAACCCGGTTCCGGTGGGGTGAGGCGCTTGATCGGCAAAGCGTTAAAGTTTTTGGCGACAGTGCTGGTCCTCGCCTTCGCGACGGGCGCGGCAGCGCAGACCACCGTCGATGAGGCCGAGCGCGGCATTGTCCGCGTGGTCGTAATCCTGCAAACGCCAGAGGGACGGATGCTATACGGCTCCGGCTCTGGCTTTGTGGTGGCGCCCAATCTGGTCGTGACAAACGCCCACGTGGTGGCGCCGGCGCGGCAGAACGCCCAATACGGCATAGCCATCGTGCCCCCTGAGGGCGACGGACTCCTCCCTGCCAGCATTGTTCGGTACTCCCCGCTGACCGAATTGGCGCTGCTCGAATACAGTGGCGGGCCGCAATTGCCGCCGCTGACCATCTCCACCGTCGAACCACACCCGGGCGACGGCGTGGTCGCGCTCGGTTACCCGGACGTGGACTACCAAGGGGCGACCGGCGCCGACCTGCTGCGACCGACCCCAGCGTCCCGCACCTCGGGGGAGATCGCCTCCCTGCGCGACCGCGCGCCAACAGGTGATGCACTGCCGACCATCAACCACCAGGCGGTGATTTCCTCGGGTTCCTCCGGCGGGCCGCTTGTCGATCAGTGCGGGCGGGTGATCGGCGTGAATTCCTGGCATGTGTCGGGTGCAGATACCCGAGAAACGCGCGGAGTGGCCCTCCGCGCCTCACAGCTGCTGCAATTCCTCGACGAAGCGGGGGTCAGCCCCACGTTGAGTGACGAGCGCTGTCTTTCTTTCGCCGAGCGCATTGAAGCCGAGCGCACCGCTACGGTCGAGGCGCTGCGAGCGCAAAATCAGGAGTTGGCGGCGAAGCTGGAAACAGCCGACAGGCTGACGCGCGTCGCTGTCGTGATCCTGATCGGGGGGACGCTCGCACTGTTTGTCGCCGTATGCGTGCTCGGCGCGATCGTTCTCTCCCGGCGCCGCAATGGACAAGTGCATGTGACGACCGCGCCCGCCGCCATGCATCAGCAGGCGCATGCGACCGCGCACGAGCCGTTCGAGACGCCGCGTCGGCGCATTGGGGTCATGACCATAGTGGGGGGCGCCGCGATCGCAGCGATCCTGATCGTTGCAGTTGGCATCGCGCTGCTCCGCGCCCGCACCGGAGACGGATCGGCCCAGACTGAGGCCGCAGCTGAGTTCAACGGCTCAATTACTTGCCGACTCGACCGTCAGGCCTCCAGCGGCGCGCAAGGCGTAGCCGACATGAGCTTCACCGCTTCGGGCGCGCTTTGCGTGAACGAGCGCACACTCTATGCGCCGATCGACAATGGCGAACGCTTTCGGCGCGTCATCGTGCTCGGCGAAGCGCGCGCGCTTGATGTCTTGACGATCGATCCGCGCAGCGGCGAATTCCGCCGCGAACGCTACCCGCTTGATGACGCCGCCTTCGCCGCGGCCAACCAGGCTGTGTCCGAATCCGGCGCCGGCCGAGGCTGCCAGGGGGAAGGCGCCAGCGAAGCGGTGTCACGCCGCAATCAAACTTTAATGCGCTTTGCTCAGGGCGACCCGCGCCAGCGCCTAGTCTGGCGCTGCGAGAAAAGTGGGTGAATACGGCGCGACGCGCGTTAGGGCGTTGGCGCAACGCGCCAGATGATGTTGCCGACATCATCGGCCACGAGCAGCGCGCCGGTACGATCCATGGCGACTCCGACGGGGCGACCTTGCGCTTGCCCGCGTTCGTTGAGGAACCCGGTGAGGAAATCTTCAACTGACCCCGAAGGCCGACCGTTAGCAAATGGCGCGAACACCACCTTATAGCCAACGCGCTCACGCCGATTCCAGGATCCGTGCTGGCCGATAAACGCGCCATTGCGATAGCGTTCCGGCAGCGCCGTTCCGGTGTAAAAGACGAGGCCAAGGGAAGCCGTATGGGCGCCCAAGGCGAAGTCCGGCACGGTGGGCGCCTGCACGCGCGCGTTTTCCGGCAGGTTGACGCGCTCGTCGCGATGCTCGCCCCAATAATAAAACGGCCATCCGTAGAATGCGCCTTCGCGAACGCTGGTCAAATAATCAGGCACAAGATTATCGCCGAGCATGTCGCGCTCATTCACGACAGTCCACAGTGCGCCGCTTTGCGGATTCCAGGCCATGCCGACCGGATTGCGCAGACCTGTAGCAAAGGTGCGCGCATTGGCGCCGTCCGGATCAAACTCCCAGATGGCGGCCCGCCCTTCTTCGGCCGCCAGACCGTTGTCCGCGATATTGGACGATGAGCCCACCGCAACGTAGAGTTTGGCGCCGTCCGGACTGGCGAGGAGATTGCGCGTCCAGTGGCCGTTGTCACCCTGGCGATGGGGAAGGCGCAGCACCGTCTCACCCGTATTGCCGACGCGCAATGCGCCGGGGGTGTAGGCGAAACGCACAACAGCATCGGTGTTGCCGACGAAGAAGTGATCGCCGACCAGCGCCATGCCGAAGGGTTGGTTGAGATTCTCAGCAAAGACGTGTCGCTCGTCTACATCGCCATCGCCATCACCGTCGCGCAAAAGCGTGATGCGATCGGCGCTGGGCGCGAGGGCGCCGGCGTGGCGCTGAACCTGATTGGCGATCCACGCGCCGACCCCGCCCTGGGATGGTCTGGTTGAACTTTCCGCAACCAGCACATCGCCGTTCGGCAAAACATAGATCCAGCGCGGATGCTGCAGATTTTCGGCGAAACGAGTTACGGTAAAGCCTTGCGGCGCGCGCGGTGCGGCATTTGCCGGCCAGACAGCGGTGGAAGCGGGGTTCACTGTCGGCAACAGCGTACGCTCAGGCGCGGGCAATGTCGGCTCGGGGCCGTAGGATTGGTCCGCCGGCTGCGACTGCTCCGCACAAGACGCCAGCGCCAGCATGGCCGCGATCATGATCTTCTTCATGACTCTGCTCTAGCTCAAATTGGTTACTGCGTCGCTCGCGCTTGATCGCGATCAAGCGCCAACTGAGGGTCGCACCCAACGGCGCACCACGTAAACAATGATTATCCACAGCGCGATCGCCGCGCCGCCCATGATTGCTGCGGAGCCAAGCTTTCCTTCCAACGCATCCATGATGCCGTCGCCAGCGAAGGCGACAATCGCAGTCTTCGGCAGAACGCCAATCGTGAGGCCGCCCAAAAATCCCCAGACGCTCGCTTTCGCCGCACCAAACGCCATGTTCACGACGACGAAAGGCGCGGTCGGCACGAAACGCACGATCAGGCTGGCAAGAAAAACGTTGCGTCCCATGAAGCGGGTAAAACGCCCGCCGGTTGCGCCGCCGAAGCGCTTGCGCGTCTCTGCTGAAGAGAGCCGCCCTGTATAATAAGTGACTAGGCCTGACACGATAGTGGCGAGCCAAGAATACCAGAAGCCCTTCTCTGGTCCGAAGGCGACGACGCATGCGGTGATCAATACGAATTGCGGTGCGCCGACATAGGCTGTCAGAGTGAACACGACGATGGTGGCGATAAGGCCGAGATGAGCGCGCTCGGCTTGGCCGAGGGTCTGATCTATGAAGGCCTCGATCTCGTCGCCGTAGTAAAGCCGTCCCACCACTAGCATGGCGGCCACCACTACGAGCAGCCCGATCGAAACACCGACGGCGCGCCATGCGCGCGCGTCCATGTTGTTCACGAACTCAGTGAGTTTCGCGAAGGGGCCGGCCAGCGGCGGCGTGCTCTCAGGCGGAGCGGCGTCGTTCATCGATCCGGCTCTGACGCGGCCGCGCCAGCCGGTCAAGCGTCCGCTGCTGCGCTCCCGCTTGAATACAAGCGCTAGGCTGCGCCCTGCGGGCGCCGCCCCAGCAGCGCACCGAGATCGAACGCGTGCGTGGCGGCAGCCTTGCGCTTCGCCTTCGGCGCGTCAGCCTGTGGAATTTCCATGTCATTCATGCGCGGTTTGAGCCCCTTGATTAAATCGGCCTCGATGCGGCGGCGGTCGATTTCATCGCGGATAGGGCCCATAACGTAACGTTCGGTTGCGCCATAATACCAGAAGGCGCGGCCCCATTTTTCGTGGCCCAGAAGCCGCGAGCGCAGATCGTGCGCTTTGCCGACATAGAGCGGCTCCAGGAAAAACGCCCAGCGCCGGCGCACGAACACATAGATGCCGCCAACGCCTTGCGGGGGCAGCCCGTGCTTGGTCAGCACGCACTTGAAGCGATATCGGCGCCCGCTCGCACCGCGCCATGAATGCGCACCAAAAAAGAACATGGGCCAGCTCCGCTATTTAGCGGCGGGACGCTCGGCCCCGAATCGTAAATGCGCCGTTAAGTGATTGCGTCCTAACCGAGGCAGGGCGATCCTTCGACTCGATGGCGCTCGACACGCTCCCCACCTTTTCAATGCGCATTTGGCGCAGCGACCCGCAAGGTTTCGGCGCCGCAATGGGTGAAAGCTACGCGCGCTTTGGATTCGCAATCGTGCGCGATCATGGACTCGACGCAGCGCTCATCCGCCGCGCCCTTCAAGCGACGAAAACCCTCTTTGCGCTGCCAGAGGAAGTCAAACGGCGCTACCATATTGCGGGCGGCGCTGGCCAGCGCGGCTATGTGCCCTTTGGGGTTGAAGCGGCCAAAGGCGCCAGCTCCGCTGACCTCAAGGAGTTTTGGCACGTCGGCCGCGAACTCCCACAAGGGCACGCGTACGGGGCGTTCATGCCGGCGAATGTCTGGCCCGACGAGATCGCCGACTTCCGAGCCGACATCTATGGCCTCTACCAAGCCCTCGACGCCATGGGGCTTGAGCTGCTGCAGTCGATCGCCCTTTTCTTGCAGCTACCAGCGCACTTCTTCGCCGCGGCAGTGCGGGACGGCAATTCGGTGCTGCGTTTGCTTCATTATCCGCCGACGCCGGCGAACCCGGCCGGTGTGCGGGCCGAGGCGCACGAAGACATCAACGTCATTACTTTGCTGCTTGGCGCCGAGGAAGCCGGTCTGCAGCTCAGGACGCGTGATGGGCGCTGGATCGACGTCAATCCGCCTGAGGGCGGGCTCGTTGTCAATATTGGCGACATGCTCCAGCGGCTGACCAACCATGTGCTGCCTTCAACAACGCACCGGGTGATAAACCCCGCGCAGGACCGCGCGCACCTGCCGCGTTACTCCATTCCGTTCTTCCTGCACTTTGCTCCACAATATCTGATAGAGACTCTGGGCAGCTGCACCAGCGCAGATAATCCCAATCGCTATCCCACGCCGATCACCGCGCACGACTTCTTGCTCGAGCGCCTGCGGGAGATCAGGCTCGCTTGATTGCTCCGCCTGATCAAGCCGGAGCACACCCGTTCGTCTGGACGTGTGGAAAAAGCAGCGCCATGGCGCGCACCCGACAGCCCACCCTAGCGCATTTGAGCACGATCAAGGAGTCGCAGACCAAGCGAGTGATCATGGAGTGAAGGAGTGACTCCGATGCCAGATTTCTTCGTCTCAAACCTCGGCTCGCGGGGCAAAGGAGAGTCGCCCACTCCGGTGAACGTGTTGTCCTGGTCCAGCCTGCTCGCGCCGGAGGCGCCGCGCACAGCAAGAGGCTGGACTGTTCCTGAAGCATTTGTCGCCATCTTGTTCGCCGCCGTCACTTGCGACGGTGAGATGGCGACAGTCGAGTACGAGGAGCTGCTGGCGCTCGTTCATCGCTCACGGGCGCTGAAGACGCTGTCGGCGGAGGAACTCGGCGCCATCAACACCCGTGTCGCGGCGCGACTCCGCGAGGAAGATGCAGCGCTCGCCGACGCGTGTGCGGCCCTGCCCGAAGATATGCGGCCATCCGTGTTCGCCCACGCGCTTGATCTGGTGCTCGCCGACGGCGAACTCACGATCGACGAAGCTGATTTTCTAAACGCGCTCATCCTCGAACTGAACCTTGAGCACGATGTGGTGTCGAAGATCGCTGACGTGATCGCCCTGAAGAATTTGTACTAGGGCAACGCGCGCGCGAGCGCGAGCACGCACTTGGCGCACCGTTTTTCTTCCATTTCCTTTCGCGTCGTGATGTCTTGATACATGCCGAGCACGCCGATAACAGCGCCGTCCGCGTTGCGTAGCGGCAGCTTGTTCGTTTCCAGCCACAGGATCTTGCCATCGGCGCGGGTCAAGCGCTCCTGCAGGCCGAGCCGCGGCTTGCCGCTGAACATCACCTCGGCATCGTCATAGCGAAACGCGGCCGCCTGGTCCGGGTGATAGAAATAGAAGTCTGACTTGCCGATCATTTCGTTCGGATCGGATAGGCCGGCGTCCTCTGCGAACAGGCGGTTGCAGCCCAGGAAGCGCAGCTGCCGGTCCTTCCAGAAGATGCGAACCGGCAGAGCATCCAGCACTTGAACGAGCAGGTCAGGCGGAAGCGCGTTGATCATGCGCGCCATGCTGCTGGCGCAATATCTTAAGTGACGCTAAAACAACTGCCTTCAGGACATCCGCCGGATGGCCTATATCGCATCAGTCCGCGGTGAACGGCACGCCTGTCATGCGTTCGCTGAGCGCCCACAGCTTGTCGGCGAGGGTTCGATCGATGGCCCAGGGGCGAACGCCCGAGAAGCCTTTGTCATCTGCCGAAACCGCAACGGCGATGTCGCAATCCTCGCAATAGACGCCGCCCTTTCCGTTCAGTTGCGTGTTGGCGGCGCACCAAACGCTGGTTGCGGCGCCTTGACTGGTGGTCTTGAAACGTTCGTTGACGTTGCCGTGCTCGTCTATCCAGCCCATGGCACGTTGCTCGTCCTCGGGCATGAAGCGCTGCAGGTCGGTCATGATACCGCCGGGGTGGACCGCAAAGGCGCGCACGCCATACCGCTGGCCGCGATCATCGAGACCGATCGCGAACAAAGCATTGGCCGACTTGGCGCGGCCATAGGCCACCCACTTGTTGTACTCGGAACGCTCGAAATTCGGATCTTCGAAGTCGGGCGGTGCAATGCGATGTCCGATCGACGAAAGCGCGACCACGCGCGCTGCTTCCGCGGCCTTCAAAGCCGGCCAGAGCCGCGCCGTCAGCTGAAAGTGGCCGAGATGATTGGTTGCGAATTGCGCTTCATAGCCGCGCGCATCACGCATCAGCGGCGAGGCCATGATCGCAGCGTTGTTTACGAGAATATCGAGCTTCTGCGTGCGCGGCAGGAACCCGGCGGCGAAAGCATCAATGCTGCGTGGGTCGGCGAGGTTCAGGGCGGCTTGCTCAACATTGGCAATGTTCACCAGCGCCTTCTGCGCCTTCTCTGGCGTGCGCGCAGGCACTATGACGATCGCGCCCGCCTCGGCCAGAGCCCGCGTTGTCTCCAGTCCGATGCCTGAATAGCCGCCGGTGACAATCGCCACTTTGCCGTCGAGCCTGCGGCCGCCCAGGGCCTCGGCGGCCTCCGTGCGCATGCCATAGCCGGAATTGATCGGAGCTTGCGGTGTGCGCATTTGAGTGCCTTTCTGCTCAGACGGTAGCGCCCGGTCTGCTTCAGCGCCAGGGACTCTCGGCTTCACTTGGCCGAAGCGGATCATGGCCCCAATTCATCAGTGCATAGCGCCAGCGTGATCGCTCGCGGTTCTTTCTCGGGGCCTGCGCGCTCATGCGGCGGATGAAACTGACGACACGGCGCATGTGCTTGATCTCATCCGCTGCCGGAGCGCGCTGCAGGCGCAGCACTTCTATCGTGCGCTGTCCTGCGCGCATGCCAATGCTGACGCCGTCGCCACAGACCTGGCCCACAGACCTCGACTGCTCCGTCGCATGCCAGCGCTCGATTTCACCTGCAGTCATATTCACGAGCGCCGCAAACGCGCTGAGCACCTCATCATCACTAGTTTTACTCATGTCCGGGCGATACGTCACAAGAGTGCCTGCGGATCACGGCGCCGGCTCAGCTTTCGACAGGCTTCACAGTCGCAGCCGCTTGCTTGGCGCGCGCTCGCGCTTCATCGATAGTCGATCCGCGCGCGAGAGCCACGCCCATGCGCCGTTTCGCGAAGCTCTCCGGCTTGCCGAATAGCCTAAGGTCGCTGCCAGGGATGGCGAGCGCCGAAGCGACGCCATCGTAAGAGATGGCTTCAGCTTGCAGGCCCCCATAGATCACCGCGGATGCAGCCGGGGTGCGGAGTGCGGTGTCGACAGGCAGCCGAGGATCGCACGCGCGTGCAATGCAAACTCACTCTGATGTTGGGAAACCAGCGTCACCAATCCAGTGTCGTGCGGACGCGGGCTGACTTCTGAAAACCACACCTCCTCATTCTGAACGAAGAGTTCGACGCCGAAAACACCATAGCCACCAAGCGCAGCGGTCACTTTGGCTGCGATCTCGCGTGCTCGCTCCAGCGCCTTGGCGCTGACCGGTTGGGGTTGCCAGCTTTCGACATAATCACCATCGATTTGCCTGTGGCCGATCGGCTCGCAGAATTCCGTGCCGCTCGCGCCCCGCACTGTCAGCAGCGTAATCTCGAAATCAAAGTCGACATGACCTTCGACGATCACACGCGTCTGCTGCACCCGGCCCCCGCGCATCGCATAGTCCCAGGCTGGTCCAACATCGCTTGGGCCATTCAGCTTGCTCTGTCCTTTGCCGGACGAGGACATCACCGGCTTCACAAAGCATGGGAAACCGATGTGATCGATCGCCGCCTGCATTTCTGGAAGCGATGATGCGAACGCGTAAGCCGACGTCGGCAGCTTTAGCTGCTCGGCTGCAAGGACGCGAATGCGCTCACGGTTCATGGTGACGTGCGCCGCGTTTGCCGTTGGGATGACGCGCGCCAGCCCTTCGCCTTCAATGCGCACCAACTCGTCCGTGGCGATCGCTTCGATCTCCGGCACGATCAGGTGCGGCCGCTCACCCTCGACAAGCCTACGCAGCGCCTGCGCATCAGTCATATCGATCACGAAGGCGCGATGCGCCACCTGCTGCGCGGGCGCATTGGCATAGCGGTCGACGACGATTGTCTCGACGCCGAGCCGCTGCAGCTCGATCACGACTTCCTTGCCCAGCTCGCCTCCGCCCAACAGCATGACCTTGACGGCGGAGGGCGAAAGCGGCGTACCGATGCGTTTCATGCCTCGTTCTTAGCCGCACATGGCTCAAGGCCCAATCCGCTTCAGGCGCAGAGATAAGCTGCTGCCCCCCTGGCTGACGCCAGTGCATGAAAAAGCGTCACGCTGAGCCTGTCGAAGCGCGACTCTCCGGCCTTCGACAAGCTCAGCTGACGCCAGTGGAGTTTACGCTAGCGGATGGGTGGCGTGCATCACCCCCCCAATCCGCCGCGCGCAACCTCTCTACTGGAAAGGAGAGCTTAGGCCCTCTGCGCTTGGACCCACTCGTTCACAAGGCTCTCAGCCACCGACAGCGGCAACGCGCCGTTAGTCAGCAGCGTGTCGTGGAAGCCCTTGATATCGAAGCGCTGAGCCAAGGCTTGGCGGGCGCCGTCGCGCATACGGTTGATCGCTTGACGGCCGACCATGTAACCGCATGCTTGACCCGGCCAGACGCAATAGCGCTCGATTTCCGTGGTGACGCTCGAGCGCTGGTCGCCGGTCGCTTCAACCATCGAATCGATTGCCTGCTCGCGAGTCCAGCGTTTTGCGTGAATCCCCGTATCACAAACAAGGCGCGAGGCGCGGAAGGCTGCCGATTGCAAATAGCCGACGCGGCCGAACGGATCGTTTGCGTAGACGCCCATCTCGTCTGCAAGTTGTTCGGCGTAGAGGCCCCAACCCTCCTGGTATGCATTGAAGCCCAGCAGTGCGCTGCGGATGAAGGGCAAGCCTTGCGCTTCCTGCGCAATAGAAATCTGCCAGTGATGGCCGGGGATGCCCTCGTGATAAGTCAGCGTCGGCAGCGTGAACTTCGGCCACTCAGCGGTGTCGCGGAGGTTGATATAGTAGGCGCCTGGGCGTGAGCCATCGAGCGCCGCGCCCTGATAATAACCACCGGGCGCGCCATCCTGGGTGTATTCCGGAACGCGCTTGATCTGTAGCGCAGCGCGCGCAAGCGTCCCGCACACTTCCGGCATACGCGCCTTGATGGCTTCGACCTGACGATTGAGGTCCGCCAGCAATTGCTCGCGTCCAGCGTCTGTGTTGGGATAAAGTTGTTCCGGACGGCGGCCAAGCGCCTGCACGCGCTCGGCTACGGTGCCGCGTGTCATGCCTTGAGCTTTGAGGATCGTATCCATTTCACCGTGAAGGGAAGCGATCAGATCGAGTCCCATCTGATGAATTTCGTCGGGCGTCATCGACGTCGTCGTGCTCGATTGCAGCGCCGCGGCATACATTTCCGCGCCGCGAGGCAGTTTCCAAATGCCGGCGTCATGCGTCGCCTGCGCACGAATTCGTGTCAGCGCTTCGATCTGGCGGCGATAAGCCGGCAGCACCTCATCGGTCACAATTTGCGTGGCGTGTTGCACCAACGAAGCTTTGTCGGCGTCGCTGATCTCTGCGACACCGGCCAAACGCGATTGCAGTGACGAGACGAGCACCGTCTGCGCCGGCGCTGTATTGGCGAAGGCGTTGAGCTGCCGCAGCGCTCCGTCGATCGCGAAGTCCGGCGGAACGACGCCGGCGGCCGCGTCTTCGCCGATCCGCGTCGTCTCTTGATCCAGCATGTCCTTGTACTTCGACAGACGCGTCAAGTAGGCGTCGGTCTGCGCGCGGTCGGTGATGGGATGCTGACTGGCAAGGAAATCCGGAATTCCGGTGTAGGAGCCGGTGAGCTGAGTTACGACGTAGGGCGCGCCGGCGCCGCCGCCGACTTCGAACTGCGCCGAGGCCAGATTATTCTGCAGCGCTGTCAGCACGACGTCGTAGCTTACTCGATCATTCGCCTGCAGCTGCTCACGGTTCAGGCCTTGGAGGCGCGTGATGGCATTCTGCGTAAGTTCACGTTGGCGCAGAAAACCGGCTTTCGACGCATCGCTCAAACGATCGATGTAACGCCCGCCCGCCTGCTCTTCAGAGACGGCGAGACTGGTCGCGTATTCTGGTGACTCGCGCAGGAAGTCGGTCGAGATTTGGTCAAGCAGCGTATTAAGATCGCCATTGCTGGCGCCGCGCTGGCAGGCGGCCAGCACGAGACCGGCCGCCGTCGCGCCCAACAGGCCACGCCGAGAGATGTGCATGCGGATTTCCCCTCACCTAGTGAAATGTGGGTTCAGTCTAGCCCAAGCTGTCCACATCGCACGAGAGGGTGCGACGAATGCCATTGGTCGCGCCGCGTTCCGGCGCCCCGCCGGGCGCCTCTTGGCGACGTCGCGAGGGCGCCTTGGCCAGGAGCACGCGCCGCTCCGATCGCGAGGTCGAGGCGTAAAGCCGCTTCACTGCCTCCATCAGCACCAGTCCGCCTTGCGCGGGCCAGATGACTTCACCCACCCGCTCGAACGCATCTGCAGCACGAACGAACGGCGTCCACGGCGACGGCGGCGCGTAGAGCGCGCGCGCTGAAACAACAGGCTCGAACATCGAATCGGCGAGGAGCGTCGCCAATTGCGTACGTGAAAAAGGCCGGCCATGTCCGAACGGAGTGTCGCCCGACTGCGCCCATAAGCTCCAGCGGTTGGCGGCGATGATGACCAGCCGCCCCTCCGGCGCCATCACCCGCCACACCTCACGCAACAGCGTGTGCGGCTCGCTTGCTTCCTCTAGTCCATGCACAATCAGGATCCGGTCGAATATCGCGTCCATGAAGGGTACGCGCGCCTCATCGCTGAGCGTGGTCAAGGTGCGCTCCGACCCCGGCCACGGTTCAGCGCCCTGAGCAGCAGGCATCATCGCGATGACGCGGCGCGCCCGGCTACGATAGTCGTCGAGATACGGGACAGCATAGCCGAGGCCAAGCACGTCGAGTCCGTCCGCCTGCGGCCACAGGGCGCAAAGCCGCCTCGAAGCCGCACGCCGCACCGCCTCGCCCAGCGGCGAAGCGTAGAAGCGCTGCAGGGCGAGAACGTCGACACGCATCGATCGGAGACTCGGTGTTGCGGCTTGGGGCCACGTGCTGTGGATTCGTCAAGGATTACGCTATTTCACCTTAACGCTTCGATCCTGACGTAAGAACCCCTGCCCTCGAGCCCAAGCACGGAATCGCCATGCTGCACATTCATCAATTCCCATGCCTTAATGACAATTACGGCTTTCTCGTTCACGAGCCACAGAGCCGCGCAACCGTTGCCATCGACACGCCCGATGCGGACGAAATCTTGCGCCAAGCCGCGTCCAAGGGATGGCGCGTCACCGACATCTGGAACACCCATTGGCACCCCGACCACGCTGGCGGCAATGCGGCGCTCAAGGCAGCGACCGGCGCCAAGATCACCGGCCCAGTCGAAGTGGAGCGAATCGGCGCGGCGCCAGATCGCATCGTTCGCGAAGGGGATCTCGTTCAGCTTGGGACCGAACATGCGCGCGTATTGGACGTCGGCGGCCACACGTTGGGCCACGTCGCTTATGTATTCGATGCCGAGAACATCGCGTTCGTCGGCGATGCGTTGTTCGCGCTTGGATGCGGGCGTGTGTTCGAAGGCACTGCCGAACAGATGTGGACGAGTCTATCGAAGCTCCGGGCGCTGCCAGAGAACACAATTCTCTATTGCGCCCATGAATACACGCAATCGAATGCGCGTTTTGCTGTGGCGGTTGACGTCGCCAACGAGGTGCTCGCCGAGCGCGTGCGCCAAATCGATCGCCTGCGTAGCGAAGGAAAACCCACCGTTCCAACGACGCTTGGCGAGGAACGCGCCACCAATCCGTTCCTGCGCGCGCCGCAGCTGAAGGCGGCGCTGGGCATGTCGACAGCACTGGACTGGGAAGCCTTCGCAGAGATGCGCCGGCGCAAGGATGAATTCAGAGGCTGAAAGTCAGCTACTGCTCCGGGCCTTGCACCGCGCCCGTCACCACGTTGCGAATGGCGACCGAGGACGGGCGCCCAGCATAGCCGAATTGCGGCGCGACCTGCACGATCAACGTGTCGCCGCGCAGCACCGCGGCGGGGTCAGGACCGATAACGATCGCCACCCGCCGCACAGCTGTCATCGGCGCGGCCGCAAGTCCCTCTGCCGCCCGCTCGGCCGCGTCGAGCACGACACCCGCTTCGCGCGCGCTCATCTGGGCTGGCACAGTGAATGTGACGGTTTGACCGACACTGCGGCGCGCGGCCGCCTGCAACTGGCGAAAGCGCGCCTGCATCTCGGCGAAGGCGATAGCCTCCGGCGTCAGCGGCGCAACACGCGCCTCCTCCGACGCCGGCGAACCCGTGCGCATGGCGCGCGTATAGACAATGAGACTGCCGTGCGGCGTGATGCGCAGCATGACCCCGCCATCCTCGGTGCGATAGATTTCGCCGCCGCCTGCAGCCAGCACCGGCCGCAGTACATGCACCTCCGGATCGCCCTCGAACTGCACCAGCGCGGCGCGCCCGCCAGACCGGTCGAGCACGAAGCGGACGGATCCGTCGGGGGTCGAATAGCGGGTAGCGCCGGAAGCCTGGTAGAGCCCTTGCACTGGCGGCGGCGGGGAGGACTGCGTCTGCCGCTGAGCCTCGGCGAGGCCGGGGGCCGCCAAGGTCAACGCTGCGGCGATTGCCGCAGCGCCGCGACCACTCAGACTCGGCCCGCTGGATTGACTCATGGGCGGGGAGAAGAGCGCGCCGACCAAGGCGCTTTTTTGGCGTGTTGCAGGCTCTCTGCGCAGTGTTGCGGCAAAGCCTCGGCTGTTAAGCACTCTCGGGTTTCGCGACCAAACCAGCGGCCGGCTTGGCCGCATGCCAGACGAGCGTCAGTCCCGGCTTCGCCACTGGGCCCGGCTGCAACACAGCCGGTGATAGAACCGGCCCGCCTTCGAGCATCGCAAACGCTTCCGACGTAGACAGCGCCGAGACCTCGTGAGCGGGCGGCACCGGCTCATGCGTCCGTTCCGGCCGCTCTGCCGCAGCCGCCGACGGAGTCCGCGGCGGCAACGGCCCGGCGCGGGGCGAATCCGGCGGCAGCTCCGGAGGAATCCGCAACACCACACGCTCGCCGGAGCGCTGCCGCACGTCAGAGAGATCGCCGGCCACGCCGGCGGCAAACGAGAGCGTCGAAAGCGCGAGCGCCGCCGCGCAGACCCGTCTGAGATTACGTCTGACCAAGCACCATCAGACGTAGCCTGAGTCGGTTCCAAGTGTCAGGGGTCAGACTTATCGCTGACCCCTGAACCCGGCCTCCGCGTGGTGTTCAATGCAGACTTTCGGTGTCCAGGTTTAATTCCGACACCGGAATGCGTTCTGCGTTGCGCAGCACGCGTCGGAGCCCTGGATAGAACCGCTGCGCGTCTCCCACCACCACGACATCCGCTTGCGCGGCGTTGAAGTAGCGCTGCGCCGCCGCCTGCGCCTGTTGCGGCGTGACGCTGGAAACGTCCGACACGTACGTGCCGAGCCGTTCCGGCGGCAGGCCGTAGAGAGCCAAAGTCGAGATTTGCCCGGCGACGCCAGCCGTAGTCTCGACCGTCCGGCCGAAGCCGCCGATCAGCACGGCTTTGCGCGCGGTGAGCTCCGCCGCAGGCGCTGGCTGGTTGGCGATCCGTTCGATCTCGGCTCGCATCAATTGGTACACCTGGACCGCCGCATCGTTGCGCGTCTGCGCCGAGGCGATAATTGGACCCGGCGCCATGCGCGCCTGCAGGCTCGAGCTGGCGCCGTATGAGAGGCCGCGTCGAATGCGGATTTCGGTGTTCAGCCGCGCGGAATAGCCGCCGCCCAGGACATTGTTCGCCACCAGCAGTGGGAAGTAATCCGGGTCGGTGCGCGAAACGCCGCGCAGGCCCATGGCCACGGCCGCCTGTCCGGTTCCGGGCAGGTCGACAACGATGGCGCGCGGCTCTGGCGCTGCAACCGTCGCATCCGGCCGCGCCGGCAATGGTTCGGTGGGACGAGACCAGTCGCCGAAATACCGCTGCGCCAGGGCAAAGCCTTCCTCCGGAGTGACATCGCCGGCGATCACCAGCACCGCATTGTCCGGCCGCCACCATCCGTGATGGAAGGCAGCGACGTCATTGCGCGTGATCGCCGCGAGGCTGGCCGGCGAGGCGACCGCGCCATAGGGCCCGCCGCCATAGACCGCCCGCGCCATCGCCATTTGCGCGATCGAGCCAGGTTCGCTGAGTTCGACCTGCAGCCCATCGAGCGCCTGCTGCCGCGAGCGTTCCAGTTCTTCATCAGCGAATGCAGGGTTGCGGACCACGTCAGCATAAATCGCGAACGCCTCTTCGGCGCGATCAGAGCGCGTCTGCAGCGTGACCGCCGACGAATCCGCGCCAGCGCCGGCGCTGAGTTCGGCGCCGAGCGATTCAATCTGCTGTGCGATCTGGGTCGCCGTGCGCGTGGCGGTGCCCTTGTTGACGAGGTCCGCCGTGAGCCCCGCCAGTCCGGCGCGGTTCTGCGGGTCCGCGCTCGCTCCCGAAGCGACACGCAGATCGGCGCTGATCAGAGGCAATTGCTGATTGGACGCGACGATGACGCGCAAACCATTCGCCAATGTCTGCTGGGCCGTCGCAGGCACGCGTGGCGAAACCGGCGCGCCTGGTTCAGGCGGACGCTCGCGCTGCGCTTCGGCGGCAAGCGCGAATGTGGGAATCTCCGATTGCGGAATGGTAAGGCGCCGCGCCTGGATCGCTGAGGACGTGGTGATCGCATCGCCGCTGACCCCTTCCGCCTCGGGCAAATAACGCACGACTACGCGGCGGTTATCATCAAGGATGGAGCGGGCGACCCGCTGCACATCGGCGGCGGTCGTCGCCTGGATCGCTGCAAGCAGACGGTCAGCGTAAGAGGCGTCGCCAAAACGGATGACTGAATTGGCCAACTCGTCAGCGCGGCCTTCGGCGGTTTCGCGACCGCGCAGCGTCGCAGTGACGATCTCGTTCTTGGCTTCGTCGAGTTCGACCTGGCTGACCGGCTGCTCGCGCATGCGCGCGATCTGAGCGGCCAGCGCCGCCTCACCCTCCTCTGCGCTCTTGCCCTCCGATAGAATAGCAAACAGCGAATACGCACCAGGATCCTGCGTCGCCTCCAAATTGGTGAAAACCTGCGCCGCGACTTGCTGCTGATAGACCAACGATTGGTAGAGGCGAGAGGAATCTCCGTTGGCCATGATCGCATCGAGGACCATCAGAGCAGGAATGTCAGGGCTCGTGGCCGCCGGCTGCGGATACGAGATCATCACTGCCGGCAGCGGCACGTTGGGCGCATAGGCAGTGTAGGTCCGCGGCTGAGTTCGTGCTGGTTCCGTCGGATAATCGCGCGGGATCGGACGGTCAGGCCGCGTAATGTCGCCGAAATACTCGTCGACCCACCGGTCGAGTTGCGCTTGATCGAAATTCCCAGACACCACGAGGATCGCATTGTCAGGACGATAATAGGTGGCGTGGAAAGCGCGCACGTCTTCCACTGTAGCGGCGTCGAGATCTTCGATCGACCCAATGCCAGGCCGTCCATAGGGGTGGACAGCATAGGACACCTGGTTGAGGAACAAATAGAACAGGCGGCCGTAAGGCGAAGCGAGCACGCGCTGACGCAATTCCTCCTTCACCACGTCACGCTCGGAGTCGAAGGTCGCCTCGTCGATGACGAGCGAACTCATGCGGTCGGCCTCGGCCCACAGTACGCGCTGCAAGTGGTTGGCCGGCACCACTTCATAGTAATTCGTGAAGTCATCATAGGTGGAGGCGTTGTTGTACCCGCCCACGTCCTCCGTCAGCCGGTCGAGCGTCTCGCTTGGCATGTTCCGCGTCGCCTTGAACATGATGTGTTCGAACAGGTGCGCGAAACCCGAGCGGCCTTCGGGGTCATCCACCGAACCGACATCATACCAAACCTGCACCGAGACATTCGCGGTGTTCGCGTCTGGCATCGAATAGACGCGAAGTCCGTTCGGCAGTGTGCGCATGGTGTAGCGGAGCGGCGCAACGAGGAGCGCCTCGTGTGCTCCCTGACCGGCGACCGGCGCGGAGGCGGTAGCGCACGCTGCGAGTGCGAACGCCGCGGCCAAGAACGTGAGAATGCGTTTCATGAGGTCCCCCAAGGAGCTGTCCGCCTTTTAGGGGCTGGCGCTCGTCAGGGCCACCCCCGGCGCGACAAGGCGCTGCCAGGGGGCAGACGAATAACCGCGCGCGCCGCCAATCGTTTAGCGCGGAGCATGGAATTGGCTTCACGCTCCTCCAATGCGGCGGGGATCGTACGCCAGGATGGGCGCCAGCCATCGCTCCGCCGTCGCCAGGTCCCAGCCCTTACGGTGCGCATAATCCTCGACCTGATCGCGGTCGATGCGGCCGACGCCGAAATACTCCGCTTCTGGATGCGCGAAGTAGAGGCCCGACACCGAGGAGGGCGGCGTCATCGCCATACTGTCCGTGAGGTCGATCCCACATTTGTCCCGCGCGCCTAAGAGATCGAAAATCACGCGCTTTTCCGTGTGGTCGGGTTGAGCTGGGTATCCTGGCGCGGGACGGATGCCGCGATATTTTTCGGCGATCAGATCTTCGTGGCTGAGGCCCTCGTCTTTGGCGTATCCCCATAGCTCGCGCCGCACCTTCGCGTGCATCGCCTCGGCGAAGGCCTCGGCAAGCCTGTCACAAAGCGCCTGCGCTAAAATGGCGGAGTAATCGTCATTCGCACGCTTGAATCGGATCGCGACCTCTTCTTCCCCAATGCCGGCCGTAACGGCGAACGCCCCGACATAATCGGCTTGCGGCGCGACGTAGTCCGCCAACGCGAAATTCGCTTTGCTTGCGCCTTTATCCATCTGCTGACGCAGCGTGTGCAGGCGCGCCAACTCCCGTGTTCGCGTCTCATCAGCCCAGAGCACGATGTCATCACCGGCGGCGTTGGCGGGCCAGAAGCCGATCACGCCCGATGCTCTCACCCACTTCTCCGCGACGAGTTGCTGCAGCATCGCGCGCGCATCGGCATAAAGACTGCGCGCCGCCTCTCCGACTATGTCATCGTCCAGGATCGCAGGAAAACGGCCGACCAAATCCCAAGAGGCGAAGAACGGAGTCCAATCGATGTACGGCACGAGTTCTGCCAGGGGATAGTTCTCGAACGCGCGCACGCCGATAAAGCTGGGCTTTACTGGCGAATATTCGAACTTAGGGGCCCGTTCGCGCGCTTTGCTCAATGGGAGGCGCGGCCGCTTGTCCTGGCCGGCAAGGTAAGCTTCGCGCGCTGCGTCGTACTCGGCCTTCGTTTCGCTGATCAAAACGCCGCGATCGGCCCCCAGTAGCTTCTGCATAACGGGCACGGCGCGGGATGCATCCGCAACGTAGAGCGTCGGCCCACTGTAAGCCGGCGCGATTTTCACGGCCGTATGGGTTCGCGACGTCGTGGCGCCGCCAATCAGCAACGGCGTCTCGAAGCCTAGACGCTCCATCTCGCTGGCGACAAACACCATCTCGTCGAGACTGGGAGTGATGAGGCCCGACAATCCAATTGCGTCGGCGTTGATCTCCCGCGCGCGCTCCAAGATGCGCTCACATGGCGCCATCACGCCGAGATCGTCGATTTCGTAGCCGTTGCATTGCAGAACCACACCGACGATGTTCTTGCCAATGTCGTGCACGTCGCCCTTGACCGTGGCCATCACGATCTTGCCGTTCGACTTGCCGGCCATGCCTGTGCGTTCCTTTTCTTCCTCCATGTATGGAATGAGATGAGCAACCGCCTGTTTCATGACCCGCGCGGACTTCACCACCTGTGGCAAGAACATCTTGCCGGCGCCGAACAGATCGCCAACGATGGACATTCCATCCATCAGCGGGCCCTCTATCACATGCAGCGGGCGCTCGGCCTGAAGCCGCGCTTCTTCCGTATCGGCGACAATGAACTCGTTGATGCCGTGCACAAGCGCGTGCGCCAACCGCTCCTTTACCGGCTTATGACGCCATGACAGATCCTTCGCCGTGTCTTTGCGCCTGCCGCCCCTGACGGTTTCGGCGAACTCCAGCAGTCGCTCCGTGGCGTCACCGCGGCGATTGAGCAGCACGTCCTCTACTCGTTCCCGCAGTTCGGGCTCGACATCGTCGTAGAGCGTCAACGAGCCTGCATTGACAATGCCCATGTCCATGCCAGCGCGAATGGCGTGAAAGAGAAACACTGCGTGCATCGCTTCGCGAACGGGCTCATTGCCGCGGAACGAAAACGAGACGTTCGACACGCCGCCCGACACGTGCGCCAGCGGCAGTGACTCGCGGATTATGCGTGTGGCCTCGAAAAACGCCTTGGCGTATTCCGCGTGCTCTTCGATGCCAGTAGCGACAGCGAAAATGTTCGGGTCGAAGATGATGTCTTCGGCTGGAAAGCCGACCTTCTCGGTCAGCACGTGATAGGCGCGCGTGCAGATATCGACCTTGCGCCTGGTGGTGTCCGCCTGTCCCTTCTCGTCGAACGCCATCACCACCGCGGCGGCGCCATAGCGGCGCACGCGACGCGCCTGTTCGATGAACGTCTCTTCGCCTTCCTTCAGCGAGATCGAGTTGACGATCGATTTGCCTTGCGCGCACTTCAGACCAGCTTCGATCACCTCCCACTTCGAGCTGTCTATCATGAGCGGAATGCGCGCAATATCTGGTTCCGAGGCGATCAGGTTGAGGAACCGGCGCATCGCCGATGGGCCGTCGATCAGCGCCGCATCGACATTGACATCGAGTACGTTGGCGCCGCTTTCGACCTGCTGTCGCGCGACGACGAGCGCGCCCGCATAATCGTCCGCCTCGATCAATTTACGGAATTTTGCGCTGCCGGTGACGTTCGTGCGCTCGCCGACGATAACGAAATTGGCAAACGGATTGACGGCAAACGTTGGATCCTGTGCTTGCATCATGCCGCCGCCGTGAAGGGCTCGAGGCCAGCGAGTTTCAGCCGCGTGTCGCGTGGTGGAATCTTTCGTGGCGGCACGGCGTCGACGGCATGCCGCATGTGCGCAATGTGTTCGGGTGTGGTGCCGCAGCAGCCGCCGGCGATGTTGAGAAGCCCCGCTCGCGCCCATTCGCCGTAATGCGCCTCCATAGAATGCGGCGTCTCATCGTACCCGCCCATCGCATTCGGCAGACCAGCATTTGGATAAGCGCTGACGGCGCATTCGGCGACGCGTGCGAGGTCGGCAAGGAACGCACGCATGTCAGCCGGACCCAAGGCGCAATTCAGACCCACCGCCCAAGCATTGGCGTGCCGCACCGAGTTGTAGAACGCTTCGACCGTCTGTGCGGACAAGGTGCGACCGGAGCGATCCGTGATGGTGCCGCTGATCCAGAGGGGCAATTCGATGCCTGTCGCATCGAAAGCCTCCCACGCACCCCACAGGGCCGCCTTGGCGTTGAGAGTGTCGGTTATCGTTTCAATCAACAAGAGATCGGCGCCGCCCTCGAGAAGGCCGAGAACCTGCTCCTTGTAGCCTCTTGCCATCGCATCGAAATCAACATCGCGGCGCCCCGGATCGCCAACATCGGGCGACATCGACAGCAGCTTCGTCGTTGGCCCGATCGAACCGGCGACGGCGCGCGGCGCGCCATTCCCAGCCTCGGCGCGATCGCATGCAGCGCGCGCGAGCCGCGCCCCCTCCACATTCATCTCCCGCACGAGCGCCTCGAGACCGTACTCGGCCTGGCTGAGCGGCGTTGCAGTGAACGTATTGGTGCTGATGATGTCGACGCCAGCATCCAGATAAGCCTCATGCACATTCGTGATGATTTGGGGTCGCGTCAGCGTCAACACATCGCTGTCGCCTTTGAGCGGCGTAGCGTGATCGGCGAAACGAGCGCCGTGGAAGTCTTCACTGGTGAGGCCAAAGCCCTGCAGATAGGCGCCCATCGAGCCGTCAAGGATCAGAATGCGCTTGGCGAGTTCGGAATTAAGCGCGGCGAGACGTTGATCGCGATTCATGCCGCCTGCTCCTTGGCGCGCACGCCGAGGATCCGGCAGATCGCCGAGGTCAGATCGGCCCGGTTCAGCGTGTAGAAATGGAAATCACGCACGCCCTCGGCGGAGAGCCGCGCACATAATTGCGCCGTCGTCACTGCCGCAACTAGCCGGCGCGTCTCGGGATCATCATCCAGGCCCTCGAACAAGTGCAGCATCCAGCGAGGAATGCTCGCGCCGCAAGCGTCCGCCATTGTCTTGAGCCCCTTCACGTTGGTGACCGGCATGATGCCCGGCAAAATTGGCGCGTAAACGCCAGCACGCGCCAAGCGATCGCGAAAGCGCAGGAAGATGTCGGCGTCGAAGAAGAATTGCGAAATGCCGCGCGCAGCGCCAGCCGCAAGCTTGCGTTTGAAATTGTCGATGTCGTGCTCGAAATTCGCGCTCGACGGATGCTTTTCAGGATGCACGGCGACTGAGATATCAAAGCTTCCGACGCGCGCGGCGGCCTCGACGAGTTCGATGGCGCCGCTATAGCCATGCGGGTGCTGCAAGTAAGGAAGGCCGACACCGCCAGGCGGGTCGCCGCGCAACGCGACGATGCTGCGCACGCCGGCGCTCCAATAGCCGCGTAGCACCGCGTCAACTTCAGCGCGGCTCGCAGCCACGCAAGTGAGGTGCGCCGCGGGTTTTAGCGTAGATTCACGCACCAAACGCGCGACCGTCCGGTGCGTGCGGTCGCGTGTTGAGCCGCCGGCGCCATAGGTGACCGACACGAAGCTCGGCGCCAATGGTTCCAGCTTTCGGATGGATTCCCACAATTGCCCTTCCAGCGCATCGGTCTTCGGCGGAAAGAACTCGAACGATACACGCGGGCGCCCGATGCGTTCGGAACTCTCCACGATCAGATTGCGGATTTGGCTCGCATTCATGCCTTATCCCCTGCCCAGATCTTCACAGTCAGCGCACCCGGCTTTTCCGGCGCCAAAATCTTCGTCTTCACACGCGGCACGCCAGCCGCCGCGCACCATTCCCGGATTTCCGAATCGGCGAAGCCGAGGCGCCGATGCGCATGCTCTTGGCGGAGGAACTCCAGCGCGTGCGGCGCGAAATCAATTATCAGCAGACGCCCACCCGGCTTCAGAAGGCGTGCGGCCTCAGCCAGGGCGCGCGCAGGGTCGGACAGGAAATGCAGCACCTGATGGATAGTCACGAGGTCTGCCGAAGCCGCAGCGATTGGAGGCGCATACGCGTCGCCGAACCGGACTGCGGCTTTGGCGCCAAGACCATCGAGGGAGGCCCGTGCGATCGCCAGCATCTGACGCGAGGTGTCAAAGCCTTCCGCCCGTCGCACGCGCTCGGCAAAGAGTTGCAGCATGCGCCCTTGGCCCACGCCGACATCCACCATCAGCTCAAATGGGCCTGCGCCGGCGACTTCCAGAATTGCGCTGTCGATATCCGCCTCGGGTAAGTGCAAGGCGCGAACGCGGTCCCAATCGGCGGCGTTGCGCGCGAAATACTGGGACGCCGCTTCATCGCGCGCTGCCCGAATCTGGCTCAGCCGCGCCGCGTCGCGCGCTATGACGGGATCGTTGGGATCAAGGCTTGCGAGCACTGCATCTGCGAGCTGGCGCTCAGACGAATGCGTGAGCGGCAGGCGATAAAATACCCAGGCCCCTTCCGGCACGCGCTCCACCAGCCCTGCCTCCGTGAGCAGCTTAAGATGGCGGCTGACGCGCGGCTGACTCTGGCCCAGCGCCTGCGCCAATTCGCCGACAGCAAGTTCGCCTTCTGTGAGCAGCGCCAATGCGCGCAAGCGGGTTTGCTCACCGACCGCCCGCAATGCGGTGACGAGACGCCCAGCGTCTCGCCTCTCCGGCGCTAACGGGTTTGAGGATATAAACATATCTTTATACGATAACGTCGCAAACCGATGGGTAAAGCATGTTTCGTCTCAGTTCGCATTCGCAAAAAAGGAACACGGGCGTGACTAAAACGTCGCGCTTGCTGAAAGACGCTGATTTTTCCGCAACTTAAGGGCGGCACGATCGGTGGCGGCGGAGATCCGGGCCAGCGACGTTGGTCACGATATTGGAGTTGACGTACCCAATGCAAGGGATTATCTTTGACTCATAAGGGGTTAGAGATGCCTTCCGCATTGTCCGCCAAGCACTTTCACGACGAACAAGCCGCCTATCGCTGGGTTGAGGCGCGGGTCTGGCCGACTGGCCGGGTCTGCCCGCATTGCGGCACGGTCGGCGACAGCGGTGCGCTGAAGGGCAAGAGCACCCGGATCGGGACTTACAAGTGTTACTCATGCCGCAAGCCTTTCACCGTGAAGGTCGGCACCATCATGGAAGGTTCGCACGTCAAGATGCACGTGTGGCTTCAAGCGATGCATCTGCTCGCGTCGAGCAAGAAGGGCATCAGCTCCAATCAGCTCGCCCGCGTGCTGGGCGTCGATATCAAGACCGCATGGTTCATGTCGCACCGCATCCGCATGGCGATGGCGCCGGGCGGCAAACTTCCGCCGATGGGCGGTGAAGGCCGCATCGTCGAAATCGACGAAACCTATCATGGCAAGGTAGCCAACCCCTCCGAGCTTCGCAAAGACACCGGCGCTGCGCTCAAAAAGGGCAAGCGTGGCCGTCGCTTTGGCCCGGCGAACAAGCGCCCGATCATCGCGCTTATCGAGCGCGGCGGCAGCGCGCGCACCTTCCACGTTGCGGAAGCCGACGCGGCAACCGTGCAGAAGATCGTTCGCGAAAACATCGATCCGCGCTCGCGCGTCCATACCGATGCATCCTCGCTTTACGATTTCGTCGGCAAGAGATTCGCCGAGCATAAGACCGTGCGCCACAGCATGGGCGAATACGTCCGCTTCGAGGAAAATGGAGCGGTTCACAACAATAGCTGCGAAAACTACTTCTCGGTTTTCAAGCGCGGAATGAAGGGAGTCTATCAGCACTGCTCTGAGAAGCACCTGCATCGTTATTTGGCGGAGTTCGATTTCCGCCACAGCAACCGCGTCGCGGTCGGCGTTGACGATCAAGAGCGCGCCGAACGCATCGTGGCGGGCATCGTCGGCAAGCGCCTCACCTATCAAACAGCTCACCAGCCCGCCTGATCCTGCATCGCAGCAGGCGCGCCACTTCCGGCGGATGCGGGGCGTTTGGGCAAGACTGGCGAACGGGGGCGAACCGCTATAGGTTCGCCGCATGTCCGCCAAGAAGAAAGCCGCACCGAAGAAGGCAAAGCCGCAGAAGCAGCGCTTCATAGATGCCGTGCGCGAGCATGGGGGCGACGAAACCGGCGAGGCGTTGGAGCGCGCGTTTGGCAAGATCGTGCCGCCTAAGCGAAAGCCAAGTTGAACAGAGACACGTTATAAGGCTGCAACTCGACAGTAATAATTGCTCGGACGAAGCGCCGATCTGCTTCGGCGTTCCCTGTGGGCTGATCAAGAAGGGTGTCAGTCTCCACTGTGAACTCAGTGATAAGACGGTCATCTTCCAAAAGAACAAAAAATGGCGTCTCGTCGCTTGCTGGCGTTTCGTTGCCGCGAAGTTCGGTTGCGTTCTTAGGGCGCCTCAGGCCGTCAATTAGTGTCTTCACGCGATTGTCGAGATCGCCGGCATCTATGACGCTCCCCGGATAGTCTCTTCGCAACAATAGAACATTCAGCGCGCATCGCAGCGACCAATCTTCGCGGACCAGCGGGACGAACTGGTACCCGCTCTCGTGGTAAAAACGTCCTACAAATTCCGCCAGGGGAACGGACTCATCCATAGCGCCGAAAGAATCGCTTATGGCCTGCGGGTTTTGCAACATCCGCCGATAGTCTGAAGGACAGACGTTGTGGTTGCTCAAAAATCTATCTGTGCGCCAAAGCTCCCTGAGCTGCTTGTGGAAAGCCCTTCTAAGGGCCTGTTTGTGTTCGGCCAGCCTATCGCCTTGGCTGCCTATGGGGTCGCGCTGGGTAGCCTTTAGCTCTCCCTCATAGCAAAGCCTGAAGCGCATCAGCTCGGACTCCGGGGCTCGGTCCTCCCATGGCGAGAGGTACACGCGGCGCTCACTCATTTGACGCGCCTCCAGGTAACCCTGAGTCCTTTGGGTACGCAAACTCCAATATCGTGACGTTGGTCACATTCAGACGGGGAAAAGTTGGATTAACCGTATCGCATCATTATGTCGCGCGGGCCGAGGGGACCGCAGCATGCGGAATACAGCTTCAGTTCTTGGTTTCGTAGCCTGTTTGGCGGCGCCTGCCTTTGCGCACGCTCAAACCGTCGCCGACCCATGGGAAGGCTTCAACCGGCGCATGTTCGCCGTGCATGAGGCAATCGACACTGCCGTGCTCGAGCCGGTCGCGCGCGGCTACCGAGCTGTGACGCCCGCGCCTGTGCGGCACGGCGTGCGCAATCTCCTGCGCAACCTCAACGCGCCCGTGATTTTCGTAAACGATGTGCTGCAGGGTGAAATCGGCCGCGCCGGCCAGACCGCCGCTCGCTTCGGCGTCAACACGACGATCGGGGTCGGAGGCGTGCTCGATCCGGCCACCAGTCTGGGGCTTGAGCGCCACGACGAAGATTTCGGTCAGACGCTGGCGGTCTGGGGCGTGGACGCAGGGCCGTACATCTTCGTACCGATCCTCGGGCCGACGACATTGCGCGATGGCGCCGGCCGTTTCATCGACAACGCATTCGACCCGCTGAACTACTCGACCGGCGAAGATGCTGACGAAGCGCGCGCCATACGCGCCGCCCTTGCAGGTCTTTCAGCACGCGAGGACTTGCTGGATACGATGGACGATATTCGCGCTACCTCCGTCGATCCGTACGCGACAATACGCAGCGCGTACGGCCTGCTTCGGGCGAGCGCGATCGAAAACGGCCGGGGCGATGTCCAAGACTTGCCGGAATTCGATGCTGTTCCTGAAGACGACCCGCGAGATCCGGCGCCAGAGGGTGGCGAGCCGACGGCAAGCTTCATCCCTGCATCCGAACCCATCACTCTGGCGTATATGACGCCAGAAGCTTTGACAGGAGACGTAGAGTGACTGCCCGCTCTCTCACGCGCGCGACTTTTCTGGCTAGCATCGCGAGTATTGCTGCTATCGCCACGGCGCCGGAAGCGCTGGCGGCGCGCAATGCAGATGTCGAGCGTTATGTACAAGAGAACGCGAACAATGCATTGCGCACGCTCGGCGACCGCTCGCTGCCTACCGCGCAGCGACGCCAGCTGTTCGATCAGCTGATGGCGCAATTCGCCGATATGCCTCGTATCGCTAATTTCGTGCTCGGCCGTTACAGCGCCGCCCTGCGCCAGGATGCGGCCCTGCGCTCCGAGTGGAACCGCACCTTCCAGGAATACGCTGTCGCGGTGTACGAAGATCAGCTGCAGGCGTTCAACGGCTCGACCATCCGCGTCACAAATTCGGTTGAAAGAGAGCCCGGACGGGACGTCATCGTCCACAGCGAGATGCGCCCGCGCAGCGGCGGCGCGCCCATGCAAGTACAGTGGCGCCTGCTGCGCGCCGGCAATGGCTGGAAGGTGGTGGACGTCGCTCTCGCGCCTGAGGGCAACCAGATCTGGCTTGCGCAACAGCAACAGCAGGATTTCCTTGCCCAGCTTGGACGCAGCAATGGCGATATCCGCGCGCTTATGAGCAGCCTGCGCACGCAAACGGCGGCGATGCGTCAACGCATTGTTGCACGCAGCTAACGGACGTCGACGCCAACCGCTTCGCTAATCGTGTCGAACCCTTCAGCCGCAAGCAGCCCATCCAGCTCATCAAGAATGCGCGCGACGAGACTGGGGCCGGCATAGACAAGCGCCGTGTACAGCTGCACCGCGCTGGCCCCTGCCTTGATCTTCGCCAGTGCTGTCAAGCCATTCTCGACCCCGCCGACGCCGATCAGGGGCAAACGCCCACCTAGCGCTTGCGCGAACAGGCGCAACGTGTGCGTCGATATCTGGAAGAGAGCCTGACCGGACAAACCACCCTGCTCATCGGCATTGTCCGATGTGAGCTGCGGCGGGCGCTGCAGCGTGGTGTTGGAGACGATCAGCGCATCGAGCCCATAGGTGAGCGCCAGCTCGGTGATGTCGCGCACGGCCGTTTCGTCGAGGTCGGGTGCGACCTTCAGGAAGAGCGGGCGAGGACCGTGCGCCGCCTCGAGCGGCGCGCGTGATTCACGCAGACGTCCGAGCAGGTCTTCAAGCGCGCCCCGCTCCTGCAAGCCCCGCAGACCCGGCGTGTTGGGTGAGGAGATGTTCGCCGTTACGTAGGATGCATATTTCCAGACCCGTCCCATTCCCAGCACGTAGTCGGCCGGTCGGTCCGCGCTTTCCTTGTTGGCGCCAACATTGGCGCCGACCACGCCCCGCTTTGGCGCCCGCGCGGCGAGATGGTCGCAGAAGGCGTCGAGGCCTCGGTTGTTGAAGCCGAGCCGATTGATCACGGAGCGGTCCTCCGCGAGCCGGAACAGACGAGGCCGAGGATTGCCCGCTTGCGGCAAGGGCGTGACTGTGCCGCACTCTACAAATCCAAAGCCGGCGGCAAGCAGCGGATCCGCCACTTCGGCGTTCTTGTCGAAGCCCGCGGCCATACCGATCGGATTGGGCAATTCGAGTCCGGCAATGGTCGTCCTCAGCCGCGCAAAGGCGTCGGCGCGGAAACGTGGCCCGAACCCTGACCGCAACCCGAATAGCGCGAAAGCGTGCGCCGCCTCTGGCTCCAGAAGGCGCATCGCCCGGGTGGCAAGGTCATGCGGACTCACGCGCCTTGGGTTCGCCGATTCTGGCTGATCTGTCGCCCACAACCAAGTCGCAGTTGGACATTATTCCTATAATTGGGTTGCGAGTCCTCTACGCTCGTGCTTCTATCCGTAGCCATGAGCCATCTCGACATCTGGCGCGCCATCGACGCACTCGCGGCGCGACGGGCTATGAGCGCTTCCGGCTTGGCGCGCGCCGCGGGCCTTGATCCAACCACTTTCAACAAGTCCAAGCGGCAGGGCGTCGACGGCAAGCCGCGCTGGCCTTCCAGCGAAAGCATCGCCCGCGCGCTCGCCGCCGCTGAAACTACTTGGGACGAGTTCGCCGCGCTGATCGCAGGTCAACCTGGCGCCGCTGGCCGTGCGATCCCAATCGTTGGCATGGCGCGCGCCGGCGCAGACGGCTTCTTCGACGAGAATGGATTTCCAGTCGGCGCCGATGAGACGGTGCGGTTTCCGAACCTCGGCGAGGAGCCGGTCTATGCGCTCGAAATAGCCGGCGACTCCATGGAGCCGACGTATCGCGCGGGTGATGTCGTCATCGTGCAGCCAGGGGCGGCGGTACGCCGCGGCGACCGGATCGTGGTGAAAACGCGCGCGGGCGAAGTGATGGCGAAAGTGCTCGGTCGTCGCAACGACCAGACAATCGAGTTGTTGTCGCTCAACCCCGCACACCCGCCACGCGGTTTGCCAAGCGCAGAGGTGGAATGGATCGCCCGCATCGTATGGGCGAGCCAATGAGCTTCACCGATCGCGGTCCGGCCTCCAGGCGGCAATAAGGCGCGGACCCGCAGCGCTGAGCAGGTCGCCCTTGACTTCGAAGGCTGCGAAAGCGGCAGTCGGGAAGGCGGTGGCGAAATCACGCGCCAAGCGGGAGCCGTCATGCGCTTGCTGCACCAGCACCGACACGAGCTCGCCTAAACCTGGATTGTGCCCAACGATCACAACGCTGTCGCCATCACACGCGGTAAAGGCGTCCCATAGGCTCTCGGGAGCGGCGTGATAAAGCGCTTCTTCGAAACGCACCTCGATGTTCAGGCCAGCGAACGCATGCGCTGCTGTCTCGCGCGTGCGCTGCGCGCTGGAGACGAGCGCCTGTTGCGGCTTGAGCCCAGCCTCAGCCAAAGCCGCCCCCGCCTGCGCAGCTTCTCGCCGTCCGCGTCCTGTGAGGCCGCGCGCCTTATCGCTTTCGGCCTCGTGGGGCCGGACTGCTTTGGCGTGGCGGAGCAGGATCAAAGTGCGCATCAGTGAGGAATCTGGCGCTGTGCTGGAAAAGCGCAACCGCTTGGCCTGAGCCTCCCTGCTTTGCAGGAGAGCGCCCCCGCGTTTACATCAGCGTTTGGCGCGGATTCGCACCTTGACGCAGCGCTGCTCAGCCTAGGCGAAGGAGATGAACCTGACAGAACTCGCCACCCTCGCGGGCGCGGCCAAGGCCTGGCCCTTTGAACAAGCCCGTTTGATCGCCGAGCGTCTGCGGCGACAGCCGAAGGAAACGGTCGTGTTCGAGACCGGCTATGGGCCCTCCGGCCTGCCACATATCGGCACCTTTGGAGAAGTGGTGCGCACCTCGATGGTACGGCACGCGTTTCGCGTCCTTACCGACGACAAGATCGCCACCAAGTTGATCTGCGTCTCCGATGACATGGACGGGATGCGCAAGATTCCGGACAACGTGCCAAACCACGAAATGCTGCAGCAGCACCTGCAAAAGCCGTTGACCTCCGTGCCGGATCCGTTCGGAACGCATGCCAGTTTCGCGCACCACAACAATGCGCGACTCCGCGCCTTTCTCGACAGCTTCGGCTTTGAATACGAATTCAAGTCCGCGACGGACCTCTACACGTCCGGAGCGTTCGACGCGATGCTGCTTCGCGCACTCGAACGCTACGACGCGATCATGGCCATCATGCTGCCGACGCTCGGTGAAGAACGGCGCCAGACCTACAGCCCTTTTTTGCCGATCAGTCCAAAAAGCGGCCGCGTGCTCTACGTGCCAATGAAGCACATTGATGCGAAGGCGGGCACCATCACGTATGTTGACGAGGACGGCGAAGAGATGACGCAGCCGGTCACCGGCGGTCACGCTAAGATGCAGTGGAAGCCCGACTTCGGCATGCGCTGGGCTGCGCTTGGCGTCGATTTCGAGATGTTCGGCAAAGACCACCTGCCCAATCAACCGGTGTACGCGAAGATTTGCAGGGCGCTCGGCGTCGAGCCGCCGGTGAATTTTGTTTATGAACTCTTTCTCGATCAATACGGAGAGAAGATCTCGAAGTCGAAAGGCAACGGCATCAGTGTCGAGCAATGGCTCGCTTACGCTGCGCCGGAAAGCCTTTCGCTCTACAACTTCCAGAAGCCGAAGACAGCGAAGAAGCTGTATTTCGACGTCATCCCGAAGGCAGTCGACGAATACGTCGCCTATGTTGACGCCTATCAGACCCAAAACACGGCCGAGCGGCTGGAGAACCCCGTCTGGCACATCCATGACGGGACGCCGCCGGCCAAGGCTTCGCCGATCTCTTTCGCACTGCTGTTGAACCTGGTTTCCGCTTCGAGCGCGCATACCAAGGACTTGTTGTGGGCGTTCATCGCCAAGCACGCCCCCGGCGTGACGCCCCAGGCCTATCCATTCCTCGACAAGCTCTGCGACTACGCCATCCGCTATTTCGACGATTTCGTTGCGCCTACCAAGAAGTACCGCGCCGCAACAGAGAAAGAGCGCCTTGCCTTCGAATCTCTGATCACCCGCCTGGATGCGTTGCCCGCAGAGGTCAATGACGGCGAAGTGATTCAGAACGAAGTCTACGCAGTCGGCAAGGAGCACAATTTTGAGCCGCTGCGCGACTGGTTCAAGGCGCTCTACGAGGTGCTGTTCGGCGTCGAAAGCGGCCCTCGTTTTGGTCAATTCGCCGCCATCTACGGCGTGCGCGAGACTGCAGCCTTGTTGCGTCGCGCCTTGGCCGGTGAATTGTTGAAGGACCGGTGACGGAGCCTAACGCGCGCTGCGGCGTTGTCGCGGTGTGCGCCGTCAAGCCGACCCCATTTTGCAGAGCATCGTCACCAGCTGGTGGACCGGCGCCGTCGGCGGCATCCTCTTCGGCTTGTTGGCGCTGGCGTTCGACATGGCGGGCCTGACAGAATTGGTGAGCCAGACGCCAGGCGCAGTCGTCCCTTTTCTGATTGGCGCCATGTTCGCGTTTCTGCCCATAGCCATCGCGGCTTCGATCGGTCAGCTCGCACAAGCATCGGACTACGGAGAATGAGCGCTGCGCTCAGCGCGCCATGCATCGAGGATTGCATCCGCGCTGGCGTCCGCATCGGCTGTGGTCGTGTCGCCATTGATCACCGAGATGCGGACAATCTGATATCCGCGCCAATGCGCGCCTCCGACAAAACAGATTCCATCGCGTTGGATGCGCGCGATGGTCCGTTGCGTGAGCGCATCGGCCCTCGCTTTATCGAACGACCGGCCAAAGCGAACCGCAACCTGATTCAAAACGACATCATTCAAAATCTCGATGTCTGCTTCAACAGCAAGCCGCTCCGCCATGCGCCGCGCCAATTCGCAGTGGCGTCCAACCATCTCCGCGATGCCTGCGCGTCCAAGGCTGCGGATCATGGCCCAGGTGGCGAAGCCGCGGGCGCGACGCGAGAGCTCTGGAGCATAATCCGCAGGATGACGCACGCCCCCTTCCGGCAGATAGCTGGCTGCAATGAGCATGGCGCGACGGTGAGCCTCCGCATCGCGCACGATTGCATAGGCGCTGTCGTATGGAGTCTGCAGCCACTTATGGCCATCGACGCCCCAAGAGTCCGCAAGCTCCAAGCCAAGGCCGAGATGCGCGCGCTCGGGGCATGCGCGCGCCCATAGACCGAATGCGCCGTCGACGTGCAACCAAGCCTTTTTTGCTTGAGCAACTTCGGCAATCTCGTTGAAAGGATCGAAGGCGCCGGAATTGATGTGACCGGCCTGGGCAATGGCGATAATCGGACCCGAGAGTGGTTCGATCGCGCGCGCGAAGGCTCCGCTCCGCATGCGCCCATTGTGATCCACCGGCACGCTGATGACGCGTCGAGCGCCGAGGCCGAGATAGCGAAGAGCAGAAAAAATTGTTGAATGCGCCTCCTCGCCGAGGACAACATTGATCTGCGGCACCCCGAACAGGCCGTCGGCCTCGACGTCCCAACCTGCCCGCCGCAACACTTCATTTCGGGCGGCGGCAAGGCAGGTGAAATTCGCCATCGTGGCGCCGGTGACGAACCCGACAGAGGCAGTGCGCGGCAGGTCAAACAGGTCGAGCAGCCAGGCGGCGGCGACATCCTCCACAGCGCAGGCGGCGGGCGTCGCGAACGCATTTCCGGTGTTTTGACCCCAAGCGCTGGTGAGCCAATCCGCAGCGACGCCGGTCCGCGCCGAGCCGCCAATCACCCAACCGAAGAAGCGCGGCCCGACCATGTTCGCCAGCCCAGGCTCCGCCTTCACGATCAACTCTTCGATCACAGCCCTCATGGGGGCGCCGCGCTCGGGTGTTGGCGCGTCGAACGTGGCGCGCATCTCTTCATAGGACCGCTGCGGCGCTTGATGCCGCTGCGGCGCGCTATTGCGAAAACTCTCCGCATGCGCAGCAATGTGCTCGAGCACCATCCGAAATTCGTCGCTCACCGGTCTCTCCTTCGACGCGTCCTTAGCACCCCGGCGCCGCGCACGTCAGCACCTCGCGCAACTTTTGGTTGGTGGCGCCCAGGTTGTACATCGCGCTCCCTACAGCGGGATGGGGATGGATGGGGCGGCCCGAGATGGCAAAGCGCCTGCGGCCGTCGTGTTGGACGCGGCCGCACTCGATGATGCGCGGTTTGGCTTTGATCGTAGCTATCGCCCGCGCTCCGCCAGGCGCACCTTCACGCTGCTGCAATTGGCGGGGTTCGCGCTTGGCTCGACCGCTCTGATCTTCGCCTTTCGAGAGTCGCCGCGGTGGACCTTAACCGCGCTCCACGCATTCGCATGGTTTTTGTTCGCTGCGGCCATCCTCCTCAGGTTGTTCGCCGCCGCGCATTTGAAACGCGTGCTCTCGCGGCTTGCCCAGCCGACGCACTGGCCGACCTATACCATCCTTTGTCCCTTGTACCGCGAGGCCAACGTCGTCCTGGACCTCGTCGCATCGCTTCAACGCATCGATTATCCCGGCTTCCTGGACCAAGCACACCTGGACTTTAAGTCAGGTCGAACTGACTATAAGTCAGTTCTCCACAGCAGCGTGTCTATAAAAATTGCGACGAATAGCAGTCACACCTAAATAATAGATTCCCTTATTTGGGGAGAGTGCTTAGTGATTACTTATGCACGAACACACTGTAGCCACGCTAACGCGCACGCTCGCCGAGACGATTGGAGAGATCGAGACGCTGAGAGAGCGGATCGAAGACCGCACCGTCCTAGTTGAAAGCACTCAACGTCTCATCCTGCACTACAACCCTGAGGCCGACGTCCGAGCCATTCGGGCCATCAAAGTTCGAGGCAAAGGCGATCTTCCTCGCGGTGCCGTGACGAACGCGGTGATCCGCGTAATGAAAACTGGTCCGCTGAAGACTGAGGACATCGTCCAGCGCGTCGCGGTTGCTCAAGGCGCCGTAATCGGAAGCGATGAGCACAAGGCCTGGGACGCTCGCGTCAAAGCATGGCTGAACAACCGCAAATCCCAGAAAAAAGTTGTCGTCATCGTCGATGAAGCCGGCGCGAAAGTGTGGGCGCTCGCCCCGCAAAAGCCTCCCTAATTTACGTCGATGTCGAGGCGCAGGTTTTCACAACCGATCGCCACCAAGCACTGAACAAGAAACACGGCGCTGAACCCACCGCGTGAGAGCTTGTTCGCAATCCCTCTAACCGTTTCACGGACGCCCAAGGCGGAAAGTTTAGCTGCCAACTCTTGGTACGAGACACGCCGCTTCTTCAATTCCGCCTTGAGCGTCGCCTTGACGGTTTCCCGCCAGAAATCTTCGTCTACAGCCATAACAGTCTCGTTTCAAGTGCCAAAATCTCACAAATGAGATGTTTGACTCACTTTTAATGAGAATCATCATTTCACAAGATATCTAAATGAGCGTAAATGCGAGAAACATCATCGAAAGTGAGACATTAGTCGCGTCAGGAGCGACCAATGCCGCATTATCGCCAATCGGCGTCAGCCCGGTCGATGTCTCAGGAGGACATCTGGGCGAAGTCTGAAGAAGAGTGCTACGAGGCCTTCAAAAAGTGGGTTTGGCCGACCACCAACGGCGATCCCATCTGCCCGAAGTGCGGCGGGACGAAGAAGGTGTACTCGTACAAGAGTCGCCGCGTCTTCAAATGCGCGCCATGTAACTGGCAGTTCTCAGCCACGTCGGGCACGCCGTTCGCGCATCGAAAGCTCTCGTACAAGAAGATGTGCGCGGCGATCTTTGGGTTCATAAGCTCGGCTCGCGGCACGCCCGCCATCGTCATTAGCAACACTTGCGGCATTAACTACCGAACGGCGTACCTGTTGCTTCATCGCGCGCGCGAAGCGATGGCGTTCGCTCAACAGGGACGGAAGCTTACGGGGAAAGTCGAAGTCGATGGGATGCAAATTGGCATGAACCGTCGGCCTCCGAACGAGCACCGACAGTGGACGAAGGGCTACAACACCGCGAAGCAGCACGTGGTCGTCATGCGCCAGCGGAAGGGGCCGACGCTAACGTTCGTGCTGAAGAAGGAGTCTGAGGCTATCCCGCTACTGTATCAGTACATCGATCCTGCCGCGACGCTTTACCTCGACATGGGCGTTCACTGGGTGAAGGAAGTTGAACGCCTTGCGACGCATTTCGACAAAGTCGAATATCTGAATCACAGCCAATTCCGAGCAGACCCGTTTGGCGTGCACACCAACAGCGCCGAGTCCTTCAACGATCGCCTTCGTCGCTCTTCTCACGTCTACACGCGGATCAGCGGAGAGTACCTTTACCTCTACGCGGCGGAAGCTGCGTGGCGGCGGGACCATCGGAGAGAGCCGAATGGTCAGCAGTTCGAGACGCTGATGAAGGAGATGTGCGCGTTGCCGGTTTCGCGTCGCTTCGGGAATTATCGACGTGTGACGAAGCCCAAGCCGGCACCCCCGTTCACACCGCGACGCGGCAGGACATACTAACGACGACTCGGGGTACAAGATCGCAGGCGCTAAGGAGATTCCCTCGCATGGCCCTGAAAATAAATCATCCCAGCGTGACGGGCACTTGGCACGAAATCAGCGTCACTCGGAAATCTCGAAAGGAATACGAGCAAGCATCACCGCATGCGCCCGCCGGCACGGTGGTCTTGGTTGTCGAAACGACTCTGCACATGGACGGGGATCACCCGGATCATGACTCTTCCGAGATCGACACGCTGATTGACTTGGTGGACGAGGCGATCGCGGGAAGCGCGCTCTACGCTGGTGCTAGAATCGTCAAGGCAAAGCCGTAGCGTCAATCACGGCGCCACCGGCATGCCGGACCGATAGGCCGGGATGCCGAGTTCTTTCACCGGCGGCGACACGTCCAAGAGTGCACTGACATCGAACAAATCGTCCGCGAACATCCGAAGCCAAAGGGCTCGTTCGAACAAGTCGAGCGCCATGATCTTTTCGGGCCTCGCCGGAGCTTGAGGCCAGTTCGGTGTCGCGGTGGCGACGCTGTGAACTTCAAGCTGGCGTCCATCTTCACTCGCGATGAGGTATTGATGTACGAGCCTGTTACGCAAGCCCACGATTGTCTCCGAGAAGTGTTTCAGGCGCGCTGTAAGCGGTTTGCTCGGCACCAAGGAGAGCAACTTGAACGCGGCCAGTAGTCGTCGTGTTTTTACTCCAGCGTCCATGCCCAGAGTGAGGTTGCAATAAATCTCGGCATTGGGAATTTGCGAAACGCGCATCAGAATGTTGTCGACGTGCGCTTCGCAAGCGCCATACCAGACAACGAAAAAGCCGATGTGACCAAACAAGCCGCGATCGGACGGAAACAGATGCTTGCGCGTGTCTTCGAGTGGCAACGGCCACAAAGGCGGTTCGTACAAGAGCGGACGTGTCAACCCAGCGCTCACTGGCACTCGGGGAGCGACAACAAATTGTTGTTCGGATAATGGTCCGTTTGCGTCCTGAGAAACTTCCGATGGCTGGTAGGGTGCACAGCGACAACCACCCAAACTGATCGACCGCCCACCGACGTCCAAAAGCGGTGGGCGCCGGTTTCGATCCATCGAATTACGTTGTCGATGTGATCATTCCACCCAGGACCGCCTAGGCGATCGATACGGCGATCCAAGTCGGTGCCGTCTCGGCGAATGCACGTGACCTGATAGTCGGCCATTCTGATCCCTCGCGAAACTAAGTCTTTTTGCGCTGATGCACCATTTGCAGATATCTAAGCGTTGACCAGACGAACAACCCATACACGAGCAGGTCTATGACGAGCGGAATTGTCAGAGCGCTTCCGTAAATCTCAAGCGCGATCCTACATGTGGGCAGCAGCAACAAGAGAGCCGGAAGAGCCTTCTGATACAGGAACGCCAGCCACGATTGGAATTTTGGATAATCAGCTAAGTAGGACTTTCCCTCTCGCGTTATCAGTTCCGACCCGAGTGCATCGTTCACTCGATTTTCGAGCGCGTGAAGATACGTGTACTGGCGCTCTACGTAGGCGGAGGCTTGGTAGTAGCGCACCGAGAAAAGAAGCAACGCGATCCATATGATGTTTCCAACGAGACCGACGTCGATCGGGTCGTCAACTCGAAGTTGACGCGCCAACAAATCGCTGAACAACTGCTCGGCGGGCGTCGGAAAAAATATTTCGAAGGCAAAGAGCGCAACTGCGCCCAACGCCCACAGCATAAGCCGATCGCGGCGACGCGACGCCTCGCCTATGATGCCGCACGTGTCCTTGTAGTGATCATAAAGGGTGGAGAGCGCGTCGGTAGTCAACGACGATATGCTTGTTGGGCGATGTTCAACCCGTTGATAATGCCGCTCTCGGTGAACCCATGAACTGTCGTATAGTTGGCGTGACGAAGCTCTTCGGGCAACTCATAAGACCGATCGAGGACTACCGCGACAATGCGATTTCGCGCATCGATACTGCGAGCAACCTCGAAGTTGATCCAGTTTTTGTACTCGATGAGCGTTGCATTCCGGTGGCGCTGGTTCGCGTATTGACCGACGACGACCAGCGTGTGCGTCGCCGCGTTGACCTTTGCCGTGAGCGCACCCTTGATGCGACCGACGTTGTAAGTGTCGATCTCGTCTGGCGTGCCATCATCAAACGTGAAGTCGAAGCGCGTGTTCGCGTCCCACGCCTCCAATAGATGCTTATATCGACGGTCATTGTGCCAGTCGAAACTAACGAAGACGGTTGCCATCGGTCTTACACCCTGTGGTTAGTGACGCTGGTTCCCTAGCACGATTCGCGCGCGAGTCACGCACGCCCGATTTGGTCAAGAATCCAAAGGTGGTGAAGGCTATTTTTTGGGCTAGTGTTGCGCTGGGGACTCGCTCGCTAGGGCTTCCTAATACCATGCATCCACCCCACCGTGGTGAGAGCACGTGCCTCGTCTGCTCTGGCTAAAGCTATACGTGCCATCCCGACATCGAGCAGACGCCCCGTCCGGCACCGAACCATCCATAGAATATGCCGGCGAGTGAACGCGATCACCCTGACTATTGGTGTAGTAATTGTCGTTCGAGAGCCCGACGCGCGGCTCGGCACCCTGCTGCGGCTGAGATCGAAGGTTCTGATTGGCCGACCCAAAGTCGTAGTCTGGTGGCGGGCGAGCAGACGGAGCGTAGGGCTGATCTGCCGTTTCAATGATGGCAGGGCGTTCGTAAGCAGGTGGCTCGCTCGCTTCGCGGTCGTTGCTGCACTGGCTGAGCCCATAAAAAAGTCCAAGCACCAGCAGCAATGCGCCGCAGCCCGAATTGTCTTTGGCCATCGCCCCGCCCCGCGCAGGCAGAGGAAACTCCTACAATCAGTGCTTGTAAAGGATCGAATCGCTCGATCAGGCTACTCTTTCGTTGAAGGAGTGATCGTATGGCCGTGCTTGGTGAGATCGTTGAACTGCTCAAGCGGTGGGATGTTTGGAAGCGCGTCGAAGAGTGTCCGGACCGGGTCGATCAACTGGAAGCACGTCTAACCGCTCTGGAATCGAGGTTGTCGAGAGCGCCGGGTCAGGCGTGCCCCGCATGCGGAGCGCTGGAATTTCGAACGGAAAAGACGGTGAAGAGCACTGGACCGTTCGGCAGTCTCGGTGCGGTTGATCGCCATCTAAAATGCGGCGAGTGCGGGCACACAGAAACGCGGCTCGAAACACCGAAATAGGTCGCTTCGACAGGATCGGCGGGCTAAGATACCACCATGTGGCACAGGCGGGGGCCTGGGATCGTGCCCACGTGGCGAGGCATCATGGTGATCGTGATGGTCCTGATCGCCTGGGCCATCGGGATCATAACGATGATCGCCAATTCAGGTTCGTAGCGAGGCTCACATGCCCAGTGATCTAGTTGATGTGTTCAGAAGCGTCGAAAACGATCGGCTCCGCCTCGCCCTGCCGATCGGCGCGGCCTTCCCGAAGGAAACAAGCGCGGACAAGTGGACCAAGATGGCCACGATGACGAAGAACGATCTCGGCGCCGAGGGCGCTGGCCGGATCGACGAGCGGGGCTACCACCTGTACGAGCTTCGGATGACCTTCACCGAAGGGTCGGGGTCACCACCTAACTCGTAGAAGCGGGCACACCGGTCTTCACGTAGATGATGCCGACGCCGTTGTTCTCAGCCCAGTCGATCGCAGCGTTGATGCCTTCGTGCAGATTATCGACAGGATCGTTGGTCCAGAACTTCACGGCGGCGTCGCCGCTCCAGTCAACGCCGGCCACGTTGCCGCTGACGATCACCATCCCCGACTTGTCCTGGACGACGAACGCATGGTCCACGTTGTCCGGCGGATTTTCGTTCGGCTTGAGATTGATCTGCTGAACGGCCACGGAGTCCTCCACTAAATAGCGGATGAATTACAACCTGCCTTTGCTGCCGCTGACGCCGCCCGACTCCGTTCGAGATGATCCAGAGGCGGAGGCGACTTGGTTGCTGAACACGATGCTAAAAAATAGCTGTATCAAAACCATCAACGAGATGCGTCCTCGGGCAGAACGTCTTGAAAGTCCTTCACCAGCCGTTCGAGCGCCGGAATCCATTTAGGCAATTTGGCATCGACGCGCGCTTGGGCGTTCGCCTGAATCGTCTTTCCCAACGTGGCGTTCTTCGCGTTCCTAAGTAGCCCGTCTAACTCAGCCCGCGTGACCCCTGGGGTCGTTCCGATGATGTAACGAAGAAGATGGACGAGGGCGAAGATGTCCGCCTCGGCGTCGTCGAGCTTCTTTTCCAATGCGACTATGCGATCGTGGTCCCTGCTCATGACGGTCGGCGTTTCCTTCTCGCCGGCTGTATAGCGCCTACAACCTCGATCAGAAACTTCTTCTCATCGGCACCGATCGCTCGGAGCCATTCCACCAACTGAAGCGGGTCGAGCCGCTGTTGGCATTGTTCGATCTTGGAAACATATGCCCGAGGCTCGCTCAGGCGCTCGGCCACGTCGCGTTGCGTGAGGCCGGCAGTATGCCGCAGCGCAACAAGTCGCTCCACCATCGCTCGGTAACGCGGATCGGCCAGCGACTTCGCCACCAGTGACACCCTCGCCGCGCTTGATTGGCGGCGGGTATCCCCGTTAAGCACCTTTCGGCGTGCCCACTAATCGTGGGCAGGGAGGGCGCGAACGATGGGAGCTTACAAGATCACGTTGATAGCGGGGTTAGGCCTCGCCCTACTGTTGGGTTCGATCACGGCGTACAAAGCGTTTGGCCCCGGGGCATGGCACCCAATCCGAAACGATCAAGGTGAAATCCGAGAGATCGTTCGGACCGATCAAGGCATTGAACTTAGGATCGAATGCATCGACGTCCATCTACAATCCTCGCGAAGTGTTCCGTTCGCTCAAGGCGCAACTTTGCCTGCCGACGATCTACCGGTCCACATGGGCTATTGGGATTGCAGCGAGTACTCGTGCTACATGCGGAACGGCAAGCTGGACGACCTTATCGCGGCAGTCGATCGACAGCAGTTCACGTACATCTTCAGAAACGATACCCAAACGACGATCACATACGACTTTCAGAGCGTGAGACCGATGCTCAGTCAGCTTCGAGCGGCTTGTGAAGCATCCTGGCGCCGTTAGGGCGTAAATATCGGATGCGTATCCGCGATCTGATTGAACAGGCCATCCAGACGAAGCTGCCCGGCGTAAACAAAGCGAAGCTCCGGACTCGTGTTAAGCGTCGCCGGCCTGTGCCGTCAGATCAAGAGCAGATGGACGCGGCGGCGAACGAGCATCGAGTTGACATTGCTCCACCAGAGGCGCCACCCGACGCCGCTTGTCGCGAACTCCACGGAACACCATGGGTACCGCCCACATTCACTTAGGGCTTAGGCGCCGGCTCGGGCAACGCCCAGATACGAACTCCCTTCGCTCGACCAGCGTCAGCGATTTTGCCGAGCTTACAGTGGATCGCTAGAGCGTGAACGAGACGAAGAGCGATCGCCTTGATCAAGACAGCGTCACGCGTGTCCAAGCCCTTCCGTGCCGCAATGATACGAGCGAGTTGAGAAGTGGTCAGCGGGCCAAACTCCCGGAGTGCGTCCATGGCCATATTCGTCGATTCACGACGTCGAAAAAGCCGATGTAGATCGGTATAGCCAGACACATCCAGCACATCGCCCGTATTCTCGAACACTTTGATCGCCGTGCTAACCGCCGCGAGATCGGCGCGAGCCTGCGTCAGCCGTCGCTCGTAATTGGCGATGGCAGCTTGAATCTGGTCGCGCTTGTATTGAAGCGTTGTAACCGTCCGGATTTCGGCATCCTTGCTCACTGTTCCGACTCTTCCATGACGAGGACCTCTACTTCGGTGAAGAACGGCGTCAGGTGGAAGGTGCGGGAGGCCACGGTGCCGCGCATGCCGTCCACTGATATCTGATCGCCGATTGCCGGCAGTACGTTGGCGTCAGCCAGCCGCACGCTTGCCTCGTTCCCCGACTCGCCACCCTTGAGGACGATATTCAACAAGAACGCCATCACTCAGCCTCCAGGCGTTCTTGACCGAGCGGCGACACCACGCAGGTTGGAGGGGCGGAGCCGGTGTGAAACACCAACACATCTCCCGCCTCGGCCAGCCGGTTGATCGCACCAGTCACACCAATCGCCACCCGGCGGACGATTTTCAGATTGTGAATGGGCAGATCGCAGCACGACGCGACGGCTAGCGCGAGTTTCTGGATAGTGGTGCCGCCGTTAGTTTTGGCCAACAGACGCAGGATAAGCATGTCATCGGCGAGAACGCCGAGCCGGGGGTCAAATTTGGGTGTGACTTCTACCAACGGATTGAGTAGGCGGATCGTCAGGTCGATCGACCGAAGCTCATCTTCCAGTTCGGGTGTGAGTTTGGCGAGCGAAGTGCGCGTGAGCTTCTTCCGCTTCTGGATAAGCGAGCCCAAGGCGAGCGATGCCATGACGATCGCCGTCTGACGTTTGTCCATTCTACCCTCTCGATCGCGCGTTCTGCGCGCGAAAATCGAAGGGGATTTTTCGGATGGAGGCTACGCCACTTTTGGGTGTTGTTGGTGCAGGAAGCCGGATTATCCGCGCGAGTCGCTCGACATCAAGCTGCTGATCGAAGCCGACGACGCCGACACGCTCGCCATGGCGGCGGCGGCTGCCCGAGAGCTTCCCTTCGAGATCGTACTCGTGCCGGCGGCAAAGCCGCGCACAAAGCCGAAGGCGCTCAATGCCGGCCTCGCGCGAGCGCGCGGCGATTACGTCGTGATCTATGATGCGGAAGACCGCCCGCATCCGCTGCAGCTACGGGCAGCGCTCGCTGCATTTGAAGACGGCGACGACAAGCTCGCTTGCGTGCAGGCGCCGCTAGAGATCGATAACGCCGATGCGTCATGGATCGCGCGGCAATTCGCGGCCGAGTACGCCATTCTGTTCGGTGAAGTGCTGCCGCTGCTTGCGCGAGCCGGCGCGCCGCTGCCACTCGGCGGCTCCAGCAATCATTTTCGTGTCGCCGCACTGCGCGCATGCGGCGGATGGGATCCGTTCAACGTCACCGAGGATGCGGATCTGGGTTATCGCCTCGCGCGCGAGGGCTATCGCAGCGACGTGATCGGACCGCCCACCTGGGAAGAAGCGCCGGTCACCTTCGGAGCCTGGCTCAAGCAGCGCGAGCGCTGGGTCAAGGGTCATATGCAAACGTGGCTGGTGCTGATGCGTAACCCGTTCCGAACAGCGAGCGAAATGGGCATTCCAGCATTTCTGGCCATGCAACTCGTTCTGGGCGGCGGGGTAGCGGCTGCGCTCGTGCATGGGCCACTTGCCTTCGTCGTCTTGACGGCGGCGCTCTCGCCCTACGACCTCCTTAGCGCGTTCGACTTCGTGCTTGCACTCTCTGGCTATTGTGTCGGCGTGTTCTCGGCGCTCAGTGCGGCGGCGATCTCCGGCAGCCTGTCACACCTCCGCGCAGCGCTGACGATGCCCTTCTATTGGCCGCTGGCGACTCTTGCTGGGGTGCGCGCATTGCTTGGTCTGATTTTCCGCCCACACCATTGGGCGAAGACATCACACGGACTTTCCAGACGGAACAGGCGCTTTGACAGCTTGGCGCCGTCTGCGCGCAGTGAACCTGCCCGTTTATCCGAGCGCTATTAAGCCCATTGGCGCAGCAGCGCGGCCATCTGTTCGATTTCGGCCTCGCTCTGACTCCACGAAACAACGAGGCGCGCCTCACCGGAACTGTGCCCGCCCCAATCATAGAACTCTGCACCCGCGCTTCGCAGCTGTGCGAGCGCATCGATCCCGGGCTTGATGAACACCTGGTTGGTCTGTGCAGACGCAGACAACGACCGGCCGGCGGCCTCCGCCAGTCGCTGAGCAAGCATGTTGGCGCGGCCGGCGAGCTTCAGCCAAAGATCGTCTTTGAGATATGCAAGGAACTGCGCCGCGGGGTAACGGCCTTTGCAGAAAAGATGTCCACCGCGCTTGCGTCGCCGCGCAACGGCTTCCACCAGGCTCGGATTGAACACAACGATTGCTTCAGCCGCCATCGCTCCGTTCTTGGTGGCGCCGAACGACATTATATCCACGCCGGCGCGCCATGTTGTATCCGCCGGCTTGCATCCGAGAGCGGCCACCGCATTGCCAAAGCGCGCACCATCAACATGAAACGCAAGGCCCGCCTGTTTGGCGATTTCGCCCAGTGCGGCCATTTCGGCAGCCGAATAGACCCCGCCACGCTCTGTGGCCTGGGAGATCGAAATCGCGGCAGGTTGCACTGAGTGGATGCCGCGCGCATTCCGACCGATCGCTTCCTGCAGCGCGGCAGGAGACACCTTCGCCTCATCGCCCTCCATCAGAACCAGCTTTGCGCCGCCAGAAAAAAACTCCGGGGCCCCGCACTCGTCACACTCGATGTGCGCTTCCCGGTGACACAAAACCGCGCCCCAAGGCGGAACGACGCTCGCCAGCGATATCGCGTTGGCCGCAGTGCCGCTCGCGACGGTGAACACGCGTACATCGCGCTCGAACAAGGCGCTAAACGCTTCGTCAAGCATACGCGACCACGGATCGTCCCCATAGGCCATGGCTGTGCCGTCGTTGGCGCGTGCAAGTTCAGCCATGATCTCCGGGGCGACCGGCGCAGTGTTGTCGGAACGGAAATTCATTGTCTATTCACCCTAGTTCGTGCGCCGCAAGGTTTTGTACATCACGACGTTGGGCGCTTTGCGTCCCAAATCAGCACGTAAATACCGTCGCGCGAACGCTTACTTTACGCAGCCTGCCTACAGTTACCGGCAAATTAGCCAATGAGCCCGCTCGTGCAACACTTCATCAATCGTCTGGCGCTGGAACGCGCAGCGGCAGAGGTCTTCACCGGATCACGCACGCGCGCGTATTTGATGGGTGTTGTCGCGTTGGCGCTGCTGCTCAGCGTCAATGCAGCGCTCTCTGCCATTTGGCTCGGCCTCGCCATACTGGTGGAGGAGACCCGCAAAGCGCTCTCCTCCCGTTTAGCCCAGCTCACGCGCCCGCAAGCGGACGCGGCGCACATGGCCTTGGCCCTCACCACATCGACGTGTTTCGCCGGCGCCCCCGCAATCGCCTGGCACGCCGGGGGGCCGTATGGCCCGGCGGCCGCCGCCGCGCTGCTGGCTGTTCTGCTCGTCGACGCCGCCCTCAACGCCAAGCTTGGCCGTTTGCGCACGCTAATCACCTGTTCTCCTTACGCCATACTCATGCTCAGCTTCCTCACCGACGCCGCCATGCAACAGGCGCTAGGTGCGGCGGTGGCGGTGTTGGCATGCATCGGCTTCATCACTGCTGCCGTGATCCATCATGTCCACCAGGCTTCACATGCGCGCCGCCAGGACGCGGAATGGGTGCGTCAACTCAACATGAGTTTCGGCAGCGAGGAGACCGCAGCCTGGGAGATCGACTATGAGCGTGGCAAGCTCATTGGCGCTGAGCGGCTCGGCCGCCTGATCGGCCGCCCGATCGCCTACGCGGACGTGGTTGAGCGCGGCTGCTTCGCCTCGGCATTGGATCGCCAACTCGCCGTCAGCGTTTTCGCGCCACGCCCGGGCGCCGTTCGGCGGGTCGCCCTCGAGCACGAGGCGATTGGCGCCGATGGCGCGATGATCCGCATCCGCCACCAGGGATTTGTGCGGACCAGCACCTCCGGCGAGCCCACGCGTTTCACGTGCATTTCCTCGCGCGTGGCCGCTGAAGCCAACGAAGACGTGGCCAGCGCCGATCTACGCCTCCTCCTCGCCACCCTCTCCATGCAAGCCGAGACGCTTCGAACGCTGAGCAACGAACTTTCCTCCCCTCTCGCCGCCAGTCTCGGCGTAGAGGATGAAGGCGACCACGCACGCACCTTGATGGTGCAGAGCGAAGTGATCGATCGCGGCGTCGATGCGCTTGCGCACGCGCGTCATGCGGCCGAGAGCGCCAATCTGGCCAAGTCGCAATTCCTCGCCAATATGAGCCACGAGCTGCGTACACCGCTCAACGCAATCCTCGGCTACGCCGAAATGTTGCAGGAGGATGCCGAGGACAACAGCGATGCGGCTGCGGTGCAGGACTTGCATCGGATCATCACTGCCGCCAAACACCTGCTCAGCTTGATCAATGAAATCCTCGACCTGTCAAAGATCGAGGCCGGGCGCATGGAGCCCGTGGCGACTGCGTTCAATCCGGTCGAGATGATGGACGACCTTATCGCGACCGTACGTCCCCTGGCTGAGCAGAATGGCAATCGATTGCGCATTACGCAGAATGATTCAGCCGCGTCCGCGCTGACGGACGCCACCAAGCTGCGCCAGTGCGTGCTCAACCTGCTCTCGAACGCATGCAAGTTCACGCGTCACGGCGCGGTCGATGTCGAGATATCGGAACGCGAGCACAATGGCGTTCAACAGCTCTTCATTACGGTGCGTGATACCGGAATCGGCATGTCTGCCGAGCACCTTGCGCGCCTGTTCCAGCCATTCGTTCAGGCCGACCCGACGATTACGCAGCAATATGGCGGCACAGGCCTTGGTCTCACCATCACCCGCAGGCTGGCGCAATTGCTTGGCGGCGATGTCACCGTGCAGAGCGCGCTGGGCGAGGGCTCCCGCTTCACGCTGCATGTGCCGCTCAAGCTGAGCGACGCGGCCGAAGCGCGCGGCGCAGCAGCGGCGATTGACGAGATACAGGGTTCGGAAGATGCGCCATTGGTCATTGTCATCGAGGATGAGCCGGATGCACGCGAGCTGGCGGCGCGGGCGCTGACACGCGCGGGCTTTTCCGTGCTCGGAGTTGGCGGCGGCGAGGCGGGCCTCGCGTTGGCGCGCGCGAAGGCGCCAGCGCTGGTGCTGCTCGACATCTTCCTGCCTGACCGCTCCGGCTGGCGCGTGCTGCAAAGCCTAAAGCACGATCCGAAAACGCAGGACATTCCTGTGGTGGTGCTGTCAGTCAACGAAGACCGCGCGCACGCATTGGCGCTTGGCGCCGCCGAACACATGGTGAAGCCTGCAGATCGCGACAAGCTGGCGGCGACGGTGATGCGCTATGCGCGCAAGCGCCCGGCGCAACAGGCCGCGCAAACGGCAGCGCCGGTGACTATGCTGCCGCAGAAGAGCGCCGGCTAGCGCACAGCGTGCGCGGCCAGCACGCGCGCCACGACTTCCGTCACGCGCTTGCCAGTTGGGATGTGCAAGAACTCATTCGGTCCGTGCGCATTGGAATGCGGCCCGAGCACGCCGGTGACGACGAATTGCGCTTCGGGATATTTCTCGCCGAGCATGCCCATGAATGGGATCGAACCGCCCTCGCCCATCATCGCCACCGGTTGGCCAAATGCCGCTTGCGAAGCGTCTTCGAGCGCAGCATCCAGCCAAGGCGCGGTCTTCGGCGCATTCCAACCGGAGCCGGCCTTCTCCGGCTCGTACGAAACACGCGCGCCATAAGGCGGATCGCTCTCTAATATCTGCTTCATGCGTTCGCTTGCGCGCTTTGCATCGCCCGTCGGCGGCACACGCATCGAGAGCTTCGCCTCCGTGAAAGGGCGCAGCACATTACCTGCATCGCGTGGCGCCGGTGCGCCAGCCAAGCCTGTAACGGAGAGCGCTGGACGCCACGTCCGGTTGAGAATGAGTTCGACAAGATCGGAATTGGCGGCCCGCATGCCTTGCACGAACGGGAATTTGTCAAAAACCGCATTGCCAAGCGCCGCGGCCGCAACCTTCGCCTGCGCGAGCCTGTCCGCCGGGACGGGTGCGTTAAGTTCCGCAATCAACACCTCGCCCGTGTCGATGCTTTCAAGTCGCGCCAATAATTGGCGCAGGATGCGAAAACTCGACGGCACAATGCCGGATGCGTCGCCCGAATGGACGCCCTCCTCCAGCACATCGACGCGAAGCGTGCCTCCGACCATTCCACGCAGCGAGGTCGTGAGCCACAGCCTGTCATAATCGCCACAGCCGCTGTCCAGGCAAACCACCAGAGAGACATTGCCGATGCGCTGCGTCAGCGCCTCAATGTAGAATGGCAGGTCGGGCGAGCCACTCTCTTCCGAGGCTTCGATCACGATCACAGCACGCGCGTATGGCGCATTCTGCTGCTTCAACGCCAGCAGCGCGCCGAGTGCGCCGAACATCGCATAGCCGTCGTCCGCGCCGCCTCGCCCATATAGCTTGTCGCCGTCGACGACGGGCGTCCAAGGTCCCTTGCCCTCGCTCCAGCCCGTCATCTCCGGCTGCTTGTCGAGGTGACCGTACAGCAAGACCGTATCGCCTGATCGAGCCGACCCCGGCACGTCAATAAAGATCAGCGGCGTACGTCCGGGCAAGCGCTCGACCGAAATCGTTGCGCCCGGGAGCGCTTCAATCTTCTTTCGCGCCCACGCAACGAACAGATCAACCGCGCGATCCATGTGTCCGAGCGATGCCCAGTCCGGTTCGAATGAGGGAGATTTGTTCGGAATGCGGATGTACTCGATCAGGGTCGGCACGATCTCCTCGCGCCAAAGATCGTCCGTGAACTTGCGCAACTGCGCGTGTGCGACTTCGGCCATGTTGGACTCCCTTAGCGTAAAGTCCTAGCGCCGATCCTTGCGGAACTCCATGCCGCTTGCGCGCGACAGCGTGTCCATCCACCCTCGGCGCCAGGAGCTGCGGAACATGAAGAACGAACGCGCGCCTGTAGTCGTGGGCGTCGGCCAGATCAACGATCGGCCAACCGATCCGAATGCAGGCCTCGACTCGCTGCAATTGATGGAGCAAGCGGCGCGTCTCGCCGATGCTGACGCCGGCGGAGGCTGGCTGGCGCGCCTGTCCTCGCTCGCAACGGTCGCCCAACTGTCCTTTCCGGCGCTCGGCGACACAGCACGCGCGCTTGCCGCCAGGCTTGGCGTTGCGCCGGCTCTGTGTACACAGAGTTGGTACCCGAGCGGCGCTAGCCCAATTCTCTTTCTCAATGAAGCGGCCAACCGCATTGTGGCCGGTGAGATCGATGTCGCTCTCGTCGCCGGCGGCGAGGCTCTACGCACAGCCGCGCAGCGGGCGGCAGCGCAGCAGTCAGGTCCTGGTCAGGACGCCGTGCGCACAGCGAGTGAACGCAGTCGCCCCTCAGCGCGCCAACGGTATGGTCTGTCGGCGCCGGTGGACATCTACCCGCTGTACGAGAACGCCACGCGCGCCGCCTGGGGGCAGAGCCTGTGCGAGGCGCAGAACGAAAGCGCGCAGCTGTGGTCCGCCATGTCGAAGGTCGCCGCCGGTAACGCGCACGCGTGGCTGCGGAAAGCGCTCACGCCCGGCGACATCCTAGCCACCAACGAGAATAACAGACCGATCGCCTTCCCATACTCCAAGCTCATGGTGGCGAACGCCTCAGTCAACCAGGGTGCGGCGTTCATCGTTACGAGCGCCGGCTCTGCACGCGCCGCGGGCCTTCCCGAACATAAACTCGTCTATGTAGGTTACGGCGCCGCAGCCGACGAACCGCACGAGGTGTTGAAACGCGATCGCTTCGACCGCTCCGCCAGCATGGAGATTTCGCTACGGCGGACACTGGAACTGAACGAGATGTCTGCCGAAGATCTGGATTGCGTCGAACTCTATTCGTGCTTTCCGTGTGTGCCGAAGATGGCCCGGCGTGCAATCGGCTGGCGTCTGGACAGGCCGATCAGCGTGGTCGGCGGTCTCACCTTCGGCGGCGGACCGATCGGCAATTACATGAGCCATGCGGTGGCCTGCATGACGGAGAGCCTGCGCGCTGGCGGCCATCATGGCCTGCTTTTCGCCAATGGCGGCTTCGCTACCCAGAACCACACAATCATCTTGAGTCGCGACCCGGCGCGCGCGATGCGCATCGCGAAACACTTCAATTTTCAAGCCGAGGCGGATGCGTCGCGGAGCGCAGCCCCGCACCTGCTTGATGCACATGACGGGCCAGCCACGATTGAAACCTATACGGTGCTCTATGAGCGTGACGGGACGCCGCGCTTTGGCGCGATCATCGCCCGGACGCCGCAGGGCGCACGATTTCTGGCGAAAGTGGCTGGCGACGACGCCATTACGCTGCGCTTTCTGACCGATGGCGCCGTCGAGCCCATCGGGCAGCGTGGCGTTGCGATTGCCAGCCAAGGCGAGGTGCTGTGGCGCATGCCCTAGCCGTGCGGCTCTTGCCTCTACTAGCGGCGCGCTGCTAGATCGCGTTAGCTTCGCGGGCATAGTTCAGAGGTAGAACGTCAGCTTCCCAAGCTGAATGTCGGGGGTTCGATTCCCCCTGCCCGCTC